>CP136011.1:0-600000 GCA_030263805.2 Pseudomonas sp. FeN3W
TGAACAAAGTTTTGCTAATTAGCAAAAAATAATCAGAATCTTGTCAAAAACGCTCTGCCCTTCCCGCATTGCCCCCCTCGCTTTACCTGCAAGCATACAGCCGCTTTCTGCCGACATGCCTCCGGGGTGTGCCACGGTATTCCAGCCAGCACTGCTTCACTCGTTAAACCCAGAACTTCGCTTCATCCAATTGACCTCAGTTGGCCCTACAGCTTGCTCCACGTCTTGCTTGTCACATTGATGAGCAAATTGGCGAAGTGTGAGGTGCCAGCGGTGAGGGTGGTAAACGATTCGGCTCAAGAGGCTAGTGAAAAGGCCAAGCATGAGTTTCGGCGCGCCTCTGATGCTGTTCTGCGACAGCCTGGGTTATCCATTTCATTGCTGGAGCCGGTCGGAGACGGCGGGGGAGGGTGATGCTATATAGCGATGCTTCTGGCGAAGCTTCAAAGACGGTGAACGAGAAAAGGTTCACAAAGGGATGTGAGATGCGTTCGCTTCAGAAAGCTTGGCTCGACTGAGCTACTTAACCGCGTTTGGATTCAGCTCGACCATGATGCAATGACACAAAAAAACCATCCAGGAGGATGGTCTTTTTAATTCAGAAACCGGGTGCGCAGAGACGTCGGTTCAGCGCGATCACTTTGCAACGTTGATCGGTTTCTCTGGGTACCAGGCGTCCTGCAAGGGGCTGACCTCGATCTTGGTCAGTTCGCTACGGTTTTTCAGCCAGGCCTCAACGGTTGCGCGTTGCTCCTCACTTACCGAGCCACGCTTCGCCAGGCAGACCAAGCCGAATTCTTCGCCGCCAACATAGTCCAGGCCGTTCGCGTCCATGGCCTCTACAAAGAACGCAATCAGGAAGTCATCGACAGCTTTTTCCGAAAGGCCTTCCTTGAATTCCAGATTGAGCTCAAACCCCAATTCCTGAAACTCGTCAACACACAGCTTCTTACGCAGACGACGGGAGCGGTTGGTAGCCATGGAAAATCCTCAAAAGTAAATGCGGTGCGCATTCTACCAGCTAATGAGTGGCACTGCTTGTTCGCGCTATGGCCGTCCTGGGCGCTGGTAGCTGCGAAAGCACGCCCACTAAGCCACTGTTTACAGTGCCACTTCGGCGGGCGACGGCGAGCCGACAGCCAGAGGACGGCTCGCTTTGTCGTGGTCACCGCATAAACTTGCCGCTCCAAGCCAGTCTTTTTTCAGCAGCCTGAAGACAGGGGCAGGCCACCACGCCGCAACAGCTCCAGGGTGAACTGGCTAACGCTGCTTCGATAGGAGACCTGTCAAAGCTAGGCCCAGCAGCTATCGCATCTGTGCTAATAAGAAAATCAACCAAACGTCAGCTCAGGTGATAGAGTCTGGCCAACCCGATAGGCAACAGATAGATCGCTTTAAATTCAAGGGAGCTCCGAAATGGACTTTATTACCACCGCAATAATTGCAAACTCTGCCTATGACATCTTCAAGTGCGGCCTGAAGCTGAGTGCTGCAAAGCTCAAGGAGCGTTTGGGTCAATGGATCAAGGAGGATGTCGTAGCAGAAGCAGTAGCAACAGAGCTAAGCAAGCTAGGAATCAATGATGAGATGAGTGAACTTGCGATTACTCGACGTATTGAGCAGTCGCCAGAGATGGCTCAATTAATTCGCGAAATTAATGCGGCAGCAGAAATTTCTGCACCATCGATGATCACCAAAGTGACACAGCACCACACTGGTAGCGGAGACAACGTTGCCGGGAATAAGATTATTCGGTGATTGAGTGTAAGGGAACTCGCTTGAAAATCATTGAGCAGCATCACAGTGGTAGTGGAGACAACGTCCAGAACAAAATTCTGAACGTAATTAAGTCACTTGCCCCAGATGACCTCCGAGTCCCAATGGAGATGGTCTTTGAGAGTCTTCGCAAGAAGGATCTTACCACCGCCAAAATCCAATTGGACATGCTGAAGGCAACGACCAAGAGCGATCCTGAATCCTCCGCTCTAGTGGATGTAATCTCTATATACGGCGGGCTAGTCGACGCGAAGGATCATGACACAGCCTGGGGAACAGTATCGAATATCGCGGCGACCACTCAAATCCCAATGGTCAAAGATGTCTGTTTAGCTGCTCTCTTGCGCCTATCTCATAAAACTGATCAGGAAGAGCCCGCTAAACAGCACTATCTTTCAGAGCTCGCCCCTGGGCAATACGCAACTGAGGTGTACCTCAGCCAATATGCCGATGAAGCGTGCCTTGAAGATGCTGCGAGCAAGTTCGTAATTCCTGAGCCAGTGCTTACAGGTGTTGTGGTAGGGAGTCTTCGTTTGGAGCTTACTGCCTTAGCCACTAGCATGGCTCAGCGCTTAAGTAGAACTTACCCTTCCTACAACGCCAAGGTTCTAGAGGTCTTGGCGAGCGCATACGAACTTAATCCTCGTGTCGCCCAGAAACATCTATGGCTTTGCCCCCCTGAAGTGAAACAGGAGGTAGACAGACTTGCCGAGAAGGTTGTCGAACTAATAGATATCTCGAATGGGGTCGATACGCGCCTCTACAATATGGCTTGCCCTATATTTGAAACGTATAGAGGTATTTCGCCAATAGCATTATTTAACACCCTTAAAAATAACTTGCCTCATTGGGAGTCCGCCCATACAGCAACAGCCACCACAATCAAGGCCATTGCAGGGGATGACGAAGGAATTTCTCAGCGGCAGCGCGATATCTTGGCAGCTAAAGATGACCCCCAACTCAGGGCTACTTGGTGCCGTAATTTTCTATCTGCCACTAGTTGCAGGCTGGAGGATGTAATCCCGTTTTTCCGTCTGGCAAATACGGCTGAGGTTAGCGAGTGGCTATCTAAGGACTCCCCGTTAGATGATGCAACTGAAATGGAGAAGTCTTTTGTCAACCTGCTCGGCTGTTCGTTCCGTGAGTTGGATAACGACAGTGATCTTCACCAAAAAAACCAGCTATCTCAACTTGTCGATGATTTTTGGGATGCATGGGAAGGAGAGCTGACGAACATTGCTCCAGAGCGAGTTTTCGACTTGGCTGAGAATTTAGTCAATTCAGATTTGGCTCATAAAGCTTTACGCTTCACCTCGCGCCTAATTCCAGATCAAAAATTATGGCCATCTCCGTTTGTTTTGACACATCTGAAGTGCCTATTAGAAGCACAGCAGTACAAGACTTTTGATGATGTTATTGCAAGGGTGGCAGGGTCAGAAAAATCCTTAACAATTTTAAGCTATCAGTCATTGCGAGCGGAGAAGCTTGGGGATATTGAGGCAGCTATCAGGATTAGTGATCAGATCGTTGCACAGTCACCAGAAATACCATATAGCTGGCTGAGAGGCTGCCAGCTACGTGCTCGGTATCAAACTGAAGATCAGCAGATCGAGTTTCATGACCAAGTACCAGATGGTCTACTAAAAAAACACTCACATGAAGCAGTATCAATTCTTTACTTTTTTGCCATGGCAGGCAACTTCAAGCGTGTAGAACCTCGATGGGTTGAGTGGTTTATAGAGGATCCGCACGCTCTGGCTGTAGAGATGGTTAATTTTTACTTCGGACTGACTGTCAGCAGCAATAAGAAATGCGAGTTCGAGGTTTCGGCGACACTAGAGCAGTGTGTAGCTGCCGTCCAATTTGAGCAGGATGGCGACACAGTGATCAAGTTAATCGTTGATGGTCATCAAGTTTTCAATGAGTACACACTAAAATCATCTAGCCAGCTAGCGGAGTTACTAAATAACTTAGCTGTGGGTGAGACCGGTTCGCTGGGAATGGTCAATTACAAGCTCGTAGAGCGACTTCCACCCTACGTTGCTTGCTTGAGAATTGCTCTGCGACTCCGGCATATACATAACGACGGAAGTGATTGCTTTGCAATGTTATCAATGCCTTCGGACAATGAGCAGATCATACCGTTCTTGGAGGAAAAACTGGGTCAAAGCCAAGGCACAGGAAAACGGAAGCAGCTTAATAAAGCTGATAACATCCCGCTATATATTCGCGGGCATTTTTTGTGCCCGGACAATGCTTTCAAGGGGGCGCTGAATTGCTGGACTGATGCCGGCGTACCCAAAACAACACTTTTTGATCAGGGAAATGAATTTCCGGATGCCGTCGTGCTTGATGCATATGGTATCGGCTATCTGGCGGTGACAGATCTTGCGCAGAGCATGTTGGATATTGGTGTTAAGCTTGTATTGCCAGCAGCAACTAAGGAGGCGCTTAGCCGTTGGGTTGAAGAGATTTCTGACCAAAACTTCATGTTGATGGGGGTCACCGAAAAAAGGAAAGTTGTTCCGCACGACTGCCAAGGATATCCAGGCGCGTGATGGGCACTCATTGAGGGCGCTGCAATTGATCCTGGATAATGCGTCAATTGCTCATCCAGTCCTACATGACGCAGCGCTTGAGATTTACTCGATCAAGAATGGCATAGACTCCACTGTATACGATGCAATGCAATTATCGATTGCAAACGATATAGCATGGCTATGCATGGACGGCGCATTCGCCGCGCTCCACAAGTCCAATCAATATGAAATAGCAAATTCTCAGGCAATTATTGCGCGAGCAATGGCAGCGAGTAATCAATTTGATTTTGAGCGCAAGCGCCATGGACTTTTGCTGTATTCGCTAGGGGCCCTGCCATTACCAGTTACCTATGCGGAAATACATCATTTGGCCGCCCACCCTAATGCCTTGGCTGGATTTATTCTATTCAAGATGATCCAGAACCATGGAAATCAAATTTTCGTAGGTGAGGAAAAGCCACTATTTCTTCTCGATGTGATCCAACTGCACCTTAATAGCATGTATCACTCAGGAAAAAGCCAAGCAGCTACGCGGCCACTCTATACGCCTTTGATGGACTACACGGAACATGTCTTCAACCATGGAATAAGGCTCTTTCTCGGAGCCTATGGTGACGGCAGCATCGAACGTCGATTGGCCATGGCGTTAAACCACATGGGGGCATCTTGTGGAATTTATCATCGATTCCTTGAGTTCGTTGTCGGCCACTTCCTCAATTTTGCTCAGGGACATTTCATGGACGCCAACGCTCTCCGGGTAAACCTCCAGTCGCTGGTGAGCCATCAGGAAAATCAATCATAAAACCGATGAGCCGTATCCCAAATCAGTGCAAGTGCGCTATTTGGCCATAGCAGCAAGGTTCTTCAGGGCTATCAACCCTCGCTGGATGGACAGCTGCATAATGTCTTTATTTAAAGGCGCTAAGTAGAATATTCTCATCTAACGTATTGAAATGCATACATTAGAGACTTGCGCCCGTAAAACGCGCCTGGCATATGTAAAATAGCGCTCGACGACCGATTCCCCCCCCCCCAGCTCCTCTCGTTGGATAGCGAAGCCCATAAGGCCCGCTTTTTTGTGCTAGTTGCCAGGAACAAAATCCCAGGCCAGCACCACCACATAGGTTCCTGCTATTGCCCGCACGCGCAGGACATCACCGCTCACAGATTCACGCATTGCCACATCCTCCTTGGTGACCGCTGACACCTTTCTAGCGGGGAATTCAACGCTAAAGGGTAGATGCACTCGCCGTAATTGCCGCCACGGCAATATGAAGTTTCGGCGACGATTTATATCCCTTCAGCGCGAGTCTGGCTGAAGCGGGCACCTACAGGCGGATGCCACAGGACTTCGGCGTGGCGAACTGCGTAGGCTCTTCGCCCAGCGGAAAGGCAACGACGTACAGGACATTGGCGGACATCGGTTCAGTGGCTGGGTTTGATCCCCATTTCATCTTCACCTTTCGTTCGCCGTAGAGCAGAGACACTCCAAGCGCGTTGAGTGCATCGATCAACGACTGCAACTCGTCATACACGTCGATTTTCTGCCTTTCGCTATACAGGTCGGCGCAATCGCGGTACTCCATGAAATAGTCCACCAAACTGGAAAATGCTTCCTCGGCTTCGCGGGGCAACTCGAACGCCGGCTCGGAAATGTCCGCCGTACTAGTTGTCACCAGTTTGGCTTGCTGCCTCCCTGTGGTCAGCGGTGTGGCCGCCAAGGTGACATTCTCTTTGTCGAATCTCTCTTGGGCGGCCCTTAATTCTTCCTCGGAGGGAATCTCGTAGGCCTTGTTGAAAACATCGATGTCCTCGAACTCGAATGCTCGCGCCAGGGCACGTCGTGTGTTGAAGTCTCCTGACTGGCCTTTCTCGACTCGCTGAATCGTTCGCTCACTCAACCCTGAGATCCCAGCTAGCTGCTCTTGAGACCAGCGGTTGGATTCGCGAAACAATCTGACGCACTGAGCAAGTTCAGTAGGAGTGAGTGGACGGGGTTGCTGGCTGGATTCAGAGGTTTTCATTTTGCTGCTCCATCACGTTGAACGATGTAGCTAGTGTGGAGAGTAGACAGCCAGGCCAACACGACAGGAACACGACAGTGAACTGACAAAGGGGGCGCCTCGATTCTCATTGCTGAAACCGTACCTTTGCATGTTTGGCTGGCAACAAGGTACGTCGGGGGCAGTTGAGCGAGATCATTCGGTTGTCCTGGCTTGGGTAGGCTCGGCGCCTAACCACTCTTGCCCGATGACTCCAGACGATGGACTAGCGGGACGGGGCGTTGATTTGACCCGTGGCGTCCGGCTGACAGTAATTGCCCCATGGGACTCCGCCGAATAGGTCAGGTTGTAGATCCCGCTCTTCAGACCAAAATGCGGATGCTTGCCTTGCTCAATGTCGAGCCAGAGTGAAGCTGTGCGCTTATGGCCTGGGAACGCGTGAGAGAAGAAGAAAATCCAGCCGTTGTCCGACCGCTTGGGATGCTTCAATCGGTAGTCCTCGAACTGGTATCGCTCGAAGGCTTTGGCGTTGAAAATGACCACTGGTTTGAGATCGAACTGGACAGATGCGTCGATGAACGCCTTGAGCGCCGTCATATCCAGTTTGTGAGCAAGCAGCAGGGAGAGGCGCTTCTCCGGATGGACTCCATCGAATTCCACTCCGCCCATGCTGGTCTCCATCTCCCACTCACCCGAAGCATGGTAGTGACGTATCCAACTGTACTGCCATAAGGTCGATGTCTTTCGATAGCTACAAGCTTGGCCAGGCCTATGGCTCCAATGCCACTCGTAGATATCGCCCAGCTTGGCAGTCAACTGCTCGTTGCAACTCGGGCAATACCCGCTCTCATCTCGGGTGGCTGGAATGCGTCTGCCGTCCGTTGTGCGTGCTAGGTACATGCGGGCAATTCATCCTTGATCTAGCTTACGGATTCAATCTATTACCTATTGCGGGCCAGCAGCAGACTAGGAGGCGAGAGCCGCCTAGCATCCGATGCTATGGGTCAGCGCACGGGCATTGGCCGCTGTCTTCGAGTAGGAGAAGCTCAGGCGGGTTCAGGGGCTGATGATGGCGTTTGCTTGCGAACGGTACGAACCACCATAGCAGTGCCGCGCATCTCAACATCGAACAGCTCCGAGGTGCGTATGAGATCGCCCAGTTTCTGATAGCCATAGTTCACCACAGAGAACGAGCTGTTGTTGTGGATGTAGTCCGATGCCCTGCTGAGAAGCGACCAGCCATCATCTCCGGCTGTTTGGTCTGCCGCGTTTCGAAGCAAGCGCACTAGGGATGTGTCGCAACGCAGCTCATTTCGAGACTTTTTCCGGGGTTGTTCGTCCTGAGAAACCTTGTCGTCGTCTGCGGCCCGTACAAGATTCTCCACGTAGATGAACGACGTGCATGCATGCACAAAGGCAGAAGGAGTCTTCTTCTCGCCAAAGCCATACACCGGGAAGCCACTTTCTTGCAGGCGTAGAGCCAGTGGAGTGAAGTCGCTGTCGCTGGTCATCAGGGCAAAAGCGTCGATGTTCTTGCTGTACAGCAGATCCATCGCATCGATGATCATGGCTGCGTCAGTTGCGTTCTTGCCCTTGGTGTAGGCGAACTGCTGCATCGGGCGGATAGCGAATGGATGGAGCCGCTCAACCCAGCCAGAGAGACCGTCGCTCTTCCAGTCACCATGAGCATGTCGTACGTTGACCATGCCGTATTTGGCGAGCTCTTCCAGCACGCCTTCAATGGCACTGTGACTGACGTTGTCGCAATCGATCAACAAAGCAATTCGTTTCTGGTGCATCAGGTGTCGTCCTTGTAAGACTGCGTTTGCTTGAACGTTGCCACCATGCGCAGGGGCTATGCAAGCGCTGTAATTATATTGGTGATTCTGAGAGGTGCTTGCCCCAGAGCGACTCTCCAGCCTGTTATTATGTGCATGTTCAACTTGAGCGGTTAACATAATTTCATTACCACCATCTATCCCTTAACGTAAATGCTATAGTTTCTTGCCATTAAGCAACCACCTAGTCAATATGTCGATTTCCTGAATGATCAGACGATTCTTTCCAGGGAGATTGAACTTAGGCAAAAGCGTTTCGGGATCACGGGTGGAGCCAGGAGTGTACCCTAGTAGGCCTGCATATTTTGCGGCTTCGCCTCCCAATGAATCATAAAACCGGTCAAATACCTCTTCTTCACCATTGCGAGATAGCACTTTAAACTGCGATTTGCAGAATGCGCATACTTGCACATAAAAAGGAATGAACAGAGGGCCTGCGGAATACTTAGCCTTTTCAAGTGCCTGCTTGAACTGTTTTAGTGCGCTTTCACTGGCGCCGGTTAGCATGAATCTACTAGCCAATGACCAGTCTTCAATCCACGCTGGACTGTTTGTTAAGTTTGATAGCCATTCTTTTTCAAAAAACTTCAGATAATCCTTTTTGTATAGAACTGCAAGCCCGTCAGGTATGGCGGTGTCGCAGGGCAAAAATGCCCCTGTTGATCTAAGGTTTGTCAAGAATTCATGGTACGCTCCAAACGCATCATCCAATAATTTCTCATCGACTACGTCGTCATGCAGTATCTGATCAATGCAGTCGCTGATTGGAGTGGCGCTGTCTAGGGTTTTAATCTTTGGGTATTGGGGTTGAGTGCTGGGGTCAAAATCGCCTATCTCGGTGGCATGCATATACAGGTTGTGGGACACAAAGGCGCAAAAAGCTTTGTTGGCAAACCCATGCCCCTCAGCCTCCGCAGGCAAAAGACACGCAAGCGGCTTGATAAATGGATAAATAACTTCCCATTTTATTTTGCCTTCCTTGCTCATTCGCTCAAATACCTGCTTTGACTGCGTACTGACCGGCTTTGACGAGAAATCTAATCCCCATAGCTCGCTGTCAGTCAGGTTGCAGTTAACGGATTGCTTACGAAGAGCGTGAAACTGGTGAAGTTTGTACGGTGTCACCCCGGTTTCCTTACAGAATTTCTCGACAAACTCACGCAGAGGCCATCTGCTTGTTTCTGTACTCTTACCGAGGACTCCCCTTGGCTCCACATCGGAGATAGCTCTGACCAAGTCGATCATTGTGCCTGCAAGAAAACCTTGGTAGGCATCAATGCAGTCTTCAGATGTTGCCGAGTACTCCCTTATGAACTCTCTGTAGTGTAGCAACGCTGAAGTGTAGAGTTTCGCTGCAAGATCGGAAACTTTCGAGGCTCCGTATTTCTCATGGACGAGAATCTCGATATAGCCTGTTAACTCTCTGAGTTCTTCGTATGAGGAGTAATCCTCTTTGGCCAGATAGGACACATAGGACTGAATGGTCTTGCTCTTTTTTACTTCCTGCTTTGATTCAGGTGCGATCTGAGTCGTGACGGACACAAGCTCGTCGAGAGACCCATAAGTGCCGTTCTCCCTCTTAATGGCCTCGAATGCAGATCTCAATGCTGCCCGCCTGGCTTTTTCGCTAGCAGGTACATGAAACTTGACACTCTTCCCGTCACTGCTCCATAGGCCTAGGCAATCACACAGCACTTTGTTGAAGTGACCGAGCGTGGGGAATTGAAAATCCGTAAATGACATTTTGGCTCTCGCTGTATCGACTTTTCGCCACTTTAAAGTGAGGCCAGCAGTTTTCTAGGTATCAAAGTGTCGATGGCATTGTCGTGTGGTTCAGAATGCCCAAATGTGCTTCAGCGCTTTAAGGTTGGTAACTGCATGGAAATGTAGCCTCCTCCCTATGAAGCCGTCCTGCCCAAGGCGATACTGCCATACTGAGTTCTTTCACCGTGAGGTCGAAGCGATGGCGACATCAGAGAGCTGGCGAGTTGTCTGCCAAGACCCAGGAGATGGCAGCGGAGACGTCATCGTTGAGCTTCCTCCGGCGCTACTGGAGAAGCTTGGCTGGGCTGTGGGAGATGATCTGGTCATTGAGGGCGACAAGGAAGGAATCTCTTTAAAACTCAAGCCTCGATCCGCCGATGCCGCATCCTAGAGGCTGATGTGGCGTTGGCGCCTGTCTTTCAGAAATTCAGCATCTCGATGGCAATTCTGCTGCCGCCCATAGATGAGGCCTGCTCCACATTTCTGATACTCTCGCCCCATCTTTCGGCAGGGACGCGGACGAGGTCATGAGCCTCAGCTACCTGCCATTTCGCATTGCAAGGTAGTACGCCCGATGGCCATCAAGAAATCCGAACTCTATTCCTCCCTTTGGAAATCCTGCGACGAGCTGCGTGGCGGGATGGATGCCTCGCAGTACAAGGACTACGTCCTGGTGCTGCTGTTCGTGAAGTACGTGTCGGACAAGTATGCCGGCGACCCGAACTCGCTCATTGAGGTGCCGGAAGGCGGCAGCTTCGCTGACATGGTGGCGCTCAAGGGTGACAAGGAGATCGGCGACAAGATCAATCAGATCATCGCCCGCCTGGCCGAGGCCAATAACCTCACCGGCGTCATCGACGTAGCGGATTTCAACGACCAGGAGAAGCTCGGCAAGGGCAAGGAGATGGTCGACCGTCTGTCCAACCTGGTCAGCATCTTCAACTCGCCGGGGCTGGATTTCCGCAGCAACCGCGCTCAGGGCGACGACATCCTTGGCGATGCCTACGAATACCTAATGCGCCACTTCGCCACCGAGTCCGGCAAGAGCAAGGGGCAGTTCTACACCCCCGCAGAAGTGTCGCGGATCATGGCTCAGGTCATCGGCCTGGCCGGTGCTACCGACAGCAAGCAGAGCATCTATGACCCGACCTGCGGCTCGGGTTCGCTGCTATTGAAAGCGCACGACGAAGCCAAAAGCGTCACCGGTCTGGATCTGGCCATCTACGGTCAGGAAATGGACAACGCCACCAGCGCCTTGGCCAAGATGAACATGATCCTGCACGACTGCCCCACGGCGGAAATCTGGAAGGACAACACCCTGTCCGCGCCGCATTTCAAAGACCCGATGGGCAAGCTCAAGCTGTTCGACTTCATCGTCGCCAACCCGCCGTTCTCCACCAAGGCCTGGAGCAATGGCTTCAACCCGGCAGAGGATGAGTACAACCGCTTCAGCTACGGCATACCGCCTGAGAAGAATGGCGACTACGCCTTCCTCCTGCACATGCTCACCTCGCTGAAAAGCACCGGCAAGGCGGCGGTGATTCTGCCCCACGGCGTGCTGTTCCGGGGCGGTGCCGAGGCAGCCATCCGCAAGCGCATCCTCCAGCAGGGTTACATCAAAGGCATCATCGGCCTGCCGGCAAACCTGTTTTACGGCACCGGCATTCCTGCCTGCATCATCGTGCTGGACAAGGAAGGCAGCGCCGGGCGCAAGGGCCTGTTCCTGATCGACGCCAGTAAGGGCTTTATTAAGGACGGCAACAAGAACCGCTTGCGTGAGCAGGACATCCACAAGATTGTCGATACCTTCACCCAGCAGATTGAGGTGGAGAAATTCGCTCGGCTGGTGCCAATGGCCGAGATTGAAGCCAACGACTTCAACCTGAATATCCCGCGCTATATCGACACCAGCGAAGCAGAGGATCTTCAGGACATCGAGGCCCACCTGCATGGCGGCATCCCCGAGCGTGATATCGACGCCCTGCATGCCTACTGGCAGGTAATGCCTAACCTGCGAGGCGCGCTGTTCGAGCCACTGCGCCCCGGCTACCTCAGCCTTAAAGTTGCCATCAGCGAGATCAAGCCGACCATCTTCGGCCACCCCGAGTTCGAAGCCTTTCGCCAGACGGTGGCGGGCCTGTTCGAGGCCTGGCGTGCCGAACACCGCCCAAACCTCGCCGGCATCGCCATTGGCGATCAGCCCAAAGCGCTGCTCAAAGAGTTGGCCGAAGATCTGCTGCATCGCTTCGAAGCAGCACCGCTGCTGGATGCCTACGACGTCTACCAGCACATCCAGGACTATTGGTACGCCACCATGCAGGATGACGTATACCAACTGGTGATCGATGGCTGGCAGCCACTTATTGCCAGTGGCTCAAGCAAGGGCGAACCCAATACCGACCTGCTGCCCCCCGAGCTGATTGTGCGCCGCTACTACTCCAGCGAAGCCGCTGCCATTACCGAGCTGGAAGCCAAACGCGACGCCATCAGCCGCGAGCTGGAAGAGCTGGACGAAGATCAGGGAGGCGAAGACAGCCCTCTGGCCGAAGGCAAAACCGACAAGGGCAAGCTTACCGCTGCCAGCGTCAAGGCACGCCTGAAAGCCATCAAGCACGACCGCGACGCCGATGAAGAACGCCAGGCGCTGGAGCAATGCCTGGCGCTGATCGAGCGCGAAGCTGAGGCCAGTAAGAAGGTCAAAGCCGCGCAGAGGGTGCTGGATGCAAAGGTGCAGGCCCACTACGCCCAGCTAAGCGAAGCAGAGCTGAAAACCCTGGTGATTGAAGATAAATGGCTGGCCACCCTGCAAACCGATGTACACACCGAACTTGATCGGGTCTCCCAAGCCCTCACTGGCCGTATCCGTCAACTAGCGGAGCGCTATGCCACACCGCTGCCGGCGCTGAATGCCGAGGTGGATGCGCTGGCGGCCAAGGTTAATGCGCATCTGGAAAAGATGGGGTTTTCGGTATGAGTACAGAGGTAATGTCAGGGTACAAGCTGACTGAAGTTGGATTAATTCCGGAAGAATGGGAAGTCAAACGTCTGGGAGAATGCTTAGCTAGCACTCCCCGCTACGGTATAAATGCAGCGGCAGTCCCATACTCAGATCGTCTCCCAGTCTACATTCGAATTACAGACATAAGTACAGACGGGCGCTTTTCTCCTGAAAAACTGGTATCTGTTGATAATACACAAGCATCCAATTACTACCTATTGGATGGCGATATTGTTTTAGCACGCACAGGCGCCAGTGTTGGCAAGTCATATAAATATGACACTAGTGACGGCCCATTGGTTTTCGCTGGATTTTTAATTTTAATTCGACCAAACCCTACAAAGCTTGTATCAGGCTATATTTCTTCATATTTATCCACAAAAAAATACTGGGACTGGGTAGGTTTAATGTCCATGCGCAGTGGGCAGCCAGGAATAAATGGAAAAGAATACTCCCAATTACCTTTACCAATCCCCTCTATAAGTGAACAGCGTGAAATATCTATCACGCTATTCGAAATCGACTATCTCATCAAAAACCTGGATAAAATAATCGCCAAAAAGCGCGATATCCAGCAAGCCGTCATGCAACAACTCCTAACCGGCCAACGCCGCCTGCCGGGGTTTAGTGGGGAGTGGCAGATGAAGATTCTGGGTGAAGTTTGCAAAATCACCACAGGAAAAAAAGATGTAAATGAGGGCAACCCATCGGGGCAGTACCCTTTCTTTACTTGCGCAAGAGACCACACTTATAGCGATCACTATTCGTTTGACTGTGAGGCTATACTTGTCGCCGGAAACGGAGAGGTTGGAAACCTAAACTATTACTTCGGGAAGTTTGAGGCCTATCAACGAACCTACGTTCTTTATGAATTCTATGCCAATACTAACTATATCTGGCACGCATTGAAATTTGGGTTGGCTGCTTCGCTCGGAATTGGGAAAATTGGATCTTCGATACCCTACATCAAGAAGTCCGACCTGACGAACTTTGAGCTCCCTCTCCCTGCCCCGGAGGAACAAGCTGCAATCGCAGCTACTATTTCTGATATGAGCGCTGAGCTCTCCGCCCTAGAAGCCCGCCGCGAGAAGGCCCGCCAACTCAAGCAGGGCATGATGCAGGAACTACTAACCGGCAGAATAAGACTAAAATGAGCAACAGCGATTGGATAGCATTAGCAGGAGCCCTGATATCGGCACTCAGTCTTGCCGTAGCTGGCTGGAGCCTGTGGTTTACTCATATTCAATGGAAAAAAGTTAGCAGCAAAGTTGCCATGATTGGTGACTCAGGAATGGCCTCCGAAGTTTTGCCTGCATGGTATACCCGCCGAATGATGGATGACTGGTGGCTTTTCGGCTTGCTAACCACAGATGGCACTATCATTGCCATTCGAAGAATCACAGCAATCTCGGATGATGGAAAGTGGATGGATATTGAGCTTGCAGAAGCAGATGACGTCGAACACCTAAAACAACACCGTCCAGTTTTAACAGCAGTTGCACCTGATCGTCTTTCAGGATCCATTCAAATAGCAAATATCATCTCCGCCATCGAGTTACAAACAAGTTAGGAGCGGGAATGCAGGAAACCCAAGGCAAACCCACAATTAAAATTCACTGCAACCGTTTCAGGCAAGCGATACAAAAAATACCAGCTTCAGGGCGACCGATAGATTTTAGAAATTTCCCCAGCGGTAGTTGTGGCTCTACCTCTGAATTGATCGGTACCTATTTGGAAAGTCTTGGTTTTGGAAAATTCTATTATGTGCACGGATCAAAGCCAGGAATCGAGTCACACGCATGGATAAAACAGGGCAGGCTCATAGTTGACTTAACTGCTGATCAATTTCACGAGATCAACATACCTGTGATGGTATTAGATGAATCACCATGGCACAACGAGTTCGAGATATCAGCGTGCCATGCTATTGATCTGGTCGCCACAGATAAGACAGCATTTCTTCCATTACTCCCTTTTTACGAGAAAATTCTAAGAGTAATCCAAGAGAGCAATCATGAGCCTTAGCCCCATGAACAGCCCCTGAATTCGAGATCTATAGAGTTATAAATTAAAAACTTACAGACATGAAATTTGCAGCTGACAATAAACTAGGATAAATAGCAATGAGCACCGTCGGCCAGATCGAAAAAATGACCCAGCAACGTGTGGTCACTCTGTTCCAGAGTCAGCTGGGCTACGAGTATCTGGGCGACTGGGCCGAGCGCTCCGGCAATGCGAATATCGAGCCCGAGTTGCTGCGCGGTTGGCTGGCAGAACAGGGTGTCGGGGCTAATTTGGCCAGCCGGGCTATTTTCGAACTAAACCGTGTAGCCAATGATGCCAGCAAGGGTCTGTATGACCGCAACAAAGCGGTGTACGAGCTGCTGCGCTATGGGGTGAAGATCAAGCCCGAGGTCGGCGAAAACACCAGACTGTGTGGCTGATCAACTGGAAACAGGCTGACAAGAACCACTTCGCCATTGCCGAGGAAGTCACCGTCAAGGGCGCTGATGCCAAGGCCTATACCAAGCGCCCGGATATCGTGCTCTATGTAAATGGCATTGCCCTGGGCGTACTGGAGCTGAAGCGTTCCAAGGTGGCGGTGAACGAGGGCATTCGGCAGAACCTGGATAACCAGAAGGTCGAGTTTATCCAGCCGTTCTTCTCCACCCAGCAATTCGTGATGGCCGGCAACGATACTCAGGGCCTGCGCTACGGCACCATCCAGACCGGCGAGAAGTACTACCTCACTTGGAAGGAAGAAAACGCTGACAGCGCCGTTGCCGACAATCTGCTGGATCGGCATCTGCTTCAGCTGTGCAACAAGGCGCGCTTTCTGGAGCTGATCCACGACTACATCGTCTTCGACAGCGGGGTGAAGAAGCTCTGCCGGCACAACCAGTACTTCGGTATCCGCGAGGCGCAGCGCTACCTGCGTCGGCGCGAGGGCGGGATCATCTGGCACACCCAGGGCTCGGGTAAGTCCCTGACCATGGTCTGGCTGACCAAGTGGATTCGGGAAAACATCCAAGACTCGCGGGTGCTGATCATCACCGACCGCACCGAGCTGGATGAGCAGATCGAGAAGGTATTTACCGGCGTTAACGAGCAGATCGTGCGTACCACCAGCGGTGCCGACCTGATCGACAAGCTCAACCAGCCATCGCCCTGGCTGCTGTGCTCACTGATCCATAAGTTCGGCACCCGCGAGGATGCCGATGTAGAAGACTTTGTGGAGGAGCTGCGCAAGAGCCTGCCGCCAGACTTCCGCGCCAAGGGCGACCTCTATGTATTCGTCGACGAGTGCCACCGCACCCAGTCTGGCGAACTGCATAAGGCGATGAAAGCCATCCTGCCCAATGCCGTGTTTATCGGTTTCACCGGCACGCCGCTGCTCAAGGCCGACAAGCAGAAGAGCATCGAGGTGTTTGGTCGCTACATCCACACCTACAAATTCGACGAAGCGGTGTCCGATGGCGTGGTGCTCGACCTGCGCTATGAAGCCCGCGACATCGATCAGAACATCACCTCGCAGCAGAAGATCGATCAGTGGTTCGAGGCCAAGACCAAGGGCCTGAACGACCTAGCCAAAGCGCAGCTCAAGCAGCGCTGGGGCACCATGCAGAAAGTGCTGTCCAGCCAGTCGCGGCTGGAGAAGATCGTCGCCGACATCCTTCTCGACATGGCCACCAAGCACCGCCTGGCTGATGGCCGTGGCAATGCGATGCTGGTCACCAGCAGCATCTTCGAAGCCTGCAAATGCTATGAGCTGTTCTGCAAAGCCGGGATGGGCGACATGTGCGCCATTGTCACCAGCTACAAGCCATCGCCTGCTGACATCAAGGGTGAAGCCACTGGCGAAGGACTGACCGAGAAGCTGCGTCAGTACGCCATCTACAACCAGATGCTCGGCGACAAAGATCCGGAGACCTTCGAGAAAGAGGTCAAACAGCGCTTCATCAAAGAGCCGGGCCAGATGCGCCTGCTCATCGTGGTGGACAAGCTGCTGACCGGTTTCGACGCGCCTTCAGCGACCTACCTCTACATCGACAAACAGATGCGCGACCACGGCCTGTTCCAGGCCATCTGTCGGGTCAACCGCCTGGACGGTGAAGACAAGCAGTACGGCTACATCATCGACTACAAGGACTTGTTCAAGCAGCTGGAAGGCGCCATCGGCGACTACACCAGCGGTGCACTGGACGGTTACGACAAGGCCGATGTGGCGGGCCTGCTGGAAGACCGGCTGAGCAGAGGCCAGGAAGACCTTGAGGAAGCCCGCGAGGCGATCAAGGCCCTGTGCGAGCCAGTGGAGAAACCCAAGGACACGCCTGCCTATATCCGCTTCTTCTGCGGCACCGACTCGGGTAATGCCGAAGTGCTCAAAACCAACGAGCCGAAGCGGCTGAACTTGTACAAGATGACCTCCGCGCTGATTCGCTGCTTCGGCAATCTGGCCAACGAGCTGGAAGAAGCCGGCTATAGCGCCAGAGAAATCAGCGAGATCAAGGATGAGGTTGATCACTTCACCAAGGTGCGCGACGAGGTGAAACTGGCCAGCGGTGACTACATCGACCTGAAGGCTTACGAGCCGGACATGCACTTTTTGATCGACACCTACATCCGGGCCGAGGACAGCGAGAAGATCTCAGCCTTCGATGATATGTCGCTGATCCAGCTGATCGTGGAACGTGGTGTCGATGCGGTGGACGCTCTGCCCAAGGGCATCCGCGAAAGCCAGGAAGCCGTGGCCGAGACCATCGAGAACAACGTGCGCAAGTTGATCATTGATGAGTCGCCGATCAACCCGAAGTACTACGAGACCATGTCTTCGCTTCTCGACGCGCTGATCGCCAAGCGTAAGGAAGACGCCATCAGCTACCAGGAATACTTGGATGAGGTGGTGAAGCTAGCTCAGCAGGCCAAGAACCCCACCAGCTCGACCAACTATCCTGGCTCGATCAATAGCGCCGCCCGCAAAGCGCTGTATGACAACCTGAGTCAGAATGCCGGCCTGGCATTGGCTGTGGATGCCGCTGTGCTGGACAGCCGGCAGGACGACTGGCGCGGCAATGCCATGAAGATCAAACGCGTACGCCTGGCTATCAAGCAAGTGCTGGATCAGTGGGGCAAAGACGCCGCTGAGGCCTTGGGCGACTATTCAGCAGGACAGGACAACGAACGGCTGGATGCCTTGCTGGAACTGGTCAAGCATCAGCATGAGTATTGAGTCCCGCAATATCACTGTCAGCGGTTTGACCGTGGAGGTCGTGCGCAAGCCGATCAAGAACCTGCATCTGGGCGTTTATCCGCCGCAAGGACGTGTGCGTGTGGCCGCGCCGTTGGCGGTAGATGACGAAGCCGTGCGCCTGGCGGTGGTGGGCAAGCTGGGCTGGATCAAGCGCCAACGGGCCAAATTTCAGGCCCAGCCCCGGCAATCCCAACGGCGCATGGTCAGCGGCGAGAGCCATTACTTCCTGGGGCAGCGGTATCGCCTGCGCGTGCACGAGAGCAGTGGTATAGCACTGCATGTAACGCTGCGCGGTAAGGCCTGCATGGATCTGTTCGTGCGTCCGGAGACCACCGTCGAGCGACGCGAGCAGGTGCTTCAGGACTTCTATCGTGCAGAGTTGAAGCGCCTAGTGCCAGAGCTGCTGGAAAAGTGGCAGCCGAAGCTAGGGGTTGAAGTAAGGGCCTGGGGCATCAAACGGATGAAGACCAAGTGGGGCACCTGCAACATCGAAGCCCGACGCATCTGGCTCAACCTGGAGCTGGCCAAGAAGCCCGTGCAATGCCTGGAGTACATCCTGGTGCATGAGCTGGCCCACCTGCATGAGCGGCATCACAACGAACGTTTCACCTCTCTCCTCGACCTCCATTTGCCGCAATGGCGAACTCTGCGCGAGGAGCTGAATAGTTCAGTGCTGACAGAGTTTTAAGCCAGTGTGGTGGGTGGACGCCAGATCTTTTGGTGCCCAAAGCAAGGCATGGCGCTAAGCGGTTGATGGCAGTTGTTGACCAGATTAATTAGCGAGAAGGGCGTGGAGCGGTGCGTATTAGCCAAGTACCGGCGAATAGCAGTCAGGCTGAATCCACGCCATGAAGATGCCAAATCTCATACTTCAAGCTCTATTTCCAACTTCTTGCGTAGAAGACGTCTTATCGCTTCCGTATCCAGTGCTGTATCAACTCGATTGAAGGCCCCCCAAATCTCCCAATATAAAAATCCCGGAGCAGTAAGAGCCAATTCTCCGCACTCGTTCTTAGCATTTTCCATCAAACTATCCACTGCTTTTTGATAGTCATCCGGTACTGACTTGCCACATGTGTAATGCCAAAGGTGATAGTACTCCTTCTTGAGTTCACATAAATCCTCAATCAACTTCGCGAGGATCCGATGCTGTTCGGCTATCGTCGGCATTGATACATATTCCTAGTAGTGGCTACACACGGAAAGTGTAGATGACTCTTAGCTATACATACATCAACATATACACCAAAGATCTGATATCAGCCAGGCCTTACCAAGGGAATGGCAGGTCAATCTACATTGCATAAGCAGCCTAAGCTAGTTCAAGAGGCGCCAGGGCAAGCGCAACCTAGCTTCCCCAGAAGCTTTGAAATGCATCAGCGAATACCATCCGATTTTGCGTTCAAAAGTCGCGATCACGTAGAAACTGCCGCTCGTTGTATGTAGTACCCAGAAGCCGCTTTCTTTATAAAGGTGGATAACATCGGATGTGCGAATTGTTGTCCCTTCCCTGAATACTTTACATGAGCTGTGATGACTGAAAACGCGACCCACGGCAGACCTAGCGAAGATATGGACATCAGTGAGGTATCCAGTCACGCGCCATGAAAATTGGGTGTTTTGTGCTTTTATTAGACACAGCTTTGTGCGCCTGGAAAGCTCTGTCATAGGCATCAAAAAATCCGTCCGAGAGTCTCAAGAGAAGCTCTTGTTCTGATGCCATCTCCCATTAAAATATAAACTGTACTTAGGGTTTGGAAAATGAACCCTTGCTCGAATTTGTGTAGATAGCTTGTGCGCACAAAGTCGCCTACATCCCAACGGCGCTGACTATCGTAAATCACTGTGTGTGCGTAGATGACGACTGGTTGACGGTTAGTTCTAGTCAACTCGTTGAGTTGCGCTGAGGTGACGTCCAGATCTATCCAGCGCCAATCAGAAATGAGGCAGTACTCAGAGTATGGGTGGCGCTCACGGGCAATCCGAACAGCCTCATCCTGACTGACCTTTGCTCCAGGCATCTGTATTCCATCGCCGTAGAGCAGATCGGTTATCTCATGCAATTCTTTCATCGCTTATCCACCGTAATACCGACGCGCAGGTGGCTCGGCGGTGTAGAGCACTACATCAGACCCCATCTGAACTTGACTAGCCATCAGTTTGGTCGGCCCTCCGAATTGATAGCAATTGAACTTGGTGTGCACGAGATGGAATATTTCGCCCCGCTTGGTTCGCTGCTCGATCAGTTTTAATACATCAGCAACTGCAATTCCCTTGTTGTCAGGAAAATCGCAGCTTACGACCGCTTGAAAGCTTCGGATGAATAACCCTTCTCCTGGTTCTTTGAGCGTCCGCTTAATGATCTCGGGATCATTTGTAGCTATTGTATTTACAACACCATTGGTTTCGGTACTGGCCAGCGTAATGCTCATCCAGCGCTCGCTGCCTTTCTTATTGAGGCACCAAAGTCCTGCGCTTTCTGACTTGAACTCAAAGTCTATATGTCCGGCTTGAGCAACCATGGTGTTCCTCCGCTTAAAATATCTGTTCAGTCGCTATGCCGCCGTGGAGGCGGGGTGTCATTCAGGGCGGCAGGAGCAGAAGCTGGACATCGCTCTTTGCGGACTCGGTTAGGGGGCCGCTGGCTGCAATCACACCTGCTTGGCTGGTGCCAAGGATTTCAATTGGCATTTATTGACGGGGGTTTCTGATAAGATCATGCGACACATCGTTAGCTTATCAGCTAACGATGTGTCGCGTCAAAATTGGTTTGATGCTCGTTTTTGAGCGCGAAGAAAATGAGGCTTGAAAAGGTTTTGGGGCAGGTGCTGCGGGATGCCAGGCTCCAAGCTGGTCTGACACGCACTGAGTGCGGCGAAGTCCTTCATATTTCAAATCTGAGCCAGATCGAAAACGGCCAAACCCTTCCTCGCATCGATACGCTTGCCGCTCTCTGCAAGGTGCTCGGTGTCGCTCCCAGCGATGTTCTGCTGGTTGTTGAAGCGCGTTGCTCTGGTCTCGACGTTGAAGAGCAGATAGTGCTGAGTAATAAAAGGCTTAGGGCTTTGCTGAGTGCGGGGCGGTTTGAGTCAGTTGTTCAAGAGGATGCGCTTCGGGGAATTCGAGGGAGGAAGGCAGACAGTACTCGTGACTCCGTGAAGCGCATGCAGGGTGAAGGTCTACAAAAAGACGAGATCGCTCGTAGGCTAGGGGTGACACTCAGGACTGTTCAGAGGTACTGGGCTAGAGGGTAAGCTAGGATCCCCGCGCACTGGTCGTGCAGTCGCTCATGCAAGGTCAAGATCCATGGCTGCCGTCAGAGCCTCTTCTCGCTTGATGTATTTCTCCTTGCTGATTTTCCCTCTTTTGAAATCTTCTAAGAGCTGTTTTCTCCGACGCTGGTAGGTTTCATAAGTCCTGGCAACTTGGACGTTATGGATGACCTGTTCGTACTTGGATTTTTCCCTAAAGGCGGCGTCCACATAGTTAAGCAAACTCTCAAGCGTTGCGTGGCCGCTCAAGGCCATGGCGCGCTCGGCCAACATCTTGTTTGTCATTAGTGTTTGCCTGAATGAGTCGGGGCTCAGGGCCTGTGTTTCAGCAATGAGCTTAGCCACAATGTTGGTGCAGAAAGCATGCCTGAAGAGGTGCGAGCAGGCTTGTTCCTCGATGCCCGCTGCACGTCGAATTAACGAAAACTCGGTCGTCAAGGTATCTATCCCTAAGGGGCGTCCGCCTCGCTCTGTCACTAGTAGAAAACCGTGGTCTGGAGCGTCCTTGAATCGCTTCATGATGGAGCGGCGGTCGCCGCGAATGTAGTTCAGGAGGTCTTCTATCATTGGTGGGCTAAGCTCAAGCTCACGAGTCAGCCCAGTCCCGCCTCTCTTCAACGTGGAAAGTCGAATTATTGGCTTTTTAATTTTGCTAGCAGCGAAAACTTGTGCAACAGTAATCGCCTGAATCTCGGCTCGACGGCCACCCAGCTCCTCGAACAGGGAAATCATCAGATGCCGACGATTGCATAAAAATTCCGATGTGGACATCTCATCAATCGCGTTGTGCAACTTTGCGATGGTGGCTTCGCCAATAGGTCTGCGGGTCTTTTTGGCACTGGCCGTCCTGAACGACCTGTGGTGAACGCTGGAGCGTTTGATGGCTTTTCCATTTCGGTAGAAAACTGAGTCCACCATCTCAATAGAAATGGTTCCACCTATTCCAACGAAATTATGAATTCCATTCATCTCTCCCACATGTGAGAGAAAGCTTAAACATCTTCTGCCTATGCTGGTAATTGTGCGCTCAGTTCTTTTTGGCTGAGTGGGATTGTTTAGTTTTGTCTGCTTGCGGAGTCCGTCGATGAAGTCGCAAAAATCGTCGTCGGAAAGGGCTATGAAGTTGAGTTTGTTATAGTAACAGAATCTAATCAGGTGACTGATCTGCCCGGCGTATTCACCAAAGGTACCCCCTTTGGTTCCAAATCTTGATGGGCCATTGCCGCCACGGCTGGGTTGCATGCGCGTCTTGATCATGTAGGCGTTGGCCTGCAAGCAAGGCGAGCCATCAGGCCAAGTCATGAATGGTATATTGCTACTATCAAGTGTATGCAGTTTATCGTGCGATAAATAGTCGTATAGTCGCAGTCTCGGGATTGGAGTGAACAATTGAGATGCTTCGGGGTACTCAATGATTCGCTTTGCCATTTGGCACCAACTGCAAATGATTTTTCATGGATAGAACGGTCACGTCATCAAAGGGGGCAGGATTCAACCCTAGTATCTTGATGATTCTGTTGATTGCGTCGTTAATTCTCTTTTGCCGCAATCCCGTATTCGTGGTGTCAGAGATCGTGATCAAATCTTTCCGGTTAATCTCCAGTGCCTGTATTAAAACCATATTTACCGCTTGGAGTGTGGAAATCGAAGACTTGAGTTCTTCGACCTGATCCTCCAGTGCAGAACGAGTACGTTTATTTGGAGGCGTCAGTTCCTTCCTGAACTTGCGTATAGCATTCTGTGCATGTGCCCGCAATTTTTCTAAGTGCTGAAAATCTTTCTCAGGCTCATTGTCGGCGAGCCTTTTCTTTAGAGTGTTAAGGCTTATGGGATGGATTGTGAAGCTTTCATTCTGTATGAAGAACTCAATGTCCAAAGAGCATAAGCCACCTTGGCTCTTCAGTGCGTTCAGAACTTTTTCGTTGTCAGTATAGTTACCTGGTGATTGCCCTATATCTACCAGTAATTTGAAGATGTTCGCTATGGATTGATCAATCAGCTCGCGCTTGGGTAGTGTGTTCATTTTATTCTCAGCTGACAATGAATAGGACTTGCATGGATTTACCATTTTCATCGTTGAAAAATTTTGGCTCAATCCGAGCTTTACCTTCTTCAAGCATCGCCGAAAGGTAGTCTTCGATTTTTTGCTCGTCGACCAAGGAGAATTTGGTGGTGCTGAATTCCGCAAACAGCAGATCCTGCAAATTCTGGTAATTGTCTAACCGTTCGTGTTTGGCGAGGTCAGCAAAATAGCGGGCGCCCGCGCCCCTGAGATCTTTGGGCTCTAGGCACTCGGTCAAGTAGTGCCAAACGTGTTCAATGTCGCGGTGTCCGAGCATCCAGCGAAGGGTATCCAACTCGCCGAAGCTATTGGTGTAGAAAAACATAATGGCAAAAAAGCGGCGCAGTTGGTGCTGGCGTACGTAGTAGCGTTCCCCGTCAGCAGTGATATCGCTTTCGAAGTAGTCGCAGGCGAAGTCCAGATGGCGGTTGTACAGGTGAAGCGAGCAGTCCTGTAATCCTTTGTGCCCCAGCGACGATGGGGTCGCGAAGAGGCCGGTCAGATCGTCGATAACCCGGAGACGCTTGAGTAGCTTTTGAAAGCGGCGAAGCTCCTCGATCATTTCCACGGCAATGGCGTCAATAGGCCGAGACTCACGCTGCCGCATTCCCAAGGCGTCGCGGGTGGATTTCTCCAAGTTGAAGACGAGCCATGATTTGCTTTTGTCCAAGCAGTTCGCAGCGTCCAGAGTGACCAACTCGTCAATGCGCCGCGCCATGATCATCCCAACGACCATCTGTATGCTGCCCAGGTAGACGTATACCAGCTCAAGCAGTCCGTGGTTGGCGCGCAGGTGCTGGAAGTACTGCTCCCGGCTGCCTTTTCGAGGAGATTTATTATTGGTGCTGCGGTTGCTGGATAGGCCTAACCTTTTGACGCCGAAGTTAGCGAGCTCCGGGCCGATAATTCTCAAAAAGTCCTCTTTGGATTGTTGGGTCATTGAGATATTCTGAGCGTGACTACGCGCTGCTACCCTGATGAAACCGTTCAGGATCTTCCTCCCATGTTCGACATGGAATTCCACACTGCGGCGGAATAGCTTCAACAGGTTGTCTGACGGCACGCTTCTGAATCGGGAAGATTCGTTGAGTTTTGGAATGTACTCTGTGATGGTGTTGGTATCTGCGGGTGCGGATAACCCTAACGTATTGAGTGTCGCGCTATTCACGAGCGCGTACCGATAGTAATAGTATACGGTGTCTTGGAGGATATCAGACTCGCCTGTGGTGACTCTGACCCCTGGATACTCGCGCTTGTAGTTGATTTCGTTGGGGTAGAAATTAAGTACTTCGAGAGCCGATTTTGGCGTTTGTCGCCCACGCAACGTGTCTGGGTAGATGCGCTCCGAAAGTGCTTTTGTGCTTACCTTGTAGCCATTGCTACTATTCCCGTAGTACAGATTAGCCTTCATGAGTGCCGCACGAATCCTCGGGATATCAGCCACGGTGATATCGAGTTTGAGATTCTCACACTCATCGTCGCTCACCTCCAACATACTTGGATACTTGGCAAAGATTATCTCGGCCTCGTTATCGCTGAGATTGCACAGCTGAGCATTGCAGAACGCGGATGAGCGTTCAGGCCATGCATAAACGGAGTCTTCAGCCCATGGAGTAGAGGCAAGATGGTTGAGAATTCCTTTCAAATCATCGGCGCTCAAGGCGCCAAGGCCGAACTTGATAAGGCCAAGCCTTCTTGAGTGTATCAACAGGTAGTCAATGAGTCTTAACGTGCATGACAGACGCATGTTTTGGGTCACGGGCGCGCGCGTGGAAAACTCTTCATTGACTCCGTTCGCACCAATTATGAGCAGATGTTGCAACGACCGTAATAATTTTTCGTTCTTGGCCTCAGTCAATAGACTGCCATCCCCAAGATGTACCGTCCAATCGAGTTCTATGGGTTTTTTTTGGTGGGCCTGAATTGCCCAGCGATGCTTATAGAAGTCACTTAGCAGCCAGGGTGCTGACGTATGAGGCGCTAGTTTTGTTATCACAAAGTCATCGAGAAATTCATACCCGGTGCTGGATTCACGCCCAGTGAGCAGGGACATAGATCAATGCCTCCATCTTTTTCGCATCAACTAGTTTCAGCGCAGCATCTAGGTGTTGCTTCAGCAGGCGGTTATAGCCGCTTGTGATTTCAGATTTAATTTTGTCTGCAAATGACGCCCAGTATTCCGCTTTGCCGCATACGCGGGCCCGATCAGTGGAGGTTTTGACTGCTGCTTCAAGTGAGAGCAAAGAAGCCAGGAACGGCACGCCGATAGAAAAACAGCCTCACTAGCCTCGGTAATTGTCCGCTGTTCTGTGCGCTCAGGATCTGAAGCTTGGTAGGGAATCTCTTTAATTCGGTGGTTATCCAGAAAAGCATCCAGTTCATCCATGGTGTTGAATCGGGTCACTCGGAGGAGATGGTGACTATCCTTCATGGCTTCACAGACGAGCGCTTTCTGAAAGATCCGGATCCACCGAGCTTTGATGAATGCCAATAGAGCGTCCGGTAGGTAGTGGCTGAGCAGATCTGGGTAATAGTGCTCATGGCCGAGGGCCTTAGACATGGCTTCGCTACTTTTACTATGAATAAAGATTTCAACCGCCCTAGATGCCCGGATCTTGGTCAACCGTACTCGTTTGATGAATTCGACCAGCTGGGCAACCGGCAGGTCGCTGTGGGGCTTGAATTGTGTGATCAGTTGTTCGCGTAAGCTAGAATTGCCACGAAAGGTATGTTCGTTCCAGATGGTTACATCGGCCTTATTAAAGCTGAAGGCTTTCCCTGAAGTGATAAATAGGTAGCGATAGCTGTCTTTCCCTTGCGCGCGTAGCTTTCTCCGTCCAGAGCTAGTTATCTCGATAATATCCTTCACTATGTTGAAAGAAGTGTCATTGAGCTCGATGACCTGCTCTCGAACATCTGGATTCTTGCGGTCTTTGTATCCAGTTAGCAGGCGCTTCTCTTCGTTAAATCCCACCAATTGACCTTGCTGATTGTAAAGCTCGAAGCTCTTTAGAAACTCGGTCGTGATTTCAGGATGCTCAAGCACTAATAAGCACTGAAGTGGGAACAGACTTCCTGTAACGGGGAACCCGTAAATGTTGGCAAGATCCGCGGCATCGAAGTTTTCACCGGTGAGTCGGTTGTAAATCTTGCAAAGGAAACTTGATGGCACCTTAGAGTCGGCGGCCTCCAGTGTCGCGCAGATGTCAGCCAGTGTGTACCGGTTTACGATTCCCCGGCCTTGGTACTCGATGATCGGGGTGCCGCTCTGAGCGAGCAAGACACGACGGGCCTTTCGGGATTTCAGGTCTGCAACCTGATGGATTGCCCAGTTACGAACTGTGGCAAGGTCGTTCTTGATGTGGAAAAACAATACGTCAACGGCTTCTGAATCGGTTACGTAAAGGGGAATGCTCGTAAGTAGCTTTTCTTGGACAAGCAGCCCGCCTTCTCGCTCTTCTAGTTTGGTTTCAGATCCATGCTTGGTTGACGGTGGTGGTCGCTTGATTGGTGAGGTTAGCTTTGCCCATACCCCAGTTTTGCATAGGCACTTCTCAATCGATGTTATAAATCTGCCCCAGTTTTTGATTTGTGATTTTGCATCCTTCTGGGCTTCCTTTGCCTCGCTGAAGTAAGCAACTGTAAAGGCCTGTATGAAACTTTTCACGCCTGCCTCGGTTTTGAAGGTGCTCCGGGGCCATATGGTGTGGTGCTCACCGAGATAGTCGAACATGTAGTTCCATTCAACGCGAAATGCGCCAGGTCGGCCACGGAAGTACCTTTCAATTTCTGCGAAGATGGCCTCTACAAATACCCGCCCATAAGGGGCTACGAGCTGGGCGAGCCGTACGTACACACCAGTTTCGTCCGGGCGCAGGATTGACCAACCTTTCCAGTACCAACGTTTGTACTCATTAGCCGAAGCAATCTCCGCGCACACGCTTGCATCTGGTTTGAACAGGGAGAAGTTCCAGGAAAAATCGTGAGCTTCAGGAAGCTGCGCTAGAGCCGTCGTGAGCGATTGATAGAGGCAACGGCATAAGGTTTCACGCTTTTTTTCTGGAAGCTCCACTAGAGCATTGCCTGCCATGGCGGAGGAGAATCCACGCAAGATCCCCTCGATACAGGGGCTTCTGACCGTGTCCATGGTGATCCGTTGGCCGGTAATGTCACAGTAGGCCTCCAACAGTTGTATGGACGCGTGGACGCTGTATTTTCTGAGACCGAAGATTTTTTGGTGGTCGGCTGCCCCTTGGATAATCAGATTCGCCAACTCTGGGTCGATTGCAGCCAAAGGGTGATAGCGGATAGCTTGGGTTTTTTTGATAATTGTCATTTTTCTTTTGCTTCCATTGGCGTCTTAATCAATCGTTTCAGAGCTGTTTAGAAGATAATGACAATGTTCTCAAAATAGTCAAATCCAGGGCCAGAAAATCGACCTGACCAAAACCAACCCTGGTCTGGCAAAAGTCCTGGCAGGTCTTGGCTGGGAAAAGCGCACCACTGACGGCCAGGAGTTCGACCTGGACGCCAGCGTGATCATGCTGAACGCTGAGGGCAAGGCGCGTGGCGAAGCCGACTTCGTCTTCTACAACAACCCGGCCTCCGCGTGCGGCTCGGTCAAGACCCATGGCGATAACCGTACCGGCGAAGGCGAAGGCGATGACGAGAAAGTCTCGCTGGAGCTCGCAGGTATTCCGGCTGATGTTGAGCGCATTCAGTTCGTGGTCAGCATCCACGAAGCCACTGAGCGTGCCCAGAACTTTGGCATGGTCAAGAACGCATACATCAACATCCGCAACGAAGAAAGCGGTGAAGAGCTGATGCGCTTCGACCTGTCCGAGGACTACAGCCTCGAAACCGCCGTGATCATGGCCGAGCTGTATCGCCACAATGGCGAGTGGAAGTTCAACGCTGTTGGTCAAGGCTATCGCAATGGCCTGATCGAGATCCTCAAGGACGCGGCCCTGGCCTAAGTCTGACGGGGAGGGGCAACCCTCCCCGCGTTCACCTCTTCTGAATACAAGGAACGCAACATGATCAATCTCGAAAAAGGCCAGCGCATCAACCTGAACAAAGCCGATGGCAGTGCGCTGACCGCCATCAAAATGGGCCTTGGCTGGGATCCGGCTCGCTCGGGTGGCTCTATTGACCTGGACGCCTCGTGCGTAATGCTGAGTGAGGACAAGCAGGTCATCGACCAGGTTTGGTTTCGCCAACTGAAAAGCCGTTGCGGAAATGTCCAGCATTCAGGTGACAACCTGACGGGCGAAGGTGATGGTGACGACGAAACCATCAAGGTCAGCCTTGCAGGCATCTCGGCTGATGTGAAGTACCTGGTTTTCACCGTCAATAGCTTCCGTGGCCAGACGTTCAACGAAGTTGCACGCGCAGGCTGCCAGATCTATGACGACAAGGGCAATGTGCTGGCCAAGTACGACCTGTCGGAAAAAGGCTCCAATACCGGCCTGATCATGGTCTGCGTGTATCGCCATAATGGCGCCTGGAAGGTCAATGCCCTGGGTTACCCAACCAACGGCAAGATCGCCAGCGAAATGCTGGCAGATATCAATCAAGTGATTTGATTGATTGAAAAACAATGCCCCGGCTTATGCCGGGGTTTTCATATGAGAAAAATTAAATGCCTGTGATGAAGAAACCTGCTGAAGAGCCAAATTCCTCCGAATGCTCTACTTGGCATATGTGGCTTCGGTTTTTTAAGACCGTGCTGCCGCTTTTTTTGATCAGCGCCGCCCTCACATGGGCCTTGTCACCGAGCAAAAAAGAATCCGTCATGGATTCTTCTCCACATGAGGCATTCCTGACGTCAAATTACATCACCAGTATCGATTTCGACAGAATTTGGCCATCAACCCAGCCATTGGACGTGATTGATGCTTGCCGCAAAGACAAGGGGCTCTGCGCTTTTTGGGCGCTCAACCGATATGGTGAAAATGTTTTTGCATCGATGCAGTTCCAAACCGCACAGCTCTCTAATGAGTGGTTGATCAACGGCATTGAAATAGCCCATTTTGCGTACTGCAAGAAGAACAAACAACCGAGTCGTCGTTTTCTGATTGGTGAGCGTCCGCTATCTGGCAATGGGTTCAAAACCTTTTATTCTGAAATCCAGATAATCACGAGGCAAACAGGTGTTGGCCCCGCCTTTCTTTCGCTTGATGACCCTAGAGTAAAGGCTCTGGAGCTTAGAACGGAAGCCTATCAGCCCATCAAGGGCGAAGATGGGCTAGCAGGGTTTTATCCAGGGGCGATGTTCCGCCTGAAGGATCGGGACTTGTGGGTTATTTTGGTCTCAAAAGAAGGTAAACAGTCATTGGTGTTTATCAACATGCCCCAGCTCGGGGTGAAGAACTGGGACACCATTCCCTATTGCTGACATAGCGCCAGCGCAGGCAAATACTGTATTGTAATACGTGTTTATTAAGCCAAGGACAGATCCATGGAAGACAATCGCAGGCCCATCAAGTCACGCTCGCAGAGCTGGGCGATCCAGCTGACAGCCTATCTGATCAGGAGAAACATAACGCCAAATCAGATCTCGGTTGCCAGCATTGGCTTTGCGGCTCTGGCGTCGATCTGCATGACCCTTTCGACCGGATTCATGGCTTCGGTACTGGCAATTGCATTTGTGCAGATGCGCTTGGTATGCAATCTTCTCGACGGCATGGTGGCCATCGAAGGCGGGAAAAGCTCTGCGGCGGGCAGCCTTTACAATGAATTCCCAGACCGAATTGCAGACACTCTTTTGATTGTTTCATTGGGCTATGCGGTTGCTCTTCCAGAGCTTGGCTGGTTTGCGGCACTGGCGGCTGCATTGACCGCCTACGTGCGTGTATTTGGTGGATCCGTTGGACTCAAACAGGCGTTTACGGGCCCGATGGCCAAGCAGCATCGTATGGCGGCACTGACAGTTGGTCTTGGAATCAACCTGGTGGAAGCCGTGTTTTGGGGAACACATAACGCACTGGTAATCGCACTCGGTGTTATTGCCCTTGGTTCGGCACTGACCTGCATAACGCGTACGCTCGATATTGCGCGTGAGCTTAAGGAGTCTCAGTGATGTGGATCTCGACGTTACTGATACAGCTATTGAAGTTACTGCTTGGCGCCAGTGCACGGTTTGAGAGCAATCCCGAATTCTCAGGCCAGCGGATTTACTTTGCCAATCACACCAGTCATATCGACACGCTGGCGATTATGGCCGCACTTCCAAAAGAAGCGCGCATAAAGACCAAGCCTGTGGCCGCTGCCGACTACTGGGGTAAGAACAGATTTCTGCATTACATCGCAACGCGTGGCCTTAATGGTGTGCTCATCGAGCGCAAGCCAGGGGAGGGTGTAGACCCGCTTGAGCCTGTTCGCAGAGTATTGGAGGAGGGGAGCTCAGTCATTATTTTCCCTGAGGGGACGCGCTCATTTCAGGCCTTACCAGGAGATTTCAAATCGGGACTCTATCGGCTGCACAAGGCGTTTCCTGACGCGCAGTTGGTGCCTGTATATCTGGATAACCTCTATCGCTCGATGCCAAAGGGCAAGCATGTGCCACTGCCCATCATTTGTACGATCAGGGTTGGTGATCCAATCGCAATCATTGAGAACGAAGACAAAGATCAGTTTTTGATCAGGGCGCGTGAAGCGGTAGTGAGGCTTTCAAAGTGATCGAAGATAAATTCTACCTATTGATGACCTGTGTTGTTTCGCTGCTGGCGCTGGCAACTGTGATTGGGCTGGTGCTCAAGAGGGTGACCAAGACTGAATCTGGCATGGTTACGGTTGAAAATCTCAATCTCAGGATCAATGCCTGGTGGTCGATGATCGCCATTTTTTCGGCCTCATACCTGCTGGGCGGTACGGCAACAGTCGTGTTATTTGCCTTCATTTCGCTTTTTGCGTTGCGCGAATTCATCACCCTAACCCCCACGCGGCTGGGCGATCATAATGCCTTGTTTGCTGCCTTCTTTATCCTAATTCCATTGCAGTACTTTTTCATCGGTACGCACTGGTATTCCATGGTCACCCTGCTGATTCCGGTGTACGCCTTCCTGTTTCTTCCGTCGATAGCGGTATTGTCTCATGATACCGATGCCTTTCTGGAGCGGGCCGCCAAGATCCAATGGGGTGTGATGATCACGGTCTACTGCATCAGCCATGCACCAGCCCTTCTGATACTCGATCTAAAGGGATTTGAAGGACAGAACGCGCTTTTACTGTTCTATCTGATCTTCGTGGTACAGATTAGTGATGTCTTGCAGTATGTTTTCGGCAAGCTGTTTGGTAAGCGCAAGGTAGCGCCAATTGTCAGCCCCTCCAAGACGGTTGAGGGTTTGATTGGTGGAGGCCTCACGGCAACCCTGGTGGGTGGCTGCATGTATTGGCTAACACCATTTAGTTTTTACCAGTCTCTTGTCATGTCATTTGTGATTGTCGCAATGGGTTTCCTGGGCGGTCTTACCTTGTCAGCCATCAAGCGGAGCCTGAGTGCAAAGGATTGGGGAACCATGATCAAAGGGCATGGCGGCATGCTGGATCGGATGGACTCTGTGTGCTTTGCAGCGCCTGTGTTCTTCCACTTGACCCGCTACTTTTTCTCGGCATGAGCTGGAACAAAACCCTTGTGATGAACAGGCATCACGAGGGATTGGGTCAATGAAGTCGATTACCGGTGCTGATCTCCGATTGATCAGTCAGCTTGAGGGTGGGCGGTGTCCCGATATAAGGCTGGTGCTGCCTCATGTGCTCCTGAAAACCTTTCTCATGAGGATACTTCCCATCCGTGTCAGGCCACAGCACCTGGCAGAATTTTGGCGAAATACCTTTGTGCTTATAGTATTCCAGGCATTGAACACCAAATTCACTGATGGCCTCCCTGGATACAGGATGCAGTAGCAATGGAACGCTCATCAGGTCTGCAATGACTTCAGCCTTTTTCGGCCTGAAACCCTTTCGTATTTCGTCGAAGATCTGGTTCAAAATTGGCATCATCATGTGCGGATCCAATCCGAACACGATGAGCTCTGGAGCACCTATGTTTGTCATACCGATGGTATACAAGAAAGCAGGCCCAGGATCTTCTTCAGTTGGAAATACATACTGGAGGGCAATGCCGTATTGATCGATATTTTTCTCGATCATTTGCTGAATTCTATTCATGGTTCTGGGCTTTGTGATGAAATTATTTGATTTTCTACGTCATGATTTTTTACGTGGATAAACGCGCTAGGCACCGTTTCCGTTAACCATACTCCATTTTCGGATCGGTAGAACTGAATGCCTGCATCTTGCATCTTGCGCGCCTGCACTACCAGAACGACGGGTTTTCCATACCGCATGCCGACCTCTATCGCTGTAGCTTCAAGCTCTGAGAGGTGGACATGGTGTCGTGCGCCTGAAACCAAGCCCTTATCCATGATTGAATCCAGAAATCTGCTAGCGTTTCCATGGAAGAGTATCTCAGGAGGCGCCAGGCATTCAAACTCAATCTTGACAGCCTTGGCTGTGTGCCCCTGGGAAGCGCGAATATTGCGCCCGCACGCCGATAGGCTGAATCTCTTTTTGTCAGATGTGGCGACGATCTGATCAATCATCTCTCGCGTAAGAGAGTGGCCATTCTGACCTGCACATTCGATAAGGTCATCAATGGAAGCCCATCCTTCCTGACTCAGGTGCAATCCTATGGCTTCTGGCTTATGCCGAAGCACGAAGCTCATGAACTTGCTATCGCCTACACTTACCTTTCTCATGTGACTTGTCCTTTTGCAGCTATCAGTATTTTAGCCCATGAGTATCATGCGATGCCAAAGCGTATAACTACAATGAGCAAAAAAAGCGCAGCTGAGCTGCGCTTTAAATCCATCATAACGGCTACATCTCAAACTCAACCAAATACCGCACGGTCGCCTGATTGGTCTTGTAAACGATCATCTCGTTGTTCATGACCGATGAGATGTTGGCCTTGGCGAAGGTTGAATCAGTCCCCGGTGCAGGCAGGTTCTGAGAAGGGCCTCGCGGCACATGAACCTTGCCCATGGCGACATCCGCCAGGAACATGAAGCACTGATTTTCCTTGGCGCCAGCCCACCATCCTGTTGCGTAGTTCAACGATTTTGTCGACTGATCGGAGCAATAGAGACCGTCGCCGAACATTCTACCGCACACGTGTGGCGCGTTACTGCGCGGGATAATCAAGCCAGATTTCAGGATCGAAAGGATGTTGCCTGGTCGAGTTCCGTGCCATAGGCGCATCACGTTGCCAAGCTTCTTGCCTTCACTGTCGTAAGCCTTTTGCATCTCATCGATGGTCACTTCATACACGCACTTGATTTTGTACCCAAAAGAAGCATGTCGTGTGGAGGCAGTGGACGCAAAGAACTCATCAATCCATTTAAGGACTTTCTTGTCCCGGAGAACATTGATCTCGCAATTAAAGATCTGCGGAACTTCAACGGCCTTCTCTTCGACCTTGTTCTTTTGCAGCTCTTCAACCTGGCCAACCGAAGCCTCCAGATCATCCAGCAAGCTGTTCTGCTTTTGAATGGCTTCCATGTCTGGCAGCACATCACGCACCGCAAGCTTTCTGCCAACCTTCTGCGGAATCAGCATCAGGTAGGAAGCCAGATTGGTCTTTACCGGCGCGCTATCAAAATCACCTTTTTCAATGCTCTTGCCAAGCTCAGTCAAAAGCTGACGCGCTTCGGATAGGCTCTCCAGGGTGACAATGCCCAGGGGCGTCTGGAAAAGACCGGTGTCTTCGTCGTATTTGAGATCCGTGCTGCTCAAAATAGAATGAACGTTGGCCTTTACCAGGCGCTTGACAAGGTCAGAGACCACGTCAAGATCCTTGGTTCGAATCTGCTCAGAAGCTGCCATTTCTAGGGCCATGCGGCTCATGCTGGATTTGCCCGCATCAGTCTGAATACCCTTGAACAACTGATAACCATCGCGAAGCTTCGAATTCATCTTGCTCTGCAAAAAGCGTGACGCCTGAATTTCACTGGCGAATGATTTCAATGGCTGTAATTGACCATTGGATCCTACACGCCCGTTGGTAACCTGGACGGTGTGGTTATCAAATTGCTCGACTTTCCAGAACTTGTTGTTGTTGTCATCTACGTTGGTTTTTACCAACATCTCACTGCGTACGAGAGCGCTCATTACGCGGCATCTCCGCTTACGCCCTCGACATCGAATTTTGCGACAGCAGCGCTGGAGCAAACAGTCAGCATGAGCTGAGCATAGGCCGCGCTGGTGCGGAAAGCCTCCTCGAAGAAGTCAAAGCGCCAGACATTGCGCTCACTGTCGTCCAGCCGGGTGCTGTTGAAATGCTGAGCCTCGAAATGCGACAAGGCGTCAATCAGCTCTTCGCGAGCTTCTTCGACATCCTCGATAGAGCTGTCATCAATTACCTCAACCCGCAGGCGGAACGCCACCTTGCGATCTCCTTCACGCTCTGCCTCGACGTCTTCGCCGATGTAATACAGATGGTAACCATACTGGTTATCACCGACCAGGAATGAGCCAACCTTATGCAGCGTGCTGACGGCCTCATCTGGAATGTGGTTGCCAGTGCCTACCAGCAGCAGGTTGTGCATGACCGCAGGCTTGCTGTCGTCAACGATTGCGTGGAGCTTGACCTTTCCAGACTGGTTTACCACCGACAGAAGGCTTTCAGGACGAACGAAAGGGTGGGAAAGGACTTCAATGACACGTGCGGTGTTTGATGCCTGGACAGGGATGATGAAAGAATACTGACGCATGGTAAGGCTCCTGGTTGATCAGGAAACCATTGTCAATTAACATCTATCGGAAATCAACAGGATTCTTTCAGTGAACCTCGCACCCCTCGTGATCCTATGCACTTTTCTATATTTGGCTCCGATCACGGCCCAGGCTTCGATCAATAACACTGTCGTTGCTCAGGGGAATTGGGAATACAGCTGGGAGACTCGATCAAGCTATCCGCTCAGCATTTCACTTGATATCGACGAAAAAACAAGGAAAAAAGCTTACCTTAGTGATGGTGATCTACTTGATTACAAGCGCATCAGCGTTTTGATTCTTGATCAAATGAGGGTTATGGCCCGCAATCTCACCACGCCGGGCATAAGGATATCTGTGCAAGGTACGTCCTTGAGCAATTTTGAGGCGACGGCCTGGGCGCAGGAGTCCTTACAGGGGGAGGCACAGAAAAGCATCGAGGCCATCTATACGTTTGCCAAGGATGCTATCAAGCCCATCGAGAAGAGCACCTACTATCGCTATAACCGAGAAACAAGATCACTTGGGATCAATTACAACAAGATTGCAAAGGACTACGAAGCGCTTGTCATACAGACATTGCTAGCCCTGAGCAAAACCCTGAAAACAGAGGATCGCATCATCCTGCGAGACAGCTTGCTCGACATGCTGCAAAGCATTCCCTATACCGATCTGGCAATGGACGATTTCCCGCTGCTAAACCCTGCAAGGATGCTTCTCGAAAAGCGCGGGGACTGCGAAAGCAAGCAGGTTTTCATGGCAGCCGCATTGAAGCTGTTATTCCCCGAAAGGAGGGTTCTGCTGCTACAGCTGCCCGAGCAGGAGCACATCGTTCTGTCCTATGCAGGCGATCACGGTGAAGAAATTCTCATGGATGCAACAGGCCCAGCCAGGCTCCCCGTTGGCAAGTTGGGCCCACACACCACGCTTAATCAAAAGGTCATCAGTTATGAAATCAATTTTTAAACCAGTGGTTGCCGCCATGCTGCTGTTTTCAGTTTCCGCTCAGGCTCGCCAGATCGAGTTTTCACAAGCCGCCTCCGGCGAAACGGTCGAATTTACGTATCGCTGGGATGACCGTTTCGGTCGGCCAGACGGTGTGATCATGTCAGTTTTAAAGCAGGATATTGATGCCCATCTTAATGACCCAAAGATGAAAATAAGACCAAAAGCCCTTGCAGGATGGTTGTTCGAGCATGTGCGCCAGGAGGCCGCACGCTTGAGCACCGATGGCTATAGCATCACGGTCAGCAATAACGATGGCATGGTCTCCATTCAAGGTAAGGGCATTGACCAGAAAGTACTCAATGACAGAGTAGAACAGGTCAAGGCCATTAATCAGCGAGCCCTGGAGCACCTGGAGTCAAACTCATACTTCATGCTTGTTGATGGCGAAATTCGCCTTGATTACAAGGAGATCGTGGATACCAGCACCAGCCTTTTAGGCCCGGTAGCTAGCATAATGACTGACACACGGGTTTCGACTCGGGAAAATATCGAGCGTTATTTGCCATTTCTGCAAAACATACCGTACGACCGACTTGATGGAGATGAAGAATTTGGGCTCTATACGCCCATGCACATGCTCATTACGAACAAGGGAGACTGTGAATCGAAGCAGCTTGCCTTAGCCACGATGATACGCTCGCAGTACCCAACTGCCGATATGATCATGCTTGGTTTGGTCGATCACATGGTCATTGGTGTGGCCATTGCACCGCAGGTAGGCGATCAGACATTTATGCACCAAGGTCGCCTCTATGTCCTGATGGATGCCACGGGGCCAGCCTTGTCAAAACCTGGCCATCTCTCTGAACGGGAGGTCAAGCGATTGTCAGCAGGGGAGGGCATCGTTTTTCCCATATAGCCGATATTGACAAGACGTCAATAGGTGTGGATAATAACGGAAAATTCGCACCAACCCTCAGGAATGCATCGTGACCACACCCGTAATTTGGTTCAATGACGGCCTTTCCGTCATGGCAGAAGCCATCCAGGCGCTTCGCAGTGAGAACAACACGATTTCTAAAATTATCGTGTCTCACAAGAACCCGTATTTTGTCGGCTTTGATATGGCCGACACCTTCGTTGTTGAAAATGTGTTCGATAGCAGCAAAGCCTATGCTGACTGGGCTCTGTCGTTTGCAAAAGAGCATGGCGTTACGCATTTCTTCGTCGGTCGTCATGGCCTTGAGATCTCGCGCCGCAAGCAGCTATTTGAAGAGGCAGGGGTTGCACTTCTTTACACCCTGACACCCGATCAGTGGAATGACATCGACGACAAAGCCGCTTTTTACAATCGGCTCAATGACGCCGGGCATTGCTTCATGCTGCCGCACTGGCGAATCTGGCGTGACAGCTATCGCGGCAGCGGACTGCGGCCTCTGATCGAAGAAATTGTGAGCGTGCCATCCACGCCTGCACGTCAAGCCTGCGTTAAGCCTGTGCGCGGCATCTTTGGGCAGGGTTTCTTCTTGTTTAACGAGGAACCTGACGCATCACAGCAACTGTTCTTCCCTGAAGAAAAGGTCATTTCACCGAGCACCTTTGGCTCGCTGGCTTACACAGCCTCCGCCAAAGAGGGCAAAGAGCGCGACTGGATGATCATGGAGTATCTGCCAGGCCCTGAGTATTCGGTCGACACGCTAGCCTATGAGGGTGAGCTTGTGACCTTCGTGGCGCGCCAGAAAAGCGATGTACCAGCCGAAGGTCAGCAGATCGTAGGTGACGCGGATATCGTCGAGCAACTGCGCATCCTGGCGCAAGAGTTCAAGTTGTCTGGCGTATTCAATGCTCAATTCCGCCGCGATGTGAATGGCGACCTGAGAGTGCTTGAAATCAATCCTCGTTTCTCAGGCGGAATGGGCATGAGCCTGAAAGCCGGGGTCAACCTGCCATTTTGGTGGCTTCAACTTGTGATGACCGAGGGTCGGTGCATCAAGGATATCCCGCAGGCCAACATCGGTATGCGCGTGTACTCCTGGCACACCGCTGTTCAAATCACAGACCACTCTCAAGCAACCCAGGGTTGCCATAAGGACATGCAATGACAGCCATGACAACTGAGCGCCATGCTTTCGAGCTGCCTACTGGACAGCTCAATATCGAGGTGCACGAGCAGAACTGGCCGTTCGACAAGTGCATGGGCGTAGGCGCTCGTCAAAACCCAAAAAGAGGTTTTTTGTTTGTCAGCAAATTGCTTGGCAAGCATATCCCCGTTGCCCCAAGCGCGATGCGCGAAGCCCATCATGAATTGGCGGCCAAGGTCATGCCCATGCTCGATCACGAACCGACGCTGTTCGTGGCGATGGCTGAGACAGCCACGGGCCTGGGGCACGGTGTTTACGAGGCGGCGCTGGAGCAGGGTGGAGACAATCATCCTTGGATCTTCTGCACGACAACCCGATACCGCATTGAGGGCCATGAGCGAATCGATTTTACCGAGGATCATTCGCACGCCACAGATCAATGGCTTCACATGCCAAAAACCGATGTTGCGCTTGAAAATATTCGGACGCTGGTATTGGTTGACGATGAAATTTCAACCGGCAAAACCATGCTTAACCTGGAGAGTAGCCTCAAGGCAAAGCTGCCTTCGCTCGAAAAAGTGCTATGGGTAACCCTGACCTGCCTGGCAAATGAAACGGCGCGGCCATGCGCGTATTTGCTGAAAGGCCGCTTCGATTTTGTTGCGGGAATCCTGGGGAAGATGCCTGGCAATGCAGTGGGCAATGAAAAGGATGTGACGGCCAAGCTGTCAACGAATTGGGGGCGCGTAGGCGTGCAAGGCAAGGTCACGCTCGGACAGGCCTGCATGGGCACACTGATCCGCCACGCAATGGCTTCGCCCAGTCCTAAACCTGTTCTGGTCTTGGGGCAGGGCGAGTTCATGCACGCCGCCTACCGTGTGGGAGAGATGCTTGAGCAATTGGACGTCGACTGCAAGGTTCAGTCAACCACTCGCTCGCCAATCATGGTGTACGGAGCAATCGGCTGTGCGCTAAGCGTACCCGACCCGATGGGGACAGAGGTCAATCATTACGTGTACAACCTCAATCCTGAGGAATACAGCCATATTTTCGTGGTTGCAGAGACTCAAAACAGCCCTGAGAGCCGGGCATTGGCGCATCAGTTGGGTAATGCTTCAGTACTGGCCGTTGATTTTTAATGGGCGAAGTATTGACAGGTCGTCAATATATCTCTATAGTTAACGCCATATCTGGAGATTAACCATGAATAACCGCTTCCTCTACCTCAGTGATCTTGATCACTCCTTGTTCCAAAGCCTCAAGTCCGATGATCGTGGAAATACGCCCATGACCGTCAATCAGGACGGAGAGCCACACGGCTTCGCTCGCGAGGATCAGAAGGATCTCTTTGAGATGATGAAGCGTACCGGCGTCATCGTTCCGGTTACTGCTCGCTCTCATCAGCAGATGGAGCGAGTGAGCGGCTGGCAGACTGGTCAGGATTATGACCTGGCGATTACCGATATTGGTGCAACCCTTTTGATGCGTGACAACCAGGGTGATGGTCAATGGCATGCAATTGACAAGTGGCACGAGCAGTACCTGGACGAAATCTCCCTGCGAACACCTACGCTGATTCGCGATTATCAAATGGCAAAGGACACGCTGCTGCCTGAAGCCGGGTTGAGCGATTCGGTTCAGGTGGACTTGATTGCTTTGGGTAAGCGGCGCCTGCCCTTGTACTTCGCCTTTGCTGTTAAGGGCGACAATGCCGGCGACAAGGTGGAGTACATTCTTGAGCGTTTTGCGAAGCCGATTGCAAAGCTTTCTGGCATCTATCACCTGCATGTGACTGAAAGCCTGATCTGCCTGTGGCCAGACTTCATTTCAAAGGGCCAGGCAGTTGAGCGATTCAAAGAAGTGCTTAAAACAGGTCTTGATGACGAACGACTGGATCGTGCGTTGACGTATCTTGATCTGAGTGATCGAACCATCATTACCGTGGGCGATAACGTCACCGACGTTGAATTCATGAAGCATGGCCATTTCGCCATGGCCCCCAAGAATTCAGACATCATCACCCACATGAGTGATGTTGCAACAAAGCTCATGACAAATTCTTGAGCTTTCTAAAGCATAATTATTGATGGACGAGCGCGCTATGTTGAGCCACTCCTTCCAAAACACGGATGTAACGGTTCTGCTTCATGAAGTTGATCCCGTATTCAGCTCCGTTGAGGAAAAAGAAAAACTGATCCAATCGGGCACCCATTACAGCCGCCTTCTATCGAAGGAAAGCGCACCAAAGGCTGCCTATCTGAAGCTGTTTGATGATCAGGTAGAGCGCTTTGGTGCCGAGCTTGCTGCTCATCTGGTGAGCCTTGCTGGCATCATTGCCTCTAAGCGCAGGAATCCGGTTTTGGTTTCGCTGGTGCGCGCAGGCACGCCTATTGGTGTCGTTCTCAAGCGTATCCTCAACGATTACGGCTACGAGGCGCCACACTTCTCGGTATCGATTGTCAGAGACCGTGGCCTGGACATGGCGGCTATCGAGCATATTCTGTCGCTTGGTCACGCTGCCGAAGATATTGTCTTCGTGGACGGCTGGACTGGAAAGGGCGTCATTCGAAATGAGTTGTCTCGATCCCTGCGTGGGGCTGACCCGCGTTTCCGCGATATCAAGGATGAGCTCTATGTGGTGGGCGACATTGCAGGCGTTGCCGACTATGCAGCTACCCGCAAGGACACCTTGATCGCCAGCTGTCTTCTCAACGCGCCTGTTTCCGGCCTGATCTCTCGCTCAGTTACGCGTGACGATGCAGGGTTATTGCAGCATGGGGCAGCATACCTGAGTGAGCTTGCTGATGTTGATCGGAGCCTGAGCTTCGTCAACCGACTTCATGTTCTGTCGCATCAAGTCATGCTTGCAGGCTCGTTGATTGAGCATGGCCATCTGGCTTTGGCACAAGCGAACTCTGCCACTGATGCGGCTGAGCTAATGAAGGCATTGCTGGTGCGTATTCGTGAGCAGTTTGGAATCACTGACAACAACATGATCAAACCTGGGATCGGGGAATCGAGTAGGGTTCTGCTGCGCAGAGTGCCAGATAGGCTGCTGGTATCCAGCCTTTCTTTGCCGTCTGTTCAGCACCTGATTGTTCTGGCCAATGAGCGCTCAATTCCTGTGCAGGTCGTGGAAGACATGCCGATCAGCGCCCTCGCAATTATTAAGGATGTAAGCCATGAGTGATATTTCATTCCGCGAGCGCCAGGCACTGTCCCTGGGCGCTACACTGTATGTGCCAGCCACTCACCCGGAGCTGCTCTCGATTACCAGTTCGCACCGCACTGCTGCGCGTTCGTTGGTGATCTGTACGGAGGACGCCATTGCTGAACAGGATCTCGAAGCAGGTCTTGAGAAAATCGAGCAGTGCCTGCCAACCTTCATGAGCCTGAGTCAGCATGGCACGCAGGTGTTCATTCGTCCTCGTAATCCGGCAGTGCTTCGGCGTTTGCTGGATATGCCTGGCATTGAAAATGCGGCAGGTTTTGTTTTGCCTAAATTCGAAACCACCAATATCAAGCAATGGGCAGGCATCATGACCAATGCCGACCCATTGCTGGGTGTCATGCCAACGCTTGAGAGTGCCGAAGTGTTCTCCATGGATGCGATGCGCAAGCTTTCCGACATGCTGATGCAAGGCTCCCTGGCCAACCGTGTCATTGCGCTTCGAATTGGTGGTAATGACCTGCTGCATTGCATGTCGATTCGCAGGCCTCGTGGCCTAACAATCTATGACACGCCCCTTGGTGCGCTGATCTCCCAACTGAGCGGCCTGTTTCGACCGCAGGGCTTTTACCTTACGGCACCGGTATTTGAGCACTTCGGCGACATCGAAGGACTCAAGCAGGAGCTTGCCCGAGACAAGGCACACGGTCTGGTTGGAAAAACAGCCATTCATCCAAGTCAAATTGCCGTAATTGAACAGGCCCTGATGCCAACCGAAATGGATATCGAGGAAGCCACTGCGATTCTGGCTGAAGATGCGCAAGCTGTTTTCAAAATGAACGACAGCATGTGTGAAGTAGCTACTCACCACAAGTGGGCGGTTCGAGTGCTGTATCTGGCTCAGCGTAAACCAATCATTCAAAACCTGCGAAGTGTCGCTTAAGGAGATTCACCATGCTGAAAAAATTCTTCCAAAATACCGTTGATGCCGCCAAGCGTTATGCGCCGTCTTCCCTGACACCTGAAAAGCGCTTTGCCAAAGCAATCATCTCGGCATCTAGCCTGCTGACCATGGCCGATGGGAAAGCCGAAGAAAGCGAAATCGAAGCGGCCAGCACGATCATCTTCGGTCATCGCAGCATCAAGCAGTTCCTGACGCCTGCTGAAGCGCAAGAGATGTACGCGATGCAGATCGAAAAGCTCCAGCAAGCGAACATCAAGGGCAAGGTTCCCTTCTCGCTGGAGGTCAATGGCCTCGTTGCTGAAATCGCTGATTCGGTCGCAGACCGGCAATGGCGTGCTGAAGTGCTTGAATCCGCCAAAATGGTAGGTGAGAGCAACGGCAATGGCCGTCTGGGTGATGATGAGCAAGCCATCCTGAAGAAGCTTCAAACCGCGCTGGCATAAATCAGGCGGGGTGGGTATCGCCCACCCCCCAACAAGGAGATGCAAACATGGCAATTAGCCTAGATAAAATCGAGCGTGAGGCACCTGAGCTACTGAGTCTGGTAAAGACCTCGAAGATCAACCTCGACAAGCATCAGCTGACCGACCACACCGCGCGGGTTGCATTAGTGCTGGATATTTCGGGATCGATGGAAGAGTTGTACCGCAGCGGCAAGGTCGATGAGCTGGTAAAGCGTGCGTTGCCGCTGGGCCTTCAGTTCGATGACGACGGCCAGATTGACGTGTTTGCTTTCGGCAGTAAAGCGTTTGACGCTGGTGAATACGGTTTGAGCAATTACAAGTCATGCGTCAAGACCATCGTCAAGGACTACGGTCTGAATCATGCGACGTATTACGAGACAGCTCTGTCGATGATCGAAAAGAAGTACAAGGGCACTAAGCTGCCGGTGTACGTGATGTTCGTCACCGATGGTGATACCGATGAGAAAGCGAAGGTTGAGCGGGTTATCCGGTCTCTTTCGAAGCAGCCAATTTTCATTCAATTTATTGGGATTGGGACGTCAATAGAGCCCGATCAGAAAGGTGGTCAGACGAGCTCGGGTAAGAAACCTGGTTTTCTCTCCCGCCTGTTTGGTGCAGGCTCAAGCAGCTCATCGAGTGGCTCTCGCAGTTTCAGCGGTGGATTTGACTTCCTGTCGTCGCTGGATGACATGGATGGGCGTGAAGTCGACAACGTCAACTTCTTTGCAATCAAACACCCGACATCCGTCACCGATGAGCGCCTGTACGAGCTTCTGATGAACGAATACCCGCAGTGGCTAAAAGCTGCTCGCGCCAAAGGTATTCTCCGCTAATCAAATGGCGCGCAGCGCCCAAAAGAAGGAAATTGCAACATGGCTATTGATCTGAACAAAGTAGAGCGTGAAGCACCTGAGCTGCTGAGCCTGGTGAAAACATCACAAATCAACCTCGACAAGCGTAAGCTGAGTAATCATCGGGCTCGTGTGGCGCTGATGCTGGATATTTCGGGTTCCATGCAGGGCCTGTATAACTCCGGCAAGGTTCATGAGCTGGTCAAGCGGGTGATGCCGCTGGGACTGCAATTTGATGACGATGGTCAGATCGATGTGTTTGCCTTCGGATCCAACGCTCAAGAAATCGGCGAATATGGATTGTCGAACTACAAAGAGTGTGTTCCTGACATTTTGCGCAAGACACGCTTCTCCGGCACTCGCTACGATAAGGCACTGGAATTGTTGCTGTCCCGTTATAAGGGTTCAACAATGCCGGTCTACGTCATGTTTGTAACTGACGGCGAAACTGAAAATAAATCAGAAAGTGAACGACTCGTTCGTGAACTTTCAAAAGAGCAAATTTTCCTTCAGTTCATTGGCCTTGGAGAAGACATTTCGCCTGAAACTCAACCAAAGAAAGCCAAGGGTTTCTTTGGCCGACTTACTGCTTCGTTTACAACTTCGTTTGAGTTCTTGTCGAAGTTGGACGATCTGAGTGGGCGTGCAGTTGATAACGCCAACTTCTTCGCGATCATGGATCCAACATCCGTCTCTGATGAGCGTCTGTATGAGCTGCTGATGAACGAGTATCCGCAATGGCTCGAAGCGGCCAAAGCTAAAGGCATTGTTCGCTAAGGTAAGTAACGAAAAAAGACCAGCATTGCTGGTCTTTTTTTTGTGTGAAAAACGGCGACAAACCCTGTCAATGGCTAATTTTGTTCTAAAAATGGACTTTTTTAACGTTTGATCTATAATCCAACGGCTTTATAGCTTGGAGATCAAGATGACCTTTGTAGACACCATACTGTGCCTGTGCCTTGCCATGCAGATTCATGGAACAGACAAGGCAGTGCGCATGACTGCTAAAAGGTGCCTGCCTGGCCTAGAGGGTGAAGACAGGAGGCTGGTTAGTCAATTCATTAACAGCAAACACCCCATGAAAACGGTTAAAGCCTTTGTTGTTAGTATTCCCGAACACATTCTGAAAATGGGTGCAGTCGAGCCTGGCATGTCACCCATCCCCTTCGCCAAGAAGACGTTGCCGCTCCCAGTGAAAGCAAATTAATTAAAGATCACTGCAATATGTAAAGTAGTGATCGATACCTTTAAATATCTATGCTCTGTGAAATAATCTTTCTTTTGATTTCTGGGGCTACGTGCGGAACCAGGATATCTGCTTTTTCTGGAAAAGCTTCAAGAAGCGTATTAAAAGCATCTTCGTTTTTTGCAAGACCGCATAGCTCGTCAAAGTCAAATGTCCTAAGCAAAGCTGTGTACATTGGTTGACTTCTCCGCCTCAACGCATATTGGAAAGCTTGCACAGCAGAGTCAGGTCTTTCTTCCATGCATACGTAACCACCCATATCTGCAATTTTTCGATATGTATCCATCGTGAAATCATTGGTAATTGATTTGGTCAGGCCAGGGAATAGCTTGAATCTTTCATTAAATTGTAATTTGTTCATATAAAGCAGATCTATAGTTAGCGGACTTGTCGCAAAAAGAACGCCTACACTAGGCAAAACATTAAAATGGTTTTTTATTTTAACTACAGAACTGACATTTGAATTAAAAGTTCCATATTCAGATGTTCTCTTTGGGTCTGGAAAATCTGCTGCAAATTGGTTGGCTATAGAGGTTAAGAACTCTATGTTATTGAATCTGCTGTTTTTGAATTCTTCGGCAAATCCAGAATCTGTTTCGTATAAATATAAGAAATCTCTGGCAGTTATCCGATCCTTTATTGTGTAATGATCTTCATTAATCTCATGCATGATCCACAAAGAATCAAACATTTTTTCGCATTTTTCTAAAAGATCATCTTTAATCTCTCCAAATGGCAGCTCGGCAAGAGCGGTTGGCCAAACTAGCGCAATTCTGTGACCAGCTGGCGCAGTAAAGCCAACGACAAGACTCTTGCTGCAAATGGCATGAAAACTGTTGTACATAATAGACTTGCTTGATAGTGAGATATTGGATAAAGATCTTTTATCAGCAAAAGTGAATTCAGGGTGCTCCTTATAATCTTTACTGTCCAGTTCTTGCGGAAGCTTGCTGCCAATTTGCAGTAATACTGGGATGGGAATCTTTCTATCTAAATTAATGGCCTGGATAACAAGTTCAGGATTAAGCAAAACCCCATTATGAAGCCTTGGTATCTCATTAGCCCCGAGCTTAATATCAACCCCAAATTCCAGGTTTTTAAGGCGCTGGAGACTGTCCAGGTTAAAACTCCTTCCGAGACCGACCTTTCTCAAAAGATCAAGAGATTTGCTAATAGCGCGATTCGATAGTTTATAACTAAATGTCTTTTCGCCGTATAATCTCGGCTTGTCGAGTTTTTCAACATCGCAGCTAATATTACTGATAATATCGATGATGAGGTTATTTCTTTTATCCTCATTATCCACAATCAACCTATCTGGCATATGCATCAATGAGACCACAGCCAAAGCGGCCTTGTTTTCCAAGTTGCTGATTGCCAAGGAAATGGTGTCATCATTTATCCCATCGAAACCGCTTGACGCTATACCTTCAAATAGCTTTAGAGAAGACTTTGGGCTTATAGAGGAATATTTGAGGCACAGGCTTTTCACCTCATCGCTTTTGGCGAGTAATGCAGAATCACCCAGTGCCTTGTAACATTCCTCCCTGGATTCCACATCCAGCAAAGGAAGTATTTCGCCCATCAGCTTGGACAGCAATACGGGATTGTCCTGTGATATGCATTCTACAAGGACATTCTTCATGTGATAACTTTTCATCGATGCGCCTTAGCTGGGAATCTATACATATTATTATTTTGCGGGATGATTGCCGTCAATTGATACCTTGCTCAATACTGCATTAAACCAAGCAATATGGCTGGAGCCAACGGAGAATTTGGGCTATTATTACCAAATACAGCTTAATTTTTGAGAAAAACCCATGAAAAATAAGTTTTCAAGCGTTATCGACAACATCATGATCGACAAGTTAGCTGACCTGAAAAATGGAAAAGAGGTTCCGTTGAGCTTCGTGGTTTTCCTAAAGGAAGGATATTGCGTGTTTGAGCCTGCGGAAATGGGGCTTGATAAAGAGGTCGCTATATTTTTCATGCGAGACATGCTGAAAACGATAGCAACAGAGGCCTATTGCATACTCTCTGATACCAATATCAGATCGCCTGAGACGATGGAAATCGTTGGCGAGCAATTTATGGCCATGACTGTTGGAAAGAATGGCGATATCTCAGCATTTACCCGTCAGTATGTTCGCCAAAATGGAAAAATAGAATTTGTTGAATCCCTCATGAAGAACAACGATATGAATTATGGCGGAAGAATGTGTGAACTCTACCAGCCGAACGAGAAAAATCTTGATGAGAAACTGAGCCCAATTATGGTTGCTGCCCATAAAGCCTTTGTTAAGGAAAATCTGAAACCATATCCAGGACGCGAGCACAATCGAGATGACGGCATGTCCATCCACTGATACTTATATCCCCGCCCTGGTGGGCGAGGGATTACACGGTATTCGTTCAGAGGGGCAGCCCTTAGAGGTCAAACGACTCTTCAGCTTGAATCTTTTTGTATAGAGGGATTCTCCTGAGATAGCTTTGTGGAAGACCTGCTTTCTCCATTTGGTTACAAATATTGCTTTTCCCTGTGCTTCTTAATGAGTTCACCTTGTTATCTATTAATTGAACAAGGGACGTGACTGCATTTTGGTAAACCTCGCCCATTTCTGATCGGGATTCGTTCTCAGCAACCATCAACGAAATTATTTCAAGCGGTATTCTTTGATAAGATGATTCATGAGCCAGAACAAGCTCGCGACATGCGTCGATCATGGTCAAACACTCAATAGCCGCTTTCTTATTGGCTTTACCCAATTCAGCCTTCGACGCTCCATTCATGGACTTACTGTCTAGCGAGCTTATGATATCCCTTATGAAATACTGTACATCATCGCCGCTCGCCTCGCCGAGGCCATAATTATGTACAAGCTCAACAAAATCAGAGACACCGAATGAACTTATTTTGGATAGTTGGAATAGATTGACTGCGTCTGCCTTGCGTCCTAAGTCATAAGCGCGCTTAATAACTACGTAAGGCATGTGCTCATGAATATTTTCTTTTGGATAAACTCGCTTACCCTTGATTAGATTAAGTATTGAGCCCAAAACAAAATCGTGTATTTCAGGGTCATCACTATTACAGATCATGTCTGTAGCCGAAGAAACAGCTGACACAGCATCATGCCGACTCGTTAACAATTTTTCAGCGAACAGCATTGATGCAGAAAAATGTTTAATCTCTATCAGGTGCTTAAGGTAAAGCGAAGCGCACTCTACAGAAAACCAATCGCTGGGCGAAAAATTTAAAAAGGCTTTATGGATGGCCTTTATATTGGTCTTTTCGGAGTCCGTTATAATGCCATCCAGCGCATCAAGACCAAGTGGCAAATTATCAAGACAGATGTTGAGAAATTTCTTATATAAATCATCTCTAGGCTTATTGGCGGGCCAGTTCGACATTGAAATAATCCCAAACGGATATCTGGAACACTTTCTAAGCATTTCAAAATTCCCGATATTTACCAGGAAATAATAAAATTCATTTATATCATTAATGGCACTCTCCGCCTTTTCAATATTTATCTTTTTCCTTCCAAACATTGCAGAGACAATATCAATCCTGTCAGAAAGGTATTGCGTTAAATCATCTGGCGACATTCCCGCATGCAGAGATTGCGCAGATCTTACTTGCCTTGTTCCCATGATGCCTTCCTAAATTCAATACATATTTAATATAACTAGCCTATACCAAGCGCTAAAGTCGCAGCAATCTTGGATGCGCTGATCCGAGGTGGATGGGCCATTTTCGAAGTACCGCCGCCCATCGGTAAGGCCTGCAATCCCTTAAGCGATTATTGACAAACGTCAATAGGCTGGTATAGTAGCCGTAACCTTTGAGGATTCCCCTATGTTCTACACCGCCTTGTTTTTCTTCTTCACTCTGATCCTGGCCGCAGGCATCGCTGCCGCCATCTGGTTTGCCGCGAAAACCGCCAAGGCTCCACTGCTGGCATTCGTGGCAATCATGGCTGTGGGTAGCGTGTTCTATTTCTCCTTCCTCGACAACTACCTTGCTCGCCGCTGGGGAGGAACCTTGGTCGTCAAACTGCCCGCTGACGCGCAGATGGTGGCCATGACGTGGAAAGAGAGCTCGCTGTGGTATCAGTACTACATTCCGTCGACCAATGAATGCGTCTTCCGCGAAGATTCTCCGATCGGCATCGTTGAGGGCGAGGTTCGCACCCCAAATTGCAATCCTGTTGGGGTAGTCAGATGAGCCAGTTCAAAAACCATGTCGGCATGGTGGTCGACAAATTCTGGAAGATAATTCCCAAGGAGCACTATGCTTTCAAAGTAAATCCCATCGTCATGCCGGTTCCTCATCAGCATTATCTGATGCTCGGCATGGAGGTGATAAAGGTTTGTGAAGAGCAGGGTTATCGCTTCGAAGACAAACTCCATAAGTCTGTTGACCGGGATGCCTGGATACGACTGCTTGGTGCCTGGGTATGCTATTCGCGCCAGAGAATCGAAAGGGAAGGGGAGATGCCTTCTCGTAATTGTATCGCGCAAGAAATGGGCCTCGATGCAGCCAGCCTGACCAACTTTTTGAACGCGAGAAGGCCCATTACAATGAATGGGCTGAAGATCCTGACGCAATTTTTAGGCGCCAAAACGTTAGACATTCGACCTGAGATGGGCGCGTCTGAGGTGTACTCTCAAGATCGAAAGATCAAGAAGAATATGCTGTCGATTCGAAGCAGCCTGCAAAGCATTCTCGATGAGATGCACAAGCTTGAGGTATCCCAGGAGAACGTATCGTTTACACACGTAATCGAGCGGCTGGAGGCTCTGAAAGAGTCTGTTGCTGCCTAGTCCCTATTATCACGCAAGCGATTCACGAAGCCGCCTTTTGGCGGCTTTTTGTTGCACAATGAGATCGTTATCTACTGCGAACTGATGAATCCCAACGACCGTGCACACCAAGTAATCAAGAGATGAGCAGGAGCGTGCGGTAGAATATGCGCCATCAAAACACTAAGGGAAGAGGGTGCATGAAAGGACTTCTACTGATCGCTTTTGTAGCTATTTCTCTTGCGTCTGGAGAATCCCAGGCAGAATCTCGGTTCGGTGCTGGACTTGTCGTGGAAGATTGCGATCAATACCGTGACCAGGATTTTATGCTGCATATTGAGTGCATACGGCGCGTGAGTGAAGCCCGAAAGGCCTACGCTGCCCAGCAAAGCCGATACCAAAATAGCCCAACGCACGGATCGATGTCTTACCAAAAGGCACCGTAAAGCCCCGTCATTCATGGCGGGGATATAAGGTGCCAATCGCGTAGCGATTCAGCTTTTTGGCAACGCCTGGCTTTCAATGTACTGTTTAATCACCGCCAGCGGTGCCCCACCACAGGACGCGGCAAAATAGCTGGGTGACCACAGCTGCCCCTGGTAGTAATGCCTGGCAATATCAGGCCGCTCGCTGCGCAAGACACGGCTGGAAGCCCCCTTAAGGCTATTGACCAACGAGGAAACGGAAATCTTGGGCGGATAGGTCACCAGCAGGTGAACGTGATCCCTCTCGCCATTAAGTTCTTCCAGCGTTGCGCCAAAGTCCTCGCAGATCTTCGCGAACAGCTCACGCAGCCGTGTAATGGCAGCCTGATCAAATACATCTCGGCGGTATTTTGTGACGAAGACCAAATGCACATGCATGTTAAAAATGCAGTGCCTACCTCGCCTGATGTCATTGACTTTATCCATAGACCTAATCATAATAATACGATGAGAAGACTGCAAGCCTTTAAATTCGAACTTTGTCCGGACGGCGCCCAGCAGCGCTTAATGCGCCAGTTTGCCGGGGCTTCTCGATATGTGTTCAATCGCGGCTTGAGCCTGCAACAAGAGCACCACAAGAGCAATGGCAAGAAGCTCTCCTATGCGGACATGTGCAAGGCATTGACCGCGTGGAAAACAGATCCTGAGACACCATGGCTAAAAGAGCCTCACTCACAGGTGCTTCAGCAGTCGCTGAAAAACCTGGAAGCGGCTTATCAGAATTTCTTCGCGCAACGGGCTCAATTTCCTCAATTCAAAAAGAAGGGTTTTTCGGACAGCTTCCGCTACCCGCAGGGCGTTAAGCTCGATCAGGCAAAAGGTCGGGTGTTTTTGCCCAAGCTCGGTTGGATGAAGTATCGCGCCAGTCGCACTGTATTGGGCGAGATCAAGAATACTACGATCAGCCTGAAGGCCGGTCGCTGGCATGTTTCATTTCAGACTGAGCGGGAAGTGGACATCGTACGCCACCCGGCTGTTACAGCAGTTGGCATTGACCTGGGGATTGTCCGCTTCGCGACCCTATGGGATGGCCAGCAGGAAAAGGTGATTGCGCCGCTGCACAGCTTTAAGCGCCATCAGGTTAGATTGGCTAAGGCGCAGCGCCAACTAAGTCATAAAGTTAAATTCAGCAGCAACTGGAAGCGAGCCAAGGCACGCGTCCAGAAGATCCACCACCAAATCGCCAATGCGCGCAACGACTTCTTGCATAAAGCCTCACACAGCATCAGCCAAAGCCACGCGCTGTTGTGTCTGGAAGACTTGCAAGTGAGCAACATGAGTCGTTCCGCCAAGGGTACGCCAGAGTCTCCGGGCCGACAGGTTCGCGCCAAAGCTGGTTTGAACAGGTCTATTCTGGATCAAGGCTTTGGTGAGTTTCGTCGCCAGTTGGAGTACAAGTCGGCCTGGTGCGGGGGTGACGCGATAGCAGTATCGCCGCAAAACACCAGTCGCACCTGCCCCTGCTGCGGCTATGTCAGTGCTGAAAATCGGCTAAGCCAGGCGGTGTTTCTGTGTGTGGCCTGCGCCCATACCGAGAATGCCGACCTGGTCGCTGCCAAGAACATCCGTGAGCGCGGATTGAACTCGCTCAAAGGCCAGGGCAATGGCCGGATCGCCTGTGAAGTGAATGGTGCAGTAAGGCCATCAGCAGCAGGAACCCATCGAAGTGAGCACTTGGCATCTGTCAAGTGACACCGTAGGGAATCCTCGGCATTTATGCCGGGGAGGATGTCAAGCGCGGGAGAAAAAGGCGGACTTCTTCGGCCCAGGTACGGCAAGAGAGTGCTTCGGTAAGCTGGGCGGGAAAACGAAAAGCATCTTTGCAGCAAAGCTGATCGCAAAATCATGCCTGGAGCTGTATCCAGGCACCATCTACTAAACAGGCTAGCGCCTACTCGGATGCCGTAACAATCTCGTCAATCTCATGGAGAACCCTGGACGCCTCGGTAAAGCATCCGACATCACCCCACACGTCAACGCGAGGCCCAAAAAGAGGCCTAAGCTTCATCACAGGGTTTCGCTCAGTATTGGCAGTGGCCTCTGGAGAGCGAAACCATTGACCTTCCCATATGTAGGCCATGCCAACAATCCCGACATCATCGTGTTCAGCTGTCGGAATACTGCCGCCCGCGTGACATATGAATAGTTTTTTCATCGAAGCCCTTCAAGGTTGTCGTGCATTCTCACCCTGATGGGTGATGAGAGTGGCCATGAGCATCCCCAAACGGGAAGCGTGATGAGTATACACGCATGATTAATCCATGCATGTCGTCGAAATTTCTTGCCGGCTATAAAAAACCCCGGCACATAGGCCGGGGTTGCTCAGTTGCACGCGATTCAGTTAATCGTGACTTTGTATTTACTGTTTACAACCAACTCAGCAAACAGGGTCTTGTCAGCATTGAATTCGTACGTTTCGCGATAGCCACCGTCCTCAATCAATGAGCGCGCAATCTTGCAATCCGAATCATCGATTGCTTTTTTTGCCTTGCTCAGCACGCCTGGATAACCAATATCCGCTTGACGACAGAACGCCGCAAAACCTTTGTCATCCTCACTCAAGCCTCGACTTTTCAGGGATTTCTCAAGAAGCTCATAGCCATCGTAGGAAATTTCGTAGCTGCTCGCCTTGGCTTTGCGAGCAAACGATTCCGCTACGACCGCAAGGCCAATCGCGCCATCATTCTTTCCGGCATTTCCACCAATCGCGAAGGCTTTGGCAAGATCACCCAGTGTCATGACAATCGCATCAAGATCTGGCATCTCTTCGAAGGCTGCCTTGCGGGTGATTGACCCAATTTTTGACCCGTCCAGATAGTGAGTCAGAATCAGCTGGATCGTTCCTTCGCCGGATGAATCACGTTCAACCACCAGGTGCGCATCTACGGTTGAGCCATATGCACCTGTTGCGTTAATGATCCAATTGCCAAGGCCTGGGATCAGATTCAACGAGTTTTCGTGAAATCTGTGTGGTTTCTCGATTAGACGCCCACTGTCGTCCAGCGGGGCATCCGCAGGCCGGATTTCATCTGAAATTTCACGCGCCGCAACGACCTCGCCGGAAACCTCTGTCACGAACGGGTCTCTCAGCGAGATACCCTTGAGCATGATGTCGAGCTTACCTTCGTCTTTATCCCCTTCAGACGAAATTTCCGCGCTGCTCGCGGTCAGGTAAATTGCTGCTTCACGCCCAATGCTGTAGTTCATGTAGGTGCGCGAAGCGTCAGAGAAAGAGTCATTGACGTTCTGGAGCGCTCCCTGATACGTGTTGGCAAAGGCTTCAATCATGCGCCTGGCATTACCATATCCCCCGTTCGAGATCAGTTTGAGCTCGGGCTTCTCGACCGTAATGGTGCTCCCAAACATGCTTGAGCCGATCTCGCCTTCCGTCATCAGGTCAGATACGCCAGCCGCTTTTTTCAGATCGCCATACAGCGCCTTTGGCTGCTCATCTGATCCGCAGCCTGTGATCGATACTGCTACCAGGGTGATAGCAAGAATGCCTGCCATGCGACCCATTTTGTTCCGTGCATTGTTCATAGGATTGTCCTTATCTTAATGGGTCGTCGACGCGGAATTCATTTCTGCCCACTTGTCCACCAAGCCTTGCGAAATTTCAGGTGTCCAAGTAGCCCAATCAACAAGTGGATCTGGGTTGCCACGCATGTATCGGGCAGCAAAGATTTTGTTGATCGAAAGGCTGTCGGTGCAAAATTCGCTTGCGCATGGCTTAACGCCATCCTCAGGCATACCCCTGAAGGCATTGATGATTACACCATCATCAAGATCCATTGAGGGTGTCAAAAGGGCAACAGGAAGAACGTACCAGCCTTCTTCGAGCTCGCGCTCGGTATAAAGCCTGGTATTGGCTGGATAAGACAGCTCATGGTATTCGCCTTCACGGTCACCAACGCTGACAAGCATTGTCAGCATTCTGGTGGCCATTGCTGGATTCATCATGTCGTGTGCAGATGGGAGCTCAGCAATGATCTCAAGCTTTTTGGCTGCAAACAGATGCTCGCTCAAGGCTTTAGATTTCATCTCTTCCTGCATGCTGTTGTAGTCACGAAGCACGCTCTCGTGGAAGATTGCCCGCTCTTGAGCCAGCTGGCGCGCATCGTGTTCAGCCTTTTGCACCCGCTGGGCATAGAAATTTCGTTTGATCGCCCATTTTTGAGGTGGGAGCGGGACGCCGCTTTCAGAAACATTCCCGTTAATGGTGATGTGATTGAAATCGGGCGTGCGCTCCTTCTGGAAAACCTTCTTAAGGTCGGTTGTCACGACCAGTGGAGTGAAACCAAGAGGGCCGTTGTAGCTTTCCTTGATTGCCTGGTGAATATTCTTAACCACTTCGAATGTGGCTTTTTCATCCAGCGCCCATTGCTCGTCAACCGTCTCGGCAACGAACGTTGCACCCGAATCGAACGGGCGCATAGCCCAATCACCGCGATTGCGATAGAAGTAGATATAGAGGCTCATCTCTGGATCATCGAGCTTGCCAGCGTCGAATACAGCCGTGGTCGCATCATGATTAATGATGGCCAAGGGGAGCTTATCCAGGCTCGGGCCGTAGCGAGTGTTCAGGATGAGGCCACTCGGATGTACGTGCAGTGCACGCGTCCAAGCTGGACGACCACTACCCGATTTACTCATCAAGTCCAGCGATTTAACAGGCCCTACCGCGTAACCATCCACACAGGCAGCGCCTTCTTGCCTAAGCGTGTAGTTCTGCGCGCCATCAGGGACTTCGGTATTGCGTAGCAACCACTTGCATCCGGTGTTATCTGTCACCTCAGCATAAAGGCCGCTCTCAAGCAATACACTGCGCCCCATGTCGCGTCGATGAACCTGCGCGATAACGGGCTTGGATTGTTCGACGTCGACCAATGGAGCTTCTTGCGATGGATTCACTTCTTCTTTTGCTACATCTTCGGCAGCAATGACAGGCACAACCACCTTTTCCGGCTCGACCGCTACAATTTCTGCCTTTTCTACAGCAGGGGTGACCGCCGTTGTTTTTTCTTCAGGGGCCTTCTGTGGCTCTGAAGTAGCCACGACTGGAGTGACCTGAGTAGCGTTCGAGGCCTCTGGTGTCTCTGATGCTTCAGGGATCACAACAGCTACAAGCTGAGCATCCCCCAAACTTTGCGAAGTGCCGCCACCTTTGGCGTATACCTCACCCTTTGCATCAACAGCTTTCCAGTTAACTGTCGCGGAAGGACATTCCTGTTTCAGGATAAATGGAATCTTGGCGAGCAAGCGCTCCAGAGACTCCTTACTCTCCCAGGCAGGTCGTTCGATGGTCATTTCCAAAGAAGGTTTGCACCAGTCGGATGATTCACCTGGAACCATGACTCGTACTTGTTCAGCCTTGGAGTAGGCCAGTTCGTGGGCCTGAGCCTGTGCAACAAAGGCACAGGTCATAGCAGTGAGAATCAGGATGCGCTTGCTCATAAGTCCTTCCTTAGATCAGTTCCCAGGTGCCATTGCCTTGCTTGCAGAAGGTGCTGTCCTCTGTTTCGCTCTTGCCGCTGGCAGTCTTGAGGCTGATCGACACCGGTCGACAGGTCGAAGTAGCCGAAACGGAAGTTGTCTTTACATCCAGGCTGTCAAGGTCAAAGCCCTTGGTGTCCGCACTGGCAACGTTGATTGTGTCGAGGTTGAACGAAGGCTGTACGCTTTTGGCAACAGCCGATTCCTTGGGGGCAACAAGATTTTTATAGACATAACCCACAGTTACGCCTTTACGAGCGACCATGATCCAGTCACCCGTGCTGCCTACCGCAGTGAATTCGGTTCCAGGCTGAAGCCCGCCGACCTTGTCAGCGCTGGTGCTGGGCGCGGCTCGAACATTGGAGCTCTTGAGTGTTACGTACGGCGCCTGAATAAGCGTCATGTTTGGAACAGCCTGGATTGAGGCCACTCGCTTGACCTCTACCGGCTTGCTGGTCTCGAAGGATTTGCCCTGCTTGATCTGGGCGGTCGCTCCGCTGTGCGCAGATTTCCATACCACTGGCTGGCTGGTGCTCGCTACGTTTTCAGCACTGAGCAGCGCTTGCTGCGTTTGCAATGCCAAGGCTTCGCGATCACGCTCATCAAGCATGCTTCCTACGCGGTTCCCCAAATAAGATCCCGCTGCGCCACCAATCAGAATGGCAAGAATACGGCCATTACCTCCACCGACTTGACTGCCAATCAGGGCACCAGCCACACCGCCTGCAACTGTGCCGAACTGCTCCTTATTGATGCCGAGCTGTTGGCAGCCAGTTGTGGCCGCGATACTGACAGCCAAGAAGCTTGCAATAAATACATTACGCATTATAAATCTCCCTGCGCTCGCGGAGTTGCGAGTTCTTGCCGATGGTAATGGCAAATTGACCATTTGTCAATAAAAAGGAGTTGTTTAGACCCATTCAGATAGTTAGACTGCCATAATAACCAACTGAAATGGTAGGAATTGACATGGCATATAGCGACAAGGTCATAGACCACTACGAAAACCCAAGGAATGTAGGAAAATTCGATAAAGAAGACCCCACTGTTGGCACGGGGATGGTGGGCGCACCCGCCTGCGGCGATGTGATGCAGTTACAAATCAAGGTTTCATCTGATGGAATAATCGAGGATGCGAAATTCAAAACCTACGGCTGCGGATCTGCCATAGCATCAAGCTCACTGGCAACTGAATGGCTCAAGGGGAAAACGCTTGAGCAAGCAACGTCAATAAGCAATACCCAGCTTGCTGAAGAGCTAGCGCTGCCACCTGTCAAAATACATTGTTCGGTATTGGCAGAAGATGCCATCAAGGCAGCCATACGCGACTTCCGTAACAAAAGGGGTGATCAATGAACATCCAGGCCACTGAGGCAGCGATACGACAGATTGAGCGAAGCGTCAAAGCTCGCAAATCAGGCATAGGAATTAAAATCGGCGTTAGAACGACCGGCTGCTCTGGCATGGCTTACACCATTGAATTTCTCGATCAAGAGGACTCGGCTGATTATGTCAATCAATTCGGATCCATTAAGATCGCCGTAAGCCCAAAACACGCACCCTACCTTGAGGGTATCGTTTTGGATTTCAAGCGAGAGGGGTTGAACGAGGGCTTTTCGTTTGACAATCCCAACGAGCGCAATCGCTGCGGCTGTGGAGAGTCCTTTACCGTATAGCCATCGCTTCTTCGCAAAGCGGATTGCCTCTGACCTGATGACATGCATATGATGGAGGGCAGGGGGATTCTATGGCTCATTCAAATGCTGGCAAACAAACAACAGTCGAAGATAATGCATTGCAGTTTCATCAGGTTCTAGATGCTGCGATGAGTGCCATGTATGGTGAATGGTCTTCATTTGACGAGATGACAAGCCTGGTCTGCGCGCATGGGTGCCAAGACAATCCAGACATCCAATCACTGCGCCTGAACGAGCAATGCCGAAGGGATCTAATAAGCTATCACGATGCATTAATTTCAATGGGCAGTGGCTATGAAAGAAGGCGTTACGCTTTTTCAATCCTTATCGCAGCCGCTGGTGAACCTTCACTTTTCCAATCAATGACAGCTTCGCTCATTGAAGCGGCGAGCATAGAGAGTCGGTTGAGTGGTTCTTTCAATGATGCCCTGCGTATCCTCCCACTAATGGTTTTGTCTCCAAACAATCAACGTTATCAAACAAGAGAGAACGAGGAAAATCAATCATTTGTATTAATGATGTATTTAATTGCCAGGAGTGTGAAAAAGACCGAAGAGTATGATTTTTTAATAAACAAGTGCACCAAAGGATTGCGCGATGGGTATTCAATTTATCTCAGCGGAGGCCTTTTTTCAAACGTAATCAATAAACTAGACAAAAGGCCTGGGAAGCAACAGGCCAAATGGATTATCGAGAATGTTACAAATTCTTTATATGACTATCTAATTGATAATGCAGGGTGCACGTTCTCCTTCCAGCCTTCAAGTTATGTTCAGAAGGCATGCGAAGCTATTCAACATGCAAACAATCGTGATGGTGATTCACAGTCAGTACATTTCAATAAGAAAGATAAGCTTGCAGAATTAATTTCAGCATCCCTGTCCGAAGAAGTTCTAAGAATTAATTTTAGCCAAGTATTAATAGGTCTAAAACGCCCTTCGATCATACCAATAGACCAGCATGACAACCAATTATCCAGGCTAGAAGAGATATTGGCGTTTATAAAGATTAACGCCAGTACCGCTGCGCACATTTCTTCTTGCAACACAGTCATGGCAGCCATGATTGTACTTCTAAGCCAGCCAAAAAAAATCATCTATTCTGATGCCGTAAAAAATCGAACCTATTCTTTTGCAATGAGCAACATTGAAAGCATAAGTCTTGATATTCTACATCAGCGCTTGCCTGACGAAGCTGGAAAAATAATTGAGGAATTCGTTTATAAGGGGAATGTGAAAAGCTCAATAAAAATAAGGCACTCAATCAAGAAGGATGCAATTAGCGCGGGGCTTGAATTATAGCTATGTAAAAGCGAGAGAAATCCGAAAATAATCATATATTTTCTGACCTATTTAGATGTGGTACAATTCGTTGCGCATGGAAAAACCAAATGGAGTGTGTATGGGCAACATTAATGAGTTTGTTGAAATGTTCAGTGAGGCAATTGACAGGAATCAACTTCAATTGCCAGACAGGTTCCACAAGGATGGGGTTTCAGAAAAAATTTGGACAAAGATACTTCCCGCAAGCTATAAATTAAAAGAATACGTAGAATCGCTATTTCAAGCAACAGGTTCAGCTAAAATAAGAAAAGCATTAAAGCACGCTAATCCTGGAACTGTACTTTCAATATTCCTTGGAAGCTTCGAGCATAGACAAATTATTTATCACGCGCTTAATAAAGATGATCCTGTAGCTCAGGAGCTTTATCTAGAGCGACACATGCAAAGGTTGTTAAACAAACTTCCTGATGGTTTTCTAGAAAAACCTGAAACAGTAGTACCTGATGAAATAAGGAATCTTTTACCATTCGTTTTTCACGATACATTTAGAGTTCTCGATTGCTTCTTTAATGAGCAACGATATAAAGAACTAAGTTATGATCTAAAAGACCTGGCAGACTTCTGTCTTAATATTTTTCTTGTTAGATCCAGTTCGTACAAATTCATAGTCAGTTATCTCGATGCTGCCCCATGGCTGAAGGCGCGCCAGACATCTTTGTACGAAGCAGCTCTTGCCGAGTCCATTAAGGAAGACGATAACCCAGCACATGTTTTTGAACATGCTGTAGATATATGGGGCTTCATGGCTTCTCACATCGAAGCTCAAGTCAAAGACCTCAATTCAATTGATGTAAAAGAAGTTCTGGAAATGGACATTCTTTTTGAGAGGTTTTATAAAGACCACTATTATTCACCATCGGCCCTGATTGCTTCCAGGATAGTGTATGACCAGGCGAAGATAAAAAGGACAACAAAAAGATTTCTATCCTTTGTGGAAAAGGTTGATGCCGTCGTACGAGATTCGACAGCAACAATCCTCAAGGAGAAGGCTGATAATCCAGCACTTGAAATCAACAGATTCAAACTGAACGATGACTCTAGAGGCATACTTGGTAAATACGTAAAGGCCATCAATGACGTTCAGTCTCTAAGGCAAGAAAAGTCCGAGCTGCTTGAAAAAGCACTGGTTAAGCGGGATGAGCTTAAATCTGAACTGTCTGACATCATAAATTCAAATAATCCTCAAGGAATGGCCAGGATTCCAGAGATCAGCGGCGAACTTCAAAATGTCGTTGCAAAGATAAATGAGTCGGCACAAGTAATTGCCGATGACATTCTGGTTCACTTCGAAATTATTGAAGAAGTCTTTGCGCAGCTGCAATCTAATCAGACTGAAAAAGTCACAGCAAATGAAACGACAGCAGTCCCGCCAATTATTGCAGAGGAACTTAAAACTCCTGCGGGAGTTAGCGAGCTATATAGTGAATTGAATATCGCCAGGCAACAGCTGGAAGCTGCACGTGATCATGAGAATGAGCTCATAGCGCTCAATGATCACCTAATGGATGAGATAGCTGAGCTTAAGAAATCAAGGCACGAAGCGAGAAAGGTGATGTATGAAGTATCTGACGTAAATGCCCAGGAGCCATCATCTGCCGGCATCTGGTTGCGCAAGCTCCTCAAAGATGAGGGTAGACTCACGCCCGAAGAGGTTCTTCAGGCCTACTGCTCAATGGCGCCCGACAGGGTAGTGCTACTTCCTTCCGCAATTAAGTCAGCACGCGAAGCTGAGAATTTTGAGCTTCCGCATCGCCTGGCTCAGATGCTGGACAGCCTTATTTTTGCCTATCTTGACAACATCCGAAGCGGAATTCCTGACTCAGAAGCCAGGGTTGTGCTTGGAAACCGTTACGCAGCCAACGAGTCCAAAACAGTCGGAAGCAATAAGCGACTTCGCTCACTCAGAGAGTTTGATTATCAAGGGCAAACCATTTTCTTCCGACAGCACGTGGGAATTGGGAGTGGTTACGGCACACAGCATGCTCTGAGGATCCACTTCAAGGTGATCGACGACAAAATTGTTATCGCCTATTGTGGTGAGCATATGGAAACGATGAGAAGCAACTAATAAGAGTGGGGCTGCCATGCCTTTCGCGTGGCAGCTATCCTCTCCTGAATCAAAATCTTGGTGCCCAAAGAGGGACTCGAACCCCCACACCTTTCGGTAGCTGATTTTGAATCAGCCGCGTCTACCGATTTCGCCATTTGGGCAAAACGTGCAGCTTTCGCTGCACAAAGCCTGCGACAACACAACACAAGCAGCACCATGCATAAGCATGGGAAAACAAGGGTTTTCCTATGCTTACGAGTATTGGTGCCCGAGGCGGGAGTCGAACCCGCACACCCTAAGGTAGAAGAGTTGGGTCGCCTGCCAGAGCCTCCGAAGAGGACTGCCAGCAGGCTCCCACCGAACCGGACGTGCAACTTTCATAGCATCCGGCTCTCCAGCAGGTGGATGACGACCATCATTGGGGTATGTAGGCAAGATCCGACAGCTTCACGCCGTCGTACCTTCCAGCATGGATCCCATCGTGACAACTGCGGCAAACCGGCAGCTGTTTTCGATTGATGGCACTCATGATTCTGTTGAAGCCATTCGCAATGGTCTTGTTCCCTTTACGCAGCGCCCGTACGTGGTGCATTTCTACACCATGTGGGTTGCCGCATACCGCACAGGGACTGCCCAGACGGCTGCGGGTGAGCCTCCCCGTCTTAGCCACCAGTACATTGATATCTAGTGGTCTTTCCGATGGGGATTTAACCTGCCGCCACGTAGGGGGTCTCCAGAACGAGATGTCCTTGGGCTCCCCGTCCGCTCCTTTGTAAGTGATTCGAGGAAACACACCATATTTCCTGATGGCTCTTGGGACTCTAATCCGATGCTTGTGACTTAGGGTCATTAGGCATGAATACTGGAGGATGTACATTACCCATCTGAGCTTGTGGGCGTTATTGCTGATGCAGTAGTAGTTGTAGACCCCTCTCCAGACCGAGTTATACCTCAGGACTATTTCATGATCCTCCAAAGCCACGAAGGACTTCTTGGAACACGGGAAATGGGTCTTGCCTTTTACTGAGTGGCAAAAACCTGACTTACTCAGCCGGGAGACAATCTCCAGCGTCGGGACGTCGACTCTTGGCTGCCATCCGGTCACACGCTTAAGCGTTGTCCGCTTTCCTTCTGTTTCGACCATGCGACGCTTTACAGAGTCGCCGACGGATAGGCGAAAGCCCAAGAAAGAAGCTTCATCCGACTTGGCGTGGGTGATTAGTGTCTTCTCCTCCGACAGTTCCAGCTTTAGGTTCTCGGCGAGAAATTGCGTTGCCCTAGACTTGACCGCGCTGGCCAATTCCTTGCTACCAACAACACCAATCATCCAGTCGTCCGCGTAGCGCACATAGTAGATGCGGCAAAAATCAGGGTCGTTGACCATGACCGTTGGTAGCAGTGAGGCCTTTCTCTCCAGTTCCTTTACTGCTTCAGATTCCTTAGTGGCTTTCCCTTTCGATATCAGGTAATCCCTCTTTCTAATCAGGCTGCGCCATTCCGGATTCGCTTTCCTCTTCACTCCCTTGTTGAGTTCTTTCTGAAGATCCATGACCCAGCAGTCGAACTCGTGCAGGTAAATGTTTGCGAGTATAGGGCTGATGATTCCACCCTGGGGCGTTCCGAGCTTACTGGATGACAGCGAGCCATCTTCTTCTCGAATTCCCGCTCGCAGGAAAGACCAGACAAGGTTGATGAACCTCTCATCCTTGATGCGCTTACGGAGCATCGTAATGAGGATATGATGGTCGATGTTGTCGAAGAAGCCTTTAATGTCCCCTTCGACTAACCAGGTCACCCCCTGCCATTTGGTGAACTCATTTATTGCCGTATGGCAACTCAGATGCGGTCTGAAGCCATGGCTGTGCTGTGAGAATGTTGGAGCCTCGCTCGTGTCGTAGATGCATTCGAGGATTTCTCGAATCATTTCTTGGACAATCTTGTCTCTCGGAGACGGTATACCCAGAGGCCTGGACTTCCCGTTTGCTTTAGGTATGAATTTCCTGCGAACAGGTTTCGGGGAGTACGAACCATTTTTAATCGATTCGCACAGCGTGCCTATTGCTTCCAAAGAGATGTGATCAAGGGTGACTCCGTCGTCCCCGACAGTCATGTTCCCTGGTTTCGATTTGATCTGCTCGTAGGCCAGGACGGCCATTTGAGGTGAGCACACCAACCTGAAGATGTTGTCGTTAATCCACTCCGGATTCCGGTTCAACTTTCTCAGAGTTTCAAGCCTTTCAATGATTTTCATGAGCCATCCAACTCAACCATTTATAAGCTTGATAACACCCGCCTGTAACCCTTCTGAGTTCGACCCCTCACGAAAGTCGTCCCCCCTTCCTATTACGGAAGTAATGGTGCCTCGGGCCGGACTCGAACCGGCACGCTCGGAGAGCGGGGCATTTTAAGTGCCCTGTGTCTACCATTTCACCACCGAGGCGTCACTCTACTACGGTTACTCCGTGACCATATCGCTTACGCAACTTAGGCCATCCCTGCGTTAACGACAGAACGTTGCACCGGACTTAGGTATCCCTTTCGTCATTTAGCCCCGCGCTGGGGTTGAGCCTTGGAAGGGGAACTACGGAAGGCCTTAAAATCTTACCTTCTGTCTCCAAGGAGTGGGGTTACAGCATCCTTTCCCCACCGATACGAGTAAATCGCTCTCTGACTAGGATTCGGGCAATACAGCTCTTACCATATCCGTTTTACCTGCCTCTCCGGGGAAGCGGATACTATCCCCTTTGAGACTTTTAACACCATGCTACAGTCCCTTACGGGGTTTCCCCCTCCGGTAAGGTGTTGGTTTACTCACTTTGTTCCCAGTGAGGACGTATGCCTACGTCGTCGTTCCGTCGCCATCTACAGGCGCACTTTTAAGTCTCCAGCGTCTACCATTCCGCCACTCGGGCAATCTTTGCGAATAACCGCTTCGATGGGCATATAATAACAATAGGACAAGAAATGTCAATAGCATTCGATGAAATTAACTACTTGACTTGCAACAGGAAGATGACTATAAGGGGTTAAAATCCAAGCGGCAAGGTGTGTCCATGATATGGGATCAAGTGATCCTTCAAAGCGGTTTTGAATACTGGTTGATGCAGCAACTAGTCAATCCCGACGTGGATGACATCCGGTTGCAAGTGGAGTCACTTTCAAATGAAAGCGATTTGCTCGCCGCCCCTTTGGAGCTGATGTCCCTTTCTGACTTGGTTGCAGATCCTATTCTGGGCCTGACCTCCAGGTATCCAGACATACATCTGGAAGCCAACGAACAAGCCCTCATTACACCTGCTACAGCGCTTTTAGGGCTGTGCTCCCGTCATGGCGTCAAACCCAGGGTTCATCACTGGCTCGGATGTAAAAATCTCGTATGGCAGCTCCTTCTGCTACCCAAGAGCACCTGGAATTTTCTAGGCATATCGCCTAAAGAAATCTCATGCGATGTCATCCGGGATCTGGATGATCAAGGCTTGCTGTGCGAGTCATACCATGAGCATTGGCATGAAGAACTGAATGCATGCTGTGGAATATCACCGTTAAAGGACATGCCTGCCGATTGCGTTGAAATTGCTGACGATTATATACAAGAGAACCTTGCGCGCTTTACAAGCAACTCATTGATAGATATCCCACATTTAGAACTGGCGAAGTATGTCGAGGCAGCCGAGCTGACGCAGGGTGAGGCGGCGAGAAAGGTTTTCTTGCTGACGGCTGAGCACGGCATCCTCTCCAGCTCCGTCCTTTCTGACTTGGTTAACTATCAAATTGACTTATCTGAGCTTCCGATTCCACTGCCTGATGACGTACATATCGAAGCGTTTTGGCTTCAAAGCAAAAATATGGCAGAAGGGACGCAGCTCACGGCCTTGGCCTGTATTGCTATCAATGCTGCGCTTGTTTACCTCTGCCAGCAACAGATACCCGATCTGTCTCTACTGAAACGGATTTCGCACCCATTCAGTAATTTGGCCTTGATCCAGCTATTGGGGGTTCGCCCAGATTGGCTTCAGTATGCCGATTATGACCAGAAATCGGCACTCATTCAGGATAAAATGCAACTTTATTGACACAAGCGTATAGGAATGATATACTCTCAACTAGTTTATTACAGTCGAGGTCTATCATGACAACGCCTCAAGCCATCGACCAAAAGCTCTTGGATTCGTTAGCTCAAAAACATCCCTTTTTCAGATCTTACCAATTCAACGAGTTTGGAGCACCTCATCTTAAGGGCGGATCTCCCGTTGATTTGGGGATGTATTTGCTTTTCATCCAGGAGCTTGAAAGGGACGCCAACTGCGTTAATCTCTCCAGCATCTTGTCTGTTAGCGAGCTCACATGCAAAAATTGGATAACTAAGCTTCGCGAAGAATGTGTCTGTGATATCGATTGGCACAGTCAGTTGAGGGTTGGACGTAGTTTCCAAGTAAAATCAACGGGCATATTCAGCATCGAACTTTATGAAGAGTTCAAGGAATACGTGAAGCTTGTCATCCATAACTGGCGAGCAGAGCAATGCAGAACAATTTAAACAAAAACAATAGCTTACAGGATTTTTTTTATGAAGCACTTGAGAAAAAAAGCGTTGATCTGTGCTTGAACATCCTGTCAAGAATGGTTGAGACTGCAATAATCAGCTCTAAAGGAGAAGATCTTTTAGGCAAGGGGAGGGTTTTCTCGAAAGCATTTGAGTTGATTTGCGATGACCTGACACATGAAAGAGCCATATCTTTTGGTCAATCGTTTAGCAAATGGTTAAGCACGTTCAGTGATGACATGATAACGCCTTGGGCTAAAAATACGATCTACAAAATTTCTAAAAATCTTGCAGATCTGTTAGTTGATGAAAACCAGTCCGTTGAATATCATCAGGTTCTTACCTCTCTTGTCATTGAGAAAAGGCACCCTCAACTAGACCGGCAGATCGGTCGAGCATTAGCGAAAGGGTATTATGAGAGCTGGAGCGATAGTCATCACCAAAACGATCAATGGTTGAATTTGATTGGTTGCATGAAGGAACACGGCGGGCAGTCTGTTCTGGATAATTTCGCAGAACAGACAGTGAAAAGCGCACTAGATTCTAACATTGGCGCTTGGCAGGATATTTTTCGAGTCTATTGCCCTGCTTCGCGCGAAATAGATGCCGAATTAGTCGAGAGTTTCAATTTGGCCAGAGATCGGGCTTTACCAGTCCCAGGAGAATCCATTTTTTCGTTGATGGCGGATGGAAACTGCAATAGATGGAGTTTTATCACGAAAATCCAAGAGCTGATCATGTCCAGCAGCGTTGACAGAAAGACGCTTGCCAAGCACGTAGATGGGAAGAAAGACGTAGATTTCATCACCCAAACGCTAAACTTGGACATTGGATATGTCTTTGGGATAAGCAACCTTATGCCAGCCGCGAAACGTGCCATGGTTTCAGACGGGCTGGACATTTAGCGAGTCGACTTTTCGCGTAGCGGCTATTTTTCCTTAATACCAATTGAGCAGGTCTTGAAAACACGACCTTCAGTGATGCTGTTGGTCAATTCTTCAAGAACCAAAACATCCCCTGGGAAGTAATCTAATGGCAGGGGAAGATCAATTAGGATCTCTTTTCCTTTCACAGCAGGCGTACGCATAAAGCTTGAATCAATTGATTCTACGTCCTGAATATCCTTGCCCTTGAACTGAGCCCTAACCAATGACATGGTATTGGTATAGGTATTGGCTTTCCAGGAAGTATGAAGGAAGCCATAACCGCTTCCATTGAACTCCTTGATTCCGATTTTAAGGCTTATATCACCCGTGCACTGTTTGTCGAACGTGAGCTTAAGGCCTCTCATCTGTCCGGAAAGCTGAATCAGGCCGACCATTGCACCGGATGATATGGGCTTGTAATCATAAGCTGGCTTTAAAAAATCAACACGAAGATCCACCGTTTTGCTTTGACTCGGGAGTACCTGGATGAATCCCTCATAGGATTTTACGTCGGTTCTCTTGAGAAGAGGAGGGTTTGTTTGAGCGCTGGCAATGAGTGACGTGGTAAGCGCGGCGATCAATAGAATTATTTTAGATTTCATAAACAGTAGTACCTTTCCGGTCAGGTTTGGGATATCGTATCATAAATAAAACACTTATTGACAAATACCATGACCGAAAGCAATCAGACCACCGCACCAGAGGATACAATCAGAATCTCGGCCCTGATAAAACAGCTGTCTGATTTGTGTTCAAAAAATGAAATCCCATTAATGATAGCCTTGCAGGACTTAACCAGTGATGGAAAAAAATGCATCAGGCTTGTCGCAGATGAATCTAATCCTGTCAGCCCGCAGATGAAACTCATCAAAACACTGATTCAACATTCGGATATTGACGGGTTTCTAAAAAGCCTGATGCTGGACGCAAAAAAGAATGGGCACAGAAGCATAGTTCTCAGGGCGATGGGCATCCCTGAAGAACCGAAATCCTGACATTGCATCAGGTCTTCGGCGGGAATTTTAATGCTGCTTAAAGAACTAGAAAAGTGGCTGGCCCGTCGATGTAATCTATGACTTCCATATACCAAGTCTTGAGCATATCAGGAGAAGCTGGGTAGCCGTATTCAGTAGCGGACTCCAGAGCTTCCAAAGCGCGTTCTCCGACGAACTCTTTATCAATATTGAAAACGTTCATCCAGATTGGGTGCTCATGCCCTGTGATTCTGGCCTTCATGGACAGATGAAACATTCCGTCCTCATGTGAAATGAGAATGTTTTCGATATCCGTAATGAATCGATTTTCAATCGCGATTTCGAGATGAGATTTGGCCGGAGGAGGGCTGACCTCCCTTGTCCGCCCCTTGAGGCGACTATGGTTCGGATCAAATTTCAGTACGTTCATCATAATAACTGCTTACTACATTAGATTCTGAGTTCTAAACGGCTTTAATTTCTCGATCCACGGCGTGAAACATAGCCCAAAGTAGGTAGCTGCGGCAAGGAAATTTCGGGTTCCAGGTCTCAAAGGGCCGCGAAAATCACTGATTTCTCACTCTCTCTGTATACCTATACAGTCCAAGGACGTCCATGAGCCCAAAACGAATTCACATCGTGAATTGTTGTCGTTACCTAGAATTGATTGCATGAATGGCCTTGAAAAAGCTCTGCACTGCCTTCATTTGATTATCAGGAAAATCTTTGCACGGACGTTTTAACGCGATGTGTCAATGTGTTGACATTTGCCGCTGGTCATAAATATCGCAGAGTCGCTCCACGTGCATTGAATGAAACTCAACAGCTGATAAAATTCACGCCTGAGCTTGACGCCAACTGATTGGAATTAGCCTTGTTTACTGAACCTAAAAAAAATGATAGCTGTGTCGGGAGCCTGAAAAGCAAAGTAGCCTTGGCGTGTGGAAGCTTTTCCATGCTTCCGATCATGGTGCTCATTGGTTTTCAGCTGCTGAGCGGCCAGGATCTGGGCTCGACAATCAATTTGATTTTCATCGCAGCTTGTATTTCTACATCCGTTCTTAGCACCGTGACGGTTCAGAGCCTCTTGCGAAAGCAGGATCTCAAAATCGGGCAAGCCTTAACTGATTGTGCGACCAATCCGCTTAGCGAAATGCTTAAGAAGCAAATGCCAGGCGCTTATGCGTTGCTTGAAAAAAACAGGCTTAGCGATATCCGCATTTCTGAACTTGAGATCAAGCTGCACGAGGCCAGGCAAGAGGTAGAGGCCGGCGAAAGTCGTATGCAGAGAGCGCTGAAGCAGGCCAGGATTGACTCTGAGCGATCCAAGCTTGAAGTCATCTCAGGGCTTGGGCATGACCTCAAGCAGCCCCTGTACGCGTCCAGCATGGCTCTTGCCAACATGCAGAGAAGCCAGGCGTACAAAGACAATCCATCACTCAAAGCTCACGCAAATCGCATTGAGGAAGGTCTCAGACGCGCCTCGAATCACATTAATGAAATATCGCGGGTCAGTAATACTGGGAGCTTGTCCTCGGCGTTAACCATGGCTCCGATGGACATTTATAGAGAGGTTGAGTCGATTCATGCTCATCTCTCAGTGACTGCCTTTGCAAAAGGTTTGTACGCTGACTTCATTGTCGATAGCCATGTACCGAACATGGTCATATCTTCATCAAATGCCATACGTTACATGGTGCAAAACGTTTTTGATAACGCGATAAAGTTCACCAAGTCGGGCGGGGTTACGCTTCGGGTTTCGGTTGAAAAAATCATCTCAAGCAGCGAGTTTATGCTCGGGATCACCGTAACCGATACAGGGTCGGGTCTAAGCAGGGATCAGATTGATGCAATCGTTTCACGCTTTGATCATAGCGGTGGTGCCATCAGTTTAATGGGTGGTGGTAGCGGCCTGGGGCTTGATATTGCGATGACTTACCTGAAAGGGCTGGGTGGTGCACTCGATATCCAGAGTTCTGAGGATGGAACCTCAATCAAAGCTGTCATACCCGTAAAGAGAGCCAACCAGACTGTTGGGATAGAGCAAAGCGTTTGCGCCTCTATTCTAAATGCCATGCAGGTCAACTTCTTTGTTCTGGATGGACGTGAAAGCTTTAGATCCAGCATTGCAAGCCGCCTTGAAAATATGGGGGCGACCTGCTTTAAGTCAACCTCACTCAGCGAAATTGAAGATCAAATCAAGGCATCAGATAAGTCTCCTATTGTAATACTCCGTCGCACGCACTCTGAAGAGACTAAGGGCATTATCGGCAGTCTAAGCAAGATAAGAGATCTAGACCCGGCCCTTATTATTTCTATGGAGAAATCCACGGAGGACTTGGACTCCTATGTCGGCAGAAGCGATGATACTGCGGATGTTGTAGTCAATGCCGCAATCCAAATATCTCCTCTGCTTGAAATCGTTCGACAGCACATCGCGCCGTCTGAAAGTTCATTGCACGACATTTTTCTTGATCAATCGATTTCACTGGAGCAGTCGACTCTCAAAGGCATGTCGATCCTGCTCATCGATGATGACCAAACCAATCTTGAGCATACGGCTGACTACTTAAGATCTTATGGTGCAAAAGTCGAGATAGGCCTTGGGCCTGATAAGGGCGTAATCCTGGCATGTAACAAGGCATATGATGTCATTTTCGTTGACATGAAGATGCCTGACACCAATGGCATAGAAGCGGCCTTTATGATCCGTGGAGGTCTCCCTAATAAAGAAACCCCTATCTTTGCCTTTACCGCAGCGAGCCTAACGGAGAAAGAATTGCTGGATATCAGCAATCTGGATATGAAGGTGCTTGATAAGTCAGACGCGATAAACTCTATCGTAATGCTCATTAAGACCGCTCACATGAAGAGTCAGTCTACCAAACTCACTGATGGGGAAAGGCCTGCGCGACGCTTAAGAAGCGTTCGCTGACTCGCTTTAGGCTTGCCCTAGGCATATAGTGAAAAAGCCCCTGTAAGGGGCTTTCAGGGCTCATGGGCTAGGGCTTTCTTCAAGACCCTGCTTCTTTGCCAATCGAGCGGCTTTCTTCTGCTCTTTCTCTTCCAAAACGAGCACTTCTTCCTTGGTCAATTCCTTGCATCTGTTAATCCTTGTTTCGCACACTTCCTTGCCATAAAACTTTGAAAACCATTTGCTGTACGAAGCCACAGTTCCCAGCAAATTTACTGTTGTTCCTTCTTCAAGACCTTCAGCGCCTGAACGCTTCCATATGATCAAGTTGTTTTTACTATCAAGCATATGAATCTTGACGTAGCTACCGTAAAGCTCACTATGGCCTGGAAAACAAGCCTCAACCTTCAGATCTTTGAATACTAGTCTTTCTTTTTCTTTTCCAACAAAGTTATTACAATATTCCTTGAACTTGTCTGCCTTTTTAACATTCCTTTCATGTTTTTCATATGCAATAACAGCACTTGCCATCTTGGATGCGCTTTTTCGGCTGACGCAACCATTATTGATTATATGCCTTAGATTTACAAAGTAATCAACGTTACGATCATCCTGGCGGTATTCGCTTGCCATGACATAATTTTTAACTGCGATTGCCTTTTCTTTAACTTCAGGCGAATATTCGAAATCAACCACCCCGTAATCATCTGACTTATTCATCACCGATTCGAAAGTGATTGCACCTGTATTGTTAGAGCCGTATTCGGTGGCACTAAAATAGCCCATGGAAGATACAACCAGTACAGCCTCATTGAGGAAGTCATCTATCAAAACGACGTTTTGTGCCTGTGCTTCTACCAATGAGATGTTGGATAGCTCATCGAGCACTTTCACTGCATCCTCGAACGACTGAGTCCACCTTTTCATGTGCGATTTTTGTAGCCCAGCAAATTCATCAGCGCAACCGCTTCCCACTCGAAACAGACCAGCATCGGTATTGAAAACGAACAGGGTGCTACGGTTTCGCTGAGTGTTGCAATGATCACAGTGGCATGGATGCGGCGGATTTTCGAAAAAGCTGACCTGCTCGTTATCGAGCTTCTTGAAAAACTGGTGGCTCATCTCAAGTTTTGCCTGATTGGGTAAAACGGTCGTTTTACCCAGAAGCTCGATGTTTCCATTTGGCGTATCAATGCTTCTCTTAAGGGTCACGGCGCTCGTAGTCATCGTTACGCCTGCATAACCATGCTCCTCTGCATTAGTGATCCTGGGCGCAGCGACCTCCATTTCAATCACAGGCGCTCCTGCAAGCCTTAAGCGGTCATTGATTTTACCAATGCGCTCTTGGAGAAGTTCAATTTTATCGCTAAGCACTTCTGCTGTTACGCTGGTCAGGTTGTTCATGGTACATACGCCTCGTCGTTAGCTACATTGATATCACACCCCTTGATCCGGTGGTGCCATTGCTTGAGGGCCGTGCAAAGACTGCGCTTGTCGATCTCGTCGATTGACACGTCACCTAGCGTGCTGGACAACTTGACGATTCCTTTAGCAGCCTGAAGATCAAGCGAAATGTGACCCAAAGATAGATTCATCCGCTGTTTCCCAGAAACAATTCCCTCTCTGACTTGGTTCGCTAAGGCCTTCAATTTCTTTTCATCTACGGGAACGTTTTCAACATCCGCGATTCGCGCTAGGGCCTGTTTGAAGAAAACGCCCAAAAGCTCATCAGTTCGGTAACTTTTGGTGCAATTTTTGTCTATGAAAAAACAAGAATCCTGGCTGTCATATCGGTCATTCAAAATGACCGTTTCAAAAAACACATCGCTCAAGCTACTTGGGCTCATTTCCCTTAGCAGCTCAATAAATTCATCAACTTCAACACGACCATCAACGGAGACTGTAGCGTTTTGGCTGTAGTCTTCCGCTAGGCCTTTGATCATTTCTTCTGGCGAAAGCGCTAGCTGAATGAATTGATATATCTCTTCCTGAGCCGAGTCAGGAATGGACTTAAGGCCCATGATTTCGAATCCTCTTTATTGTTATATTTTGATTCTATGTCCTGAATGAATGTCAATGCAAGAGTAAAGCCATGGTTGCTATCATTTTATGCTCATGAGCATAATATCTAAAAGGGGGAGCCAAAATGACTGCTACGGTATATATAGATTTTTTTAACGATGAGGTTGAGGTTGAAAACCCAGAGAAAATAGAAGACTGGGTGTCTGCGCTTCTACCCCTGTGTGAGGATTTTGCTGAAAAAAACTACAGATCCGTCTACTACAATGATTATCGCGGCGGACTTTCTGAAGACACAATGAAAAAAGTAGCCTTAGCCGTCTTTAACGCCATACAGGAATATCGCTCAGCTGATATCCCTGAGTCTTCAGGATGGCACCAAACATGGAACGGTATTTTAAATTGCTGTTTAGCGGACGTTTTAGAAGATTTTTTTGAAGACAATGACCAAAGCTCTGCATTGCATGAGGCCGGGTTTCACAGACTTTACGAATCGTTGGAAGAAGCAATGGAAGAAGTTGATGGGCCTGTATGCTGCGCAGAAGCCGTATATGAGCAACTAAAGGACTTGACTCAAGACAAAATGAGCGAGCTAGATACCTCAGAACCGGAAGATTACATTGGAAATAATCCAATACCACTCGCCTTTACACCTGACTTCAACCCTGATAATCAGTCAAGGGATGATATCATGATTTACAAGGAATCCATTGAAACCATGGATCCGTTGATTCTTAGGCTTCTTACTCTATGCAGAAATAGCGCAGAGGATTTGGTTGACGACGGCGAAATAGATTATACAAACACAGAACTTCTCGAAAAATGGGACAGGATTGCAAACATCACCTTTGATCATCCTCCTGTAATTTCAAAGGAGACGCTAAAGTCAGTTCTAGACAACATGCACAACTATGGCCTACCGCTATGGGTCGGTACGATCAGCCTTCGTCAATTGAAGCAAGCAAACTTTAAGGAGACTGTTTTCATTGAAGGAGGAATGGTGGGATCACATGATTTCATCAATGGTGCAGGGGCCATGGAGCCCGTTGAAACCTACATAACGATATCACCTTCTGAGTACCTCACAACAGAAGTCGGTTACACGGTAAAAGAAACCTATGACCCGTATGCTAGGACACTTGAGGCTCGTGTTATCCAGGATCCAAAATTGAAAAAAATGAAAGTAATCACGATGGATAATGACAATTCACCGAGTATTTAATTTGTTCAATTGAAGGGTGAGCGATCTTGGGGTAGTATTCATGCAAGAGGAAAAATCATGTCTAAAAAAACCACTACCCTTGAGGCGGCTCTATCCCGCCATATCAACGCTACGAATACAGATATTGTTCGTGATCGTGCTACTTTCGATGAACTGGCTAACAAGTTCTTGAGTAAGTCAAGTGCAGTCCTTGGACTGAAGGATTACCTTAAATCTTTGCAATCAAGCCCAAGGGTTCTGGGTCTTCTGGTTTACTCAAGCCATGGCAACCGGCTTTTACGAGACTGGGTTGATCAAGGCATGAATACGAAGCTTTTGTACCGAGGCATTATGTATGATGGAGCTTTCTGGCAAAGGGCGGGAGCAGAACTTCCAATAGCCGAAGACATCATTCATGGCGATCAAAAGTGGGATTTCGATCCGGCTGAATACTTCTCTGAAATTGAGCTTCTCACCTCGTTGCCAGGTTCCGTGGAGGCAATGATTGGGCGATTCAGAGCATCTGGTGAGCTTGGCCTGCTTCTTAAGTCGATGCCACTTTTCACCTTAAGAAAATTACTGCTTGATAAGCCAGATCTTTTCAAGGACGAGGTTCAGGGCTTGTCATACGATAAACAATCCGCTGGTGAAGATTGGGCCTCCCTTGCCGCAATAGATGTCCTTAAGAAATATCTTGATGAAGAGGGCGCCTTTAAGAAAATGTTGGGCATGAAGGTCGCTTAAGCCGCTAACATTTGCAACACTGAATCGGGGTGATTCATAATGATGGTGCATATAACATTTGGCAAAAATCATGACATCTAATTTTATTACCCCGTTTGAAATACATGAAATCGTACGGAGTCTATCCGATAATGATTTTCTTGATTTTCATTCCATTACAGTTCAAAACTACAAGGCAAAACTTGATGAGATAGCTCACAATGACAAGCTCATAAGAGAGCTTAGGGTTTATGCGGCATTTGCTGTACCAATGTCATGCAATAATATCAGGGTGAATAATTTCATTACGAGCATCATGAATTTCTGCGGCGAGAAAAGAGACTCTTCATCACTCATTTTGCTTGATGACATTCTCTATGATAAAAGCTACATGATTCCCGGCAATATGGGAACATCTCATCTGCTATACAAAGAAGGAACAGCAAGCCGAGCAAACAATGAAAACTGTGGCTATTTGAAGGTGTTTCAAAGTCATTTTTACGCAAAGTACTTTAATCCTGAAAAAGCAATCAGATACAATGTCAAACAAGAATTAGCAAACTGCCACAAGGCCATTGGTTTTAATATTGATTACGCAATAACCAGTGGAGATAGAACAATAGAAGATATTATGTATCTTCATGCCGCACACCGCTTCATTGAAAAAACATGGTGCAACAGTGACACGATTGGGTCACTCATATTTTTCTACTTGTTGAACTCAAGGGTTATGAAAGATGATGAAGAATACATTAGGGCCGATAAAGTTGTAAACCATTTAGTTAGTCAAAACTTCCTTCCATGCAAGCTGATTACATGGATAACTCTTTTTGCTAATCAAGGCACTTTTGAAAGCATGCTAAACAAGCTGCCCAACAATTTATTTGGAGCAGAACATTACTACAAATCTTTCAACATTGAAAATGAGTTCTCATACGAGAATAGGTTTGTGGAAAACATTAAGCATAGATTTCACAAATTAATCGAAGTGCTTAATCCTAATGAAAATAAAAAAAGCCAAGAGTTTATACATCTTAGTAAAATTCAGCAGCAAGCGATTTTTTCTAGCTGTGAAAGTATATTTGACGCCTGTACTGAAAACAATCCAGTGGTTGATGCAATTATTGAGCGCCTTGCAAAAAAGGAATTTATTGAAATTTTGATGAAACACCTGTCGCTAGCAAAAGATCCAGCGACCATCAGATCTTCGATAGATCGATATCCATTTATAAAGCCACACCTTGGGCTCTTACCAAGGGAGATACGGGCTAGTCTAGTGAGTCACGATTTTGATTTCTAGTTAACCTGGATCCCTGCTCTTTAGGGTGGGGAGGATGTCAAGAGCGTCTCGCAGGTGAACGACCAGCTCTAGAACGAGGAGAATTTCAAAGCAACCCCTTCGCCTCGTAAAGCCAGCCCTCCGTGACCATGGCCCATTGAACGACAAATTTTACCATATCCAGCGTCCCGCCTGATTTCGCCAACAGATCATCAAAACCTGCGGAGTTTACTACTGAATTACCTATGATTAATGGCGCTACAACTATAAATGCAATAATAAAACTCTTTATTTTAGTGCTATTATTACTGCGATTACTGACCGCCTCAATGAGTGAGAACAATAGTATCACTAAACTAATAACTCCCATAAAAAGAGATGTTGCAAGTGTAAACGGTAGAAACAACATGTTCTTTATTATGGCCTTACCTTGTTCGGAATCCAGATCAGTTGCAGCAACTTCATAAGCCATATTCTGTGAAATCTGTGGGATATATCTATTGAACTCTTCTTTTGTTGCCAAAGGATTCATGCCATTGACATAAAGTGGGCCGAGCACACTTTTTGCCATCATCTGGATTTGCTTATCCTTGATAAGACTATCCTTATTGCGGATGCCTTCTGGAAGCGCTCTTGCATAGAGCAAAACATGTGGGCGTGTTTTAGCGTTATCTGAAAATGCGGGCTCTGACAAGGGTACAGGCGCGTGATGTTTGCGCTCTGAAAGTGGTAGTGATTTACGATGTGCCTCTTCTGAAGCATATTGCTCTACAATTTCCTTTATGGGCTCAATAGACCGTGCTTTAAACTTTTCGTACAATTCATCACTATGCCTTTGCCAATAGCGAGTAAATACATAGTTTGTAAAAGCCACAAAGTCTTTGTCAATTTTCTTCAAATACTCGCTATTGTAATTTAGTAAAATCCCCATATTTGCCACCAAGGACTTATTGGCACCTGATCTATCTTTATTGAACCCTTCGATGTCTTTTAAGGTAATGACACTGCTCACGTAACCCTTTTTTACAACATAAGCGTAAACACTCGCAGCCTTATGTTTATGCTCAAGATTTTCCATTATAAGGTCAGGGACAACATCCTGAATTACGTAAGCGCAAGGATAGACCAGAACGAATGAGGCAAGCCACGTCACTGCCAACTTTTTTCCAACAAACCTTGTAGACAGTAGCTTCCATGCAAGTAAAGTCATGCCAAAAGCTGACAACAACTGACCATTTCGAGCAATTTCATCGAACTTAATAAGGGTTATGTCAGAGGCAGCCAGGTCTAATAATTGAGCATTGAATGCCAGGTTAAAAACCAAAAAAACAATATTAAGAAGAATAAGTGCTATTATCATGTCTGTATATTTCTAGAGTACATATATATTAGCCTTGTAAAACATGAAGGCCAAATTTAACAAGGTTATAACAGCAATGAACTGAACAAGGTTTTTTCGCAATGACAAACCAATCGTGTGCAAGCCAAAAGCGCAAATAACAGAGAAAACAACAAGGTCTGACAGGCTTGGAGGGACTTGGGAAGCAAATGTTAGTATATAGCGTATACCGAAAAGGGCAAGTGAAGAGAATCCGAACAGGAAAAAATCCTGCCACTTTGGTTTTATGAGTTTAACCCCAAGTAGCGCGTATCCGTGATTGATGCTTGTTCGTTCCATGTTCAAGTTCAAGCCCTCTAGAGTTAGGCCTCAATACTACAGGCCAAACCCTTTATTTACAAGACTCTTAGATCTCTTACAGCTCGAAATCTGAAAGGACTGATTGCCTCTTAATAGAACTCAGTCGTTTTGTTGACTTATCCAGAATTCCCAATGCCCCGTATAAGGCAAGCTCGTCAGAAACCTTGAACGATAGCTCCTTTAAAAGTGGAGTTATACCTGCGCCCAAGCTTTTGGCCAAAGCCTTTACATGATCAGGGATATCGCCACTTTGAGCCTTCGCATGCAGGTGCGCTGCAATAGCTTCAGTTGGGCTGCAAGTGTGTTCATGAATTACCCGCCTGGCTGCGAGTATGTATGCCTCGTTATCAGCATCTACGACAGTCCTTGAGAGCATCCATGCCATGACTTCCAGCATTTGGGCTCTGACTTCAGGTGAAAGATCATTGATGACTGAGCTATAGAGCTTTAGGTGATTATTTACAAGTATGGGACTTGGTTTTCTTCCCTTCACTCCATTCAAGATCTTTGCAAACAGCTTATCTACATCGACACCCAACTCTTTGGCTTCTTGAACGCTCCAGCGACCTCCAAGCCAGGCTATGACAAATTCATTGTCTTTGGGTTTTACCCATTCCATACCGGTTAGGCATTTACGTATATAATCATCAATATCAAATTCTTTACTGATGATGTTCTCTTTTTGAGCAGTCTTAAGAAACTTACTCAGCTGTTTGATCCTACGCTTACGCCGTACCGCCTCAATCCCTACAGACCTTTCTACTACTTGGCTAATATTTCGAAATGAACCCATATCCGAAAGATAGACCCTGAGAAACCATTCCTGCTGGAAACCGCCGTAAGCCAAGTAATCGGCGAGACCCTTTGCGAATGGCTTAACAATTGAGCCCAATGTATGGCTCATGAATTGCTGACCTACAACATGTTGCAACGGAAGTGGATAGCTCTTTTTGCCGCTGTTATTTAATGAATTCTTCTCATGAATTTTGACTTCTTCAGCTATATCATCAATATACGGATTTGCAATTTTCTTTATTGGATCGTCAAGAATAGAAAATTTTTGCTGAACATGCGTTAGCAAAGAAATATAGTCTTTCTCCTTTGCTATGCGAAGAAAACTATCTTGGATTTCATTTTCAATAGACATGGCTACCAGACAATATTCCTTGTCAGCAGCCATTTTGCGAAGCTCTTTGTACACAGATGACATACTTGAATTTATCTTTGAAATATCACCATCCGAATTTCTAAACAACTCCCAGAGATACCCCCTGGCCCAATAGCCTGCCCTGGTTTTCGCAAATGGCAACCGATATTTCGACGCAAACTCATCTGACATTTAAATCACCTTGTGCATAACTGTAGCCATTGGGCGCTCTTTATTTAGCCGTATGCAGGACTCTGAAGATCTTGTTTCTTGTCGGCCACATTCTTTTTATCACGATCCGCAGTAATTCCTTTTAGAAGTTCATTAGCGCCCGTCATATTAGTCGTTAGCTTGTGCTCGGTATCAACAAAAGTGCGGTAATCAACTTTGTCATTTGGATTCACTATGGCCTGCAATGGCTGCGGTACGCTTTGCTGAAGTGGAACACGATATTTCTCTTCTATGCGACCCAGCGCATCCTGAAATACCTGTGATTCTGCCGTGAGCTTTTCCATAATTTGATAAAGTGGCGCCAGGCTTTCCTGAACCTTTACTGCGTGCTGCTTGCATTCCTTGCCAGCCAAATACAAGCTTCCTGCGTTCAGTGCAGAAAAGACATCTGAACCAGGAGCGTAGATCATGTCGACAAATGTATCAATTCCCATTCCGCTAAGGTATGATTTCAGCTCAGGACTGCCATTTCCAAGCTCATTATTGAAATTGTTCAGATGATAGAGCGCCGAATGAACAGAGCGTTGAGCTGATGAGGTAATCGCTCCAGATACCGCTGCAACAGCCCGGCTGCGTGAAAAGGCATCAACAACTTCCCCTGCAATTGCTCTGTTGCATGCGCTTGACGCCGAAAGAAGTAGATCATGAACTCTTTCTCCACGCTTAATGAGCTGCCCAAAGCCATCAGTATAGCCGTCAAGTTCTCTTAATTTCTCCCCTTGCTCCTTCCAATCACGGAATTCTTCGGGATTTGCCTTGATCTGATGCATTACGTTGTTATCGACCCAACGGTCAACGCGGTATTCGGCCTCTTTGTGAACGCGGCCAAAAGTTTTGTCATACTCAGCCAGGGCTTCCTCGGACGATGTGTCTGCGATGAAGTCGTAAATCTTTCCTGCCAGGCCTCTGCCTGCCTTGTCTTGGGCCACTGCATCACTCAGCTTCTGCTTATGAGTCGATACATCGTTGTACTGCTGCGCGATATCGGAAAGGGGATGGGGTGCATTCATGGTTATTGCTCCTTCTTGTCATTCCTTATTATTGCAGAACACCATGTGGCCTATCAATCCAACGATTTCAAAATAACCTATTGACAACCTGCTCAGGCATGGGTAATATGAGCGCCATGGGGTCGTTTTGGATTCGACTTCGGAAGGTAGGACGTAGGAGCACGCCGAGCACGTAGATCACTCGTAAAAATGTCTGCAAACAGATAGTCGCAAACGACGAATCTTTCGCACTCGCCGCTTAAGGCGGTGCCGTTGAAGCCAGCAAGTTGCTCATTCTTGGGTTTTTCAACGTCAGATAATTGAGATAGGCAGACGCTTCGCTGGGGGAGCCAAGCCGAAAAATTTCCCAGCACCCCTGAACGGAGCCTGTCGACCGGCGCCAGCAAGGGTACTAAAAGATCGACTACGCGTTGTAGAACCAAAATCCGATAGCTGAAACACGGGGGTTCGACTCCCCCCGACTCCACCAAATCATAAGGCGCTCGATGAGCGCCTTTTTTCTTGCGGTTATTGCGAAGTGTAAATATTGACAAACATTCAATTACTAGTATCTTCGTGGTACTGACACAATCTGAACGTAGAAGCCTTTTCATTCACAGCAGACTGAAAGCATGGTTAACGAATCGCAAGCTCATAAACAAGACGCTCCAGCAACCCTGGCAGATAAGCTGTTTGGAGGCTTGATCGTATTAGTTGCTTTTTTACTATATCTCTTTATGCAGCTGCATGATTTTGAAATATCCAAGTGGAATAGTGAAATGTCGGCGCTGGAAAATAAAAGCAGCCTGCATACGCTCATCGTTCCTAACTATAGAGACTGTATGATATCTCGTAACCCTAACCATATAGTATGCGTGGGTGCTTTAAGTCAGGCTGCTCAGGTTAAGGGATATGAAATAAAAGACATAAGGTCTGCATTTGCCGATATCGAGGCTCCTAATATGAAGTATGGAACCAAAGGTTTTTAAGTTAAGATGCAAGTCTTTATTATTTAGCTTACACAAAGGCATATCATATGAGCAAAGAATCCAAGATCATTGCTGAAAATCGCAAGACCAGACACGACTATTTCATTGAAGAAACAATCGAGGCCGGACTCAAGCTTGAGGGATGGGAAGTAAAAAGTCTGCGCGCTGGCAAAGCTCAGCTTGTGGACAGCTATGTTGTGTTCAAAAATGGCGAAGCGTTTCTGTTTGGTGCCCTAATCCAGCCGCTGCTAAGCGCCAGCACGCATGTTGAGACTGACCCCATCCGCACACGCAAACTTTTGCTTAAAGCCGGTCAAATCATCAGGCTACAAGAGGTGGTAGAGCAGAAGGGCTTCACCTGTGTTGCGCTCAACCTGCACTGGAGCAAGCATCTTGTGAAGTGCTCGATTGCCCTGGCCAAAGGCAAGAAAAATCATGACAAGCGCGACACGATCAAAGCTCGTGAAGCTGATCGTGAAATCCAGCGCGCTGACAAAGGCCTGAGAAAATAGCCTTCAAGCAAGAGCTGGCCGCACGCGGAATACTCAATGAGGGAGGAGTATGAACTGGATTAACGACAAATTGGGGCGACTGAGCCATTGCACCGGAACGCAATGCGTAACGAGCGGCAGCTTAATTGGTTTCCTCGCCTCCATTGTCTTTTCAGCAGTAAATCATGTACCTGCGGGATGGCTGCTCCTTGCGATAATCGCAGGTAGCTTGTCTGGAGCAGTAGCCATGACGGCTCTGTTTTGTGCGCTGGCCCCATCTAGTAGAGATAAGGTCATTCAGCAGGCAACAGCTAAATGCTCAATCCTTCAGACAAAATAGCTCTCTTGATGGCAGGTGGGGCTTCAGACCCCATCCTCCTCATTTCATCATAGCCAAAGTCCAGCAGCCTGAAAGCCTTCGGCGTTACGCAGTTGCTTTTTAAGAAGGCTCGTTCCACTTCTTCTTTTACATCCGGCCTTGCCCTGTAGAGCAATTTAATATGAGATATAAGTTGTCTCTCCATAATTCTATTTATAGTAGGATTACCTTTACTTTCGCCCGGATAATTTTCCAAGATATTGTTAACGTGCAAGTACACCCAATTTACAAGTGATTTAACTGAATAGGCGTTAAAGTTGATATTCCCTCTCGCTTTCGTTAATTCTAGCTTTGAAACGTTCGAGTTTTCTAGATCTAGCTCAAGCGCCCGAGAATATCCATTTTGCTTATTAAGCAAATATGCTACAGCATGGTGATGCTGAACAAAACCATTCCTGGCAATATCGTAAGTTGTCTTTATACCATTTTCCGCAAGAACTTGATCAACTAAAGCTGGTGGCTGTGTCGAACCATTATCAATGTAAGCAGTAAGAGGCCCGCCAAAATGAGCCTTAAAAATACTTGCTCTCAAATCGTCAACATTTACGTTTCTTGCGGCCCCTTGAAATTCTTCGACTGCCGGAGACAAAACTGAGGCGTTTGTAAATGCTGAAAGTACATTTATCATAATTTGACGAACCAGATCGTTCGAAAAGCTTTCTTGATTAAATCCTGTTGCGATAAGTATGGCGTTAATAATAGGCGTTATGGCCTTAACCACCTTATCATCCGATAATCCTGACGCCTTAAGTGAATAACCGTGATTGTAGGCAAATGGTATAAGTAAATTATGTGCAATAATGTATCTGTCGGCGTCAGTCATTTCATTATAAACTTTGCCTTTTCGAGACCACCATTTCTGCGCAAGTGAAGCCATTTTGGTTTCAATATCTTGATATTCAAGATTTGGATAGCCTATCACCTCATTAAATTCAACAACATCAAGCCCAAGTTCTTTGATCTCTTCATCCTTGAAAGCAAATTTGGTTACTGATTGGCATTGTATTTCTGTATGTATACCCGTGCTTTCCCACATCGTGGATTCGGCATGTAATAACATGCAGATAAGTCTGACCGATTTAATGCGATCTTCCATATTAGCCACACCACACAAGAAGTGCAGGCCATGCAAGCCACGATCTCGGAGTGTGGTTGAAATAAGCCTTTTACCGTTTTCACCGATATCTTCAAGCTTGTCGAAGATATCGATGCCGTCATTCAAAAGCGCAATTTCACCATCTAAATTGAAAGAGTCGTCAGCAAAGGGGGACAGGGTTGAGCTATGGAATCCTGTAACTCGATCAGGCTCTGAAAATGGGCCGCTACATGAGCCATACCATTGGCATATACTTTTCCAAAGGCCCATTTCATGTGAGCATAATTCATGCAAAGAGTTATAACAGATATCTCCTTCATAACTCTCAAGATACACACGTATGCCAGAAAGAAGATTTTCGTAAGCTTGACGCCTATCCTCACGGAAAAACTCAGCAGGGGTGTTTTCGAAAAGCTTCTTGATTTTCATGCTCAACATTCCAAACATTTTTCTTAGTATCGCATGTTTTTGATATGGGCCGTCTACCTCATTATTTAACTACTTTAACAACCCGCCGAAGCTTGGCTAAAGCGTCTTTGTAATAGGGGGCATGATCGAATCTCGGAATCACATACCCTCTACATGAATAGAAGCTCATTAACGCATTTTTGATATCTATATAGTCATCGCTGTCCGCTTCTATTCTCAATACTAATGGAGAAATCTGCACTAGCCTAAAATCTTTAACGTGCGTTTGAAATAATATACTTCTTACCAAAAAATCAGGGAATATCTTCTTTGGAAGTCCGTCCGAAACCCCAGTTCCATCCAGCACGTCATCACAACGCCCATCAATCGATGCAATGGGCCGAAAGGGGTGATCGTCAAATGGCTTGACCTGAATGACATCGTCGAGTTGGTAGCGGATGATCGGCTGCGAGGTGCGTCGAAAGTCGGTAACGATTGGCTGAAAGCGTGTTTTCTCATCATTGAGCCAAAGCGGCTCGATGTGCACCATGTCTTCATTGAATCTTAAGGAGCCTGCTTGATGGCAGGCCAAAAAGCCCTCTGTGCATTGATAGATCTGCTCTACCTCAACGCCGAATGCGCCCCTGATGGCCATGCGCGTATCATCGTAAAGCACTTCGGCACATGCAATGATGCGCCTCGGCCTAAAGCTGATCGAGTCAGATAGAGACGCAAGGATAGACAGGACATGGCCAGGCGCGATTATGATATCCGGCTTCAGGTCGTTGAGCTCGCCAAGCTGATCTTCAACAGGTGTCGCCAGGTCAAAGTAGCCAAACGCAAGCCGTCTTGATCCAACGCTGTTATAAAGCGGGTTTCCTGCCCTCAGGAACAAGGCGACGCGATGTGACTTGAACAACATATCAGGGACAAGCTTTGCCAGGATCGCACCAGCCCATAAAGCTCGCTCAGCAGAGCTTGCCAGGAAGATTCCACGTGTTCCAGATGTGCCGCTAGACAATCCAACCGCAACCCCGTTGAGCGTCTTGGAAAAGGAACGCGACTGCTCAGATGTAAGCGCGAAGTCAAAGGCATCATCCTTGCGAATCCCAACCGTATTCAGAGCATCGAAGTTGCTCATCATGACCGCCTTGTTCATCAACGGCCACTGATCCAGGGGCTTGTCCTGCATGCCCTTATAAAAAGGGCTGTGCTTACCAACCCACTGGAGATGTCTGCTCACCTGTACAGACTGCCATTCAAGCAGACGCTCACGGCTGGCGAATGATCTATAGCGATAGGTGAGAAAATGGCGTAGTACGTCAAGCTTGTTCAATGTCGGGAAACCTTGTTGCAACGGAAGATTCGTGGGAGCAAATCAGCAAGATACTAGCGCCAAGGGATCGCTGAATGCCTGAAAGTGAAGACAGTGTTTGCTGATAGGACTGAGCGTCGTCCATGATCAGGTGCGTCAGCCTGTTGGGAAGGTGATCGGCAAGGTTTCCCTCTGTCCAGAACGCATCAGCGCATAGAAATACCCAGTTTTCCAAGCACCTGAATAGCAAGCCAATGTGCCCCGCAGCGTGACCCGGCAGAGAAACCAGGTAGCCACCAAGCTCTGGAACAGAACAGGCGTACAGCTCATGTTCGAGCTTCACGCCAAGTATCATTGACAGCGCCAGAGGGTAACGCTCAACCCATAGGATGCGCTGCTCGAAGTCGACGGGAAGCAGGTTACTCAAGAAGCCTTTCATTACCTGCCGAAATCTGGGCGTTTCTTTTAGCTTTTCATAGCCCTCGCGATCACAAAGAAGGCTCGCACGAGGAAAATCCTTCACGCCAGAAATATGATCGGCATGAAAATGAGAGAGGATTATTGTCGAAATCTCCTCGGGAGAAATTCCATCAGCGGCCAGCTTCAGCACTAGCGCACTTGGGCTGGCGGGCGTAGCGAGGGCATAAAGCTTTTCAGGAAGTTTTTTGGTAGCGTCCAGAAAATGGTCTGAATAGCCTGTATCGAAAAGAATCTTTCGGCCATCCTCAAGCTCAAGGAGTATGGCCAAAGCTGGAAATTTTTTGCTATCAAAACCAAGCCCGCGCTCAACCATGCAACCGGGATGAGTGCAGTAGCCGGTGTCGTAAATTTTAAACCTTTTTACTGACATATCATGACGCTGCATTGGAGGCATAATCAGCAAGCCCCTGTTGAATCGTAACCGTTGGAGCATAGCCAAGGCATCGCTTGGCACGACTGATGTCCAGCGTCTGGTCATACTGGAGCAATGAGGCCGTGTAGCGCGTCACGGGCGGCTCTATGCCCGTCAGGTGACCAAGGATATCCAGTGTGGCCGCAACGCTTCCCAATAGCCAAGGTTTGACGTTCCGGGTCTTGATGGCGGTGCCTGTGGCATCGCTCAGCATCGCCAGGAGCGCTTTTACCTGCATGGGCTCACCGTTGGTGATATTGAATACCTTTTCAATCCCAATCGGGCTGGACAGCGCTTTGTCGACAGCCTGCACCACGTTGCTCACATGGGTAATGTCAATCCAGGCATCACCGTCATTGGTGAGCGGGATTCCCCCTGACTCTGAAAGCTTTAACAGCCTGGGAAATATGGCGGTATCGTATTTTCCGAAAATACCCCTCGGGCGCAGGATGACAACCTCGATTTCCTTTGACGCCTGGAGAACCTCAAGCTCTGCCTGATATTTTGTCTCGGCGTACATGTTGACTCGATTCCTGGCGAGATACTCTTCCGGGATGTTCCTGTGGTGCTGAAAGTCAAAATAGAGACTGGGTGTCGAGATGTACACAAATCGTTCTGCGCCAGCAGATATTGCAAAATCAAGCAACCTTCGCGTTGCTACGACGTTGGACTCATAAAATTCCAAGCTACTGCCAAACGGGGCGGAGAGGGCGGCGGCATGAACGACCTGCGAAACCCGAGGCAAAACCTTTAAATCATCGCGCGCGTGGTCTATACGATAAAAACGATGCCCAGTACTGATCTCAATATCCCGACCTATTGCATCGTTACGCCCTGTGAAAATGCATGGCCCATTGAGGCTCTCAAGCAAATGACGACCAAGAAAGCCAGTACCACCTGTTATCAGTTTCATTCTCTTTCCTTAGAATTGGAGGAGGGCTGTGCCGAATGACATGCCGGCTGATGTGCCAAGAAGAAGGGCTTTAGACCCCTTTGGTAACAGCCCCCGCTCCAGCGCCAAATGCAGTGACAGCGGAATGGATACCGAGACCTGATTGCCAAAATGCTCAAAAATGTTGAAGAATTTATCATCTTCAATACCTAGCACCTTTTGCACATGTGCAAGCCCATGTGCACTGGCCTGGTGTGGTATTACCAGGTCGATTTCATCCATACTCAGGCCGTGATCTCCAAGATGCCTTGTAACGTAGGGCTTGAGATCCTTGAATACATAGCGGTAGAGCTTCTTTCCGTCCATGCGAAAATATGACTGTTTGATATGCTGCTCAAGGGTAAAGGATTTGCCAATTTGGCTAGGCGGGAGGGAGGTTCCTCCAGAAGGAATCACGCACGCGTCGAAGGCTTCGTGCACCGTCTCAAAGCGGAAGGAGATGGGCTCAAATGACCCATCGCCAGGTTTACCACCGAAGATGAAGGCCGAAGCACCGTCGCCGAAAATTGAGCTCGTTTCATAGCTATCAGGATCGAGCCCCACGGAGGCGCGCTCTGAGCAGACAATTGCAACACGCTTGTATTTTCCAGCGGCCAAATACAAGCTTGAAAGCTCAAGGGCCTGCACAAAAGACAGGCACGTCATGTTTACGTCGAACGTGTGAATTCTTCGATTTGATTCAAAGTGTCGGTAAATGCTGGCCGCGTTGTAAGGAAGCTCTTGGGCCGATGTTCCACAGGCAGCAATAAGGCAGTCGATTCCCTCGATGGACAGCCCTGCCTTGTCCAGCGCACTCTCCAATGCCCTGAAGCCCATGATATCAGCCGTCTCAGTAGAATCAGCGTAATACCGGGTCTTGATCTTAAAATCACGCTCCACGGAACCGACTTCTCTATTCATGCGAGCATCAAGGTAGCGCGAAGCCACCGCTTGCGATGGGAGATAAATAGCGCTGGACACAACGTTCATTGGATTCCCCAAGATTTTTCAATTGGCGGAGCTTAAGCATAGGCTATAAGACTGTCAATATTCATGTATCGTAAATGCGGAGTTGATTGACGAGCTGTCAATAAACGGGTAGGATGCTTTTGTAACTCACAAGGAGATGGGCATGTATAAGGCAGCAATTGGACTCGGTATCGCACTCTCGCTCGCAGGTTGCAACACAACTGATCTGCAAGGCATCCAACATGCCCTGAGCAGCAAGCCAACAGAAATCGCCCTTACGCCTAATCGATACTGGGCAGGGCAAGCCTACCAGCCACGTTCGCGAAGCAAAACCTGGACGATTGAAGGTTATATTGTTCCTCGGCGAGCCAGTCGGATGACATATCCATCTCTTGGATGTGCTGCTGAGTGGGCCTTTAAAGCAGGCGATCCTGCTGGAAAACTCACCTATCGTGAAGAGATCTATCATGATCCCAAAAACACCTGCGTCAAAAGCCTGGATGTCTCTGTAAAGGCAATTGACGCCACTACCGTCGAATACAAAAGCTACAATCCAGACGGATCCGTATCTGCAACCGGCCAGCTGAAGCCAGCACCTGTTCCTGTGCCATTCAATCTTGAAGGCGACTGGTCAGGCTTTGCCAAGAACGCGAAGGGGCAGAAGACGGAAATCCAGGTTCGCTTGCGTCGAAATGAGCAGTCCCTTTCACATCAGTTCAAGGATGGATGCACTGCCGAACTCTATTACAACTCAGTCGTGCGCGGCGCGCTTGGTATGGATGAGCAAACAGGGGTATCAGAAATGCCTGGCATCACCTGTGATTACGGTGGCCTTGTGATTTTTGCGCCGGTTAACGGTAATACGCTGATTCGGCGCGCTCACAACGAAAAAAATCAGATCATCTCGGAAACCACGCTGACGCGAATGAAGTAACGAGCACTGTACCGGGCACGCAATGATTCATTGTCGTGCTCGCTATCAAGCATACAGCAGAGGTGTTTCAGGTGGTCAGCAAAGCGCGCATCTCAAAAAACCTGCTTGTGCTTCGGAAAAATTCCTCCCAGCAGTCCGAAAGGTAGAGCCGGACTTGGAGTCAGGTAATTGTCACGCAGTCTGTTCGCAGCGCAATACGACCGCGATGTTAATGCTGCCAAGAACATTGCCCGCCTGGGACTTCAGGCGCTTGCAGATGGAATCCCCTGCGTTTAGGCTTGAGAGGAAGTCAATCAGCTCACCCAGGCGGAGATCTCAATGACGCAAGGCGTTTTGCAACAGGTGTCCCCATGCCCAAAATGCGGCAATCACTCGGGTTGGTATGAGAAGCGTCTATGCAAATACCTGCAATTCTTTGATGCGAATGGAGAAGCCTTTGATGCTGGAAATATGGAGCGAGTTAAAGGAGGTGATCGCCGTTTCTGCCTGGGCTGCCACAAAGACATTACGAATCTAATCAAAACAGTTTTCGAGTAGATCTAATATCCCACGGACGGACTCAGAGCCCAAAATCCGAAGACGCTATTCTTTTGATCATTTTCTTGTTCTCAAATCGGCCAAGAATTCTCGTGTCATTTGAAAACGTATAGTAGTGCTCCCGGCACCGATCAGTTGCCAGGATGATATCCAAGTCGTTTTCCTCACAACTGCGCAGTACCTCGGTAGCCACAATTTTCTGAATTGACTGCCCCTTTATTGAAAAATAATCGATTCTAGTCAACATCTCTCTGATGACGTCAATCTGATTCCCCCTGACATAGGCGTCATCATTGAACATTGCCACATTGTTGACGTGATCATCATCGAGCAAGAGCGCCGCAGTAAAATCAAGGCCTTTTGAAATCAGGTAGTTAGTAATCGAAGTAATTTCTTTAATTCTGTTTTTAACAGAATACATATGCGACAGCTTTACAATTTCGCTGGCGAGTATAACTGCGTATTTTTTTAGGAAAGCGTCAGTAATCTCTGGAACCTCAACCTTCTGTTCAAACTTGTAGTTTGCAAGGCAACGATAGAAGACCTCACGATCCTGTATCCTGTCGGTTCCAGTTAACAGTTGTCGCAAACCACTCATTTCCGGCTTGAGATTATGATGATAGAGCAGCTTCATTGCGGTTTTATGAAAATTAAGCCTACGATTATCGGGTAGATTTTCCATTGCAACAAACAGGCTCTCTAATCGCTCAGCAACCCTATCGTTGAATGAATCATATAACAATGGTTCAAAATTATTATAGAGCCACGCATACCCGATAATATTAGCCCGCGAACCTTCAATGCTTGCCAGGAGCGAGGTTATCTGCTTATCGCGACGTTCTTTATCGAAAGGCGCCAATGACTTCGAAAAAATCGCTCGATAATTTTTGAAATAATTAGACCTCTCCGGGAATAGATCACTCCCTGCAACAAAAATATTCTTGACCAGTGCAAAATAAGGGTAATCACTTACATGGAGTTCATCAAATGCGGCATGAACAACGTGTAATGCGCACATGATTGATCGAGCCTTATCTGAAGAACCCAGAACCCTAGTAATTGAATCCAGCAATGGAAAGGGGTCTGCTCCATTCTTCAGCATATACGTCGCTACATGATATTCCCAGCCATGAGTCTGAAGATCAAGACCTGCCTTTGTGGCATAGTGTTCATGTAGTTTCATACTGATAGCTCATGGCTTTATTTTAATTAACGCTTATGCGTAGATGACTTGCTCATTTGATACATTTTGTCGAAGGCCTTGTCGATTTCCTGACTAACCTTGCTTCGTTTTTCGATCTTTGAGCCGATAACCACCAGCCAGTGATTTTTTTCCTTGGAATCACGGAAGATGTAGGCAGTGGATTCATCAAGTTCAACGTTCCTGATCAGCCTGAGATCGGCCTCAAAACTAATCCTTTTGAACTTCATGGAAAGGGTGATATTCCGAGGGCTTACATTTGCCTTTACAAGGATATCAGAGCCTGCTTTCATGGTGTCATTATTGACGCTTGGCATGTTCTCCCATGGATTGAAGTCGATGCTATAGCGCTCATCACCTGTCAGCTCGTAAACGTACACGGTCGGAAACTTGCGGAACAAGCCCGCAATTCCATCCAGCATGTTGTGAACTTTAAAGTAAGAATAGATGTCAGGGGTGTGCATGTTCAAACGGAAATACTCCGTAAACGTCTTGTTTGCTTTCTTGCCATTATAACCAGCTATTGGCGCCTTGTCAATAACTCTACTATGTTCGTGAGCTTAGTGCTTATTTAGGTTTTCAGAATATTAAACGGCATTTGCACGCCACATCATTCTGGAAGAAATAAGACTACTATTCAATAGAAGGGTACGTATTTTTATTTATTGAAATCTTGCCTGTAATTGATTGAACCAAGGTGGTCTTGCCACCTTCAGTTGCCATTCCGACTTCCTCGCTAGCGGTCATTGCAGCCATTCTCATCATGGGTCTGACAGGGTATTGGGTTCCAGCTTCAGGCACATTAAGGCTGACAACTGAGTACTGCTGAGCCCCCATTCCTTTTGCGATCATTAGGGCCTTTTTGTTAAAGCTCTCAATCGCTTTGGCCGTTAACTCTTCTTCTTCACTAGCCAACAAAGAAGGCGAGACAGAGAAGCTCAACCCTTGCATTTTGATATCGCCATCGAGTTTGGCAATGGCTAGGCTGAGCGAGCCAAAATCTGAGCTACTGGCTGAAAATTCCAAGCGCTCAGTCCAGCCATCAGGCTGATTAGAGGTGCCATCGCTTGTGCTGATGCGCTTGTAATGCGGGCTCATGACTCGATTTCCAATCGTGATGACGAACCCCTGGGATTTTAACGATTCAACAGCGCTATTCAGGGATTTTGTATTTTTTATCCCTATGGATTTTGGGTTGTCACCAGTACTCTCTATGTACAGCTGCACGCGCATCAGATCATTTGGGACTTGCGTTTTGACAGACGCATTGAGGTCTATATAGGTGAAGTTTTCATCAGGCTCTGAGGCACAGCTAATAGTCGAAACGGCCATGAGCGCGCTGACCAGCAAAATGGCAAATGGTTCTTTAAGCATAGAATCACCAATTAATTGAACTTGAATCAATTTTATTGAACATCCGATGCTTAATCTACCGCGAAAACGAAAATGCCGAGACTTCTCTCGGCATATCGTTTTTCATTTTAGACTGGCGTAAAGGGCAATGATCGCTTGTGTTGCGTCTTTCGATACTGAAGGATGATCATCGCCGCCACTTGATAATCAACTTCACGCCCCAGCAAGAAACTGTCGATCTCATCGTAGGTGCATCCGTACGCTTTTTCATCGGGCTTTCCTGGATCCAGATCTTCAAGATCCGCTGTAGGGGTCTTGAATGCCAAATCTGTTGGAGCACCCAGTTCAACTGCCATCCGTCGAACCTGATTCTTGACCAATCCAGAGAGTGGCGCCAGGTCGCAGGCGCCATCACCAAACTTGGTAAAGAAGCCCATTACCGCTTCAGCTGCGTGATCAGTTCCAACGACCAGGCCCTGAGTCAAGTTGGCAATCGCATATTGCGCCATCATCCGCGTTCGCGCTTTGACATTGCCCTTGGCGAAGTCTGCCTGATAATCGCTTGGCTCAATCCCCGGCACGCGCAGATTGGCCATCAGACCATCGACAGCCTGTTCGATGTTCAGGTCGGCGACCACGTCGGGCTTGATGAACTCGATAGCACGTTGCGCATCTGACTCATCAGCCTGTGTCTTGTAGGGCAGTCGGACAGCAATGAATCGCGCCTGCTTATCGCCTTCCTCGCGCAACTCCTCTACTGCCAGCTGGCACAGGCGACCTGCGGTGAGGGAATCGACACCGCCGCTAATACCCAGCACCAGCGTATGAGTCGAAGACTCACGCACCATGTGCTTGATGAACGAGATTCGGTTATCGATGGCACTCTTTAGGCTGCCATCGTATTCGAGCTGAACGTTCACACCCAGGGCCTGGATGATTTCTTTTTGAAACGCTTTAATTTCTTCTTTATTCATGGTCTTCACCTCAGGCAATTTTGAATACGTTTTTGGCGTATTCAAGGAATGACGGACTGTTGCACACCACCTTCACCGGGTCATCGGAGAATTTGACCACCGGATCGCCATTTACCTCGACAAGCTTCATGACGATGCTGAGGGGTGTAACGCCTTCCACGTCGCAGCCAAGGTTTGTGCCAATGCCAAAGCTCATGCGAAGGCGGCCCTTGAAGACTCGAATCAACTCAAGACAGGTGTCAAAATTCAGAGAATCTGAAAACACCACACTCTTGCTGGCCGGGTCGATTCCCATCTTCTTGTAGTGAGCAATAACCTTCTCACCCCACTCGAATGGGTTTCCTGAGTCATGGCGCAAACCGTCAAACAGCTTGGTAAAGTAGCTATCGAACTCACTCAGGAAAAAGTCCGAGCTGATGCAGTCGGTCAATGCCACGCCCAAATCGCCACGGTATTCCTTGACCCAGCCTTCAAGTGCCGCACTCTGGCTCTCACGCAGGCGTCCGAACTGCTGATAAGCCATCAGCCACTGGTGAGCCATGGTTCCGATTACAGGAAGGTCATACTCATGCCCAAGGTGCACATTACTGGTTCCTGTGAAGACGCCAGGGAAGTCGGCCTTCATGATCTGAACCATCTCACGCTGAGCCTCGAACGAAAGGCGGCGCCGTGTAGAGAAATCAGCCACACGCAGGTATGAGAGTTCTTCCTGGGTTGCGCAGGCATGCAGGCTATCGAACTTGGCATACAGCTTCTCGCGCACGGCTTCGAGCGTAACATCGGGGTAGACGCGGCGATTGCGGATCTCGCTGATCATGCTGAGGATGGGTTGCTCGAACATGATGGTGTGCAGCCATGGGCCACGCACGCGAATTGCGACGTTGCCATCCTGCTCGAACACGTGAACATAACGCAGGTTGAAGCGATAAAGGCTCAGGAAGCGAATGAAATCAGGTTTCAGGTAACCACGCTTTACTGGATCACCAAGGAAGCGCAGCTCGTCCTCCCGCATTTCCAGATTGCACAGCACCTCCATCTGCTTGCGGATCTCAGGAATGTCTTCAACCAGCGATTCTTTTGATCGCACGATGAACTGGTATTCGACTTCTTCGCCAGGATGCTGATGAAGTACTGCCTGCATCATGGTGAAGGTGTAGTAATCGGTGTCGAGCATGCTCTGGATGATGTTGTTGCCGTATGCGCTTTCCATGTTCTTGTCCTTAGCCTTGAATGGCTGCTTTGAGTTCAGTTTCATTGTTTGCAATCAAAATGCCTTTGTCTGCCATGGCTTTCAGGGCAGGAAGCTGGGATTCACCGTTCAACACCCGGCACGCTGGAGTGAACAGGATCACCTTGAATCCAGCCTCGATCAGCTGGGTGGCTGTGGTTGCCACACAAAATTCCAGCGCCAGGCCACCAACCAAAACCGTGCCTACCTTTTTAGATCGCAGAAATTCGATCACACCGGTAGACATCGTATTGCCCAGGTCGTGGTAGCAGGCGCCGTAAGGGTGCAGATCGACCTCAACCCCCTTGTAGACCATGAAGTCATAATCGATAGGGCGGGGCAAGCCATCAAGCAACTCGAAGCCAGGTGTGCCGGGCACACAGTGACTGACCCAGGTGATATCAGCGTTTTCCAGGCCTGTGGGCTTGAGCATCTGCTCCTTGGTGTTTACAACCCAAAGTGCCTTTGGGCTGTGAGAATCCTTGCTGGCTACACGCACATCAGCGTATTGCGCCATGAGATTTAGTGCATCAACGATTTCATGGCCACCAGGTACGGGTAGCTCGTCTGGGCAGATGGGGGTGAAGCCCTTTTGAGCATCTACATCAAAAGCGGCAATAGCGGTATATGAAGTGGTCTCGTTCATGGGTATTTCCTCTTGTGTGTTTACATAGTACGCCTGGTGTACTATGTAGTCAACCGTCTTCTTGAGAAATTTTAAGAACGATGAAAAAATGGTGCTAGAGACTCATTGATGGAAGAGAATCGGCAAAAACCTCTTTACTACTTAGTACTCCTGATGTACTATATAGGCATTAGAGGAACTGAACATGTACAAGATCATCGTCTACGGCGGCGCCTTCAATCCTCCACATGCCGGTCATGTGGATGTCATTAAACAGCTATCAAACCAGGGTGAACGCATTCTGGTTGTACCTTCCTTTCGCCATGCCTTTGCCAAGGAAATGGCACCCTATGACCTTCGTCTTCAATGGCTTAAAACCATTTGCAGCGACTTGGCTAAGCAAGGCATAGAGGCGGAGGCTGACGATTGTGAGCGGGCTATTGGAGTATCCACAAATGGCCCGATCTACAGCCTTGATATGCTCAAGCATGTAGCTGAACGAGAGGGCGTTGAAGAAGGGGAGATTGGTTTCGTTATCGGCGAAGACAACCTCCAGCACATTGGTCGATACCACAAGGCCAATGAGCTACTTGAAACCTTCGCGCTGGTGGTAGCCAAGGAGCAAATTCATCTTCACAGCACAGACATTCGAAATGCATTGGGGCAAGGAATCGCCATTGAGCCATCATGGCTTGCCTCAGGTCTGAGCACCGCTGATTATTCTTACTTTTCATACCCTGGAGCCCACGCATGACCACCTTGCCCAAAAGCGCATATCTTCATACCGTCGATGTGGTCGTCTTACGATTTGTCAGCAAAAAAACTGCTCAGGGTCGTCATCTGAAGGAAGATCGAATCGAGGTATTACTGCATCGCCGTGATAAAGAACCATTCGCCAATGCCTGGGCGCTACCGGGCTTGGTTATCAACGGTGACACGCCTGATGCGAGCATTGAAGATGCTGCCAAGCGCCTGATGGACTCTCCTAAGGTGGCCATGAAGGCTTTCTATATGGAGCAGGTCGGAAGCGAAGGGAATGCCGTCCGAGATCCGCGCTGCTGGTCGTCAACCACCTTTTATATGGCTATTGTAGGATCAGATGTCCAGCCTGCTGAGGATCAGGGCTTCTTTGCGCTGGACGACATCATTGCTAACAGGACGCCTTTACCGTTCGATCACAACCGACTGGTTGCTTTGGTGGCTGACAGGCTGTACTCCAAATCGCTCTACAGCAGCCTGCCTTTGATTTTCCTCGGGGAGAATCTGACGCTGACCGAGGCGATTGATGTGACCGCCTGCATTCTTAAGCGAACTGTGCAAAAAAGCAGCATGAGATCACGCCTGGTCACCATGATCGAGGAAGGCATTCTGCAAGAGACGGATGAAAAGAAGGCGATGGCGGTAGGGAGGCCTCAGTCAATCATTAAAAACACGCGACCTGAAGAAGTGTATTTCTTCGACCGCTCATTCGAGAAATAGAAAATGACTACAAACACCGTAATGCTGCTGCAAACCCCGTTTTTCAATGTTGTACAGGAGGGGAAATACTACATGATCAAAGAGCGTGCCGTAGAGAACGGCGTTGTGATCGCCGCTCAGCGCGAGGATGGACGCTATCTGCTGGCTCGCCTTTTCCGCATGGCTATTGGACAGTATTCATTTGAGTTCCCGCGTGGTGCTGTGGACAAGGGGGAGGATGCAACGAAGGCCGCATACCGAGAGCTTTCAGAAGAGACCGGAGTATCTTGTTCGTCTGTAACCATACTGGGGCGTATGCATAGCAATACCTCTTTGCTTAGCAGCCATGTTGCTTTGGCTCATGCGCTAGTCACCGACGTATCAGAAGGGGACACCGATGGTGAGGTGGATTCGACTCAATGGCTTAGCGTCGAACAGCTGGATGAAATGATGGTTCAGGGGCTGATTACCGACAGTCACACCTTGTCTCTGATTGCGATGATCAAGGCGAGGGGCCTATGAAGCGGCGAATCGTTGTCTTCCGGCTTTGCCGGGATTCATAAAGCACCTATTGAGAACGAAGCCTAAACCGCCTAAATCTGTTCGAGCTGTGGATCACTCCCCAACACGAGGCCGAAAGGTATCGCAGGGCTTGGAATAAGAGAACGGACATGTACCGGTGGTATCACGCACGACCGAGACATCAATGCGGCCAGGGAAATTCTCGCGCTCTGGCATCAGCGTCCCGCTGATGGAATCCCAGCTTTTAGGGCTGGGAGGATGTCAAGATCATCCCAGTAGAGGTAACAAATCACGAAGGCTATGGCATTGCGCGCCTTTATGGCCCTCTCGGCTTAACCAGTAACTGGTAATTCCGACTGCTTCCGGCCCCCGCTTGTCGCAGCGCAGGGAGTCGCCAATCATGAGAGTCGACCCCGCTTCGACCCCAAGAGCGTTGATAGATGATTGATAGATAGCGGGGTCTGGCTTAGTCATTCCAACTTCGTAGCTCAATATATGGGCATCCATTCGAGGTAAAAAGGCTTTAACAGCTTTTCCATAAGGCAATGCCAGGTTGCTGCATGCAGCTATTTTAAAGCCGCGAGCGTGAAGTTCGTCGATCACCTGGTCAACCTCGTCGAATAGGGATATTGACTCCAAATGCTGCTCCAGCATCCGCTCAAGCTGTCGCATCTCCCTCGCGGTGACTTTGAAACGAAGATGTTCGGCACAATCTGCTAGCGACCATGGATGGCACATGAATTGATGCAGCGCCGTTCTCGGCACCTGAATACCCTGTTTAATAGCCATCTTACTCAATGCATTGAAAGGATCGCAAAATCGATCAATTTTCAACAAGGTTCCAAAAACATCGAAAATAATGGCTTTCACTGGGTTCCCCTACGGATGCTCTTTCCTGACAACAAAACGCATCAAATCTCTTGCCAGGTCACTATCATACCGAAAAGCTTCTAGACCAAGGTTTTTCGGTACGAAATCAGAGTCCATTATGACACCAAGCGCGTCATCAATTTGATCCGGAGTAAAGCTTGAGAAGTCTTCAAGATTGATGATTTGCGGACGCAGTTGAATCACGTTCATGGTATTTTCCTAAATAATCATGATTATGATAAAATCACAAAAAAAGCAATTAATCAAGAGAAACATTATGAATATAAATAAACTGTCGGGCATTATTAATCCTAAATCTGATCAAGATGCCCCAGGCCAACACATCTATGAACAACTTGAGCGCTTGTCTCAACAACCTAGAGAGACATTTATTGACGGTTTGAGTGTATTGCTTTTAGAGAATGATGACTGGCATATTGAATATGCAATTAATACTTGCGATCATGCGATATCTGATTCATTGATGAATGATCAAACAGTTAAGTTTTTGCTTGATAACAATGTCAGGCCTTATCTGAGTAACATGACGAAGTGCGACCTCTCACCAGAGACCATCAGATTAGTACTTCATGCACACCCTGAGTCAATCCAACATCTACCTGGCCATTTAATTACTTACGAGATGGCCGCCACAGTTGTAAAGTCTGACCCTTCTTTGTATCAAAGCCTCCCAGCACGTTACAGAACACCTGAAATAGCAAAGTTTATTTACCCAAGCCCTGGCAATTACTACAATCTCCCACCGGAAATTACTGAGCATATTTTTGAGCTTTGGTTATCGGGTGATTTTGTTTTCAAAGAGTATGCGGGTGCGGGTAATACAAGGAGTATCGGAAAACCAAACTGTGCAGATGACATTTTTGCTCTTTATAGAAACGCCTTCGACAGTGATCGAATGAACAATCAATTAGAAGTCATGACCACGATGACACCATTTTTACTGGCAAAATTCGATGCAGCTGAGTGCTGGAATGCTGCGAGAAATGAAACCGAGCAAAGGCTTGTGATTATGGCGTTCGGAAAAGAACACCTGATTACCCATGCTGCTGTCGATAACAGACGTAAACGCGACTGGATCGGTGATGGACTTGGCCTTTAGTAAGGTCATGCATACAGGAAGCGAGCACTGGAGAGCCAGCCAGGCGCCCGATGGGCCCGGTGGACGAGTCGTGAACTTCATGCCTTGCCTTGATTTATATCGCATCTATTGACAGTAAAATGAAAATGGATATACTGCCCGCAAACCAAATCGGGAGTATTGTATGAGCATGTTGATTATTGGAAGCGCAATTGCGGGTCTCGCCCTGGCAGTCGTCATGATGGGCGTTAAGGTCGTTCCTCAGGGTTATTGCTGGACGGTTGAGCGCTTTGGTCGATATACGCAAACGCTAAAGCCAGGTTTGAGCTTCATCATCCCTGTGATTGAAGGCATTGGACGCAAAATCTCGATCATGGAGAGTGTCATGCAGATCGACCCTCAGGAGTGCATTTCTGCGGACAACGTAATGGTGAAAATCGATGCGGTGTGCTTTTTTCAGGTTGAACTGCCCGAGCGAGCGGCTTATTCAGTCGACAATCTCCAGGTAGCGATCAGAAACTTGGTAATGACCAACATCAGAAGCGCTCTAGGCAGCATGGAGCTTGACCAGATCCTGAGCTCACGAGAAACCATCAATAGCCAGTTGATGAGCAGCATCAAGCCGGCAGTTGAATCGTGGGGCGTGCGCATGCTTCGTGTAGAAATCGCCGACGTGACGCCCCCGGTTGACCTGGTGGAAGCCATGGCCAGCCAAATGAAGGCAGAGCGCGTTAAGCGAGCCCACATTCTTGAGGCCGAAGGCCGCAGCCGCGCGGAAGTGCTGACTGCCGAAGGCGAAAAGGCATCAGCGATTCTTCGTGCCGAAGGCGAAAAACAAGCAGCCTGCTTGCAGGCTGAGGCGCGTGAGCGCGCAGCAGAGGCCGAAGCTAAAGCAACCGAGGTTGTTTCAAAGGCTATCAGCGATGGAGACATCAATGCGGTCAACTACTTTGTAGCGCAGCGCTATATTGATGCCTTGGGTAAGGTCGCATCCTCAGATAACAGCAAGCTGATCATGATGCCGCTTGAGGCGACTCAGGTTACCGGCGCGATTGCGGGCATCAGCGAACTTTTGAAAGCGGGTAAGGCGTAAGGAGCCATCAATGGGCGGTGAAATGAATTACGTCACGGTTTGGCTTTGCATTGGCGCTTTTCTCGTCATGCTTGAAATGATGGCATTGTCCGGGATACTTCTGATGCTTGGCATTGGTTTCCTGGCTACCGCATTCATAAGTTGGCTAGTGAGCCCAGGCGTTGAGGTACAGATCGTAATCCTGGCTGCATCACTGATTCTAACCTATGCGATTTGGGCTAAATTCTGGAGGCGAGTAAGCGCCACAAAAACAGATGATGAGATATCGCATGACAAGGAGCTAATTGGCAAACGGTTTCATCTCTACACAGCCATAGAGGGAGGGGATGGAGAGGTCAAAATACAGGATGCTCTCTATAGTGTTTACGGTGAGGACATGATGGCTGGGGAGCTTGTAAAAATCCTCCGAAAGGAAGGAATGGGTTATCGTGTTGAAAGGGCATAAGTCAGAGACTTATAAGTGATTTGTACCACTAAAACCCGGCCATGTGCCGGGTTTTCTATTTTATAAAATTGACAAATGCGGGCATTCAAGAAATGGGTTAGAATAAATCTTTCATTTAAACTAATTCAGCTCGCAGGCCAAAATCTTCTACAGGTATCCAGCATGCTTAAAAAATTCATAATATTAGCCTTTCCAATGCTTTTTATCGCACAGATGACGCAAGCTGAGAATACAATCCGAATTTATGCTCCAATAGCCAAGCAGGCCGGAAAATGGATTGCAAGCGAGCCACTCGTGAGCGATTGGATAAGAGCTGAAGAACCACTCTACTGTGCTCAGGGTGTGCCATCGAGTGATCAATATGATGAAGGGGTTCTGTTTGAACAGACAACATCCTGCGAATTTGAACTACAAAGAACAGTGACGCCTCAACAAACAAACACACTAACACATGAAGTTAGAGTCGCAGGGGAAGCGTCTATTGAAAAAATGTTAACCACCGAAAATGTAAAAAGATCTGCAACGGGAACATATACCGGCGTAAACATTAGCCTGAGGATTGGTAGTTACTATAAATCTGGTCGTACATATTGGGGATTTATGACGCCTGATTTTAGGAGTCTTTATTCAATATTCGTAACAGCAGAAGGCGTCCCAAGCGAAAATCTTTATAGAGGTAATGAAATTAAAGGGATTTACTTCGCCAATGATGGAACAAATGCTTTTGTAGTTGCTTACAAAGCTGACGAAAATAAAATAACACCAATAGTGGTTGTTGATGGTCAACAATGCACCCTGAAGGCTGCATATTTCAATGATGTGAATCACCATGGTTTTCATTACACCGGCTGTGGGGCAAGTCTGCGTGACAGAGCTGGGACAGAAATTCAGGTAAAGTTGAAATAATCAACAGAAGATAGAGATCAATGATCTTTATCAGTGCTGCTCGATCATGCGATACTGAAAAAAAGAGGGCGAGGCATGCTGAACACCATTCAACAAACGATGTTAGAAATTATACGAACTGGCGATAAAGCTCTGATTTCAGCGTATTTCACGCACTTATTTCCTTTGCTTCCGGCAGACAACAAATTCAATTTTTACGAATATGATTATCAGGACATATTGATATCAGATGATACTGAGATTAAGGAGCAGGCTGAGCTTATAGTAAGTATCGTAGGGTTTAACGAGAAATCTTCAAAAACATACATAAGTAGGTTTCTTGGGTGTAGGGATTCAGACAGGAAGGAGCGATATAAATTTGTCGAATCGGCACTGCACGAATTAGGCAAGCATACAAAGACAATATTTACGACTGCCTGCCTCGTAGGTGATGCCGATACTGCCGAAAAAATAAAATCGATACATGGAGATCTTACAATAAGCGTAACCTCCGTAAGCGGCGCGATAATGGTAGACGGTGAGACATATTATGGCTTCAGCGAAAGAATGGTCAATTCCGATGCTGAATCAATCAGGCGAAGCATAGAATTACTAGAAAATGCGGGGGCTGGCGCCATTCTTTTTCTTGACTTCAAGGGGAACGAGAACCCTTCTGATAGCCGATTTTTCAATGATCAACGATCAAGATTCATCTACTACCAGCCAGATAAACTTGAGCCTCAGAGTATCCCTGTATTCAACGGAGGAAGAATAAGGAATGCAGATCTCTTGCATGCCTTGAGTGAAAAACAACACTCAAATCGACTTGAAAAAGCGTATAAGCGAGCACCATGCTGGGTTAATGAATCCGATATCGGCTGTCTTGCGACCGCCAGGTATTATCGGCCTGTGCAATATTTTTCAACTGTGGGCGGGGCTAAAATCGACTACAAAGATTTAAATCCAAGCCACTTAGAAAAACCAAATACTCCAGATATAAAAAGATGTGTTATGTCTATTGTGGAGGATCTGCAATATAAATGCGACGAGCCATTAAGCGCTGACAATATGCGGCTGCATGCAATGATGGATGATCTAACATTGTCTGGATTTGGGCACGACAAAGGCTATGTATTATGTGTCGCTGACGTGGATGAGCTTTTGCTGTACAGCTCAGGCCAAATGAATCAAAGTACGCTTGATAAGCTGCGCAGTTACGCAGAAAACTTAGCATGCCATGAATATCTGAGCGCTATATATTCAGACAATTATGTTGAACTCGGAATTGATGAGAACAACATTATCCGATTCCTAGATCTTATAAGTTCTACTCCCAAACTTTTGGCTGAGTTCAGGGATAAAATTGGTGAAGAACCGCTAATGAATATATGCAGCAGAAACAGGAATTCATCAACTTTCTTAAATGCCATCCATAAACAATTTGGTTACAACAATAAGCATTTTGAAATCAGGATCCAAAATGCAAAGTTCCTCGATGATCTTTACCAAAATGGTTTTAGATTTGAGGATGGATCATCAAGACTCCCACGAGTAATTGATCCTCAACATAGTGTGCACATTGATTTTCAAATAGGCCTCTTCTCGGCGACCAAGCTATGTGAAATGGGCTTATGGCCAGGCGAAGCACACACCAGGCCTGAATCGATTGAGTCAGCCCTCAAATCAGCAGTCAAGCTCTCCGCCAATACCAATGCATATTATAGGGGATACTTAAAGGCGGCTGGCGTAGAGGAGGTGTCAAAGGCATGCAAAACAGCACCTCAATGGACGCTTCTGCTTAACCTATTCGAGGAACACGAAATAGAGAGAGTAAGAGCCATGATCCCGAAAAAACTGATGCAACTACAAATTTCGAGTGATTTCGGGCTTTGATACATTGATACCCTCCGATGAGGGTATCTTGTTTGTGATCAAACCTTGAATGATGAAATAAGCGCAGACAATGAGCTGGCCAGGCTTGAAAGTTCTTCGCTTGAGGCACTCGTCTGGTTTGCTCCGGTTGCGCTCTGAGCTGATAGATCTCTGATATTCACGAGGTTGCGATCAACTTCGCGAGCAACCTGAGCCTGTTCTTCAGAGGCGCTTGCAATAACCAGGTTACGCTCTGTTATTTCCGACATCGACTGAGTGATTGCATCGAGCGCAGCTCCGGCTGATCGAGCAACCTCCAGGGTTGCATTTGCCCTGTCCGATGACTTCTCCATCGAAGATACCGCATGGTCTGATTGGTCTTTCACATGCGAGACTATCTGTTCGATTTCCTTGGTTGAATCCTGTGTCCGCCTAGCCAGGGCCCTGACCTCATCGGCAACCACAGCAAACCCCCTTCCAGCGTCACCAGCCCGAGCCGCCTCAATGGCCGCGTTAAGCGCCAGCAGGTTGGTCTGATCAGCAATTGCCCTGATTACATCGAGCACCTTGGTAATGTCTGCCGTACTCTGCGCAAGCGCCTGCACCTGCACAGAGGTCACACCAACGTCTTCTGCAAGCTGGCCTATCGAATCAACCGTTCTAATAACCTGCTCACGACCGTTCTTGGCTGTTTGATCCGATTGTTGTGAGGACTGTGCTGTAGAGACTGCATTTTGAGCAACCTCATCAACCGCCGCCGTCATTTCATTCACAGCCGTTGCGGCTTGTTCAATCTCTGCATTTTGAGCGATCAAGCCACGGGTTGCATCGTCTGTAACGGCATGCAGCTGCTTAGCGGCACTAGCCAACTGAGCGGATGAACTGGAAATCTCATGAATTGTTTTTCGAAAATTGTCTTGCATCGTTCTGATCGATTGAAGCAACAAAGCTGGCTCATCCCTTCCTGTAATGATGACCTCGTGCGTCAGGTCTCCTTTGGCCATGTGATTCGCTGCAACCACGGCCTCACCAAGAGGCAGCACAACACTTCTGGTAAAAAACGTTGCGAGAATTGCCGTGATTACAACCGCCAGCACAATCGCGATAATCACTCCACGTACCGCATCTGTGCGCGATTGTGCTGCATCATCAGATGCATGATCAGAACCGGTTCGGTAAACCGACACCATGGCGGCTATGGCTTGGTTCAGCTGTGTTCCGTAATCATTCACAACCCCGTTTATCCCTTCAATGGCAGTAGACATATCACCATCATTGGCCGCTTGAGCAATCTTTGCCTGCTCCTGGAAGTAGAGGCGTTTTGCTTCGACCAGTTCAGTATAAACCTTGCGCTGATCATCTCCATTAACGTGACTTGAAAAGTCAGAAAGCCTTTTCTCAACATCCGCAACTGCTTGATTCAGGGCTTGGCTGTTTTGATTGAACACCTGGTCATCCTTGAGCAACGGCATGCGCAACGTCAGTACACGCACCCTCAGAAGAGACTGGTTGAGCGCAGCGAGATCCTCCAGTGAAGGAACCCAATTTTGATCGATGTCGTCGGCAAGATCGCCCATGTGATTGATCTTTACCAGAGAATAGATCCCGAGCATGACAACAATCATGGCCATCAGGCCAAAGCTTATGGCCGAGCGCAGAGCAAGCTTAAGATTTCTCAACATCGTGTTTCCTCGCCAATTTTTTTCGGCAGCCTGAGGATTAGGGGGAGGGACGGCATGATAGACAGAAAAATGACCCCTGTCAATATATGCTTTTCGAATGATATACTGGATAAATTAACGTGAAACTCGCCGAATTACCGCAAATTTTCTCGAATAAACTAAAGAGGTAAAGATGATCACCCTTTCAAAAAAAATTAGCCTATATAAAACTACTGCGGATGCTGAACTCGCACGACTTGGTATTCCCGCCAACAGTATGGATGTTGCTATTGTGCTTGATGCATCTAAATCGATGTATGCTGACTACAAGGAGGGGAGGGTACAGGATCTGCTTGAAAAGATATTCGGTTTGAGCATGTCCTTAGATAAGGACGCCAACCTTGACGTATTTCTGTTCGGTAACGAGAGCGCTCAACTCACTTCCATCAATAAGGATACACTTGAAGGTTATGTCGAGAGAGAGATCATCGGCACGCATAAAATCAATCAGGCCACCAATTACGCTAAAGCTATTGAGTGTGTGAATAACGCCTATTTTGGACGCAAAGATGCAACCTTTGTGATCTTCATCACCGATGGCGATGCTACTGATAAGGCGCATACCACGGCCTGGATCCATCAGGTATGCCGCAATCCGTACTATTTTCAGTTTGTGGGTATTGGCAACGAGCGCTTCAGCTTTCTTGAAAAACTCGATGATTTGCCAGATAGGGCGGTAGATAACTGCGGCTTCGTGAGAGCCGTCGATGTATTTCGCATGAGTGAATCAGCGCTCTTCCAGGACATACTGTCAGATCTGCCTACTTGGTTGGAAGAGGCTAAACGGAGGAAGTGGCTTGCTTGATTTTTTAGGGCGAGTTAACATCAAAGCAAATGGAGTTTAATATGCATTATAATGCATATTAAACTCTGTAAACTGACTCAATATGCATTATAATGCGTATTGAGGCTCTGTTTTAGTTAGATTAGATTAATAAAACTTATAAAAATAATAAAGGCTCCTCATCATGCATATGTTACGCACCCTTAGCCTGTTGCCACTGGCTTTCATCTGCTCAATATCAAGCGCTGAAAATATAATTAGAACCTCCGCGCCCGTTATGCTTTACACACATCCAAAACCAGAAGCGCCTCCGTGTTTGGAGAAAAGCGCGGTTGAGATTGGCACCGTTTCAGACAGGTTTTGCGGATTCGATGGAGAAAATCTCGTCCTTGCAAATAATAGAAAGCTTTATAAGTCTACAGATGAAAAAACCTCCGTATGGGATGTTGCAAGATATTCCTGCTCGGGAATTTACCGATTGCCAACACCAACTGAACTGTGGAGCTTGATTAAACAAACACCAAGATCGGCATCAGGTGTAAACGCAAACTATTACTGGAGCTCACAGACCTATTATAACTACTGGGGGGAGTATATAATCAAAATTGTAGGTGACGCAAACAATACTATCGATGGAGTTGGTAGTAAGCCGATTTATGCGAGGCAGGTCAGGTGTATCGTAAGATAGTCTTAAATATTAAGATCCCGATCCAGGAACCTGTATTTGTCGCCTGGAGTTCCCCACCCAAGACGCGCCATCTCGCGAAGGGGTAAAAAATCGTGTTTTATGATCGTATTGACTGTTTCTTTATCAATCTGTTTTAGCGCCTCTTGATAATTTGGATCATTAATCGCTTTATATAAGCACAACATCGAGACGCGGTGCTCAATCGTTTCGATACTTGAGTTAATTGATTTGAAAGATTCATTTGCAGAATCAAAATTGAAAGCCTCAATTAGCTGCTCTATGGTGATAAGCTTAAAGCACTGATTCTCTAAGCGCTTTGCGAATCCAACCTTGCATAACCAATGAGCGACAATCGTTTTTAAGTCAAAAACTCTCAGATTTAGTTCAAGGATCTCCCTCATATCTTGAATACTGAGCTCGTCGCGCGTGCGTTTGATATTTTGCCGATCCGGGTCAATCCATAGCAGTAAAGCTGGCCACGCTGCCTCTCCAAGGGTAGCAGCAATATGAAAAAGAAACTGGTCTAACCCTAATTTTTGGATTTCCCGCTCGATACATAGCGTGACGCGCGGGTGATCAACAAACGTTGTGTATAGCGGCTCATAAGCACATTTTGCAATCGATGAAAAGCTTTCGTGTATCCTTTCGATTCGATCAAGAATATCTGGGTGCGATCCCGCCTCTGAATAGATATCGATGTAAAAATTGAGAATTCGCTGTTGCCAATAGGGGCTTAATTTAGGGAAATCATTTCCAAGCCTGGTTAAAATGCAATCGCTATATAGTGCAAGCTTAGCTTCCACCCATGGCTCGGTCGTCTTGCCGACAATGCTAGGTAACAACCCGGCCTCAGTAAAAACCTTTCCGGCATGGTCAAGGTCTAGATGAGTGTCCCAGGTTGAAAAGAACGTGCATTCATCTATTACACAATTCAAGAGATCTACAGCGCTGTCCATTTACACCTCTACGCTTAAGGAAGCATCTTACCATGATGAGGTGGGCGCCACCAAGTGCGGTGTCAATAGGTGACTTTCAAGTAAATGATTGCTATACTCCCAGCCATCTATGAGAAGAGAGCTTAGCCATGCGGACACTTCACAGCACTGAAGACCAATCTGTCAATTTCGTCCAATTGGTTGATGGCCCAGGGTATTTTGAATCACGGTTCGTCAGGAGAGAAGATCGTTATTTTATCGTCTACCTGTCCTGCCAGTCTGGATGTGATCAGTCATGCCGCATGTGTCATTTGACCGCCACCGGACAGACCGAGCTGGTGAATGCTGACCTGGCAGGCCTATTGCGTCAGGCAGAGGCCGTGTTTGCACATTATGACACTCGCAATCGAGCTGAGCTTGCTCACTTCAACTTCATGGCAAGGGGCGAGCCATTGAATAGCCCTGTAATGCTAAACCAGCACGAGAAGCTGTTTGAGGGGCTCGAATCGCTTGCGCTGGCTCGCGGACTTCAGAGTAAGATCCTGATCTCCTCTATCTTCCCGAAAACGCTAGGGGAGCGCACGCTCGAATCTATTTTTAGCGCCAAACACCCTGAGATTTATTATTCGCTGTACAGCGTGAGCGAGGCGTTCCGCAAGCGCTGGCTGGGGAAAGCACTTTCGGCAGAGCGCGGCCTTGACTTGCTCAAGAGCTGGCAGGAGCATACAGGCAAGACGCCAAAGATCCACTTTGCCTTCATCGAAGGTGAAAATGACAGCGAAAACGACATGCGCATGATGGCTGATGCCATCAATGCTCGCGACCTCAAGGTCAACCTGAACATTGTTCGCTACAACCCGCACTCGGAAAAATACGGCGTTGAGTCTCCGCTAGAGGTGATCGAGCGCAACGTGGCCATGCTTGCCGAATGGATCAAGCCAGAATCATACCGAATCGTTCCCAAGGTGGGCTTTGATGTCAAAGCTTCTTGTGGCATGTTTATCGATAAGTAAAAACAGACAGAAACTGGGCAAAAATTGGCCCTTAAGGAATTATTTTGAATCAGGCACTAAAGAACAACCCTCTGCTGGCTCAATTGAAGGCCAGCATTGAAGAGCAGAAAAGTCGAGTAACCGGCACCGTACAAGGTTCTCGCAAATCGTTTGGATTTTTGCTCGACGAGCAGGGCAATCGGCATTTCATCGCTCCACCCGTGATGCAAAAGCTCTTGCCGGGCGATGAGGTACGCGCCGTTCTGGAATCGGAAAATGAACGCGAACACGCCGTTGTGGAAGAGGTACTTAGCTCATCTATTGCCGATTTTTACGGCGTGGTCAGAGTTCGTAGCCATGGCCTGTGGGTTGAACCAGAATCGGCGCTCATGCCTAACTGGATGCGACTGGACGCAGACAGTGACCTTGAGGACGGCGACTGGATCAAGGCCATCCTGATTTCCCACCCTTTCAAGTCTGGAAAGGGGCGGGCCAGACTGCTCAAGAAAATTGCAAATAGCAAAGACTCTTCCCTGCCCTGGAAGCTGGCCATCGACCGATATGGCATTCATACCTCGCCGGATCTATCAGAAGAAGTCACTGCGAATGATGAGGGTTACCAGGATTGGACTTCCATTCCATTCGTTACCATCGATAGCGAAAGCACCCTTGATGTTGATGACGCAGTCCATGCGAAAATCACTGATGAAGGCCTTTATGCCTTGACGGTCGCGATTGCAGATCCAGCAAGCCTTGTACGTGAAAATGACACGTGCGATCAGGAAGCGCTTAAGCGCGGCACCACGACGTATCTTCCGGGCGTGAGCCACTCCATGCTCCCAAGACAGCTGTCTGAAGATTTCTGCTCGCTGCTTGAAAATAGAGTAAGAAGATCCCTGGTGTGCCAGATGGTGATTGACCTCGATGGCAATATCATCAGCAGACAATTCAGCTCTGCACTTATCTGCTCTCATGCCAAACTCTCCTATTCAGGGGTAGAGCAGTACCTCAACGGAGAGACAAATCTCAACAGAAACGAGCCGATTCGAGATATTGTTCGCGCTCTACATGAGTGCACAACAGCGCTGAGACTGAATAGAGAGCGACATGCTGTCTTGGGTCAGTACGGTGATGACATACGATTTATCGTGCATAACCATGAGCTGACCGCTATCGTCAGACAGCCTCGCAATGTTGCTCATTTTCTCATTGAGGAATGTATGGTGGCAGCCAACCGATCATTCGCGGCTTACTGCCTTGAAAAAAATATCCCCTGCGTGTACCGCGTACAGCCTGGGTATTCCGAAAAAATGAAGAGCAAGGCTCAGGAAATTCTTGAGCATTGGGCCCTTATTGAGCCACAGGATGACATCAGCGATCTGGATGTATTTTCCAAGGTTGCGAGAGCGCTGGATCGGCCTGAGAACCTGATTCCCTCGATTCTCTTAAGGACAATGATGGACAAGGCAATTTTCAGCTTGACCCCTGGTGTTCATATGGGTCTTGGCCTGGAAAGCTATGCAACGTTCACGTCACCTATCCGCAAGTACAGCGACCTGATCAATCATCGTCTTATGAAAGCGCATCTTCGTAATGAAGACATCAGTAGCCCTGAGGCATCACTTCTTGCGCATCTGGATGAAAGGACAACAGCCGCAAATAAGGCCTCCAGAGACGTACAGAAAGCCCTTTATGCCCGTCATTTTGAGGCAAACAATGTCTTTGCGTTTAGCGGCCAGATCGTTGGGATCACCACTGGAGGCATTCGAATTGAAGAGGCTCAGACGGCGGCACAAGTCTTTGTGCCGATGAAAGAAATCTCTGGCCGGAATCAGAAAACTGAAATTCAAGCCTTTGGTAGTGAGCTATGGGTTGATGGTGAATGCCGCTACAAAATCGGGGATGAGGTTTCGTTTGGAGTGAGGTCAGTTGAGCCGATGAGCAATTCTATTGACGGCTTCCTGCATGCCTCTCCTCTAAATGGGGTTGCGGCAGCGTCCTGAACCTGTAAAAACTTTAGCCAAAAGCGACCCATTGATTGCGGTTGCTTTTAGCTAATTTCTTCCGCTCTTTTTCTATAAGTCAAAGCTCGACCTAATAAGAAGATTTCTAACTCCAGGTTTAAGCTTGCGAATAACTTCATCAGATGGTGAGCCAATAGACTCAAGAATCTGGAGCTGTGATTTGCTAAGCTTGGATAGGTCGCAAGTAGCAAAATAGATTTTATCCGTAATGCCAGGTATCGCTTTACAGCACCGCCTGTAGAAATCGGAAAGACTAGGCGCATATTCAGGTTTCATACCTGAATTGAAAATTGAAAGACATACTCGAATGACTGATTCTGGAGCCTCTTCTGGGTGCTGCAAGTATACTACTTTGTCAAGGTACTCTCGTTTAAATCTTGATTCAAGCTTAAGAGCCACGTCACTCCATAATTCAGGGTCTGTCTTGTATGCATATTCATTAATGTACCGACTAGAAACCCCTGATCTAAAAAAAACTTCTTTCTTAAATAGGTTTATGTCAAAAGCGGTCGCAATATGCTTGTCGCTGAAGCCCTCTCGGGCAAAACCATACTTCCAACTCTCTGTTAAAGGAGCATCAAAATAAAACGGATCTATGCCCATTACACTGTAATCGGGCTCATTGAAACGATTGAGAATTGCCAAATAAATCGATTTGTACTTATCGAAAATAGAGTTATAAGAATAGAGTTCAGATGCTGTAAGGGAATCCCCAATTTTCTTCTCAACAAACAGCTTAAACGGTATCCTTAATAATTCGAAATCCACACCATCAACTGCATGACGTATGGCCTGGTATGACATGATCATTTCAGAATTACGAAATAGACTTTCTTTTGTTTCATGGTCTTTTAATTTAAAGGCTTTTGAAAAAGTGTCACAGCACTCCTCAACTGTTGATCTCGAAAAATCCAGTTGTAAAAGGTCATTGATATCAGCATCTAGATACTTACCAGGCAAAGAAGTATTTCCAGTCCTTAATGCTGAAAGCATATGGATAGCTACCAGCGCGTTTCTTTTGACACTTGAAAGTAAAGGGTTGTTAGAACTATCAATAGATTGAACAAGATCATGTATAAGATTGGCGCAGCCAGCTTCAATATTCTGAGATAGATTTTCAAGCTTAATAAGCCAGCCAGGGTCTGCCACCAATAGAAGCGGAATGCCGGTATCCAGTATTTTACTATAATTTATAATGGGGATGTAACTGTCAAGAAAATGAGAGCCATATTGGCGAGGCTTCAAAGTACCGAATGCATCTTGTATTGATTTAGATTCCGGAAGATTGAGAAGGCACCATGACACGATGCCAACTTCATTTCCAGCAAACTGGAGGAATTTTCCAAGCACTCTTTGATTGCCGTTCAACCATTCAGCCATTTCATTGTCAGGCAGATGACGATTCGAATGAAATGAGGCGGGGAGAGCGGTTACATGTATATTGATAATGTCTCTTAATGCAATTCTTTTCATGAAAAGACCCTATGCTACACAAGTGACCTGTCTCTAATGGCAGGTGATTTACTCATTTCCATTCTGGAGTACGACGTGAACCCTTTAGAGCCGCATTGAAAAATTTCGTCATCATCGATACAGACGAGTGTCATAACCCCATCAGAATAACAGGTGCCGGTATCTATATAATGCGTGTTTCCAAGTACCACCGGGTCATAGAGCGAGGTATGGCCTACAAACAATTGGTCAACACCCCCTATCGGCTGAGTTTGATTTACATAGATACGCACGCGTGAGAAAAGCACCTTCTCAAGGAGCGGGGTGCTCAGGTGTGCTTCTTGATTTTCAAGCATGATAAGAAAATCATCCCAGTCATCGCCTACGACCTCTGCATGGACAAAACCTATTCTTCGGCCATCTGAGTGGGTGAGATCGATGGCATAGGGCATCTCATTGATTGCATCAATGATCCTGGAGCGCTCTGAGTAGGCAATCTTGGTAAACCACTCACCTCCGCTTTTGAGGTGCAAGGGGGTAATGCCTGTCAGGCCAGACTGCCGACAGAAGTCCTCATGATTACCGATCAGAGCGTGAACCCAGGGTCGTTCAATGAATTCCATGAAACGATGCGACTCCGGCCCCCTGTCCACCAGATCCCCACAAATTATGAGCCAATCGTATTTTTCATCAAACCCTGCACGATCAAGCAAATGCTCAAGTAATGAAATGTGTCCATGGACGTCGCTGACGGCGTAGACTTTGCCCTTCAAGTTAGGCCCGAGCCTTTTTATCGGCGATAAATGCGTAGATTTCATACCATACCCTATACTAATATGAATTTATTGTAGCACGATAACATGGCCATACCCAATAACATCGGCTATCATCATTAAGCGAGTAACACCAATGCGACCTGAAATTGCATATTTCAATCGTTTCTTCAAGAATTCTTTTGATAGCGAATACTTTACCAGAAAGGTAATTGAGAACTTCCCGATAGAGCTTAAGCGCTTCATGGCTATTTGTGATCTAGGAGAAGGAGTACTTAGTCTTGATGAAAAAATTAGAAAATCAGACCCCATGCTTGCCGGCGCTCAATGCCTAATCGAAACGTTGAGCATTACATGGCCACCTCAGACAGTATTTGCTGGCATCGATTGCAGTGAATCACTATTGCCAATAATTAAGGATATGGTGGTTGACACAATCAGAGAAAACATCCCAGGCGAGCTTGATAGCCTTGTCCAGGAAATTCCAGATGATCTCATTGATTCAACCATGGCCGAGTTGATTATAAGGCATGACGGTTCAATATTGAGATTGTTAAGCGAAAGAACGATTACCAGAGATTTGGCCCTGCTAGCAATAACCAATAATCCAAGCGCGTTTCATGATATTCCCAGGAAGATTAAGGATGATGATTTCATAAAAGACGCCATTGAACAAAATTATAAAGTAGGCGCATTGCTTCCTGTTGCCGAGCAAACGCCTGATACAGTTAGCAAAGTCATGAGGGAAAATCCGAGAATGATTCGATTCCTCAACAGTGACTATATCGATGAAAAAATGTACCTAGACGCTTTGAAGTTAGATGGATTACTTCTTGAATTTGTTCCTCCCAGTAAAGTAAAAAGCGAATTGATTATGGCATCGATTTCATCAAATGGTGCTGCTTTAGGTTTCGTGGATAGAAGAAAGATAACTGTTCCTATGGTATTGCTTGCTATTCAGTCGAAAACAAGCGCCCTAACTTACGCTCCTTTTGATCTGATTGGGAAGAAGCTAGTCGAGGTTTTAGAGCAACGTGATGACTTACCTCGTGACTTAATTTTCTTTATTCCAATGGAGTATCAAACGGATCTGCTCATTCACAAAGTTATAGAGAAATGCCCTACATCTATAGGATATGTTCACCCTAACAAAATTAAATTTGAACATCAGATCAAGGCTGTCAGCGCAGACCATGATGCGCTTCTGTATGTACCACTAGGGGAAAGAGATAGGGTTTTGAGTGAGGTAAGGCGTCTTAAAGATAAGTGTCTCAACGAAGATCCACACCCTTAAAACCTATAAGAAACATCAGGAAAATCACGTAAGACATTGATATATATGAAAATTACTTCGATCTAATGTAATTTTAGAATGCGGCCTTAAAGTGAAATCTATCTCTGCAAGCCATTATCAGCCGCTTTCTAAATGAAGGGTGTAAGTGCTTGATTTATAAATAGAAAGGGGTCTAAAAGACCCCTGGAAAGAGCACAATCAGAAGCCTGGGCCAGCTTCATAGTCATGGCTTTTCTTCGTTTTCTTGCCTTCTTCGCGAACGCATTTGCTGAATTTTTCGATTTCGCGAAATCCAACCATCGCCACGAGATGAGGCTTACCATCAAGAACGAAGACATCGCCCGTCATGGAAGATCGCTGATTGCCACCAAGACTGATTGCATTGTCGAGTGAATGCCAAGGGGCATCTAGGTTTTGGGTTTTCTCCCAGGCCGACTCTAGAGCGCCAGCGCCTAGATTTTTTGGTACGGACACATAACCAGCCATTTTAAAAAGGCCTGCCTCATCGAACTTTTCAACGTTCTCAATCTTCGGAATCATTGCAAATCTTGCGGCCTCGTTCTCAAGCCCTTTTTGCATGGCTTCCCTGATATCCAAGAAATAAACTTCAATTGTTGTGTTGTCTGGGTTGGCGAATTCTGCAAATTTTCTTTCAGTGCAGGGGTAAAAATACTGGCTTACCTCATTAGCATCATTAAGAAACTGAATCAGCTTGTCCGAAAGCTTGTAGGAGACTGTCAATGCATCAAGGTCTAGATAGGTTAGCAAAAGCGTCCTTACCATACTGTACTCTGATGATTCGCCATCAAATTTTGGCGCAACCAGCGTTGGTGTCGCAAAGTCAGGAAATGCAGGCATATGGCTAAGCAGCATTCTTACAAATACACTACCGCTACTATCGGAAAACTCTTTTAGAGTTACCTCCTTAGATTCAACTAATTCCTTTAGATCTGACATGAGCTGTAAAATGGTTTTCATGGATTACCCTCTTTCTTTTAAGCTTAGCATTGTCAGCATTGACATGTGAATTTTTTTGTCATGACTTTTTAAGCACCTTGCTAGCGTTCAGGCCAAAATTATCGCTTGTGATTGCCAAGTCAAACATTAATGAGTCATATTATAAAAAATTAGGCAAGAAATATGTTGATGAAATTTGCAATCGCAAGCAATACGCTCTGTATGAATATACCTGATGGGCAACGGGTGCTGGAGGCAATTTTTGACAACGCAAGGCGCGTAGATCCTATGAAGCTGATCGAAAATTGCGACTTGCAAACTTTGCTTGATGAAGGTGAGAGCTATGATGACTTTGTTGGATCAGATGATTGCGCCGGATGCTATGAGACAATTTTGCCAGGCTTGCATACCTATTTCATTCAAACGTCTGGTTTTGAATTCTTTTTCACCATGGATGGGCAAGTACCAAATTGCGTATTTGAGCGAAATCCAGTTTTTGATTTCGTTGCAAGAAATCCTATGACAACACTTCTTTTGCCAACAAACCATCCGCTTTGCGCGGGTAAATATGGATACGAAAAATCGGGGGAGCTCCTGAGCGAGGAGCTTGAAATGATTGAAGGAAATAGTGTTCGATTTAGGCTTTATAAAGATGGAATAGCAATCGCAGGCCTTTCCGTAAAAAACAATACGGTTGATTCAATTTATGTTATTGACGAATACCGTCGTGCAGGATTTGGCACGTCAATTTTTAGGATGGTTAAAAGTGTGCTTGGGACTCTTGAGCATTCAAATTCTCTTACGGATGATGGCAAAGCATTTGTATCCTCCTTTGATAAAAGAAAACAAAATATAACAAGTGAGACCGAATATGTTTGATAGAAATGAGTTGATTATTTTAGGTAACGCGCAATCCGTGGATAAAAAATTCCTCTTAATCTTAGAGCTGCTTAAAACAGGGATGAAGCCAAATGAAATGGCTCTATTTCTGAACGAAGAGCGCGAAAGAGCAGGACTGGTACACGCAGTGAGTAGATTTACTGAGGAATCGGTAAAGTCAGATATAACAAGAATGATAAATGAGCACTACAGAAATAAAGACAATCATGATTTACTGTTTAAAGTATTCGCATCAGGTGATTATTGCTCTAAGCGAAATATATACTTCATGCCAATGTGGGAACCGCTCATAGATGGTATTAGGATTAAAACGAGGAAAAACACATACGACAATTTTTCATTCGCTAGATGGCAAAACGGACAACTTAAAAAGCCATCAGACTTCAAAGAATGGCTTAGCTCGAAGGGCATGATTCGCTTGGTGCTTCAGACTGTAATATTGGCTGACGATAAAGATGGACTGTTAATGCTTCTTAATATTCCTCGTGTTAAAAAGGCTATTGGAGATGACCTCTCAACTATGTTCAAGAAAAACTCGATCCCGTTGTCGTTTAGTGTCAATGAGGTTCTTTTATCGAGGAATGGAGGTAAAGCAGAATACGTCAAAGTGCTGATCGACCTGTGTACTGCCAATGACTCTAAAAGAATGCTCAACGCGTATAATAAAGATTTCAGCCAGGAATTAGGACACGTCATTATTTGTGGTTTAATGAATATAAATAATGATGCCGCTAAAACGCTTTGTAGTCTTTTGGTTAAAGATGGCTCTGACTGGTTTATGGGAGTCAAACAGCATATCCATGGATATGCTGCCTACTATGACCTAAAGGATAGGCAAGTAAGCCTAGAGGATGAGCTTGAATTAATATTAAGCATCCATGCCGATGTTCTAAAAACAAGTTCTTCAGCCTTGAGTGGAATACTTAAGTCAATTCCTGAGCATAAAATAGTTAAAGCAGTGGCGGGCACCCGCTTAGCAGATGAAGTGCATAAGCTAACTGGTTATGAAGGGGTTTTGCAAATGGCAAGCAATGGCTACAAAAAATCTGCCATTAGAGAAGAGCTTTCTATATGACAATTTCTGCTTGGAAATTTCCATCAGATCATCCTATGCGGCTATGCTAAACGTGAGGTAATGACACCGCATTGCTAGTTTGTGCGCATAATCAGCTCCCGTGCAGGTTGCCTCCAGGCGGATGATGTCCGCCATGGTCACGTCAGGATTCCCGGCGTCAACAACTGCTCTGGTCAGCTCCTCACACATTTTGACTACGTAACGTGGTGCAGGGTAATCAGGGTGCCGATCAAGATCATTCTTGCAAGCACCGCTCCTAACAACCCCGTCAAACCTACTCATTTCGGTTTGATGGTCGACCCCCGAGCGCGCTTTGGGGTCTAATGGTTAAGGCACGTTGCGTCTAGAAAGGAATACTTTCCAGTCTGGCTGAGAGTTGGAGACGGAACACGTGTGTCCGTTTCCTCGCCTCAGCCCGCGTTGACGTGTACCACTTTCCGTACGCTGACATGGCCTTTTTTAGACACTTGGCTTCATCTTTCCGGGCATCCACTGGCGCCTGGAAAGTGCAAGGTCGACGCATGACAGGTACAACACTGGTGCGCGGTAATCGGTCTCCAAGGCCCATGCCACGCCTTGCTATCACCAGGCCTGCGGCCTGGTGAGCGCTGTTTTTGGTTTGATTCAGGTACTTCAGCTTGCCGATGAAGCTGGTGAAGGCCGGATTGACCGCAATCACCTCGACGCCCTCTTTGAAGGCGCGGGTTTCGATGATCTGGCGAAACTTTCGATACACCAGCGAGCTAACCACTTTATTCAGCTTGGCATCGCTGGCCTTACCCTTCTGCATGCTGGATTTTTTGAAGCTGAAATCCAGGTTCTCGATCACCACGGGCTTTCCAACTCGCTTGGCCTGGGCAACGATTTCAACCGCAGCCATCTGAAGCCGGGTGGTCGTGGCTGGGCTGGTGATGTTGTCTTGAAATCGAAACACATGGTCGGCACAGCCGACCTTGTTGCCTTTCCAATCGACTTCCGTCATAGCCAAGTGATGGTTGTTCAGGTCGATACCGATGGCCCCGTTACGCCGATCTGTGGTGATGACTTGGCCTGATCGTTCGGTTGTGACCAGAATGCGCCAGCCACGCTTTTCATCTCGCACGAAACGGTAGCTCATGGCCTGTCCATAAGCATCCAGAAAACGAGACTCCTTATTGAGGGGCCCGACAAACTCAGTATCTTTGGCCTGCTTGCGGTAGTCAGATAGCGCAACCTTCCTAAGCCGATTGGCAGTTATTGCTTCATAGATCCAGCGCTGATCGTGACCAAAACGGATATCAGTGATGTAGCAATACTCACCGTGGATTTCTTTAAGCGCGTCGGGCAATCTAAGCTTCAGCGTATAAATGCCATCGCCCTGGGGGATGATCACACAGCCCTGGCAGCCGCTGCTTTCGTCTTTGGATCCCAGCACAAAAAACTGGCTGCTGCGCTCACGGCGCCAAAGCTCCAGCCACTCAGCATGATTGTTCAGGCCGTTTTCAATCAGGTTGAATTGCTGCCTGAACAGCCTGCGGCTGCCCATGCAGATCGATGGCCGCTTGGCCTCGACCTGACGTTCATAACCGGCTTTTCTGGCTTCCAGGTGATTAATTCTGATCCTGTGCTGACGCACAGCCTGATGAAGCCGCTCGGTTTTACCGGCCCACCGTGGCTGGTCAATGAGCCCAAGCTTTTTGCTGATACGTACGTTCTGACCAGCGATCTTGACCCGGCAGTCCTCAATATAGTTTTCGAGATTACTCAGCTGAGAATCGATTTTCCCGTCGACACTTCTGATCAGTGCATTAAATTGACGGCCAGTAATGCCATGTTGTTTCAGGAAAGCCTTTTTATCGACTTTCTCGCCCTTCGTGCGGGTCGCTATCGCGACCCTTTCAAGCCGCGAAAACAACTCGGCATAGGCGTCCAACGCTGCAACGACAGACAAATCCGTATCACGCGGCAAACGTGTCTGGATGGTCGTGATGCGAGTTGGAAGAGATTTAATCATGGCTAAATGATAGCCAATCTTTATCAATAAGTCAATTCACCCCCTCCGTCAAGCCGCTTTGCGGTTCTTGTGAGAACGGGCGCCGTATAAACGAGCGGAAAACACCGTCATCAACTCGATGACATCGGCTACAAGGCGGTTTTCTATGGTATTAGCTTGCTCATCTTCAAGAATTACCACGTCGGTTTTGTTGAGTTTGCAAAGTTCGAAAACAATATCCGCACCAAATCTTAGCAGGCGATCTTTGTGCATAAGAACCAAGGTTGAAACCTGGCCGAGCGCAATCATTTTGAGTAGTTTGCGGAAGGATTTTTTCTGGTAGTTAAGGCCACTACCCAGATCGGTCAGTAGTTCCAGGTTGGTGTATCCAGCCTTATGGCAATGATCTTCCAGGCGAATCTTTTGACGCTCTAGATCAGCCTTTTGGTCATGCGATGACACGCGGGCATAAGCGACAACCTTTCGATCATCAGGTCTGGATTTGCCACACTTTTGGTTAAGTTCAAGCAGCGAATAGCGGCGATGGCCACCACAAGTGCGAAAGGAGGGCCGCAAGCGTCCCTCATTTTCCCAACGCCTGAGTGTAGAAACCGCAACGCCTAATAGTTCACTCGCCTGACCAATCGAAACATGCTGCATAGCGTCACCATTTTATTGTTTTTATGCATAAAATGATAACAACGAGTAGGTTTGATTGGAAATCAGGACTGCTGCTTTAGCCCCTCCCGGACAGCGAACGTTGAATAATTTCCGAAAAAGGTTGATACCGCGTCGCATCTATCATGGTCGTCATCCTGATTACGTCGTTGGCTCAGTGCTTTCTCACATCACTTTCGGGCATCACGATACTGCGTATCGCGGTATCGTTTCCAGCTTCGATCACGACTGTTAGACCGGCAAATCTCAAAGCAATCACGCAGCTTTTCAATGTACCCCTTTCTAACCGGTGGCTCCAAATCATCCAGAGCCTGGTTCGCAGCCAGAATCGAGATGTTGGTTGTCTTCCTGTAATACTTACTACCACGCCACCGTCTGCCAGGTCTTCCTGACTTTCTTGGGCGAAGCATGTACAGGTCTAGCGCATAGTGGCGATTAATGACACGTAGAGCCCCAACCGGATCAATCTGCTTACCGCTACGCTGATCAATCAGCAACAGCTGGACATTGTGAGGGTGCCAGAACCCCTCAACACCATCCGTTACATAGTAACGCTTTTCTCTCAAAAATGTATCGATGAAATTATAGACCCCAAGTGAGCAAACAAGCTCATGGAGGGTGTACACATCACGGTAAGGGTTTACAAGCCCGTCAATGCCATCACCAGGCGCCTTTACTCTAACCAGGCGCTGCACAAAGCATTCGTCGGAGTGTTTCTGATCTTGGTAAATCATGGGTTATTCCTCAGGTAAAGTAACCTAATGGAATCCCTGGATGTATAGATACATGATGAGCCTATTGCGGTTATGGTTGATGCAATAATAGCAATCGTAAATCAATTGTCAATAGCTACGGTTCGCTTTGTCTGAACAGGCTTGAGCCGAGCATTCGTGAACAGCTATAGTGAAATAACTTCAACAGGATGCACTCATGAGCAACGCAGAAAATAACCAGTCACGAAACAGATCTGAAATAGTTGAAAGTAGGGCATATTCAGGTATAGATATAAATCTGATCGATGAACTGCCAACTCTAACTCGAACTAAATCTTGTGAATATTTTCTTAGGATTTATGGTGAGGGTGAGGATATCCTGCCCATTAAGGATTGGAGCGATGAGTTAATCATTGAAGCGGCATATGAAGAGCCAAGGATTATTAGAATCTTTGATATTTGCCTAAATGGCAGGCTTACCCAGGAGATAGCAGACAGAGCATTCATTGCCAACATTCAGTGCCTTGAGTTTATACCTCACTCTCTGGTGCGTAGAGAATTCATGATTGCCGCAGCAATGGAAACACCTTCAGTTTTCCTGAAGATGTCAATTCTACTCAACCACCGAAATCGAAAAGGGCTATTCGAAGCTGACGCAGAATTTTGGAGTGAATGCTTGCAGGCAAGTGGGTATAGCTCTAGCGTATTCTTTTCGATTCCTGATGATATGCAAACAGAAGATCAAGTATTGGAGTTCATGAACGCCGGCTACTTGAGCATGAGAACTTCTTACGTGCCTCATCATGCCCTTACTGACAAGGTACTGGCCGCCATATTAAAAACAAAGCTAATGATAGATAGTTTAGAAATGAGCCCAGACGAAGCGACACGGGGAATGAGACAGTTAGTCAAGGATGGATTTGAGTCCGTCTTCGTTCGACACAAGGTTCCCGAAGAGGAAAGAACAACCACTAGACTCTTTGAGATGTGCGATGAGATGTTGGATTACCAACGAGACAGGGATCATTATGCAACGCTTGAGGAGCTACGTCTTTGCGATCCTTCTGAGGTCGCAAGGCTAGTCACAAATGATCGCCATGTTGAGATATTCAAAAGAGTATTCGGTCGAGAGCTCTCATTTCAGCTCCTAGGTGACAAGGCTGCTAAAATGAGAACTAAGTGGGTACGAGAGGATTTCGGAATGTAGCCCATTGGTAGCGGAAGCGGACTGACTACAGTTCAAATTCGTCTCTAACCGCTACAGAGCGCTCGTCTCTACTGATTAGGTCACGGTAGTATTTCGTTTCAGAAAAACGGTCAATCAATAGTGCTCGGCCTTTTGCGTTCATTCCTGAAATTGCAGTTGTCCAATTAACGCTATCTTTAATTGTTTCAATGAAGTTCGTGACTTCTTTTTTCGGCATAGTCTTAACGCTGCCATTGCATAGCTTAACAAGCATTTTTGTGTTGATCTCAGTTAACAGATCATTGCCCAATCCGCTTTTCATAAGTCTTCTTGAAAAGGAGCTCATTAGCCATGGCATATTAGCGCCATCACCTTTATTATTTCTATTGCCAAACGGAAGTAGGGCAGGGGTCACGCCCATATCCAGCGTGCGTGAAAAGTTTTTTATGTGCGCGTTGAGGCGCAGGCCAAGAAGGTCAAGTATGGGTTGTAAATCAGTTCTTCGCGATGAAGTCAATCGACCTACGTCATTAGTCGTAATACACATCATGACTTCAAGAAGTTTGTTTACGACTCCGTGTTGCCTTACTGGATCAAAAAAAACTAGCTCACCATTATGACTGGCAATAGTTTCAACCTTAAGCCAATGACTTAAATCTTCATCACTGCCGCAAATAAACAATGGAATTGCTGCATTTAATGCATTCAAATACGCACTAAAGCCCCACAATTCATGCTCATCTGCTATTTTTTCATTCAAGCTCTTGCATACAAGTGATGCCTCTGTAGCATCATCATAGATATTGCTAAGCAAAACCGTAATGCCATTGCCGCCAAGAATTGATGCCACTTGACGAGTTCTGTTTTCTACCTCAGAGCTAATAATACTTGCTATGAGTTTTTTCACTTGGGCTTTAGGGTCACCTTCTAAATCACATTTATTTTGTCCAATAATTGCATTTAGTGAATCCAGCAGTTTCAATTTGTCTTCGAATGAGGTTGAATTTATAAGATATTTAAAATCAGCATCTTTCAACGATTCTGTACGGAAGAATATTTTTGCAGCACAATACTCATCCACATGCTTGTGATTGATTATGGATGTGGTTTTTGTGGTATTGATGCGATATGAGATCTCGCGATCTTGACACTCTTTTATCGCATAAATGAGCGCGTCCTCAGGAAGGGGCAGTTCACCACCATTAATTAACTCATTGACGTGTCTTCTGAATTCAATAAAGTTAGGCGCTATGCTGGACATGTTAATTTTCTCAAATGGTTCATGACTCAATTTAGCACGATCAATCCACAATGATCAAAGCATATTGCTTAAAGTACGTTCTTAACCATCATTGATTGATATGAAAAGAAAGACACTGAATTTTTGTTTCCCCGTCAATACATCAATTATTGACGGAGATCACGCCATAGCTCATAAACAAATTGACTATTTAACTCTTAACTCCAACTTTAACAGCCAGGGACAGCCTGTCAGCCAGCAATGACCCGAACGGCTTTACGTCATCAGCCGGGTTGGCATTGACCCATGCTTGCCACTCAGCTTCGCTGACGCCGTTGGCCATTAGCATTCCGGAGCAATTGGCCCCACCCATGCAGGCGCAGATGCCTCCTGTGCACCAGCGGTAGCGCCAAGCAGCTGGCATGCTATTCATTAGACCATCTACATATTCGTATCGAGCAGTTTCCACGGTTCATACCTCTTGTTGTCTTATTTCCTACTATATGGACATGGGCATTTTATGCCAATCAAAAAAATCTCAAACAGCCTATTGACACCTTGCAAAAGGTGAGTATTATAGGCACCTCAAGAGGCGCTAGTCGCTTCGAGTGATGTACCTTATAGGGCTGGTGTGCCTGAACCAGGTGGCGACATCTGGAAAGAGGGATTCTCGCAAACCCTCGCTTGTTTCGATAGAGATGAGAAAAACATCCAAGGTGAGACACTTGCAATCAGCTCTTGGCTGGTTGATAGCGCGAAGATCAGCTCCGAAAACGAATCGAGGGTGACACTGTAGATTCGAGTTGGCGTGAGAAACCAGCTAGGAGATCCATCTGATCGAGCGTGAATGTCAAAGGCCGTGCTACATGAGTTCGAGCTTGGCGGCAAGAGCGGGTAGCGGTTGGTCGAAGGCAGGCGCCGTAAAAAGCGCGAGGTCGTGACTAAACAGTTCAAGTAAGGTTAGCCGCCTGAAAGGACAGCGAGGCGTGTAGTATTCTGTCGGTCAAAAGCTGATGGAGCTACGGCAATGCACGTCTTAGCGAGAAATCGCATATATGGTTTGCTAAAAACGCAAAGCCATTGCCGGTATGCTGTGAAAGCACCCTAATCCTGGGCACGTTGGTGAACCCAGGTGCTGAAAAGCTCGCAAGGCTGATCGGCATTGATGGAAAGGCGCACGTAGGGGGTCGAACCTCGTACTGCTCGCAAGGCAGGCGGTAGCTGGAACATCGAGTAGCAGCATGCGTCAAGAGACATGCCACTCTATAAAAGGCGGGTGTGGGGTATGACGTCCGTGCCGGACGTGGATAAGACAGTAACGCCGGGTTTAGCCCCTCGGCGGTACGCTGATCGAACGATGCCCTGTTAGAGCCTGTAATCTCAAGGCTCTTAAGATTCAAGTCAGGCTGTTTTTCAAAAGCTATGTTTTGAAAAGAAGCTTTAGGTTTTAACAGTGCGGCTTGCCGTACTGTTTGATGGTCGATGAACCAGAACCGCTTGGTGACAAGTGGAAAGGGGTAAAGCTCGCATAGCCCCGCTTGACACTTCGGTGTCGAGTAAATCATACAAGGTGAGGTTTGTGGCGAAAGCCGCTCTTTATGCCCCTGGCATGAAGATAGCGTGAAGGTTCTCCTGAAAGAGACTGGCTGGGAAACTCTGGGTCAGTCTATAGATGCCTGGAAAGCGTCTAGGGGCCTCAAGAATCGAGCGTGAAAACCAAAGGCCGAGCTGTTTAGTCCGAGTTTGGCGATTAGGGCGTTCAGCGGTGGATCAAAGGTTGGCGTCTTCAGGCGCGAGATCGTGATCTACAGTTCAAGTAAGACTAGCCGTCTGAAAGGGCATGAGGCGTGTGGTATTTCGTAGGTCAAAAGCTTATGAAGCCACGGCAACGCACGTCTTGGCGGGTATAGCAAAGTAGCTCAGTTGGTAGAGCACACGACTTTTAATCGTTAGGCCATGGGTTCAAATCCCATCGTTGCAATTAAACGCAAAGTCGTTGCCGGTACAGTGTGATAGCACCTTAATCCTGGGCACGTTAGTGAACCCAGGTGCTGAAAGGCTCGCAAGGCTGATTGGCATTGATGGAAAGGCGCACGTAGGGGCTCGAACCCCGTATTGCCCGCAAGGCAAGCGGTAGCTGGAACATTGAGTAGCACTGTATGACAGAAGAAACGCCACTTCTCAAAAAAGGCAGGTGTGGGGTATGACGCTCAAGAGAGCGTGGATATGGGGGTAACTTCTGGCCTAGCAGCTTGAAGGTAAGCTTTCCTAACGATACTCTGAAGGGGCCTGTAATCTCAGGGCCCTTTAAATTCTAGAAAAGCTCAAGGGTGGCTTCAAAATTCCCTAACGAATTTCTAAACCTGAGGTGACTCGGGTTTTTTGCTTTGGAAAAATCATGAGCGACTGCGTTCCGTATGCTATCCACATCGTCTCTGGGGCACCACTCTCAACGGTCATCGAAATGGCCATCAAGCGAGACTGGGACGCGGAGGAAGGAATGAGCGCGGTTGCAGGATGGTGCCTATTAAGAGACATGGGGCTTTCCATAACCCCCATGATGACAACCGACAGCAAGCCCACTATCGCAAGCTTTGTGAAGCAGCTCGATCCTTCAAAGATCTTTATCCTGAGCGTCAAGGAGCATTGGATTGCAGTTAGGATGGGCGCCATTCATGACAAAGCCGCAACACATCCAAGAGCAGTTGTAACCAATTTTTTTGAAATCAAAAGACCCCTCTAGAAATCACATAAGGCTCTTAAAATGCACAAAATTTACCTTGCAGGCTTCGATGTATTCAGGCCTGATGCCATTGAACACGGGGAAAAACTGAAAAAGCTATGCACTGCTGCGGGTGTCATTGGGCTATATCCTTTGGACAACGATATTCCTCAGGGCCTTGCGATGGAGGATTCGGCCCAGTGGATCTGCAAATCGAACATGGCCATGCTAACCCAGGCAGATGCCGTCCTGGCTAACCTGGAGTCATTTCGCGGCCATGAGCCTGATTCTGGAACTGTATTTGAGGTCGGTGTGGCGATAGCACTCGGCAAACCTGTCTGGGCGTATTTCCCCGAAAGTGTGCCGCTTCGCCAGCAAGTTTCAACGGATCAGTTCGGCTGCTGCCCAGACGGGTATATCGTTGAAAATTTCAACCTTCCGAAAAACCTGATGATTGCTTGCCAATGGGCTGGCTCAAGCCATAATTTCGAAACGGCATTGAATTCTATTTGCTCACTATTGAACACATCAACTGAGGTATCAAATGACTAAATTAATAGAAGATATCTCTCAAAAAGGGCATTTAAAATCTGTCGTGCTTGATGAGTTCTCGCAATATAGCCCATTCAGGAATGACGGTCTAAAGCAGCGTATTCGCTCGCTTGAGGGCATTCCCGCCAACGTTTACCAGGTCTTGGGTAAAAATAGAGTTTTCGTTTTCGACAAGCTGGTTTCGCTGACACTTGACTATCAGGAAAAGGTACGTAGAGCGGCAACCGATGAAGAGATACGCTCTCTTCTTCCAGGGGCAATTATGCTGCCCTATGAGGCCGTGGCAAACGAGAACATAAAGCCAGAAGGCTATTCAATTGAAAGCACGGACGGTTCAACATGGGGCATTCGCCTTGAGCCATTCGATGCGGTACTCCTCGCCTCTTTTGCGTCGAAAGACGCAGCTTGCAAAGCGCTGGCCAATATCTTGGTAAGTGAGTCCATCGAAACGTCAGGGCCAGGTGATTTCGTCTTTAAGCAAATGCAGTTCAAGACTCATGCGTCTTGGGGACTGGATTCGTTGCCAGAAAAGCCCACGCTGGAAGCGTGGCAACTGGACGATTTTTATGGTTATCGTGCCATGGCGCGCACTCAATTTCGTGAAGGTTTCCCGCTGGTGACGGAGGATCAATTCAATTCGCTTCGCGAGCTGGAAAAGCAATGGAGCTCGGAATCTGAAATCGCAAAAAGATGGGCCAAAAGCGAGATCAACAAGATTTGGTCTCTAGTGGATCATTTTGGTCTTGATTCACTCAATAACCCGTTCGACGAGGTTGATGAGAGCAGCAGGGACGATGCCAAGAAGCTTAAAGCCATCTACCCAGAGCTGGGCATGCTCAGTGAAGAGTCTCTGTTCGATTGGTTTGGATCCTTCCAGTCCGAGTGTTGCTATTGCCGTGGATGGATGGCATATCGTGACGATGATTTTGTGTTTTATCTCATGGGGAAGCAGCTCAATCAAAAGACCGACGACAGAGCTGTTGATTTGGGGCAGATGCTCGCGTACGGAATCATGCTGGGCGAAGCCTACAACGAAGCCAAGATCAGAGCACTTCAGTGGTTTGCATATGACGACGCCTTAAGAAGCATGGCGTGGCGCACAGCTCAAGCAATGGCTTACCTTGACCAGTATGCACATAGTGACGCTGGCCACAGGGTCTCAATACTGAGCGATGTGATGAATGTTGGGCGTAAATATTCGGTTTCACCGGTAATGGTTGAGCAGACCCTGGAGGACTTTTCGGAGTGCCCTAGTAGCTAAGAATGGGATGGCGGCATAGCGCCATCATTTAGAGAAGATAAGGCCGTTTCGAGAGAAACGGCCTTTTTTGTTGCCTGGATTTCGTCATTAATCCGGCATGAGCTGACAAACACGCCAACCAAACGATGTTTCCATGGAAACATCACAGATTCAACATCGACTCACGAGCAGGGACACATAGTATAACGCGATTCGCTCGTATTTTTTTTGCTACTCATCGGTACATGAAATTAAAGACAATTTTAAAAACAATCGTATTGATGAGCCTATTTTGATATGCGTTAATTGACAGGAATTAACGAGCAGCCCGGATTATGCCGTATCCGGATCTGCCTAGCCCTGAGATTTCCACATGTTGAATAGGAACAATCACGTCCCGCACGATACAGAAGATAAAAATTGGTGGTGCCAGCACGGTGAAAAGCTCGAAGGACAGTTCGTTACGCTGTGCCGCGATCACCTTGATCTAAACGCCGTAATCAATCCAGAAAAAGCCTCCAACCGCTTCGCCCTAGACCTGATAGTTGAAGACAAAATAGCCGATCTCAAGACTCAGAACACACCTTTCTTCACAGCCTCCCGTTACCGCATGGATCCTCGGTACACCTTCACATTCAACCGCAAAGACTATCACAGCTACAAAAGCAAGGCGCCAGAATGCGACATATACGTATGGGTAGACTGGAAGCAGCTTGAGGGCTATGGGGCAAAAGTCGATTACTTCGGCGGAATATTTAGGCTACCTTTCATTGAAGTTGCCAAAATGATCGATGCAGGAGCTCCAGAGCACTATTACAAGCGTCGACAAAGCGAGTTTGATCGAAACGCCAAGTCTTCATTTTTACTCGACATTAGAAAATTTGAAGCACTCTTCGTATCTGACGGGGCTTTCTCTTTGCCGCCGACAGGCACCAGCCAGGCCCGTACGTTCCTTTAATGATCACGAGGAGAAGGTTGTGAAATTTCTATCAATAGAAACTGATCATATTGTCTCCTGGTTAATGGGGATGCCGTCTGATACCAACCTTAACGATCTGGTAGAAGCCGGTATTCCTCGAAAAGCCATTGAAACGCTCGCGGACAATGGCATAGACATCATGAACCTCGTAGTCCTGCCGGATCCCCTCATTGAGTCGCATGTCAGAAGTAACACATTGACACCTGAGGCCGGGTGGCTTGTTTACAGGGGAGTGACCGTAATAGTGCTTGCAGAAGCTCTACTTGGTAACCGTGATTATGCCATTGGGTGGGTTACCAGGTTCCTGCGTGGCTTGGGAGGCGCTACGGCCATGCAGATGATCGCCACAGATGAAGGTTACGATGCAGTCGTGGTTTTCATCGAGCGCATTGCGCACGGGGTGTATCATTGAATGCGGTTTAGCAGGCGTATCGAATCAGGATTGTCTTTTTGCTATACGAGCCTCAGCTACATGCTTGACCGCAATCTTGCGCTCAGATGAATACTGATTCCAATCCCTAACCTCGGGGATTGACCTTCCACAGCCGCGACAAATCTCATCGCCCACATTGTGTGAGCACCTGCCTACGCATGGTGATGAATCAGGTTGGTTAGGTCGTAGAACGCTCATTTGAATAACTCCTATTTAAAACATTATGTCATGCCTACAATTGAGCTTCTAGCCTCTTATAAAAAGATGATATGTCATCCTTTTGATTGGATTGGAGATGATATGTCATCCCCCATAATTCTGTAAAGGCTATATTGACATATACCATACTCTGGGTTATGCTCAACCATCAAAAGGAGAGATACTATGCGATACGCCAACACTTTAGAAAGCTATGTGCTTAACCCATTGTCTGTTGATGATGTTTCTGAATACAAGAGAAACTACCGCAAAGAAGAAAGTTTAATAGCTTTGAAAAAAAAGTTCGCATGCAGAATCGCTTCGTTTGTCAGCATCGCCAGCCTAGTTACTGGGCTGTATTTCATCGGGGATGATATCAGATTCTCATTCGAATCTTTAATGCTTATCATATTTGCACCGGTATTATCTTTTTTTATTTATATGGCATATACTGAAGGGCTTGGTGAAGTATTCAGAGAATCCTATTCAATCAGGATTAGTGGCGTGGAATACTTCACAAGCCTGGAATCCTTCAAAGAAATTAAGATTGATTCAAAAAGATTTGAATCATCTCAGCTATCTACGACTCTGATGAAATCTGCCGCTGAGAAGGGAAGGGGGCTTTACGATTTCGAAAAATCTTTAATTGCCAATCTTGTGAATATTTGAAGCGATTAATATTAGCGCAAAATATTTATTCAGAATAACTTGGTGAGCCCATGAAAATAACAGACGTTTTTTAGAACAGCACTTAGAATCTTTCGCCAATCATGCGGTGCTAGATGATTAGGAGGCAGAAAGTATTCGCTCTACAGCGCTATATCGAATCTTTGTTGGAACGGATGGCTCAGCATTACCACTAGGAACCTCACTGTTTTTGTGTGCCTGTGTCTTGTTCTTTACAGCTGTTTCTTTTGTTAATTGGCCACTTTCTTTCGCCAACCTTTTTGCTTTTTTGTTCATATACATTAGTTATTGTCTGAGTAGCCTAGAACCCTTAGAAAATGCAAGCCAGATCGTCGAGCTGCACGAAATCGCACGAGAGACACCTGGCGTGGCCAAATGGTTGCTGGAGTCAAATGAGAGAAACTGCTCGCCTAAGTATAGAGATCTTCGACAGCTAAAATTTCGCACGAAAAGATCAAGCCAGCTCTGGCCATCAAGCGTAAGCACTGCGAGGCAAAGAAAAGGCAAGAAGAGATGATGGAAGACCTCACTTCGCTCATGAATAGCGAATCCTAACAATCCGCTCAAGCCTATTGAAAACCTCGTGAGTTGTGGCTAATATGGATGACGTGTCACTCATTAGAAACCTTGGAAGATGACAGATCATCATGACTACGCTTACTGATGATTCGCTCGATACACTCAAGACCCTTGGTCTGAACGTCGATACAGCAAGACAGAGAAGACGACTATCGGTAAAGGTCTTATCGGAGCGGGCGCTGATTACTGCTCAAACCTACCGGCGACTACGAAACGGCGATCCTAGCGTTTCCCTTGGCGTTGTCATGAGCGTATTGCAAGCCATGGGGCTTGAGTCTCAGGTAGCCAACCTGGCTGACCCGAAGAATGATGATGTTGGCATTGGATTAGAAGCCACATGGCGACAAAAACATTTCAGAGGTGATAGCCATAATGAGCTGGAAACCAATTTCTAAAGCCTACGTATTCGTGATCGACAAAGGCAGAGAGCAACCCATTGGCGTAGTCGATATGAGCAATGGGGTCTATCGCTTCGCGTATGGTAAAAAGTGGCTAGCCAATCCTAACGCTTTCTCGATTGATCCAATTAATTTGCCTTTGTCTGATAAGGCATATCTCTCATCGAAGCTATGGGGTTGTCTTGAGGATGCCACGCCTGACAACTGGGGTAAAAAGGTTCTTCTATCCCTTCACTCACATCAGCCCCAAAATCCAATAGAGTGGCTGTTGGCTTCGCGAGGCGCTGGTGTTGGTGATCTTGGGTTCTCGGCAACCCTTACCAAGCTTGCAAAAATGAACCCAACGCCTAGATTCGATGACCTGGTATCGCTCATGGAGGTTGCTCATGAGATTGATGAGGGTGATGACAACGTAGATCCTGCCCTGGCAAAAATGCTTTGGTATGGTTCATCAATGGGCGGTGCGCGCCCCAAAGTAACCGTTTCGCATGATGGCTATGAATGGATAGCCAAGCTGGGGCGCGATGAAGATGTGTTTGATCAGGTCAGGGCTGAGCACGCCTGCTTGAACATTGCGCGGACATGCGGGCTCGACGTATCTCATTCAGAGCTCATAGAGGTCGGTGGCAAGCCTGTGCTTTTGGTTAAGCGATTTGATAGGGCCGGTGATGCAAGGCTGCATTACTTAAGTGCCTATGCCGCCATTCATCCTGAGCGGGCAAAGCCAAATGACCCGGAATCCATCATCAGCTATGCAAAGCTTGCGGAAATCGTGAGGAGAATCAGCTCCCAACCGAAAAAAGATCTTCGAGAACTTTTCTCTCGTATGTCGCTTAACTGCCTGATTGGCAACAGTGACGATCATCTGAAGAACCATGGATTTCTGAGGATTGTTCGAGATGAGTATAGATTGTCACCCGCGTTCGACATTCTTCCTCATCCAGAACAAATGAGTGAGCAGGCGCTTATGGTTGGGAAGTATGGGAGAAGATCAACCGTTGAAAATGTTTTAAGCGGTTGCGAGAATTTTGGACTTTCTCATGCTGAAGCAAAAGCGATTGTTGACAGTCAGATCAAAGTCCTCAGTAAGAGTCACGATTTTTTTCGAGAGGCCGGCATGAAGGAACGCGACATCCGCTTGCTACATAAGGCTTGCAATCGTTTAACGCCGCAAAAGCAGTTCGATAATCAATTGTTTGAGAATACACCATAACAATCCAATATATGTTTTGATGACTTTTACAGGCAAAAGCATATAGAATAAAAGCACAACAACATAAACGCGTGAGCTTATGACTAACTTTAACCTCTCAAACTTCAATCATTTCCGTTACGCAGGTATCGGGTCACGCAGGATTACAAGCAAAAGCTCATATCTAATGATGAGATTCTCTTGTTGCATGGCCTTTTACGGCGGAGTAATGGCATCTGGCGGTGCTGATGGATCTGACACATCGTTCGAGGTTGGGGCCAAGATAGCTTATGACGCGCTTGCAAAAAAATTGGGACTTCCTGAAAGAGAATACAAGCACGTACTTGAAGTCCATCTGCCATGGCCAACATTCAATGGTAGAAATAAAAACCCATCCGAGGGTTATTATCACGCAGAGTCAGATGCGGCCCTGAAAATGGCTTCTAAATTCCACCCAGCCTGGGACAGGCTTGGTCGAGGCCCACGCGCCATGATGTCAAGAAACTGTATGCAAGCGATGGGCTCTGCGCTTGATACACCGGCTAGGTTTACGATTTGCGAGACACCAGATGGCGCTTATACGGCAGCCATGACCTCATCAAAAACAGGTGGTACAGGGCAAGCTATTCGTGTGTCCGATGCCTATGGGATTAAAGTCTATAACCTAAAAAATCCAGATCATCTTAAGCGAGTTATCTCGTGGATCGATGACTGCGAAGAAAAAATATACAAGAAGTTTGGCTTGAAGCCGAAGGAACTGGTGGATGATTTCCTGAGCTCATTTAAGGGTATAAAGCAGCATCAAACAGGAAATCTGGTGGAGATGGCAAATCGAGGTGAAATTGACGTCCTTGTACATGGCTCAAATTGCTTCCATATGAACAGCGGCATTGCCAAAGAAATTCGCAACACATTTCCTGAGGCTTATCAATCATTCTTGAAAACGCCAAAGGGCGATAAAACCAAGCTTGGTAAGATTGACTGTGTAACGGTTGAGCGAAATGGCAAGCCGGTTACTATCGTCAATGCTTTTGTTCAATATACTTGGGGGCGCGATCCAGATGTACTTTATGTTGATTATGAGAAGATCAGATCATGCTTTGAAGCGGTCTCCAAGCAGTTTGACAGGAATGTCAAAATTGGAATTCCAAGAATTGGCTCAGGTCTTGGAAATGGATGCTGGGTAACCATTAGCAATATCATCAATCAGCAGATGGGTAATCACAACCTAGTTCTTGTTGACTTGCCTTCACGGGAGCTGGATCTGCATAACGATACAGAAATGGCGTCTCCGGTCGTGGAATCAGGCGACCAAATGAGCCTCATCTAGGGCTTGTTTGTGAATAGCGGGACGCCATTGGTCGCGGGTGGAGGGGTTTTACTACCCTTCTGAAAATCTCTGCAAGCCCCTGGCAACCTCAGCGTCGCGTCGCTAACTGTTGCCGTGCAGAGCACTACAGGATCTTGAATAATCACTTGTGTGATATGATGTTATTGACATTAACCGAGTTACCCCAGAGATAACATCATGACAACAAGCCTATCTTTTCTGATTGCGGCCCATCATGCGCAGGATTCGCTACCACCATTGGTCAATGCTTTGCTCACACAGGGCTCCGAGAGATACCCGATTGAGCTCGTTATCAGCATCGACGAGGGCTTTGACTACAAATCAATTCTCCCTGATGATTAAAGAATCGTTTATTGCGAAGAAGGCATGAATTCCGGGCCATCCGCCGCAAGGAACAGGGCATTGTCGCGCGCCACCTCATCTCATATCACCTTGATGGATTCAGACGACCAAGTGGCTGAAAATTATGTCGAAAACATCTTCATTGGCCTTTCTTCCTATGATGCCTTTGCGGTAAGACCTGTATACAGACAAGGTAATCGTGAAATCAGAGGGCTAGAGCTGGACAGCCTCACAAGTTCTCAGTTTGCGAATTTTTACGGTAGCGTTCCATTCGTGGCTCCAAGATCATGGATACCCACATTTCCAAATGTCGTGGCTGAAGATGGGGTAGCCACCATTAACGTTATCCACCGAAGCGGCGGTACGCTTCCAGTAGTAAATGCGACATACTTCATTCAGCTGAGTGAAACCTCATATTGCGCAAGCCAGGGGAGCACGTTCACCGAGCGTTACCAGCCTCATCTTGATGAGTCCGAATCAATTGCGTTGCAAATGGGCAATCCTGGGCTTGCCGCAGATGTGGCCACTCTGTATCGAACCCGATTGGCGATGAGTAAAAACTATGATCGGCAATGCGAGGTAAACCCCGCTTTCGGCTATCATGAGTACGTAATGGCTTCGCAGCACATTTCTGCTCAAGTGAAGGCGCCAAAAGATGCCAATCATTTTTCATATGGGCTTTGATGCAGGGTAGTCCCCCAAAAAGTCGATCACGATTAACCATTGACATCCTTTAAAGCCCTATCGGAATTCTGATAGGGCTTTTTCGCTTCCAGACCAATCCTTTTATCCATGAATTTCAATAATTGATGCTAATCAATTGTTCAGTGCTGATCCGATGCCATAGTGAACTCATAGGCTAAACACAACATGAGGTGTCCTGGTGAGGGTGAGCCGTGTAGATATAGTGTTTCAAGAGGTTCCTGGCGAAATAGCCTTGGCGTTTTCAGTGACAGGCTGCAAGCTTCGGTGCGAGGGATGTCACAGCCCAGAGCTATGGTCGGAAAAGAACGGGGAACTGCTAAGTGACGAATACTACCTACATACGCTAGATCGATATTCTTGCCTGGCGACTTGCGTGTTGTTTTTTGGGGGCGAGTGGGAGCCCGATAGGCTAGTTTGGTGCCTTTCACAAGCTGTACTGAAGGGATTCAGGACTTGCCTATACACAGGTGAGGAATCAATCAGTGAGGCCATAATGGATCACCTGGATTTCGTAAAGCTTGGCCCTTGGATCGCTTCGAAAGGCGGCCTTGATCAAATTAATACTAATCAGATTTACAAAAACGCAAAAACAGGCGAGCGCCTAAATCAATTATTCTGGAGATGACCATGCTGTACCTTAGTAACGAACAAGCCAAAAAGAAAATCGAATTTATTGACAACTACACAAATTCGACCAACGCAGCTGACGGATCAAAATATGATCCAAACTCTAACGTAACATCAAAAAACATTGCAACGTTAGCAGCCGAGCTCCACAAAGATACGAACATTGCAATCAATCGAACTCTAATGTTCAACGAGATTACCAATTGCTACGGCGAAGATCTTGCTAAGGAATACATCAGGCAGCTTGAACATCATGAAATTTACAAGCATGACGAGACAGGAGCTGCGTGCATGCCGTACTGCGTCTCTGTCAGCATGTACCCTTTGCTAACTGGCGGCATGAAACAACTGGGGGCTGAGTCGAATGCTCCTCAACATCTTAGCTCCTTCTGTGGCTCGTTCTGCAATCTGGTCTTTGCGATCAGTGCGCAGTTTGTAGGAGCAGTAGCAACTGTAGAGTTTCTCACATATTTCGACTATTTCGCGCGTAAAGATTATGGCGATAATTATTTAAAAGACAATAAGAAGCTGATTGATGGTTTCTTGCAACAAGTTGTCTACACAATTAATCAGCCAGCAGCAGCAAGAGGCTATCAGTCATGCTTCTGGAATATTAGCTTGTATGATGAGTATTATTTCAATTCATTGTTCGAAAACTTTGTTTTTCCGGATATGACTGCCCCTGTATGGGAATCTGTTAAATCGTTGCAGGTTTACTTCATGGAGTGGTTCAGGAAAGAGCGCGAGAAGGCTCTGTTGACCTTCCCTGTGGTAACAGCTGCCATGCTCACCGCTAACAATGAGCCTCGTGATAAAGAATTCGCAATGTTTTGCGCAAGCGAGTTATCACAGTCAAACTCATTCTTTATGTATCTCTCAGACAGTGCAGACAGCCTTTCCAGCTGCTGCCGTCTGCGCAGTGAAGTCAGCGACAACACGTTCTCTTACACGCTGGGGGCCGGAGGTGTGGCAACTGGAAGCATTTCTGTTATGACGATTAACATGAACAGGCTTGTTCAAAATGCGCTCAGGGCAGGTGAGGGCGATAGCCTGTCTAGAATTGATAAAGCAATCGAAGATCAGGTCATCAAGATTCATAAGTACCAGGCTTGCTATAGAAAGATCGTTGAGCGCATGCTGGCTAACCGTATGTTGCCTGTTTATGATGCAGGTTTTATCACGCTTGATAAGCAGTACCTTACCATCGGCATCAACGGCATGGTCGAGGCAGCCGAGTTTTGTGGACTCAAACCAAACAACAATTCCGAATACATCGATTTTGTTTCTGGAAGGTTAAAGATCATTTTCGACCTTAACAAGAGTGCTAAATCGTCCACTGGTGTCATGTACAACACTGAGTTTGTTCCAGCGGAATCTCTGGGTGTGAAAAACTCAAAATGGGACAGACAAGATGGATATGTTGTTAATAGAGATTGCTACAACAGCTATTTTTATGCAGTAGAAGACGACTCTGTTAATGCATTGGATAAGTTCATATTGCATGGTGCAGATATGGTCAAATACCTAGACGGCGGAAGTGCACTCCACCTGAATCTCGATGACTACCTCGACCAGGAAGCTTTTTACAAGCTTATTTGCTGTGCTGCAATGTCAGGTACAAACTATTTTTGCACTAACGTCAAAGTGACATGCTGTGAAGATTGTGGCCACATTGACAAGAGAACGAAGCACTCATGTTCTGCATGTGGTAGTGACAACATTTCTTGGGCCACCAGGGTGATCGGCTACCTGAAGAAGGTGAGCTCTTATAGCAGTGAGCGTAAAAAAGAGCATGCCTTGAGATTTTATCACAAGAACACAAAGCAAGCTGCTGGCTAAATATCTAGATCTGTTGCCATCCAGCGTTTGGCAGGTAAATGCCTGCCAAACAGCTTAACCACCGCTTCCAAACCATATAGTTCTCTGCAAGCGTCCGGTAAATTACTTTGCTTACAGGTCTCAATTATTATTAAGCTGTCTTCCATCCTTAAAAGATGCTTCAAAACAATTCTGTTTGCTTTATCTCTTATGTCAGCACTTTTTACCTTTGAGCTCAATTTATCAAGCTCTACTAGTTTGCTTTCCAGACTTTTGTCATTCATGCTTCTAATTCTCGACTTTCCTCCAAGATTAGAGTGCTTTGGGTCAAGCGCATTTTTAATCAGTTTATCGATAAACTTTGGATTTACATATGTAATTGAATCATAATTGTGCAATATCGAGTAATCACAAATATCGAATGTATGCAGTTCATCTGGCAGAGTCTTAAGAATATCGCTATCCATGCGAAGAATATTCATAATGATCTCTTCATTGAGAATTGAATGATCCCTTAGGTCATACAAATCCTTATCCAAATATACGGATAAGATTAAATCCGGTGTCCAGGCCTGCTTCGGTATAACAGAACACACCCGCCTTTCCGTGTAAAAAGCAAAATTCACCAGATCCGGGGTCATGCGCTCAATAGGCAACTGTTTTATTAGAAAAGGATTTTTTCTTAAAATTGCGCGCAAGCCATTTTGATCAAGATTTTCAAAAGTCATCCGACTGCCTGACTCGATTGAATTGGTACTATATTTAGTATATATCACACGTCGGTCTATGACATTACATTTACTTACTGTGGATGATCTTCATTATCTCTACGGATTGCTTCAGCAAGCACCAGAAGAGCATTCCTTACACGTAAGCTACCACCCCCACCAAAGTAGTTTCTAAAGCGTAAAGATTCGAATGAATTTGGCAGGAACACGTGTAGGTCTCCATCACTTGCGATATGCACCTGGAGTTTGTGCTTCTCACCTGAGCAACCATCACGATCATCCTGCAAACGTTCATAGGTTTCATCAGGGCTTAGTGACTTGATCCAGAAGTCGCCTTCCAACACGGTATGGAGTGCGCTTTCAAGTTCCTTGTGGCTAGGATTGAAGCAGGCATTATCTGAAGCCATGATATTGATCCATTAAGTAATCGCTCAACACGACAATAGGAGTCTATTGACGACATGTCAACTAATTTCTTATCGTTAGTGCATGCTAATGCATTTATCGCTATAATAATTGAAATACGTAAAGGCTATCACATGACATACCTATACAGTTTACTCAAAGAGGCCTCGGCCATTGACAACGAAAATAAAAAAAGAATATCAGAGCTCGATGATTCGATTTCGGCAGTACTCTCTAAAGATATGCAATGGGCATCAGACCCAATCGAGTTTAGCCAGTTAGCATCCCTATTTAAAAATCCAGGATACATTAATAGCTTTAAAGCTGCTTATGCGGGTTTCATAAGTGTCATGATGGGGATACCTAACGTTGCTATTAAGGGTGAATCTTACATCCAGGACTTCTATATTAATACTCTACCCCAAAAAGTAGAATTTTACGTTTCGTATAAAGAACCATTTATTGAGTTATTTGGGTATGAACGAGCTTTGACCAAGCTTAAATCTGCAATGATTGGGAGTAGCACTGAATGCGTAATACCCGCATTTGAGAGCTATGGCGAGGTTTTGCTCGATGACAATGACTTTAAGATGTCATTGGTAAGCAGGGTCATCCCAAGATATTCTCTGATGGATTATGCTTTTGAAGCCTGCTCGCTAGAAGATAGATTACCTAAGTTTCAGGAGTTTTTAGCAACATCCATATTCGAAGACTACAGATTCTCCAGAGAGAAAAATCAAACATGCCCGTCAATAAAAGGTGCTGAGTGGCTTTTGAAAAAAATTGGAATTGATAAACTACTAGACATCTATGATTTTTTGAGCCCAAAAGAAGACGATACCACTAAAGGCGAAAATCTGAGTGCGCTATATACCACGTTGGATAGTGAAAAGTATAAAGCAAACGTCAAAAAGGCTTTGCTTAACACACTTAGATCAGTTGAGCCAGTCACTCTAAGCAAGCGCTATCCTGATCTAAGTATTGAAGTTGTACGCGCGTTATCAGATACCAAACCAGATTCGGCATATGTAAAAAGTCTGGTTAAGGCTTATCCTGAGCATAAGCGATTACTTATAGTTAACAGCTTTGAAATGTAAGCCTTAATTACAAATCCATGGATGGGTCACTAGGCCTAAGTTTTGTATTGCTGACACCTACAGGGGTCGGTTGCTCAGGGGAGGTCGTCATCTGTTCGAGCTTTAGCTCGGATGCGATTCTGCTTCTTGCTCGCATCAAGGCAGTACCCAGAAGGTTTAGCCCTTTCCACTGGGAGGGATTTAGGATCCTAGAATCGTTCTCACTGAGGCCCACTCCCCAAATTTTGTCGTATCGACTCGCTTCAACAAGAATAGTATCTTCAGTTGAGAGCAGGAGTCTTTTTAATTTTTCATTCTGTGAAAACTTTGCATAGCAGCCGCTGGCCACAATCCCATCTCTGCGCGCTTTCCAAACGTCTTCATCATATCCTTTAACCTTCCTTCCGAGTGCCTTATGATCTTTTGGGTGTGTAGCATGCATAATGTCACTTGCAATTTTCTCATCGCCGAAGAGCTTTGCTTTGCAATACATCATGAATTGCTCCATGCATATGAAGCGAATCCCTTTAACTTCAAAATCAGACCTATACCAATTTGAGAACTCATCATTTTCACTGAAAAATAAGGTCAAATTTCCGACTTTGCGCATTTTAATCCTCTCAAATGAAGTCTTATTATCCCACATTTCATCGCTTCGATCCAATTGCTTCTTATTGTCAAAATCCTGAATTATGGGTTATCCTTAATTTACGAGGAGCTTGATGATGCCCCAAAAAACGAAAATTAAAGAATTTCTTCAAGATATGTACATGGCCGCTAGAGGAGGCGATTTTATTCTTCTCGACGATTGTATTAGCAAAGTTTGTGATGAATTCAACTCATTAGCCAATTCAGCACAATGGCTGATGTTAAGTGATGCAATTTCTTCATTGACCAAGTTTCAGCAATATCAGGAAGATATTCCTGATGAAGCCATATTGCACATCGCAAAAAAGATTCCTTTCAGCATTCGCGGTATTGCGACCATGACCGACCGCTGTGATGAGGTTCAAATTGAGCTTGCAAATAATCTTGTTAGATTTCAAGGCTACGACACACTTAGCGCATCCCACATAAAGCATACGATCAATTCGTGGATAGCTAGGGGGAATGAACAAAGCGCAGTACAGGTTATGGCTGACATTCTTTCCAGCCAGACTGACGAAGATAACAATGTTGATTTATTTATTGTCGCTTGCAAAGCTGCTTCTTTATATAAAAGATCATTTGTAATGGATTTCTTAAAGAAATGATCATCAAATAGCATCACTACGTGGTCATACTAAAGAAGCATCAATCTCTGATGCTGTAAATTTTTATAAATTTGGGATGAAAGCATTCGCCAATAGGCTGTTTTATAGAAAAAATCAAACACTGATGGTATTAGATTTATACAAGATTCACGAAACCACAGGAAAAGAACCATTGTCTAGATTAGTTAAAGATGCATGGGTAGACAGCAGTATCTGTGGAAATCGGTGCGCTGTTGCTTATACAATTGCGGTTGAAAATGTAGCATTTCCGCAAAATTTCAATATAAACCCAAAACTGCCTAATGCTATACAGAACGCCATACAAACTCTAGATGAAGAGAAAATTAAATATAGCCCAGCAAGAGCTGCTAAGATAATAGATTACCTACTTCAGGACTTTGATAAGTCAGCTTTAAGAATTCTTAGTGATATTCCACAGAATATTTTATTAAGATCTGATCTTATGAAGAGAGACCTAATATCTAGTGACTTTGAAATCTAGAACAAGTGAGCCATAAATGCACCAGTCAGAATTATTTGAAACAGTAATCGATCTATTCGATAAACATGGAATTAAACTGGTTAGTGGCTGTGACTCGCTAGATATAATTGATGACGAAAATTTTCGTGAATCGAGTTCTAATTTCTATTATGACGCCTTCCAATATGGAATTGAGCTTGAAACAATAGGTTATGCATTGAAAAATGACCAATGATCCCGTTTTTCTAGGGGCTGTGAAAGATAATGCAAAAAAGACTTCATGTATTAATTCTGGGCTAGGCATGTAATATATGGTTATTAATTTAATGAGAGAACAATACTTATGATTTCTTTTGCAAGTCTTCCAGATGACATGAAAGTTTTGATCTCCGATCTGATATGTGGTGCGGATAATTCAGCATCAATACCAGAATACCTGCCTACTCGCATTGTAAAAATTAATGATTTCCCAGTAGTGCCGCTTAATGAATATGATCGGGGAACCCTTTATGCTCGTAAAATGAGAGTAGATGATGTACCCCCTATGATAGTTGCTTACAATCAATTTGTTGACGGAAAACATCGGCGCCTTTCTTTCTCTGAGCAAGGTATTAACAGTGTTACCGTTATTGATCTTACTGGAATTGCTGATCCGCGCATGATCGAAATGTGTTCTATGGGTGAATTAGGAACAGGCATCGTTTTTGACGGCCCCGAGGAAGACCTGGACGCCTTGCGATATGCTGTTTGGGATTACAGACTTAATAGCTTCATAAAAAAGGATGGTTCATTGACTCGATATCTAGTTGAAGCAGATGAGTACTCAAGAAACGAAATTTGCAAACTCTACCCAAGTCAATTTGATTACGTAATATTCATCCCGGATTTTTACGATAACCCGGACATAGAATTGATTGTTGAACAGAATCAGGATAAGGAATGGGTATGGCACTTCGAAGGACACGAAAAATCGGAATCCATTTATTCAACGTGCTCTACCGTTGAGCAATGTATTAAAGAAGCAAAATCCTATGCGTTGTCGCTTATGACAAATACAAGGACTCCTAATCCATTTTACCTTGATGCAACCAGGACGCCTCTTGTAGTTAAAAAACATGAAAGAGAATCTAAAAAAAGCATCACCAGGCGCTCCAGAGAGGATGTGAGCGTTTTTGACTGGGGCTAATCTTGTGTTTTTGACTTTCTTCCACAGGCAGAAATCCTCATGAGCTTGTGGATTATAGTATTTTCCTAAAACTTTTTGTCATAATCCTCAAGCTCATAAGGATTAAATTTTAATAGTCATCTCTTTCGACTCTTCACGTTTTCTTGTGCCAATAAGGGGTTTGGAGTGATCAGCAAGCCTTACGCTTTCTAGAAGATCGCTTCTCAGTGTATAATTTTTATTGACATTAGAAGCTTGATAAGTTTCAGCAGTAAGTACTTCAAGAAACATGAGTTCCTTCTTGATATTAGATTTTAGTTCTTCAGCAAAACCAATAGACCTGAATTTAATTTGGTAATCATTTGTCATAGTGTACTGTTGGTGCAAAGCAAGTTTCTTTAGATTGTAAAATCTGTTTGCATGAGCTTCATCGTAAAATGAATTTTTGCCAAGTATGCTCTCCGCCAGCTCCAGATACGGAATGATAATTCTAGATCCTTTTATTGCATCAGGAGTTCGCAGTTTTTCTGAAACATATTTCATCTCTCTTCCTGATGCTGACCAGTCTTGCAAAATTGAATAAACACCAGGACTTTTAAGAGATATTGAATCGCCATTAAAAAACTCTTTTTTAAATAACAAGTTGCCCAGTTCAATTACCTGTGACTGCTTTTTACCGTATAGGTCTTTAGGATCAATCTTTTCAATAATAGCGTAAACGGCACTGAGCGTTGAGTGGCGCGGGTCAAACTTTGCAGATCTTAGTGGAAGTATAACATTCCCAAAAGTACTCCAGCTTCCCGTTTTACTTGCTCCAATAAGTGTCGATAAGAGGTCAGCATGGGTTTCTCGAATAGCCAGATCCAATGTTCTAACTTGCATTTTGATGTTAGAAAACTCTTTAGAATTTAATAGGCTATTGATTTCATAATTCGACTTTGCAAAGTCGTGACTCAAGCAGTGAGAAACCTCGTGAGTTGAGATGTGCGCCATATACTCTTCGCTTAAGAAAACTAACGCCTCCTTGCCATTTTTATCAAACATGAATTTCATGTCTGAGCTGGTTGGCGACTCTGTGTATACAACGCATGCTCTTTGACCCTCGAACTCTCCCTGTAGGGTAAAGTTTTCACCGAAGGCATGTCTTGTACCAGATGGAAGGTTGAGATTGCTCTCATGACCTTTGAATAGAATTACTTCAGCATTATCTACAGTCTTTGCTGGAATTTTAACGCCGCCTTTAGCTTCTAGATTTTTAAAAAGAGGCGAGGTATTTCCAGCAGCTAGAGCAACTGGAGATGAGAGAAAAGATATAATTGTTGCGGCAGCCAAAAATACTGTTGGGTTTTTGATCATTATGGTTTGCCTTTTCTGTTCGGTTACAATCCGAAAATTCAATGAGTTATCTTCATGATAGATAATTCACTAAACCAAAGCAATTCATAAAAGTATAACTAGTTCTCTTGTAAGCCAAAATCTACAATCGATCAGATTATTCTGGAAATTGAAGCATACATTCCTATTGTGATAAGTATTGCTGAAGATGCCGTTAGAAACAAAATAAAAATATTACTAATCTTTTGAGAGCTGGAGGGCTGTATGCTCATTAATTATTCCACAGGGCTAGGCCAAATGCAGGTTTGTGTACACGCATCATAGCACGCAGTCGGAAACTGTCAATTAATATCATACCGTATCCTTGATGTAAATACTACTCATTTAGGAATTCTCCTTCAAAAGGGCTGGCCTGGTTATCTCCTCTAGCTTAATATCTGTTTATTGACATAACGGAGTATTAAAATGAATACGATGACTAAACTGGCGCTCGGGGTGATGAGTATTGCTCTGCATGGGGCTGCTACGGCTTCAGAATCATCAGAAAAGGCGAGATGCCTAGCGCTTAGCGACATCTCACAGGCAGAATCTTGCCTCCGCGCTTCTGAGCAATACCTGGGCAGGGTCGCGAGGGGTGTGGACGGTCAGAACGTAATTGCTGATAAACCTACTCGAATCGAAGGGGATTATGCTGAGTATCTAGGGGATAATCTGTCTGGAATTCAGTCGCCACTGCTTGCCAAGGCACTGGAAAACGAAGGCAAAAAGCTGGTTGTACGGGTAGGTGCTCCAGATCCGGTGAGCGGCGCTTACGCGGTCTATCTGAGCAGCGCCGACGATGGATATAAAGACTACCAAGGGGCGGTTCTTGCGTCGAACCAGGGCTCAGAAATCACTGGGCGTGACATCATATCCTGGTACAACCGAGCCAGGCTTGGCGAGGGATACGTGCTCATCAGTTCCCTTACTCACGGGATTTCTGATTTTCACGCTGTATCAAAGGGTGGCAAGTACGAAGCAGCATTCCTTGGCCTGGAAAAAGCTCAGAAATTTGGCCTCTTAGAGGTTCAATACCTGTATGCCCTGAACGAGCCGGGTGGTGAATCTAGGCTATATGATTTAGGCGGTGAAACAAATCGCTTATCTTTATCACTAACGAATTGGATGGATCCCAGCCTTTCGCTCAAAAATCAGATCTCCTACACCCACAGAGAGCAGGACTTCGGCGCCTTCAGTCTGACTGAAACGCAAAAATTCTGGATGTACCGACCGGTCATAACCTATTCAAATGGTGTTTCGTCTGTATCGTTGAGCCTTAGTAAAGGGCTAGGCGGTACGCAAGATTACAACCTTATTCCATTGATGGGTACATTCAATCCTCACTTCTGGTCGGGTCAGATAGATGGATCAACCCATATTAGCCTGCCGGAGAATGTCATGCTGAACGCAAGAATTTCAGGCTTCACAGGCTCTGAAGATATGCCTTCATCTGAACGATTTCGCCTTGGCGGTTCAGGGGCGGGTAGCAGCCATGAAAATGGCATCTACTCAGGTTATGAGGGTTTCAGCTATGAGATCGATGCCTCTAAATATCTCGGCCAGTACAGAGGTATTTCATTCTTGACCAAGCTTGGCCTCAACGGTGCGAACGTTGTCACTGCGACCGACAACAAGCTAGGTGTCAATGCAGGCCAAATCGGTCTATCGGCTCGTTATCAGAATTTCACAGTCGATACCTCCTGGAGCAGAAGCCTTTCTACCAAAGGGTTGGAGGCTGATTCAAGGGCTGCCATCGAACTGGCCTGGCGCTACTGAGGATAAAGCATGAAATTTCTGATGTGTTGGGAGTTTGGAATGGATTTAGGCCACATAACCTTTATTAGGACAGTGGCGTCTGGGCTAATTGCTCGGGGACACACGGTGATCGCGGCAGTGAAGGATACGGTGCATGCATACACACAGCTGAATGACCTTCGCGTTACCTGGTTGCAGGCTCCCTATTGCCACTCGATTAAGCTAAACAACCATACCGTGAATCATGCGGATATCCTCGCTGGCCGTGGATACGATGATCCTGTCGCGCTTGCTGGGTTAACCAGGGCCTGGGAATCTATTTTTAAAATGGTAAATCCGGATCGCGTGATATGTGAATCCTCACCAACCGCCGCATTGGTTGCTCGATCATTGCAATTGCCAGTTATTGCTCTTGATAAGGGCTTTTTCATGCCGCCTGTTGCCGATCCATTACCTTCTTTCAGGGAATTTGGGCATACGCCTAGATCAGCCTTGCGAAAAAAAGAGAGAGCGGTGCTTGAAACAATCAACAAAGCACAAGCGATGAATGGCTTTCCGCGACTGGATAAATTCTCAGATTTGTTTAACTACCCATGCCTCTGGCTTACATGGCCAGAGATCAGTCATTTCGGTAAACACAATGAACGCCACCATTTGGGCCCAATTTACAGGGGAACGGGAAAAGGCGAGATATTAAAATGGAAAACTGAAACAGCGCCCCATGTTTTCGCATACCTTAAACCTGGACATCGTTACTCAGTAAGTTTGCTAAGCGATCTGCTTCAACAAGAGTGCGAAATAATTGCATATTTGCCTGAGTGGGAAAAATCTCAGTTAGAAAGGTTACCAAACCAGCATTTGCTAACGGTAAGTGATAAACCAATAAATTTTGATGGCCTTATGGAAGGCGCTGATTTTATGGCGAGTCACACCGGGATTGGCACTGTTCACTCGTTTTTACTTAACGGAAAGCCTCAGCTAATGATCCCTCAGCAGATGGAGCAATATCTTCTCTCAAAAGCGATTGAGCGTTCTGGATTAGGCCTTATTGTGGGAAGTCATGAGGGTCTATTGAATCAAGTAAATATACAAAACGTTTTAGGCCTTAAAGATAATGCCAAGTCATTCGCAGCCGGCAGAAGATCTCCGGTTGAAAATTTCGATATTCTGATGGATAACTTAACCGTTTCTTGATATTAATAGTTCAAACAAATATAAAGGTACTCCTTATGTTTAAACCAACAAAACTTGCAGTATGTGTATCTAGGGCGATTTTCGCTTGTGCCACATTCTCCACTACTGCTGCATATGCTATAGATCCTGGCGCGCTTCCTGATGTGGCGAACGCCACCATTCAGTATGGATCCGCATCTTTTAACGAATCTGGGAAGACGCTTGATATTAACGCGTCTGAATCTACAGGGATAAACGGAAACACCCTAATTAATTGGGGTGGTACAGGATTCAACGTAGGTAAAGATTCAAGCGTTAATTTTCAGACTCAAACTCGCGATTCAATTATCGTAAACCACGACATGTCAGGCTCTTTGAGTACTATTAATGGAAACATTAATTCACATCAAGGGAACATTGTCATTGTAAACCCAAACGGTATTGAGCACACAGGCGGTGGCACTGCTAGCTTGACGCTATTGGCGGGCAGGCCAGGCAGTGAAAATTTCGGCCTTGAAAACGGCGAGAACAGAATCAGCGTAATCTTTGAAGAATCCGCAGACGCCCTGATTACATCTAATATTGAAAACATGGGCTCTCTCGACAACGGCACTCTTGCAATTGAAACAAGCAGGGAAGCCCAAATTCATTCCAATGTTTACAGCTTGTCTCTGCATGGTGGTGATCAAGGTGATTACTACTCTCTCTTCTTGAACCATTCAAAACTTAAGAGCAAATATCTTTCATTTACTGCCCTTCCATATGAAGACAGATACATCCCTGAATACGTTTCGACGCCTGTGATTAGGCTAACAGACAGTATTATTGTTGGTGATTCAGAATCCGATCTGAGCGATCTCCAATTTTCGAGGGGTGGTGGCTGGAATGATTATGGAATTTATGACGACTTCGGCCTAGAAATAAACAGATCTTCCATCAATAACGCTACGTCAAATATCTATAGTTCCTCTTTTATTTACATGAAAGATTCTGACTATAGTGGTAACGCTTCTTGGGCTTCGCAGTCACTTAATTTAACTGACAGTGATTTTTTTGGATTTACTTCTTTAACTTCACGTAACCATGGTCTGGCTGACTGGCAAGAAATGGTCATACAAAATGTAAACTTTACCGGCAGAAACCCTTCTGATTCGGTAATGTTTTACTATCAATCGCCTACGCCTGAAAAAGACTACTTTTTGATCGAGAACAACACCTTCAACAAACTTGACCATGTCAATTTTAGTTTGCAGGAATACGGTTATGCGCCCACTCTTGCTTTAGAAAATGAATACGGAAGCTATGGCGGGGACTACGGCAGCTATGCCGGCGATTATGGTAGTTACGGCGGTGATTACGGTAGTTACGGTGGGGACTACGGTAGCTATGGCGGTGATTACGGCAGCTACGGTGGCGAAGTAAGAGAGCCAAGGTATACGCTACAAATTAACAACATGTATTTCAATGATGTTAATTACCTTGATTATTGGCAGCAAATGACCAATGGTGAGGTTTATCTGGAAGAATTTCACTTGGAAAATGAAACGTCTCCAGAAAACAACTGGAACTATACCACTGTGGGATTTGGTTCTTCGTATGGATCAGGTGGCCTGAATATCGCTAATAGTTCATTTTCTGATGCTAACGGAGTTTTCAGGGTAGAGGGTGACCATGCAAACGGGGCTTTATCTTCGATCAATTATGTAGATATTGACATGGGAGGCTATGTCACGCTCAGGGGCGGTTTGCAACTCAATGGCGTAAATGTAAACACCAAATCTGGAATTTTTATTCATTCTCTTGGTTATGCTGAAGATGCGTTCATTAAAAACAGCACATTCAGGGCTGCTCATGGGAATATTTACTCGACTCTTAACTTCAGCCTTAGTGATCAGGCGGGGCAAGATGTTAGATATATTGTGCCCGAGGATGGAGTGGTGTTTAGTGATTATGATGGGGAAAAATTGGAAACCCCATACTGCAAAGATTTAGGCTCTTGTATTCTCTCATCAACTGGCGAAATGACTGGAGCCAATAATGATGATTCGATCAGCTACATGGCTGGGGAAAAGACCCCTGAGTATCAAGACATCCTATTCTTGAGCGAGGACTCAAATCTAAAAGTGGAAAATACCACGTTCGTGATCGGAGACGGAGACGCAACATCGCTTCCTTCTCCAAGCGATCCAGAAGTTCCTGTGGAACCAGAAGTACCTGTAGAGCCAGAAGTGCCGGTAGAGCCGGAGGTGCCTGCGGAGCCAGAAGTACCTGTAGAGCCAGAAGTGCCGGTAGAGCCGGTAGAGCCGGTAGAGCCGGAGGTTCCAGTAGAGCCAGAAGTACCTGTAGAGCCAGAAGTTCCGGTAGAGCCGGAGGTTCCAGTAGAGCCAGAAGTACCTGTAGAGCCAGAAGTTCCGGTAGGGCCGGAGGTTCCAGTAGAGCCAGAAGTACCTGTAGAGCCAGAAGTTCCGGTAGAGCCGGAGGTTCCAGTAGAGCCAGAAGTACCGGTGGAACCTGAGGTGCCTGTAGAGCCAGAACTACCAGTTGAGCCTAATCCTGAGCAACCTCAGCCAACCGAAAAGGAAATAGCAATAAAAGCGGTCGAGGCGGTTGGAGAGGGCGCTATGGCTAGGCAAGCAGAAATTGTAGTTGTCGATGAGAAGCAAGCACGAGAAGGCTTCATCCGCAGAATCGGCGCATGGTTCGGATTTGGCAATAAATCTGAAGAAGGAGCCAGGATAAAAGTGATTACCGAATAATCACTCTAAACCCCACGAAAGTGGGGTTTTTGTTGATTGATTAAACGGAACCATAAATGAACATTATTTCCAGTTAATCATTTCTTCTTGTATATCTTTAGTTGATCACAGCGATGGGTTGGATATCTGATAAGCCTCGTTGCTTCCTTCATCTCAACAACTGCATCAAAAAACTCATCGGTTGCACACCCGCCCAAGAACGGGAAAGGCTTGCGTGAGTAATCAGTTACTTCCCCAATAAACACTATCGGTGTATCTTTCGTAAGCCATTTTAGGCTTTTAAATAACCCTAGATCTGTCGTTGGCCAGCACACGAGAAGGACATCAAGCCAATCATGATATTTAACGACAGCTGAAATAACATCGAGATCTTCCACATTGAACACGTGCCCAAGATCCGCGCTAAAATCATGCCCCTGGCGCAAGCTGGTTGATTTAATTTCAACCCCACGCTCCGCGAGCAATGATGAAAGATGACCACGTCCAGCATAAACCTCAAGAACCCGCTTATTGGATAAAAAGCCAGAAAGATCGTCGATGAGAGTCTTGCTTAGATAGCCATAAAGCCTTTGACTGACTTGCAAATCTATTGACTTCGAACAGATGCCTTCCGGTAGTTCTTCGTACTTCAATGAAATAAATTCCAACTCGCAAGCCTGTCTTAAAAGCGTTTATTCTATGCACCTTTATTGCTTTGTCAATGAAAGGATTGAATTCGACAAGAAAAGCCAGCGGATCAACACAACCTGAAGATTTTTGCTCTTCATTTGAGGACAATTTCTGAAGCTACAGCTCCATCCAGCTTCGGTATGCCACACCATGTGCCTGAAAGCCCATAGAAGGCCATTTCTCACGGTAATCACGGTTGTCATGATGGTGTCCATGTACGCTTTCTGTTACGCCCAGTGAGCGGGCTAGCTCATCGATTTCCGCAAAGCCGTAAGGGTGGCAGCTTGGCGCTTCATGGGTGACTAAAATATCAGCATTTTCCATTGCTAGCGAAAAGTAGTCGTCTGGAAAAATGCTAGAACGCGCTTTTAACTTCATGCCATCAGCATGCTCTGTGGATTTTCTGGCAAGTAATGGCTGTTTGCAGTATTGGTTGTAATTTTGAATGTCTTGGCTCTCGCCGCCAGGCATCCATACCGATTGACGAAAAACTCCACCCAATCCCGCAACCCTTCGACCATCTACCTCAGCCACACGGGCATGGAGACTCTTATGAGCCAAATCACTTTCGTAGAGATTGCTCCAGAAGATATCCCGGTCGGTGTCGTGATTCCCATGAATGAACCACACATCTGTTTCTTTTAGAATTGGCCTCAACACAAGATGAAGCGGCAAAGGTGCTTCGATGTCTCCAAGCAGAATGATTGCATCAGGCTTTAATAGCCTGACTTGTGCGACAATGTGCCTGAACTCTCCGTGAGGGTCGCCAAAGTAGAGGATCATGACCTGGACTGCCTTTCGTTACATTGATGCGATGCTTAGTTATTTGGGGATTATCAAGCGGGTCGTAAAACCCCGCCGTTCAGGGCGGGGATATAAGACCCCATCGCGAAGCGATCTTTGCCCTTGAAAACGAAAAGGACAACCCTCATCCTTAATGCATGAAAATCATCAAGACACTCAGTGTTCGAATCAAAGACAAGCACGCGCCCGCACTTAAGCGAATGGCGTCGAGTGTCAATTTCGTCTGGAATTACATCAACGACCTCAGCGCCAGATCGATCCGAGAAAGAGGCGTATTCCTCTCCGAGTTCGACCTTCACCCTTACACCAAAGGCGGTGGGAAGCTCCTCGGCCTGCATAGCCAGACGCTTCAGGTGGTCGCCAAGGAGTACGTCACACGCCGCAAGCAATTCAAAAAATACAAATTGAACTGGCGCAAAAGCGTAGGCGTTAAGCGATCTCTCGGGTGGATTCCGTTCAATACAGGCGCCGCCACCTGGAAAAACGGTCAGGTCTACCACAACGGACAATTCTTCAAGGTCTGGGACAGCTATGGTCTGGCCGATTACACATTCCTCGCGGGCAGCTTCAGCGAGGACGCGCGGGGGCGCTGGTATTTTAATGTCGCGGTTGAAGTCAAGCAGGTTAGGCCTTGCGGTACAGGCAAGGTCGGTATTGACCTGGGCCTCAAGACCACGGCTACGTGCAGCGACACGAGCAAGCTTGAGACTGGCAGGTTCTACCGCGACCTACTGCCAAAGCTGAAAATCGCGCAGCGTTCAGGCAACAAGACGCGCTCCCGCGCGCTACATGCCAAGATCAGGAATCGAAGAAAGGATTCGCTACACAAATTCACCACCGAGCTCGTAAAAGCCAATCAGCTTATTGTGATTGGTAACGTCAGTTCGAAAAAACTCGTCAAGACCAAGATGGCCCTGTCTGTGCTCGATGCAGGATGGGGTCAGTTGAAAACACTGCTGGAATACAAATGCGCTTACGCAGGTGGTGTTTTCAAGGTCGCAAACGAAGCCTACACCTCCCAAACCTGTTCGTGCTGTGGCGCCTTGCCCAGCACGAGGCCGAAAGGTATCGCAGGGCTTGGAATAAGAGAATGGACATGTGTGTGCGGTGTCATGCACGACCGCGATATCAACGCGGCCAGGAACATTCTTGCGCTCGGGCATGAGCGTCCCGCTGGGGGAATCCCCGCCCTTTAGGGCGGGGAGGATGTCAAGACTAATCCATGCAAACCTAATCGACTAGCGTATAACCTTTAAGCACCGATCTAAAACTTGAAAGCCACGACTTCTGAATTTCGAGCCGAGCATCCAATACCCATAAGTGCTTCGTTGGGACTTTATCACTACGTACTAGACGGCCAATTCCCTGCCTGAATGCCCAGATGGCTTCAGTGATGTTCACGCTATTTCCAGCTACCTGCGTTCGGCGATGGTGTGTAAGGGTTCTATTTAGGCCAAAAGGCAGGCGTGGTATGACCAAATCTGACAATGTATGATCTTCATGGCCTAACGATGAGTTGCTTAAGTCTACACCTCGCCATGCAGATCCAGTTGCCAGCCAAATAGGTTTGCCAGGGTGAGTCATGAACCTCTGGCGGCATGATGATGCGCTTTGAGACATGCTTTGCGTAATCAACCGGTCTTCAAATTCATTTTTCAATAGTTCTGCAACAGCATCAATTGTGGCGTAGGAGGTAGATAAAAATAAAACCCCGCCTCTGGCGTTTCGTGAAACATCGCTAAGCGCGTGAGCGACCTCATGATGCCATTGATCACTACCATCAGGGATTGTGTGTACACGCCTTCTGTGAAGCAGGACGGGTTTCTTTACCCAGGACGGTATTACTGGAGGCAGAAAAACAGTTCGCTCTTTCGGCACTGATAGCTTCCAACGCATCAAACCCGCATTCAAATCGTTGGTGTAAAGCGTTGCAGAAAAAAGAGCACAGGACTTTGTTTGAGACCAAAGTATTTTAAATGCTTTTTCTAGATTGGATTGACCTACTGTAATGAGCGGATAGCGCTTAATTGGTGTAAGCTCTAATTTTATAGTTGCCATGCCGCTTAATGCGTTTCTTAATAAAGACTTGATCCTGTTAACTGTGCGAGAAGTTTCCCTATCATTTTTTTTGATTTTTAGCGATTCAAGTGACTCAAGTAATTTCTTGGCCGGATCAACGAATAGAGGATATTCATATAACGGCCCAACGGTGTAATCAGCACCGTTTTGGTTTTTCTTTGTCTTGGCCGCATTCTCTATATGTGCCTGAATATGATCACCAAGCAAAACGGCTGCTTTCTTTGCAGCAACCTTACCACCTGCTGTCGATAGATCCAGCTTTGATATGAAACCGCGAATATGGCTTGTTTGGCTGAAAATGCTGGAAAATGCAGACTCTAGATCGTGCGCCTCGTCGACAAGTAATACATCTATATCCCAGTTGAGTACGGGCTGGCTTTTAAGCTGTAGCGCCCTACAATGATATGCCAGCATATGATGAGACATGAGGACGAGATTTGAAGAATCGAGCCTTTCTCTCGTTTTCTCATAGACAGCCTGAGCTGGACAAGCATCCTCATCCGAATCTTCCCCAAGCATGACGGACTGAGCAGGGATGTTCTCGGTTAAGCTCATCGCATCATCCATCAGCCAGCACAGCTCGATGCCAAGAAGTTTGCTGAGACAGATGGCTGATTCGCTTATTGGTTTAGCACCGGCTTCAATCCAATCCATGACCGGCTTGCAGTCTGCCTGAGTGGCCCACTCATCAAGCGCTGAAGGGCTTACAAAGTTCGGCCTGCCGAGTATTACTGCCAATCTTGCTGTCTTATGGTCATCGAAGGATTGCAGATCGGTGATCAGTTTCCACATGATATTTACTGGCGCACTGATTACGGCGCGTTGACCACGTGCTATGGCGTTAAGTGCGTGGTAACAAATCATTCTGCCCTTGCCAGTGCCTGTAGCAGCTTCAGCGAAAACGACCTTTTTGTTAAGAATCGCTTCAGTTGTTTTTTCGGTTAACTTGTGGAGGACTGGGCGAACCTTCGCGAGCCTTGAATCAAGCACGGTCGAATGCTGTTTAGGTGGATCTTCCATCTGCACCATCTGCTGCTCGAAAGCGAATATCAAGCCAGCAGTTAGCCTGGCAGGTGACATGTCGAGCTCAACAGACCTCATTTTTATAATTGAAGCGAGATGAGGAGGGAGATTGGCTGTGAAGCCGACCACCTCATGTGCTGGCACCCTTGTAGGCATCACCCCTGCATCAAGGGCCTTGATCAGAATGTCCCTGGCCCACGGGGCTTTCCCTGTTTCAGGCGGGTTGATCGCACCTATTCGCAAGTATTCCATGCTGCTGATCTCTGCATCTCAGATGGTTGCACCCTACTTCAAAACGCATTATAAAGACAGCCGGTTTAGGCATGGCAGATCCAAATGACAGCGTACAGAGTCGACTTTAGGCTAGGTAGCCGGATTGCTGCTGATGATGCCAGAGCGGGTTCGGCGAAATTGATGTCAGGTGTTCAGGAAGGGCTCGTTGGGGCACTGATGAATTATGAAGTCCTTAGTGAGGACGAGCGTCGGACGAAAAACGCCTTGGCGCCTGTGCATTTCGCTAGCATAAAGGATGGTTTTTCGTTGATTGGATACGGAGAAACCGGAAAAAGCATCCTTAATGACGTCACTCATCTGCTTGCCGAAGCATGGTCAAAGCACCTGGGTTTGCCGGTGAGGCTAAATAGCCAGGAGATTCCAACGGGGATACAAAGCCGCCCTTATCGCATGATGTATACCGTGCCCCGCATCGTCATTCAGAAAAAAAGCAGACATCGAGACATCATTAAAACAGCTGAGCAGGGCAAGCCTCACGTAGAAGGCCTTATATTGAGAGGGCTCAAAAAGCACGCAGAAATGCTTTGCTTGTCCTTGCCTGACAATTTAGAAATAAATTTTGTAGGCTGTGATTCGAATTTTGCTGCCAAACTTGGCCATGGGGGAGCTTGTCTTGCTGGTATGAAGGGGGTTCGGTTTGAAGCAAATGCGGCCCTGAAAGGCTATTGGACAATGGGCTACATAACCTCCAAAGGATACGGCCTATTAAACGCCGATATGTCAAGAGGAGGTTTGTTTGATGCTCCGTTCCAGTGAGATAATTTCATCAGCACTCAATCTTTCGCCATCTAAAGGCCTCCCTGTATGGGTAGATGAAGATACTCACTGCTCACATTGCGCTATCGCCATCAAGGAAGGAGATGTATACAGCCCAGTTACCTTGGGCGCCTTCTTCAGTGACACGCGTGACCTATGCAATGATGCAGCTATCGTCTGCTGGCGTTGCGTACACCTGCGCAGCAAGGTCTTTCTTAACGGGTTGTCGTACACCGTTGTTACAAATGATGAAATTTATCCAATCGCTCAAAATATCCACAAGGCATGGCTGTTTCTTAGCCCTCCAGAGCCTCCATTTGTAGCGATCAATTCATCCTCAACGATGCAGCATTTGTCCTGGCGAACACCCGTGACACTCGACAAGCAGAGAATATCAATTAGATTCGGGCCAAAGCTGTTTGTCGTTAAACCTGCCAATATTCGCAAGGCTCTTGACATCGCATTGTCTATTACCGCAAAAAACCAAGGCAATTGGATATCACCCATGATTCTTGACCGCAAGGCAAGTCAGGAATATCACGGGCTGATTAACCCAAAATCTATTGCCTTGATGAGTCTGGAAGAGATTGATTTCTTTGTCAGCCTTTCGCCTGGAGATCGTTGGGCTTTGTCTGCGGTAATGCAGTCAAAACTTCCGAATCCAATCAAACCAGACCCTATTACATCCATCATCCACAGCAAGCTGTGAAAGGATCGAGTGTGCCAAATTTTAATGTCTCCGTTATCTTTCGCAATGTAACGCCGATGCACTCATCATCTCCGACAAAAAGCACGATCAGTCTTGATGGGAAAATCGGGGCACCGCTAGGATTTCCATTCACGCGCATGAGATCAATGAACATTCCAGCGCAGATGGGTGATGGTCTTCTAAGCGTTACTAAAATTCCGGTAGTTCCTGGAAATACCCTGCGTAATTTGCTCAGACGCTCATCTCTTTCGACTGTGTTCGGCCAGATGCGTGGGCAACAGACTTTAAGCGTAGGCGCATACGCTGCTGCTACCGCTGGTAGCGCAAGCGGTAATCCTGAAGGTCGGCCATCTACATTTGATGAGACGATGAAAGTTCGCAACCATGTATTCCTTGGACTCTTTGGGGGTGGCCCACGCCTCATCAAGGGAAAACTGTCTGTCGACTCTATGTACCCGATCATAAACACTGCAACTCGGGTGATTGGTGAAGGATATGAAGATCGAATGGTTAGTGGTCAAATTCTTGAAACAATATGGGTTCGCCGAGTTGATCCAATTGCAATAATGAGCATTGAAGACCCAGAGCAAGTTATTTCAAATGCTCGTGAATCGATTACCCAGTGGGCAATAAACAGTCTTGATCAATCAAATAAGGCTTTAGAAAAGCGATCAAAGAAAAAAAAGGGAGAGTTTCCTGAAGAGCAGGGCGATACCGAAAGCCGTGGCCTGAACGCCTTTAACGCTCACGAAGTAGTCATTCCCGGTATCGATTGGCGTTGGAATGTATTACTCAACAGCCCAACCCAAGCACAGCTTGGTCTCGTGCTGAAAGCTATTAAGGACATCGAAGATAATCAAATGCAGGTTGCTGGTGGCAACTCACGTGGTTATGGTCTAGTAAGCATTGAAGATATCACCCTAAACGGTGAATCAATTTGGGCATCAAAAAACTACACAGAATCTGTAGAGCCTTATCTTGATGCGTTAGCAGAAGATCTTGATCTTCTTAGCGCTAAGGATTTCGAATCATTTGTCGCGCTTACTGAGGCTGCTTCTTGATGGATCCGCTTCGGATTAGCATTTCCCTTAGAGGGCCAATGGTTGAACCGTTACAGGCATTCCATCTAGATGCTCTGCTAGGCTCATTACGCGTTCAGATGGAAGAAGATGCACGCGGGGCGATTGATCCAAAAACGGTACACCATGATATTCCAGTAGATAGATACACGAGCCCTAGCGGCGCATGGGTGTTTAAGGCATCTGCATTCAAGTTGACCAAGCTTTCTCCCACATTCCTTTGGATGCAGACCGGTAGAGCAAATCTTATTCAGGCCGCTGAGGACAGGGCGAGCGGATTATTGAGCCTTAGGTCGGCTAAGCCAGTCACGGCAGGAGGCCCATTCAAGAGCTCTGTGTCTCAGGTTGACATGGTATGGGCTGAGCTTACGGCTTATGCGATTGGCAACCAGTTGGAAATCGAAAAATTGCTTGCTCAATGCGCTCAAGTAGGCGCTCGTCGCTCGACTGGGTTTGGCAATGTTTCATCTATAGAGGTGGAGGTCGTTGACCAAAGTCTTTGCCATTGGGATTGGCGAGCGCTGCCTGAAGACTACAACGAGCATCTGACCCACAGTGATTCTCTCGTGCTTGCTCAGGGTAACCTGCGTGCGCCTTACTGGGATAAGCGATCATATGAGCGTGTTTTCGTTCCATCAAGTTTATAGCTGACTGATTGCTTTAAAAGTAGTTTCCGTTCTTTAATATATTGGCATGAATACAATATTCACCAGCAAGCGGTGGTGAGCCTGTGACTCAGGTTATCGTTCGTGAATTTGCCATGTCATCCCTATATTTTGGGGGTGGGCCGCCCCCAGCCAGCATGACCACGTCTGCGTTTAAGTATTCCCTAATAGATTAGGGAGGAGCCTGCGGGCAAGCGACGTCTGATCCTGGTCGAGTAATGTTCCACGCTTCGCGGGGGTGGGCCGCGTTCAACCGGTTCTATCGGCCAGCGGATGCGTTTTCCCTGCTTTACAGGGGTTAGCCGGTGACTGCTATTGAGATAGTTTCTATTTTACATGTTCCCCGTTACATGGGGGTGAGCCTAATGCAGAGGTAACGTAGCTCAATTACCTATGTATTCCACGCATTTCGTGTGGGTGAGCACGCTTCATCAGCATCTTTTCCCTTGTCGTTCCTGGATTCCTCGTTTAGCGAGGATGATCCAGCAGCGTTCTGGGTCGCACCGGTGAAAGAAGGTGTAAGCGAACTTATTCCCGCATTAGCGGGGTATGCGTCGGGGATTTGGAACAGCTTCCGCCCTGTTGAAGTATTCCCCAGTAACACGGGGATGAGCCGAAGCAGGTCTCTCACATACGCACTCGGTATATGTATTCCCCGCAAAACGGGGGTGGTTATTTATACCAAAAGCGTTTATAGGACAATAATAAACGCTTTATAGCAAATATCACGGTGTATTAAGTGACTCGCAATCCAGATTGATCATCCATTTCTTGACAGTGGTAATTTTCGAAGCTAACTTCCTTACTTCATCGCTATCCATATAATCCATAATATTGAATTCCACTAAAGACGGGTCGAATCCGTTTTTCTTCATGATTGAAGGTAGATTTCCTGCTGTGACCAAGAAGACAGGTACGTCTTTAAGTTTTGGAAATGAATTTTCCCTCTTGGCCGATGCGTTAATTATCACATTATCACTGAATATGTTACTTGAAGCCTTAAAAATTAACCTTAAATCTGTTATCCCGGCGCGTTCGATTGCTTTCCCCATTTCTTTGGACTCGTATTGTTCTGGGACGTAAGCAAAGAGCGAAGGATTAATTTTAATTATTTCATCAAGAACAGATTGGAGAGTGTCTTGTTGGATGACTGCTTGCACATGGTCAATCGACAGATATTTAGAGCATGCAAATATAGCCGAAATTACTCCATTTGTTCTGTACTCTGGATTAATTCTGAAAATGCACGCAGGGGACGTATCCCATTTATTGCCTTCAACCCATACGGATAATCTTGGTTTAGTTTTTATTTTGGAAAGCTCAGATGCGGCATTCCTCATTTTTACGAATTCACCAGCACTCATGTTCATTATCAAGTCTTTCATAGCATGAGCTTTATGAGATTTAATCCATTTAACTTTCTCTTTTTCAACATGCAGCATGATTTCGTTATGCTTCATCTTCACGGTGTCGATAGATTTTAGCTCTTTACCGTTAGACTTTATTTCTTTAACTTTTCTCTCAACCTCTACTCTTTTTCCATCAATGTAATCGAACTCAACAATTGAGGTTACCCATCCCAATGGAATTTCTACATCAATACTGTGATATAAAGTAATTAGAGAATCACGCGTTGAGGATGAAATCGGAAAAGGTGTCTCACATGGCAATCTCAGTCCATCTTCACCTTCAAGCGTAAACTCTTGCAAAGATTTCGGATTTATTACAATTTTACGATTTGCTCCGTAATCAAGCGTGTTTGAAATGTGCAACCTTTTCTGCCTGACATAAAACGTGTCACCCTGATTAAGAATATCACCATCGATTTCAACGGTTACTTCATTTGGAATAGTAACCCCATACCTGACTCCTCCAAATATCATTGATGTAAGTTCAGATTTATATTGCCTGTCGAAAATATTAAACTGGTAATTGCCATATACATAGCATATTCGGTTTTGAATGAAGTCGACAGCATGAATGTATTTCGCCATTTCGATTTCGTTTTTGAAGTTTTCCTTCAGATACCATGGTTTCGTAACTTTATAAAGTTCGTAAATCTGATGACTATCCGTATCTAGCATGCCTCTAAGCATTAATAGATTCTGCAACACCAAAGGCCTATCACTGTCATTAAGTGATTTACAAATTACAGCCATCTCCATGGCATAATCAATCAGTTCGCCAAGATTAGGCTTGTAGTCGCAAAATGGATTATGTGAATAGGTAAACTCAGGTTTCTTATCAGAACTTATCTGATGAGGAGTACCGTCCACGCTAAGAAATTTAATCGTTCTCATGATTCAGCCTATAAGTATAAAGGTGTGGCGGTTCTGCGCTCTGAGCCCCAGGCCCATGGTTCAGAATTGAGAAAATTTAGCTACCTTCTTAGTACCAAATTTCGTATTTTTCATGAAGTGGATGCCGTAAGGTCGCCGTTTCCGCCTTGTGAATGGCTGCTATGATAAGGCCTTGAATGCAGTTGTCAATCCAATGCGCCTGTATTACGATAGGTCTTTATTGACACGAAAAGGCCCATCTGATGTCTACCACACGCCAAAAACTATTCAGTACGATCTGGAGCATTGCGGAAAACCTGCGCGGAAGCTACAAGGCCAACGATTACCGCCGCGTCATCATTCCATTTACCCTGCTTCGCAGGATGGAATGCGTGCTTGAAGACACGCGTGAAGAGGTGGCCAAGGCATACGAAGCGCTTGAGGTGGACAGCGTTAGCGATCTCACCGAAGAGCAGGTCAGAGACCTGACCAGCATCAGCGGCCATCAGTTTTTCAGCTCCACCAGGATCACCTTTAGCGAGATGAATCGTGACAAATCGAATTTGTACACAAATATTCTCGCATACTGCAAATCGTTCAACCCAAGCGTCTTAGACATCTACGGCGAGCTGAAATTTTCCAATGAGATTGTCGAGCTTCAGAAGCTTGGCATCCTAGAAGGCTGTGTGCGTGATTTCTCCAAGGTAGATTTGCACGAAAACGAAATCAGCAACCATGACATGGGGCTTCTGTTTGAAGAGCTTCTTCGTCAATTCAACGATTTGTCGCCAGCTGGTGAGCAGTATACGCCACGAGACGCAATTGACCTGATGATGGAGATCCTGCTGGCTCCCGATGTCGCCAATAGTGGCTCGGCAATCAACACCGAATACAAGCATGTGAAGCTTTATGACCCCACCAGTGGGACAGGAGGGATTCTCTCCGCTGGTCAAGACAAGATGGAAACCGTAAACCCGAAGCTAAGGGTCAAAACGTATGGTCAGGAAATCAATCCTGAAACCTATGCGATTTGCAAAGCAGACATGCTTATCCGGGGACAGGAGATCAAAAACATTCGCCTGGGCAATACGCTCATGAAAGACCTTCATCCAGATGAAAGCTTTGACTATATGGGCGCTAATCCGCCGTATGGCGTTGACTGGAAGAACGCAAAATCCGAGGTCGAGGCCGAGCTTAGCTCAACAACGAATCGATTCAAGGGTGGACTGCCAAGGGTCAGTGACGGCCAGATGTTGTTCACACAGCACCTGCTTAGCAAAATGAAACCCATTGAGAAAGGCGGTAGCCGCATCGGTGTCGTCCATAGTGGCTCGCCTCTTTTTAATGGTGACGCAGGCAGTGGTGAATCAGAGATCCGCCGCTATCTGCTGGAGAATGACTACCTTGATGCAATCGTCGCGCTACCGACCGACATGTTCTACAACACCGGGATCGGTACGTTTATCCTCTTCCTGACCAACCGCAAAGAAGCGAACCGCCAGGGCAAGGTGCAGCTGATCGATGCCAGAGATCTTGGCTCCAAGATGCGCAAGCCGCTTGGCAGCAAGCGGATGGAGCTCACAGACGAGACCATCAGCCAAATCAAAGACATTTACATGAGATTTGAGCCAAGCAAGATTTCCAAAATTTTCAGCAATGACGACTTCAGCTTCCGAAAAATCAGCATCGAACGGCCTTTACGTATCAAAGGAATTGACGTGAACCGGGCGTACAGCACAAAAGAGATCAAGGCTTTGCTTGAAGAATTTGGCACCGATGAGTCAGCTCCACGAGTCATTTCCAAGATCTATCCAAAATCGGCTGTGGCCCAACCGCTCTATGGCTTGTACAACGCTGTCGTCAATGGAAAACAGGTCGTGGTGTCCTACGCTTCTGACAAGTCCCTGAAAGAAAGTGAGTCCATTCCTTTCGGAACCTGCACTGCCACCTACTTTACGAATGAGGTATTGGTTCATGCGCCTGACGCCTGGATCGATGAAGCTGTGCGTGATGATAAGGATGGTAAGGTCGGAAAAGTCGGTACAGAAATCAGTTTCAATCGGTACTTCTATCAATTCAAGAAGGCCCGATCTAGCGATGAGATTGATTTTGAAATCAAGGAATTGACGGCAGAATTCATGAGTCTATTGGGCGAGGTGGCTGTATGAATCCTATAAATATATTTGAATCAGAATGCCCATCAGATTGGATGCGAGTGAGGGCGCAACATGTTTTTAGTAATGTTTCGGAAAGAAGAACAGAAGATGATGTTCAGCTATCTTCTTCTCAAAAGTATGGAGTATTACCCCAGAGTCTTCTTATGGAGATGGAAGGAGTCAAATATGCTCTAGCCCATACAGGTATTAACGGTTTTAAAAAAATATTATGCAAAGACTTTCTAATCAGCCTAAGAAGTTTTGAGGGCGGATTTGAGATGTCTAGTTATGACGGCTGTGTTAGCCCAGCATATACTGTTTTAAGGCCGAACTCCGCAATATGCCATGAATATTGGAAATATGTATTTAAGTCCAATCTATTTATCGGGATGCTAGGCGCATATAATATTGGAATTAGAGATGGCAAGTCGGTGCGCTACGATGATTTCGCAAACTGCATTTTAGCCATTCCAAATTTATCTTTACAAAATAAAATAGCCAAATACATTACACAAGAAACAGCCCGCATCGACACCCTGATCGAAAAAAGCAACAACCTCATCAAACTCCTCAAAGAAAAACGCCAAGCCGTCATCACCGAAGCGGTAACCAAGGGTTTGAACCCAAATGTGCCGATGAAGGATTCGGGGATTGAGTGGATGGGGGAGGTGCCGGAGCATTGGGTGATCAAGAGGATTAAATGGGAAGCTAAAGCCTACAGCGGAAAAGATAATAAGTCTCTTCAAGGCGTATACCCTCTGTATGGAGCTAATGGGGTGATCGGTTTTTCAGATAGAGCCTCCATGAGATCACCCGGAGTACTAATAGGAAGAGTAGGTTCAGCAGGCTCAATTACATTTATTGATGAAGCATCCGGCGTTTCTGATAATGCATTAATTTATTCTAATAAAAGCTTTACTGCACCAAGATTTGATTATTATTTACTCCAGTCGATAAACTTTGAGATGGATATTTCGAGAAATGCTCAGCCGCTCATTACCGCTACAGATATTCAAGAAAAAATCGTTTGCGTTCCAATTGACTTGGCCGAACGAATCTCAATTGCAACATATCTTGATAGCTTTACCCTAAGAATCGACTCTCTATTAGAAAAAAGCCTAAAATTAATAAATCTATTAAAGGAAAAGCGCCAATCTATCATCACAGAAGCGGTGACTGGAAAGATTGACCTCAGGTAACAGGTAGACGAACAAACAACCCGGAGACGTTATGCTCCGGGTTTTTATTGCCATATGGCTATGTTTGGCTATATAGAAAGTTTAGGGTTTGCATTAAATCAAAGCATGGCATAATGGCTTAAAAATAATAAGGCCATTTCAATGTCTAGAAACAACCTCAATGAGCAGTCTTTCGAATCAAGCATTGTATCCTACTTGTCGGCAAGCAGTTATATTGTCCAGGCCAGCAGTCTAGACTTCAACCAGAAGACAGGTTTCATCGACAGTCACGTCATCGAGTGGATCCAATCGTACTATTCAAACACTTATAATCTTTATGTTCAGGCCTTCCATGAAAAAGCTGATGAAAAACTCATAAGAGATGTACGTTCCGCCATTGATAAAGAAGGTACACTTTCAGCATTACGGAAAGGGTTTCTCTTGGAGTTTGGTGATGAGATCAAGCTAATGGGACTCCCTGATGTCGCTGGCTCAAATAAAAAAATTCAAAAACAACATGAAAACAATCATCTAACTTTTATTCAGCAGCTATACATAGATGATCATGGAAGAAGGATAGATATAGCATTTTTCCTAAACGGCATTTGCATCTTTACCTGGGAGCTCAAGCACTCATCCAAGCAGAGCGTGGAAGATGCTATGGATCAGTACAGAAAGCCAGGGCGTTACCCAACAGTGTCACCCATCCTGAAGCCGCTCACGGGGGCTTTGGCTCATTTTGCAATAAGCAACGAGTACGTTTACGTCACGACCGAGTTATGCGGCACTCAGACGCGCTTCCTGCCGTTTAACACAGGCACAGAAGACGGCGGTGGCAACCCAGTAAATCCAAGTGGTTATGCGACGAGCTATCTGTGGGAGCGTGTGTTTGCTCGCGATAATCTTCTTGAGCTGATTTCAGATTATTTGTTTGTTGAAAACGGGCGTCTGGTTTTTCCACGCTTTCACCAGTGGGATTGTGTTGAGCATATGAAGCAGGAAGCCAGGTCTTTCTGCGACTCCAGGCAAACCAAAAAACGACTGCTTGCTCAACATTCTCCTGGATCGGGGAAGACGAAGACCATTTCATGGCTGGCTCATCACTTAACAAGACTTAACCAGAAGGGAAGGATGGTATTTGATTCAGTTATCCTCGTAACTGATCGAAAGATGCTAGACAATCAGCTGAAAGAAGCTATGAGCGGGTTTGATAAGGCTGAGCATTTTACCCACGCTGGTAAATCGAAAAGCCTTGCCAAGCTTATCCGCAACAAAGAGAACATAATCACCACGCTGCATAAATTTCATCATGCCTTTAAAGGAGTTAAGCGTGCTGTAAAAAGCGGGCGTGTAGCTATTATTATTGACGAAGCCCACTCATCTCAGAGCGGTGAAATGTCAAATACGATGATTGAGAAAATTAGTGAGAACATCGGTGAGAATATGGTTCTTTATGCCTTCACCGCAACGCCTACCTCCAAAACGCTCGACATCTTCGGAAAGCCAGATCATGTCTACTCGATGCGCCAGGCGATTGCAGAAGGTTTCATCGTAAACGTTCTAAAGAAAGTTAGCTTCAATTCTTTTGTATTTACGACCACCGTCGATCCTGGCAGTGAGCATATTGAAGTTGACGCAAAGAACTTTAAAGGGGAAGTGTTCAAGTCAGCTTTAAGATCTGAGCCAATGATCAAGCTAAAATCCGAGTATATCCTTCACCATTTTTTGAATAGCGTATACCCAGTCTCACCTTGGGCCAAAGCGATGATCGTAGCAAACGACATAAAATCCGCTATTGCCTATAAAATAATCATTGATAGGCTGATCAATAGCAAAGGTCTTGGCTACAAGACTTTAATAAGCTACACGGGAAAAGCATCATTACCAGAACTGGATGTCCCTGATGAGATTCCTTCATCTGTTTTATGTGGGTTGGGGTATGTAAAAAGCGACGACCAGTGGATTCGATCTAGCTTTGATACTGATGAATATCAATTTTTAATCGTCGTAAACAAGTACACAACAGGATTTGACCAGCCTAAGTTGATGGCGATGTACATCGATCAAAAAATGGAAGGCGTGCGACTCGTCCAGACTATTAATCGTCTTAACAGATCATATCCAACGAAAACGGCTGAAATGGTACATGTTGTTGATCTTTCTGGAAACACGCCAGAGGTCTACAAGGAATCGGTTGAGCCATATTACGGTGAAACCGAAATAACTGGTGATAGTAGCATTAGCTGCAACATGATCCAAATCAAATCGCGGTTGGCTGCGTACAGTATAACCGATGAAATAGCCTCCGCTTTTGACGCAAGCCATCATAAAGACCCCTTTATGTCAGAATTGAAAAGTGTGTTAATAAAAAACCATGCGCAAGCAATTCCCTTGATTTTGCATGCCATAAGCTACTATATCGGGAACTACCCATTTGCCATTAATGCAGGTTTTCCTGTCGATAGAAGTTTCTTCCATCTACTCCTTTCCCTGCGTGGATACCTAGTTGAGTTTTACGAGATCAATGATGGAAAAAAACAGAATTCCGCTTTGGATGCGATTGATATCAGCGACGTTAAACATGTAAAAAGTGAACAGATCGACATTACTCCGACCCAGGATGAAGCCCTGATGGGCACGGATGGTATACCATCCCCTGTAGCAATCGAATCAAGCGTAAAAACCGTAGCCGAATGCCTAAATGAGATTAATGCTCAAATGTTACAGATTATGAGCGCAAACGGAATTCAGCCTGGGCAGGGAGGCATAAACATAAAAGATGTAATGGGCTGTTTGACAGAAGGTGAACGTGAAGAGCTTTTGGTTAACGACATGGAAGATATTTTAAAGGACTCGGATGCAATCAGAAGCCTGATGCAATTTGGTAGCAAAATTGGAGCTACTGATATTGGTACGCTTTCAGCATCATTAGCCATGCTCATCAAGACCAACCAGTCATCAATCAGGGCGATGTACTGAATATAATTTTTCTTGAGCTATCCTGGTTTGGCAGGGTTGGAAAATACCCCGCCAAAGATTTTCAAAACATAGAGTGGACACAGTTTTCTGTATGACCAACAACTTTTAATTTAGGCCTTTGAGCATCTGGTAGTTATCGATAAGGCACCCAGACCTTTTGTACATTATCGTAGCGCTTCCACGCATTCAGGTCGCCATAGATTTCTTTGATCTTGGCATGATCCCGTTTGTCTAGCAGATCGTAAACGACCTTTTCTTCACATCCCGTGAAGTGGCTGATCCACAAGTCAACAATATACCGCCCCCTTAACAGAGCAAAATCATGCCCATCACTGCCCTGAATTTCACTGTGCGTAGCAGATGGGTTTTCTTCACTACTGAAGCCGTATAGCTCACCTTCACCCATTTCTTTTATCACGAAGATGGCTGAGTTGGTGCAGATGAAAAATTGCTCGCCATTAGGCAGGTACGAGACCCCAGAAAACTCTTTATCAGGGTGCTTTTTCTTAAATTCATCTTCATACAAACCCGTGACATAGTCCTCCTAGTAAACGCCTATTTTTTCCTCATCCCTGAATCTTTCTTCTAACATTCGTTTATAGTTCATTTGTTTAATCTGCTTATATTGTTGCAGCGCGTATTTTTCGATTGATTTGATTTTCAAGTAAAAATACAGGCAGCATTGTTTCTGTTGGAGCTCTTGGTTAATTTCTAAGAGTCGTATTGACAATCTGTTTCTTTTCTATTGATTTTATTAACGCTCTTTTTATCTTTGTTTAAGCAATTGGATACGACAGCCTGATTCATCCAGTGCTTGTCTGTTTGAACATGACCTTCACGTACGAACTTGGCTACGCAGTGCCTGAATTCACGGTAGCTAAATGGCCTTGTTAGCGAAAGCACATAGCCCTCACAGCGCTCAAGATCGAGCTCCTTAACGATGGATTCAGCGCGATCCCGTGAGTAGATGAACCGATCTATCACAGGCACAGGGCGGATACCCAGCATGTCCAGGTAAGCGACGGTATCGTCCCAAGACAGCCTTACGTTTTTTTCATTCCAAATGGAAAATGCCTCAAAATATGATTCAAGGTTGTCGTAACCAAGAGAATGACGAGCAAACAGGTTCTCGCCGCAGATGCGCCAGCCCTCCGGTATCTCGTGCTTGATTTGCCCCCAAAAATTCTTGATCCAATCACGCGATGGGTGATGTCGTCCGTCAAGACTTCTTGCATGATAATAATCAGCGTAGAGGGTGGCATTTTCCCCATCACGTTTTTCGGTCAGAATGACTTCTTGACCGATGAAATGAGCATCACTGGCCAAAGACCGATCATCACGCTGGACGCCCTGAGACCAGGGCACGTGGGGAGTCGAGGGATATTTGTAGTAGGGGCTGAAATCATCAAGGCATTCGCCTTTGATCAGCCACTGTTGCACATCTGGCTCGTCGAAGAGCTCGCCCTTGTAGCGCACGCCAGTCGGCCTGACGCTGTTTCCCCAGCAATCGTACCGTTCATCCAATGAATATGAATCTGGAAGAATTGGCGTTTTGATGCCTGCCGCATTCCTTACCAATTCGACGGAAAGCGTGGTCTTAAGCAGTGCGTCACGGTGCTCTGTGCATAAGGATGCGCCGTTATCGAGATAATGACCCCCATCCTCCCATAGCCTTGTATCTAGCAAATGCTGTACAGCTGTAGCTCGTTTTTTACAGCAAACGCATGCCCCATCATCACGTTCCATCACCAGTTCTTTAAAAAGAGATGGGCTCAGTAAAATTGATCTACTCATGGGAATGACCTTGTCGAGCTATCATTGCTCTCTACTTCATGCTTCTTGGTTTTCATCTTTTCGGGGGTTTCAACCAGATAGCTTACCTTCGCAGCCTCTGTTGGGAGAGGCACCTCCCATTTGAATAGCATTCGCGTCAGATCCTTGTTGGTGAGCGACGTATCCCGCCTTTGGTTCCTGGCCAGCAAGATGTGCTCTGGCTGCTCAAGGTAAACCAGATTTACATCTGCGTTGTAGCGATGCAAAAGATCCAGCGTCTTGTCACGCATTTGCCTGGATAGGTGAGTGGCGTTCCACACGAAAGGCTCTCCCTTTCGCAATAGCTCTTTAGCCATATCTACGGCATGATGCGCCACCATGCCCTCGTTTTTTCCGTGAGCGAGCTTGAGCGCAGCCCTGGAGTCATCGAAGGATACAACCGGAAGATCAGGCATGTTTTGACGAACCCAGCTATCTTTCCCACTCGCTGGTATACCGCACATCACGGTGACGTTAGACCCTTCAGACTCTCTGAATAGAGGGTAGTCAGGACAGACATTTGCACCATTGAGGTAGGCCATGCGCGTATAGGCATCAGCAAATTGTGCCGGCTTATCAAGGCAATTCATTTCTTCCGCCATCATTCTGAAGACTTCGATATCAACGAGCACCTTGTCACGATCCGGGCTGATCCTGCCAATCATGTCAGCCTTGGCCACAGCGCAAAGCATCCATAGCGGAAGCTCCCACGATAGTTTGTTGATCAGGTACTCCGGGCTCTTGCCCTGATTGTTCCCGGATAGCGCAAAAAACGGGAGCTGATGGACGCTGATGATTCTGCATATTTGCTCGCGCTGCTCGAATGGCACTCCTGCCCGCCACAATAATAATCTTGCATCAATAGACCCTCGCCTGGAATGGCCAGGCTGAGAGATCTTCCTTGTAACCTCGTCGATCACAGTGGTCGCTGGTTTCGAAATGTCGTGCAATAAAGCGCTATAAAAAAGAGAAAAGCGATCTTTGTCATTAGCCCTGGCGTAGTCTGCATCGCCAACAAGCGCTTCAACCACCATTTTTGTGTGCGTCCAAACATCCCCCTCACCGTGGTGATGAGGATCTTGTGGCGTATCTCCAAGCAAACCAAGCCCAGGTATCGAGTCAAGGCAAGCCTCATAATCAGGCTTACCAGCAGCGGGCGGCACTAAACTGACGAGATTTTCGAGATTTACATTCATTTTAATCCACTCTGAGATTCTGTGGCCTACCTGTTACTTGATAGCTCTATAGGCTTCAGTATACCCGACGAATGTAACCGCTTTCAAACTCAGAAACGCAAATAAGGTGAATGGATTTAACAGGCATTCAGAGAGGTTGAGTCCCATTTGCTGGCAGTTTCAATGCTTCCGGAGAGTGCGAAAAGGTCTTTCTATTGACTTTTGCGAGGTCTTGACCCACATTTAGCATTGCGGTGTATGGTATTAGCCGATTCTTGCTATATGGCTTTTACTGCCGAATAATGTGCAAACGATGATCATGTTGCGCTTTCTTTTGCTTTTTGGAGAATGAATGTTCAAGCAAAGATTTAAGGAGAAAAAATTAAAGGACAAATCTGGTCTTGAAGGCTATGGTCTATGGCTACTCTCACAAAGAGAGATGTCCAGAAAATCCGTTATGGATAAGATGCTTGGCTATGCTGAAAATAAAGATGATGTAGATTTAGTACTTGATAGGTTGGAAGAGTTAGGCTATTTAAATGATGAGCGCTACGCTGAGATGTATGTGCGCAGTTGCAAGACATCAAAAGGATATGGGCCGATAAAGACTAAAATCAAAATGAAGGAGAAGGGCATACCATCAAACATAATTGACGCGCACCTCAACGAGAGTGACGAATGCTGGGGTGACCTCGCCATGCAGGCGAGAGAGAGAAAGTTTGGTGATTTGCCCCATGATCGAGATGAAAAGAATCGTCAGATGCGTTTTCTAGCTTCGCGTGGCTTTTCCTTTAGCCAGATCAGTAAGGCTTTTTTGACGCCTGAAGGATAGCCTACAAGTTTCCAGAGCTTTCTCACCTGAAGGGCGACGGTCGAAGACCGAGGTCATGTAGGATTTCAAGTTGATGTCGCACAAGCTAAAGCTGGTGTTGTGCTTATTATATCGACCTGGGTGATTATAGGTTATTAATTGAGCATATTTCATCTGTATATTGAAATATTAGTTGTCATGTGCTATAATTAAAAAAATGATACCTTTTGGAGGTTGACATGGCCTTGCTAAGTGAAACTCAAAAGCGTAAAAATTATGCTGATCAAGCTAGGGCCTCTGCTCTAATTGAAGGAATTCCTCAGACTGATAAGGCTAAATCACTTTCTGAAAGATATGTGAATGGTGAAATAACCATTAGTCAGGCAATAAAAAAAGCGCGGGCGGATTACAGCCTTGAGCCATGATGATCCACACTACTACGTTGATCATGGCGAAGGGATAGATGATCCTCACGTTTACGATAACGGCGTTTTAATCAATACAAAGAGTATTAGAGACACCTCAACTCTTAATGAGTTTGAGGCTACAATGTCTGAGCTACGATCTATCGAGATTTTCGAATCTCCAATTGAAGGAACGTTCGGTCTAGCGCATGCAAAAGCTGTTCATAGGCATCTTTTTCAAGATGTTTATCCATGGGCAGGCAGCATAAGAGAAACAGACATTGGGAAGGGGAGTACCGTCTTCCTTAATCATAGATTAATTATAGATAGCTTTAAGAAAGTCGATGATTTTTTAGTAGAATCTTCTCTTTTGATTCGTGGTGAACATGATTTAAAGTCTTTTTCAGAAAAAGCTGGAATTTACTTGGGGATGGTAAACTTTATCCACCCGTTTAGGGAGGGTAATGGTCGAACGCAGCGTCATCTTCTCTCTATGCTTGCCTATACGCATGGAATTGAAATCAATTGGCGCCCAATTGGTAAAGAAGCAATGCGCTCCGCCTGTATCGAAGCTGAAATTGATCCTACTTGCCGAAAGCTTGGTAGGCTTATCATGTTGTCTAGCAGCCTGCTCCAAGAATCTCAAGCTACGGTCGAAACAGATGTCGTGTCTAGAGCTTTAAGATCTTTCGATAATCATGGCCTTGACTCATCAAGCAAATTCTTCAGTCAAATAAGGCAAATCTCAAAATCCAAAATTGATTTCGAGCCCTGAAAGCCTAGACGCCTCTCAGATTCTGTAGCCATCCATTAGTCAGCAGCCCCTTTCGGACTAGGCTCTCCAAAGCTATCATTCAACACTGTCCATCCATACAGTGCTGCCCGTGAAAGCGCATTTTCTCTCTGCCGCAGGCTCCAATAGCTGCACCACCCTGGGCTTTCTAGGCCGGGTAAGCTGCGGATTTCCGTCGCCTGCCGCCGACTACCATGAGCCAGATCTGTCCCTGGATGACCTGGTGGGCATAAGCCCCACATCGTCCATCTTTCTGTTCAGGGCTAGCGGCGATTCCATGATCGATGCTGGCATCCATGATGATGACATCCTCATTGTTGACAAGGCGAAAACAGCTGTCGACGGTGACATCGTCATTGCCTGTCTTGAAAACGAGTTTTTGGTCAAGCGCCTTATGCATGATGAGGAGTCCAGGCCGGTTCTTATGCCAGAAAACAAGCGATACAAACCCATCATCTTGGGGGAGGGTGAGACATTGCTGGTATGGGGTGTCTGCAAATGGGTGCTTCACAAGCTCTAACGCCATGATCGCGCTCATCGATTGCAACGCGTTTTATTGCTCAGCAGAAATCCTTTTCAAGCCATGGCTGGCAGATAAGGCAGTCGTCGTTGCCTCAAACAACGATGGCGCGATTGTCAGCCGGACTGATGCGGCCAAGAAACTGGGCATCAAGATGGGGCAGCCACTGTTTGAAATCCAGAATCTGATCGAATCTGGCCAAGTGACCGTGTTCAGCTCCAACTATTCGCTTTACCAGAGCTTGAGCAACAGGATTATGGCGGTGATAGCTGAGCACGCGCCACGCGCAGTCATTTATAGCATCGATGAATGCTTCGTTGATCTCTCTGGTGTCGCTGAGCTGGAGGCGTGGGGGAGGGTCGTTCAAAAGCAGGTCATGAAACGACTCGGAATGCCTGTTGGCGTTGGGATAGGCCGAACGATGACACTCGCCAAAATGGCAAGCTATGCCGCAAAAAAATGGAAGCACAAAACGGGTTGTGTGGTTGTACTCGATGATGTCGTGAAGGAGAGGAAGCTACTGGCGTATGCCCCTGTAAGTGAGGTTTGGGGCGTTGGGCGCAGAACAGCCGAGAAGCTTAAGACGATGTCCATCCATAGTGCCTTGGATCTTGCCCTGGCCGACCCCAAGTGGCTTAGGGGCCAGATGAACGTGAACATCGAACGCACTGCACGCGAGCTCAATGGCATGTGCAGCTATGCATTTGGATGTGAAAGCCCTGAAAAGAAGCAAATGATCGCCAGCACACGATCCTTTGGATCCAAAGTTTACGATCTCTATCAGCTTGAAAATGCTGTTTCACGATTTGTTGCGGTAGCAGCAGAAAAGCTTAGAAGGCAGCAGAGCCTGGCGCAGTGCATGCAGGTGTTTGCCAGAAGTAGCTTATTCAGGACAGAAAGGCCTTTCAGTCGTTCGGTAATGGTCAAACTGGCACACCCGACCCAAGACACTCGGGTTCTCACCCAGGCAGCGCTAGAAGCATTGCGGGGCTTTTATGTGGATGGAGTCGCCTATGCGAAGGCGGGTATCGTGCTCAGCCACCTGGTTGATGCCAAGGGCATGACTGCCGATCTCTTTGACGACAAACCAAAGAATAGCGAAGCGTTGATGAAGGTGATGGATGCGATCAACCTTCGTCAGGGTAGGGGAACTCTGAGGTTGGCCAGGGATGTGGATGCTGGATCCTGGAAGATGAGTCGAAAGCATCTGTCTCCTGAATTTACCACTCAGTGGGGTGATTTGCCTCAGGCCAGATAATGCACCTACACAAACCATTGAGACGTGAGATTGGCTTTTGGGCGGCAGCAAGAAGATTTCTCTAGAAAATTTCAGTAGCATTGCGCCATGAAATTTGACCTCTCAACTCTCGGCGAACATCAGGAAGAAGGCCTTCATGCTTGTATTGAAGCCTTCGATAAGCATGACCGCGTCCAAGCCCACATGGCTTGCGGCACAGGCAAAACCAGGCTTGGCCTGGCTGTCGCTTATGAACTTGAATCACGCGTTACGCTGCTTCTGTTCCCATCACTGCCATTGATCAGTCAGACACTGGATACCTGGATTACTGAAGGAAATCTTCGTCATCAGGATGTTCTTTGTGTTTGCAGTGACCAGAGTGTTGGTGATCAAGACGAGATCGATGATGTTGTTGATATACCCATCGAGGTAACTACATCGCCTGATCAGGTTGGTAGATTCTTCGAGACTCGATCCTTCGATGCGCCTACCTATATCTTTTGCACCTACCACTCGCTGCCATCGCTTGCGATGGGTTTGCCAATGGGGTTGATCATTGATTTGTGCATTTTTGATGAAGCCCACCGAGTGGTCGGTGACGTAGACAAAAGTTTTAGCTTTGGCTTGAATAATCACGTTGATTTAAGAATTGAAAAAAGGCTATTTCTGACCGCAACGCCGCGCCTTATCGTAACTGAAGAAGGCGAGGAGGATCAGGTTTATAGCATGTCAAACGAGGAGGTATTCGGCCCTGTTGTTTACGAGCTATCTCTTCACGAAGCCATCGAACGCGGAATCATCTGCGACTATCAGATAGTTGTATCAATCCAGGATTCTTCGCTTGTGGATCAGTATCTACTGAATACATTCGATCATGACTTGATTTTCAAGGCCGCGTCACTTTTGCAGACGATGGAAAATGTCAATGCGCATAAGGCATTCACCTTTCATCAGCGCATATCGTATTCCAAAATATTTTCTGAAGCACTAAAGCTTGTTGCGGGGCATAAGGGTAAGCCACTCGAAGCATGGCATGTTGACGGCGCAATGTCAGAGGGCGAGCGTCATGGCATCCTTAAGCGTTTCGCTGAGTCTGATACAGCTGTCGTCTCATGCTCAAGATGTCTCTCTGAAGGTACTAATGTTCCGGTAACCGATCTTGTCGCCTTCATGGATCCGCGTAGCAGTGAAACAGACATAATTCAGACCCTGGGCAGAGCGTTACGCAAAGCGCCTGGCAAGACCATGGGCTACGTACTTATCCCGCTCAGGTTAACTGAGGGTGAAAGCGTAGAACAAATGCTTGAGTCTTCATCAATGCGCCATATCTGGCGAGTGCTTGCTAGCCTGGCGGAGATGGATGCCAAGTACATCAATCAACTTAGAACAATAAGAAGGGACGTGCCTCAAAAGGATTGGTCTAATGAACGCATCGAGGTGCTGGACAAAGTAGTCATTCAGGCCACCGCTGACGTTACAGAACAAGCGTATCGGTCAATCAGATTCAAGATGATTGATAGACTAACCTCCAGATGGGATAGCTCGTTTGGAGAGTTAATACGTTTCGGCCATCATTTCGGACATTTGCGAGTCCCCAAGCGCTACATCAGCGCGTCCGGCTTCCGCCTGGGTGCGTGGTGTGTCACTCAGAGAAGCCTGGCCAGAACAGGTATGCTGAACCACGAGCGCAAAGCTGAACTCGCCAAAGCAGGGTTTGAATTCGAGCCGGCACAGAGATCATGGGATGAGGCGTTCAGAGAAGTTCTGAATTATAAAGAAATGTTCGGTACGGCAAACGTACCTTTGAGTCACGTTACACCAGAAGGTTTTGCGCTTGGCTATTGGTGCTCTGACCAGAGAAAATCACAGAAAGCCAATAAAATGACGATGGAGCGTGAAAATGCTCTTAGAAACACTGGATTTTCGTTTTCGCCAGCGGAAGATTCTTGGATGGAAAAATTCAACAAGCTGAAATCTTTGATTCAGGATCTAGGATCTATCGAAAAGGCCCTGGCTCAAGACGGAGAACTTGGAGTTTGGATAACTAACCAGCGAAATAGAAGAATTCCTGAAGAAAGGGCTAGGTTATTAAAGTCAATCGGGGTAAATCTTAAATCACGCTTTGATAATGCCTGGGACAAGGCATTCGATTTGTTGATGGATTACCTGGAGAAGAACGAAGGGAAGCATCCTCCACTGTCCTTTCGAACCGAAGATGGTTTCGCCCTGGGGAACTGGGTTAGTAACCAGCGGCAAGCCTATGCATCCTCGAAAATGTCTGAGGAAAGAATTTCACGGCTTAAGTCAATCAATTTTATCTTCAACGCAGAGGCTGCTGCCTTTGAAAAAGGGCTGAGCGAGATAAAGATATACAAAAATAAATTCGGCAACTCTAACGTGCCGAATAACTACATAAGCCCAAGCGGCTATAAACTTGGCCTCTGGATAAGAACCACCCGGCATAGAATGTTGGCTGCTCCTGATAAAGAGAGAATTGAAGCCCTTGAAAAGGCTGGGCTTGAAATTATTAACACTAAGTGAATTTATAAAAATAATTTAATTATACTTTTAGTGAAATATATTTTTGAAATAGTCAAAATGGATTTGGGACATCCGGCGCAGCGTCTTTTATGGCAAGATATTGTTCATGCGTAGGCATTTGTATTTCAATACGGCCAAAAGATCCAATTGGATGATGCTTTAAGCGAAGTGCAACTGCCTTATTCCACGCGGGTATGTATCCAAGTTTCCCAATATTAAATCTCTTTCTTTTCCACTTTCCTTCATCAAAATATTTGCAAGTAAAATACCCATAGCTTTTAGCCGCCCTCCTTTCAACTTCAAGGTGCACTCCGGAAAGACCATCTTCACGATGTCTACTATTTACTCTCACAATTGGGGAGTCTGAAAGTCTCGATGGCAAGTCGTATACTAAGTACAAAGAATCTCTGTATTCGATTGCTTTTTGGAGGGCCTGCTCTTTAGTGACAGCGCTGGTGATATGGAACGATACACGCAGACTAAGCCTTTTAACCCTGACCGTATAATGAGTTCGATTAAAGCTGATGTAACTCATGTCAATCTGGTCTTGATCCACGAAGTTACCATTATGAGCTCGCTCATCTGGATTGAGCTCTGGTGAAATGGCCAGCGCGATGTCTCGCAGCCGTAGTCCACGCTTTTTAGCACCTTTTTTGATTTCGTTAGTGATATCACTTAGCGCCTTTACTTGATCACTAACATCTGAGATTTTCTTTTCCAGGGCTGCACGCTGTTTATCCAGAGCGGCACGCTGATTTTCCAGATCCTGCAAAAGTTCAAATTTGCTCATGTGACTCACTCCGCTGGATAGACTACCTATCCTTAATACTCAGATTTCTTGAAGTGTGAGCGCGCTCATCATCAATCGCATTGTAGTAAACATTCTCGGTCGTCGACTGATGAGCATGACCGAGATCGATCTGAAGATGCTTTACAGGCCTGATCTCTGCATCAAATGTAGCAGCGGTATGACGCAGCCAGTGAAGCGATGCCGAGCGTAGTTGAGCAACCTCGCTCTCAACGCGCCCTTCAGCCTTCATCTTCATGAACGCCTTGTCGAAGACCTCTTGAACAAGTGTCCTGATGTGGCGGTCGGATAGCCCCCCACGGCCATATGCAGTCTGGAGCAATGGTGTTTTCTCAGCATGGGAGGGGTAGGGCGACAAGTCTCTGCTGAGCCGATAACGCTTTAGATACGTATCAACGAACTCCTGCTTCACCGACACCTTGCGCTTCTTGTTTCCTTTGCCGATGACATGCATCCACCAGTTACCTTCGGAGTCCAACCGGAACGCGCCCATGGTTGGTGTCCAGTTATCACGGCCTACGATATCCGATACACGCAGGTACATGGAGAACAGGCAAGCTATGATGAATAATGTGCGCTCATGGGGCGGATCTTCATCGGCCATTTCTTCAGCGGTTTCGAGAATATAAACCCACTGAAATTTACTGAGCACCCTGGCATCGCCAGCATCCTGTTGAAGGAAAGCTGAATTCTTGTCCTGACCGTCTTCTGAATCCTTGCCCTGGTTCTTGTAGCGGTTGCGCTGTTTAACCGACTTGATGGGATTGGATTCCCCCAGGCCTTCGTGAAACATGAACTCGTAAAAGCTGCTGCAAACATTGAACAATGCGTTCAGTGAGGCCTGATTGAACGAGAATTGCTCTACCTTCAGTGCCTGATTGCTTTCCGATGCTTGCTTGCGAGCAGCTTTTGACACGACCCAATTGAAAGGCCGCCACTCTTCGTTCACCACGTAGGTGTCAGAATCAGATGCTTTGCGGCCTCCGATCCTGATGAACCTTGATTTCGTGACTGGGCCTATCCACTCAGCTGGCGGATTCTGGCAAAAGGCAATGAAGTCCTGAGCATCAGTCCGCTTGAGGTTGAGAATCGGTTTCTTTGCAACCAAAATGCTCCACAGCAAAAGGCGCTCTATGTGGGTGCGGTAGCTGTTGTAGGTGGTGGCCACGCCGTTGTATTGCTTGAGGAATAGCCTCACAAGGCGGTACGAATCCAAAGCTCCTACGGCGTCTGGTTGAGCCTTCAGAAACTCCATGACCATGGGGCGCTCACGAGTGAAGCCGTGGAAATCCAGGTCGTTGAACTGCTCGTAGGTGTCGAAGAGAGGAGTAGGGCGCTTGGACATGGATTTAGATCACAGATGGATTTCGGAGATTCTCCCACAAGACGCGTAAATGGCAAAAGATGGTGCGCTGTGATGTGTCTTCCTTAGGCCGATTAACCTGATAGGTGACTGATCTTGATAGCCAAATCGGGCTAGACGATGGCGCCTGATTTGAAAACAATGTCGAGGCATTACATAAGCGAAGGCTGGCATTATACTGAGCCATCTGGTCAAGTCTTAAGGTTTGACGGGAGATCTGTTCGATGAGCAACCCAAAAACAGTGATGCCCTAATGAAAGTCATCAATGCTATAAATGTTCGACAGGGCAGAGGCGCATTGAGGTTGGCCAGAGATGTGGATGCGGGTTCATGGAAGATGACCAGGCAGCACCTCTCGGATGAATATACAACTTTCTTTGGCGCCATTTGCCGAGAGCACGCTAGCTTTAATGGCTTTTTCGCCGATTTGCGATAAGCTGATCGTATTTTCTAAGATGAGGTGTGGCGATGATGGACGAGCGTTTCGTATTGCAGAGCTTGGAAAGGGCACAAGGGTGGATTGACGCCTACTCGGTTTCTACAGGAGCCACCGCGCATGAGTCAGCTTCAACGCTGTCCCATATCTGTGGCTTTAGCAGCTGGGACGAAATGGCTCATGCCATAAGTACGCTGCGCCCGAGTTTGCCTGACAATGCCATTGGCAAGAAGTCGGTAAAGCAGCGGCACCGGGTATTTAGAAAAAGACTGATTGATATCCACGCGATGGAAGATGCCCACGCCAGGTACATCATCTCTCATCTGTCGCCATCATCAGAAAAGGCCTTTAAGCGATTTTCCCTTAATCTTGAAAAGATGTATGAGCCATCGGATGCAGGCGGATTAAACCTGATGGAAATGTTCGAAGCATTCGACATGGACGATCAGGAAAGTTTTGCAAAAGCCTCAAAAGAAATCTTTGGGGATGTCATGCCGGAGGGGTACGACTTTTCCAATTTCGAAGATCGACTACGCCTTTCCGGGGGTATAGAACCTGCTTGCTGGTTCAACATCCTGACCAGCATTGGCTGGAATGTCCTGGATGATGAAAGCTATGACGAGGAGGCCGCTTTTGGTTCACCGTCCATGCTGATTGACGAGCCAGATCTGGGCATCGTTCCGGTTTACCTGTGCGCTGCCAGCAGAACGCCATACGACCATGAAGATGGCGCCGCAAACAGCATGATGAAGGCGGCCCTGGACGACATGAGGCGGAACTGGCCGAACTCCAAGACAGGTTATATTCTTTGGAAAAATCCACTTTCAAAGCAGATAAATGGGCGTCATTACTGCCATTTAGGGATGATTCTCTATGACAACGAATGGCGCGAAGCCCTGATAAACCAGCATACCGACTCGTTTGGAAAAATGTATAAGCAGAACGAGAGCCTGGTAAATATTGACCTACCTCCATCGTCACTTGAGGATAAGGACAAAATCCTTTTGACATCGATCATCAGGCACCTGGCTGGCATGGACGAACCCGATGCCCCCAGGACAGGCTGGAAGTCAATGGAGGTGTCGTCTCCTTCCGGATGGACAAGCCTTATGATTGGGCAAGGCTGAGCGCCAACTGGAAACTGACCACGGCACTGCGTAGTGTGAATTTTCAATGAGAGGCTTTCAATGGCCTCTCAAAATGCTTTTCTGCGCCATGATGTCCTGTGTTGTTGATGCCAGACATCATCAGGGCAGGGCATCATCTGCAAGATGAATTTAGATCTTTCGACGCTTGGCGATCATCAACACGAACGTCTTCAATGATGTTTTGAGGGCTTTCGAATTCACTACCGCGTTCAAGTCCATATTGCCTGCGGTACGGGCAAGACCAGGCTCGGCCAGGCTGTTGCTTATGAGCTTGAGTTACAAACCACACTCTTGCTGTTCACGTCGAGATGACAACCGAGCCAATGTCGTGCAAAAGTCTGGAACTCTGGTGGACGTATCAAGCGAGCAACATGGTGATCGCAACCAGCTCACCGTCTCTCTAAGTGGTCGCCAGGTCTCCCTGGGCCGCTCCCGACAGAATCCGTTGAAGTCCAGGTCATTGAACTATTCGTAGGTGCCGAAGAGAGGAGTAGGGCGCTTGGACATGTATTTAGACCACGTATGGATGAGGGTAGCAACCGCTATCATGCCGATGGTGCACAAGCTAGGCGACAGCGCAGCTTGTTGTTTTGCTTTACAGTGACAAAATAGGATCTAAAGGGCACCTCTAGCTTAAAATTTGACACTAGCACAGATCAATTATCAAAATACAACCAAGGTACTCATTTGATGAATTGAAATGATAAGGTTTCTTATGATAAACAGCCAACTGGCTTTCCTTAAAGCAATTAAAGAAAACCCCGAAGCCGCTTTTCAAAGTATAAGTGAAGGTTGTCTTCACCCGGAAACACTTGTAAAGGCAATCGAAATTAGCCCTTTCAACCTTATGTATCTGCGGAACATCGAACTCACTCAAGAATTTTTGGATGAGCTAAGGGTGCTAGCGGTCTCCTTAAACAAAGAGGTGATAAGCATCATACCGGAAGAACGGCAGACGCCTGAGATGATATCAAAAATCCCATTGGATGACCCAAGAGGCATCGATCTGATATTCAGGAATGTCAATAAATCGCTTTTAACACAGGAAATGTTTGACGCGATGCTATCCAACTCAAAGTATCCGACAATGGAAGGATACCCAAAACACTTGATGACTCAGCAAAATATAATTAGGGTTGTGCGAAATTTCGCACCGGCTTTTCCATATATTCCTGATGAATACATAAGCGAAGAGGTGGCTCAGGCGATATTTCTTTGTAACCCAGGGATATTTCCATCCTTGCCTGATCAATTCAAGACGCTAGAGTTTGCAATCAAATACACTGAAACTCCAGCCCAATTGTCACGCCTTAAAAATGGTTATGCTGAACATATCGCAGGCATGTGGCTTGAGGATCCTGAATCTGTCGCGCTGAAATTCGAAGCACCACTCCCAACCGATCCAGTTAGTGCTTTAAAAGCTCTACGTGAAGCTGATGAAACCTACACGAACGAAAACTGGTTCTATCAAACGGGTGTAAAAATAATCCTTACCAAGGTTCTTGCCTCTTTCTCACCGAAAATCGCATGGAGCGCCGCAATGTGCAACGATGAAAAATCGTTAGTAGAGAAGGCATTTGGACGCGATAGGCTTGTGAGGGAGGTTGATTTGGATGCGAAAACCAAGAATAAATGGATTTCTGATAGCCTTGAAATATAAGAGTATGAAATAGTAGAGATATTAATTTATTCAATGTTATTTGCGATTCGAAATAATCGGGTGGAGCCAATTTTACCATGTTCAAAGATCAAGCTGAATTTTTGGAGATCGTCAGGATAAAACCAGAAGCGGCATTTAGAGATATAAATGCTGACTGGCTTCACCCTGATACGCTTGTTAAGTCAATTGAACTGGATCCCATGAATATTAAGTATATCCAGAACCTTGGACTTGAACATGATTTTCTCAGCGAGTTACAGCTGATGGCTGTGTCGCTTAATAATGACGCGCTAATGCTTATTCCTAAAAATGAGCACACTGAAAAATTGGCTGCGAAAATACAGCTTGATTCAAAAGGTTTGGAGCTTATTGGAAACCACTTAAACAAAAAATTAATCACCCAGGAAATGTTTGAGTCAATTTTTGCTAATTCAAAATACAGCATGTTCGAGGATTATCCAAAACACTTGTTGACCAGTGAAAACATTTCACGTGTCGTCAGCAAACACCCAATGGCCTATGTCTGGATTCCGGATGAATATATTGATGAGAATGTTGCACAGGCCATTTTTATTCGCAGCCCTGGTATTTACCCCTCATTGCCAGAAGAATTCAAGACCATTGAGTTTTTAAAAAAATACGCTAGGGATCCGTCTCATATATCAAATATACCTTTATCTCAGGCTGCACATATCGTTGAATTATGGATGAACGACAAGGATTCAGTGGCTCTGGAGTTTGAGGCAGAGCTATCTAATGATCCGAAGGTTACAATAAGAGCTATAGCAAAGTGCGATGAAGGGTATCGGGAACAGAGCTGGCATTGGAAAAATGGCGCTAAATACATCTTAAACTGCCACCTGAAAAGATTCGATCCCACAGCGGCATGGAAAGCAGCAACAACAGTGAACGACAGAAGGATAGTCGAGGAATGCTTTGGTCGTGATCGGCTGGTTAGAGAGGCGAAGCTTGATGGAGCCACGAAGAAGCGTTGGTTGAATGATAGTCTGGAGCTGTAGGTTCTATTCGACCTAGAAGCAGCAGCCACTAACGCTGGGAAGCCAGCCTTAGAATGTGGCTCTAAAAACTGTTATAAACTCTATACAAAATAGTGGATCTGTAGATATGTTTGACATGATAAAAAGCTATATAAAAAGTTACCAAAGTGGCGTTAGCATGCCTGAAAAAATTGACTTGGCCAGCCTCGTAATTCGTAAAGAAAGCGCAACATGGTACAAATCTGCCCAGGCGACCTCTCTCGTTAATGTTGAAGAAGTACGTTCGTTTTTCGATGAGATACAGAAGGCAGATCCTGTTGCTTTCTTTGCATTGTTTTCCGAACACATTTCAGAATACACAAGGAGATGGGGGGCACCATGCTTTACCTATCGTTCTGAAAGAAACTGGAAAGGCTGGGTTGTTGAGCTAAGCAAGGACGAAAGTCTTATTTTGCTTACCTCTAAGGGAGGTGGATCAGCATTCGAAATATCAGGGCCTGGCACGGGACAGTGGGCGCCAAAACTATCCAATGACGCTTTGGAGGTGCTTCTGCGAATCATGGTTACTATAAACGATGAAATAGCTGGGCCAATTAAAAAGAGGATTGAGGAGAAAAGGTCAAATAAAAGAGAAGATGATGGGCCTAGCCCTTGAGACGCAGATCGGCATAAGCAATGGGGAGTGCTCGTATTTGGGTGAATCAGATCAGCCAGATCGCATGGCTCAAGGCATCAGGGTACAGAGGTGCCTTAGGAATCATGCGTAATAAGACCGGGAAAGCCGTATGTGCAATATCCGATGATAGAGGATATCGGATATTGCATAGATAGTTAGGAAGCCCCTCCTGCTCCGTATACAGGTATCCATGATACTAGTTAGAGAATCTAAAAACACCCAATAAATCCAAGGGCCAGTGGAAACTAAATATCTAAACTATTATTTAAATCAAAGAGTCTATTTAAAAGTGGAAGTCTATCAACTATCGAGGAATTTAGATCAGTTCTTACTGCGGTTTTACTTAGGTATTCTAATATTTCTTTAGTAGGCGTAAAGACTATCTCATAAGAAACATTGGGCAGGACAAAGATCTTTTTATTGTAGTAAAAGCTGCGAACATTCCCCTCTGCTAGTTTCTCGCATACGGCAAGATTAATTTTTGATGTGAACTCCTTGTCTTTTGAAATTCCAGAAATATCTACATAATTAAGTAAATTCTTATGTATCATTTCTCGGCAAAATTTATAATGAATATCTGAAAATCTCCCAGACTCGTATATCTTTGCAAGAATGTCTGGCAATCTATGTAGACAAAGCTTATTTTCGAATTTCAAAATTACAGACAAATCGTATTCGCATAGAAAATCGTAACTATATATATCGCCTCCTCCAGCTAATGTTAGATGAATACCAAAATCAAATTTATTATGATTAGCGAACCAAAGGGGCTTTATTTCAGCGACCTTGTCCATAAACATGTTTATTTTACCAGCTTCTACATAAGAATAATAATAAACAGAGTCATTTTCCACATTTTCCAGGTAGTCGATTATTTCCATTAAGTCATGTTTGCTGAACGAAATTGAATAGTGCTCGTTTATATATTTTCCATAACGGAGCGACTCGTGGAAGCATTCAAATTCTATAGAGTCTCCAGTTTCATTGAACGCCCAACTACCTGGGTTGCTTGTCCAAATTTGGAAAATGAAAGGTGCCAGATAATTGTATTTTGATATATTTTTACTGTATGTTCTTTCACTACTTATGAAAAATCTATCACCTGTATGATTAAAATCACCAATTTTTGCATTTCCTCTAGCTCCAACCTTTGTATTTAGTTTATTTACAACTAATCTTGCATTATCACTTGACCTCTTTGAGCCTCCATAGACCTGGCTGAATTTTATCAAGTTCTTTTGAAATTGGCTTTGCGAATACGCCTGGAAGTCAATAAGTTCAATAAGCGGGAATACCTTTATACCGCCGCTACTTCTTTCGACTAACGATTGAGAATTCAACTCAAAGAGTAGCCTAATTTCGTTCTCTTTATACCATTTTGTAAGCATATTTTCGCGCCAAGAATTAGGCCCTTCTGATATTTTATAGAAAAGTCTTTCCTTTAGCTTCGAATATGGGCTTAAACTTGAACTGTATTGTGTTTGACCAACTCCTGAAAGATATTTAATTCTCCTGGCAGTAATTCCTTTTTCAGCTAGTCTATTTTCATTGAGATCAAGCTTTAAAACAACGCCATACTGATCATACTCTTCGTCCTGGCTTATTGCCTTCTCTTTGCAATATCCTTCCCTTATAAAATGTCTTTCAGATGATTTGTTTATAGTGCCGCTCAGCACCAAATAAAGGCTTGATGAATAGGCTCTGACGAAATCTCTTCTCTTGTCTCCAATCAGTTGCTCAAGTGTTATGCCCCTGACTAAGCAATTCCATATAGATACCAACCTGTCATAACTAACAAATTCGTTTGACTTCATTTTCCTAACAAAAGATTCATTCTCTAATTTGAGCTTAGCTACGGTTTTACTATTCAGTGGAACTCCAGTTTTTTTACATAACTCAATTAGGCTATCCCCATCCATTCTGATTGCATATAGCGCAGGGAAAGTTGAAAAACCTTTCAGGTCATTGTTTTTTACAATATCATTAATTTGGCATGATAAGATCTCAATTATTTCAGTGTCATTTTTTTCGTCTGGAAAAAGCTCATATTCATCGTTAAGATCTATTGCCTCTGTTGTGCGTAGTGATAGGTTATCGCAAACCATGTTTGCGACCCTGAGATTTAAATATTTATAGAATTTCATCTTACACCCTCTGCATACGTACGTCGTCACATTCTCAATATGGCTCATGTGTGCGACCTTTAAGTCAATAATATCATATGATAATATATATTATCCATACAAATATCATTGCTAGAAGGCTACTAAAATACAACTTATTACTTGGTTTAGTGGAATTTCAGGCAATACTTTTTCTTGCCACGTGGCCGATAGCTGCCTCATGCCTCACTACCCGCAACACACTTCAGAGGTGAACGTAAAACATGATTTAGTCGGCGAGCGTCATAAGGTGGCATAGATTATAGTTATTTCATGATTTTTGAAATTTTATCCAATACGCTTTGAGGTATGTTATCCACATCAAATTCACATGATGAAATATACGCAAGTATGGCTTCATAGCGACTTTCTAGTGGGAAGTGTGAATTCATACTTCTGTTTGCCCACTTGGGAAAATAACCACATGCTAATATTTTAGAAGCAACATTATAAAGCACTCTCTCCCTATCGCTTTCGAAATCGTAGCCATAGAAAAGCTTAACGCCGCTCATGTGAGCGTTTTCAACTATATAAAGAAAAGACATTAAAGTGTAGACTCTTTCAACCAAATCAACATCTACAATTTTTCGCCTAATCTGCCTTACGATTCTTTCTGCTTCTGATTTTTTCATTTAGCAACCTTAATTATTATGAGAACCAGCTGTTTATAGTTAATTACGCTTTACTCGACTCAATGATTCAACCTGCACTTCAGAGTACACAATACCTATTAATCAAATCAGATCCCTCTGAGCCACGATAAAGAAAATATTCTTGTCATTGCAGTAAAACCCAGTGTGCAAATCATCAATGCTAAAGAACCCGCCCCCATCAACAATTGCATAAGCGTCCTCATGAGGCTGCACAACCTTGTTTTTGGCATAAAACTTCGTATTCAAGTGATTCGATAGACGAATAATCCTTTCCCTCGCCTGGGCATGGCACTGCGCTTTTGATTCAACTGACCCGATGAGCATGGAAACCTCGAAGTGATTGGTCACCTCCCCCCTTTTGCTGTAAACGGTCGTTTCAGGTAGCCCCATACTTCGTAAAACCTCACCATTGAAGGCTGTCTTCAGGGATACCTTGTCTTCTTTCAGCATGTAGCCGTACTTCTTGTCTCCCTGCGTAAGGAAAGCAGTGCTGCCGACCGGCAAGTTAGGCTTGATGTTTTTGAATTGACTGAAATCCGCATTTCTCGCATAGGGCGACTCGATTTTGGCGATTTCCTTTCTCATCAGGATTTCTGGCGCATTGAACATCGTTGGCGCGATAAAGGCGATCACGACACCACACGCAAGACCCAATATCGTGTTCCATCGAACAAATGGTTTTTCTGCGGAGCTTCTTCGGCCTTCATCGGTTATCCTCAAATCTATCGAAATTCACTTTCATTTACGAACAAGCAGTAGCTCCAAAATCATGACCAGGCGCTACCCACCACTCAGACCCTCATCCAAGCGCAGCCAGCCAGGCGAAGCTCTCTTTGTTTACAAACCATTCCGTCTTGCTGCATGAGCCACTGCTTATGCTCTTCATGCGTATCGCTGCCTTGCTCCCGCTGAGATCCTGGCCCGCATCAATCACTCGATGCCACCGCTATGTGGATCAACAAACATCACCACGACCAAGCCCCCTGCCCTACCTCACGTTCGGCGGCCATATGGGAGAGGTGGAATAGCTAGGTATCGATCCTCATTGCCTCATCTATTCGTCAATAATATCATATAGAAAAGAAAAGTTTGCGGGTCAGATGCTTGCCTGATGAATATTTTTTGGAAAACCAGATTATCGAGGTATCAGGAGTGGTGATAAGGTGTAGATAAAGAGAATGTTCGTCGTAATGATTTCACATGTCCAAGTCTAAGCGTCGTGGATCATCTTAGAAACGCGCATTTACCTCAGTAGTGCGTCGCTCAATTTGGCTACAAAAGCTTCAAAGAAGCTAGCCTGCCAGTTGGCAAATATTTCATTAGGGATTTATGCTGTCGATTGATAATTTGGTTTCAGGCTCATCTTTTCTGTATTTGGCTATGCTTGATGCACTCACGTCTAATTTGCTATTTTCGAAGGCATGAGCTATTTGATTCAAAGAAAATTGAGATTGGTTGTCTCTTGGAAATATTTTTTGCTTTCTCGTGCATAGCCTGATGCCGGTTTCAATTTCTACTATTACAGATGATATATTTTCTACGTTAATAGTCGAGTTAGGTTTCAGAGCCAACCTGTAGTCAGGGTATTTTACGTCAGGAGGCATCTTGTACTCGCAAAGAACGCAAAATATCTCCTCTGCCTGTTCTAGCCTGCTTTTGTCGCTATACAAATCAATAACGTTATCGAAGAATCTTTTCGCCCCCTCTGGCGATCATTGGCGTGAGCAAGAGCACTTATGTTCTCAAGTAGAGCTAATTTTTCTCTCTTTTCGAGCGTATTAAGTCCATAATGTCCAAGGAGCTCATGTCTAAGAGTTCCTGCAAGGTCTTTCGTGGAATCGATGTTGGAGGAGATAACGGCAACAACTCCGCTTGAGGGGCTGTAGGCGCCTTTGAACTTTCCGAGCCTTTCTGCGTTTTGTTCACCATAGATTTCCTTGGCAGTCTGTCTTAATAACCCGGAGCCCGGTTTTTACGGACTTTCCAAAACTCTTCTGGAAGGCTCGATATGACAATTTCTCGATCTGCCAGGTATTGGCCTGACTGAGCAGCTCGTTCACAAGCTGACCATGTTCATTCTTGCGGCGCGCCTGTAGCTTTCGCTCACTATTAGCGATCTGGATTCTTAAGCGCTGTAGGCGCTTGGAGCTTTGGACTTTCTGTCCTCTGATCCAGCGACCTTTATCATTGAAGGCATGGGGGTTTGTGACCCTCAGCGAACGATCAGCCTTGCGCTGCAAGCGCCGTAGCTCTTTGGTGCATGGCTCGACACCAGGGCAAAACCGGTGGAGGAAGGCCCCTGAATCACTGAAGCTGGCTACGGTTGAGGGGCCGATATCGAGGCCTCCTAGAGCATTCACTGATTGGCAGGTGGCTGGAGCAATGCCTTCCAGGGTTAACTGAGCGAAAAATCGCTGCTTGCCCTTGATGTTACGCCAAAGCACCCGAGCGAATTTAACTCTTTTATGGAGCGCTTCATCGAGGTATGGATCTTTCCCCGCCCTGGGTAATAAAACAGGCATCAAAAGGCCTGCCCAATACAGGCAGGCGGTTTCTGGCTGATAGCGTATGGCAGACGCCGCGCTTTTACCTTCTATCGAATGCAGGGGCCGCTTGCGGCCCTTGAAGCGGGGCAGGCCCCGCTTCTTGAAGCTGTATTGCTCCAGGGATGAAAACACCCGTTTAGCCAGGGTCTGTGGCTCATGGGCGCCCAGATGATCCTTCCATAGCCTGTTTTTAAGCGCAGTGCCGAACGCTGAAAGCTCATATTCCGAGAAGGCGTATTTCTCCCGAAGCGCCTTGTAGCCCGCCCTCTTATCCTGGGCTTTCGGGCACCCCTGCAATGCTTTCCATTCGGAATCTCGTCGCATAGCGTTGAGCCTGCGTAAGCCTTCTGACAGCAAGGCGTTATAGAGCCGCCTGGCTGCCTCAAACCGTTTTCGCATCACTGCGACATCGCGACCCTTGGTCACGAGCGGCAGGGTGATGACAAAGCTTGCGGTTGAGGCTTTCTTCATACGCTTTTCTGCTGCTCGATGTACTGCTTGATCACTTCCAGCGGCGCACCACCGACAGTGGAAACGAAATAGCTATTCGTCCAAAGTGAGGGCAACCGGGATTTTATAAACCGAAATTCGGAGCGCAGAATACGGGATGACCGTCCCTTGATCTGCTTCACCAGACGATGAATGCCAAATTGAGGGTCGACCTCAACCAGCAGATGGACGTGATCAGGCATCACTTCAAGCTCAATCACTTCACATTCAAGCTCTACACAGACAATATGTATAATCTCTTTTAGCCGAGCATCAGCGCCATCAATCAAAACAGGTCGACGGTACTTGGGGCACCATACAACGTGGTACTTGCATGAGTACACCACATTATTGTTGTGCTTATAGCGTAGCTTGTATTCGGACATGGCCGCATTATACAATGAAGAGCAGAATAATGCAAGCCGCTAGACCCCATGGATGAATCCAGGGGCTTGCGCGGCTTTATTGGTCAAGGCCGCTGAAAAGCCGTTGATGTGATCTGAACATTACGGAAGGCCCAAGCTGTCACAGGTGAAGCTGGATATACATGATGAAGACAGGCTGTTTTCATTCAAAAGCTGTATAGGACGACTGAGGAGCGTTTGGCTCATCTGAATGCTTTTTTGGTGCGGATTCCCACGCATCACACAAGCTTCATTCTATGCGCGTAGCAGAAGGTATATGATAAATGTTACACACAGAAAAAAGTCAAATGGAACAAGGGCTAAGTCGCTGCTATACTCAAAAAAAATGAGGCCATTTTATGAAAAATCAAGACACATGCTATGTTTGGGTATGGCTACCAAATGAAACAGAACCTGTAGCAGCTGGTAAGCTATCATCTATCATCAATAATGAAACAAAAGAAATATTCAACTTTGAATATCTTGATTCTTACTTACTTAGGCCTGACGCAGTCCCGCTTAACAAGTCAGAACTCCCTTTGATTCGCGGGACTATTGCTCCCTTTAATGATTTAATCATCTCCAATGCACTTCGCGACTCTTCCCCAGACTCGTGGGGGCGCAGAGTTATTTTGAACAAGTTGTTTGGTAGATATTACGATGGCAACACCGAAGAGCCAAATGAAATAACATATATGCTGATGTCCGATTCGGATAGAATTGGCGCCATAGATTTTCAAGAAAGCGGTACTATATATAAACCAAGAAATCCTTCATCAGCAAAACTAGAAGACCTTATCAAAGCAAAAGAATATATTGAGAAAGGAATACCATTGCCTGAAGCACTAGATCAGGCAATACAACATGGCACTTCTATTGGTGGAGCAAGGCCAAAGGCGCTTCTTGAAGATGGTTCAACAAAATATATTGCGAAGTTTTCTGCTACAGGCGATACACATAATGTCGTAAGATTTGAGTATGTAACAATGAGGCTCGCAGCCCTGGCAGGACTCAATGTAGCCAAGGTGAAACTAACTAAGGCTGGTCAAAAAGAGGCTCTTTTGGTGGAGCGCTTTGACCGTGAAAAAACAGATTCAGGCTGGCGCAGAAGGATTTTAACATCTGCACTTACACTCTTGGAATTAGATGAGATGCAAGCAAGATATGCATCTTATGCCGATTTGTCAGAAAAAATGAATGAAGTATTCGCAGATCCGGCCTCAGATAAAAAAGAATTATTTAAAAGGCTTGTTTTTAACATTAATTGCTCGAATTCTGATGACCACGCCAGAAATCACGCAGCGATTTTTGACGGAAATTCTTATAGGCTTTCGCCAGCTTACGACATTTGCCCTGACTCTAGAGGTTATGAGTGCAATCAGGCAATGTCGATTAGCGGCAATTGCCGTTCAAGCAAACTTCAAAACTGTATCGATGCAGCATCGTTGTTCGGTATAACAAAAAAAGAAGCCGTAGAAATAATGGAGCATCAAGTCAAATCTATTAAGGAAAATTTTAACTCAGTATGCATTGAGGCAGATCTCGGAATTGTAGAAAGACGTGTTCTTCTTGCTCGGTATCTTCATCCATATGCTTTTGACGGCATGGATGTAGAATATGATATTAGCAAATCAGCTAATAATGCACGGGAGTCAATAATGCAGGATCTAAGTAATTTTGAAGGCTTGTCTACGACCCCTAAAAGTATTGGGAATATGTTAAAAAAAGATCACAAATCTGATTATGAGCCACAATAATTAGCCGCTGTTATCACAAGGTTAATTAATGAAGCGCTAGAGCAGGGAAAATAGGCTCAAGGTTTTCAGTATTGAATAACGACAGCCTATAACTTGATACTTAAAAATCTCAATTCTTCGATCAGTATTTCAAAGTTCAGACAAAAGTTTCCCAATTCGCAAAACTTTAATTCCCGCATTGGAAATGTCGCATTGCAATAAAATGCCTCTTTGCTTTGGTTATCGCATCTCATGAAGACATAAAAATCTTTGATCCGCCAGATAGGCAAGATCTATAATGACAGTAATACATACCCGACTGCTACTGGATAGACAATCTGACGCCGGTAGAGAATAAGGATTCACCGTGAAGCAAATAAACGCAACTGAAAAACGATACCCCCGAGAAATTTTTACCAGAAAACTAGTGAAGCTTTGTCAGCATTTGGATCAAATCTCAATTGAGCGCGTTAGCTGGAAAAGCAGATACAGCGATGAGACAACAACAAACATAATAAAAATCCAAAATCTTTGGGTTGTTGGCTCATATGCAAGGGGTGCTTTGGAGTGTGGCGACCTAGACCTAGTCATAAATTTCACTAGCGAAGATATTGTCAGGCCTGGCCTACACGATGTGGTTAAGTGCTTCTTTGGTCGAGTTCAGAACACCAGCTTCTTTGAGGGCACTCCAGAGCAAAATAGCTCTTATGTACCTTTCCCGGATGCAGTAGATATTTGGTCAGGCCCTGGTTGTGATTGGGAAAAGGCCATTGAATCGATCACTCCAAATCCAGATGCAGGAAGGGCATCACGTCCATCAGATTTGATTCCACTTCGCCTGAGTCAACTGAATACCACTTTTGAGCGTGTTGATGAGATTATTAGCATGTTGGATGCCGGAACGATTGAGAGTGAATTCGTTCCATTTACAGCAGATCTCCTTGAACCACTAACTGATGAGGATAAGAAGGCGCTTATTTCAGAAAACTGGCAACGAGTCGGCCTTGCTACTGAGAAAATATTGCCTGCTATTGTCAGGGTTCTTGAAGAAAAAGACCCTTACTTCGATTTTTCCACTCTGGATAGATCTATTTTCAGGATCGGCGGAACCAATGTTCACGTTGGTAATCCGATCATACCAAAACTAACGGTTCTTGATGATATTTCCGTTAGACAACTGGCCATCGTTCCGCATTTATGTGCGAAAGGCCCTAACGGTGTTTGGTTTATAAGGAGAGGGCCAAACCATCCATTGTTAAAATCATTTAAAAACAAGAGAGCTTATGTCTTAACACGGGATAACGAAGCCAACTACATTGAGGAATCGTTCTTGGGGAGCTATCAGAGATCATGGGTTTTGGACACCTATACCAGCAGAAAATCAGCTAAAGAAGGTCTGGAGGCATGGACAGATGGGCTCAGTAGCGATGACGCTGCTGCCTACTCAATCGCACAGCTATCAGGAAAATCTCTTCATGATGCCGTCAGCGGATGTGATATTGTTGAAGTTGATTCCATGGCTTTCCCACTTAATCATAACGCGGCTATTAACATGGGAGAAAAGAAATGCGAGCCAATTGATCTTCTCAAATCTTTTTTAGAAATGAAAAGCCCTCGGACTACCAAAGTTAACCGACAGACTCGCGTTGAAGATCCTGAGATTTTCTGCCTTTGATGCAAAAATTAATGTTATAAGCAATTGCTCGCTTTGCATTAAAGGTCATACATTCCGATCAATTCTAATAGAGACAATACGCATCTTACGATGAGCTATAGAGCAATTGGCAAGTCTTATAGTCGACAAGCTCAATAGCTTGTCGAAAATGGTTTAAATCAGATCACTTTCCTTTGAGGAGGACTCTAACACCAGAATCCGTCAATATCCCTAAATCCAATTTCCACGATCCCCGATTACGCTGCTCCCAAAGCTTGAACGCTGCCTCGATCTCCTGATCCACCTCTGCCCTACTCAGGCCACTGACCTTTATCTTGTGAGCAATGGCCTCCTCGGCTTTCCCCTGGATGTTGGCATAGCCCATATGGGTGTACAGATGGCAGGATTTGCAGAGGCTGACGATGCGCATCAGTTTCTGGACGCGGGTTGCGTTGTCATAATGCCAGAGCTCATGCGCGTCCAGGTAATTACCGCTCTCTGGATCCTCAGCGGCGCCACATATCTCGCATTGGCCCCCTGCCCTCGCCCGTACCAGCTTACTGAGTACACGCCAGTGGGATTCTTTGATGTCGGAGCGCACGTTCTTGAAAAAGCACGAAGCCGGGATTAAATCCACGAACAACCCATTACCGCCGAAACTCCTGTCCTCCCCCTTGAGCTCCTCAAGCCCCATCACCAGGCGAAGATCATCCACCTCATCGTCTGCCATCGGCTTGAACTGCGCGGACATCGCAGAGGACACCGCATCATTGGGAGCGTACCAGAGTTTGAGATCAAAATTGAATTTGGCGCCGAGCTTTTTGGCTAGGTCTTTGTCGTTGAAGCTGACGTGATAGAAGGTCATGCGGTGTTCCTAATGAAAAGGCACATGACCGTTTGAAGAAGTGAGAGATCATGCGATATATGTCAATAATAGCATATTGAAACTGCGTAATGTGAACCTCATACTGTTTTTCAGCATGAGCTTACTTGACCAATACTTACTGATCTCTGAATCCATTAGAACTCAAGTGACTGTTCTGTTTGCGTCTTTTTGGGGCGCTTAATAATACTTGCTGACGGCATGGTAGGGAGTTTCCGAAGACCCTCTTTATCCATCAGCATCCATTGATAGCCATGTGCCTTATAAGGTGAAAAACCCAGCCCTTGGTAAAAACCGTCTACCTTGCTTTGCTCTTTCTTGAACAGTTCATCATAGGCTTTTGTTTTCTTGAAGACTTCTTCCCCTGGCCGTGACAAACGCATTCCTTTAACCTGTTCATCTGCTGCATTCGGAAAACTTTGCAAAATCAGATAGTCAATATCCCTAGTGAACTTCTTGAGCATGGCCATTAGGCCTTTACCAATGCCCTTACCTCTCATTTCTTTATCCACCAATACATCTTCAACGAATCCAATTTTGGCCATGTAGTGAGTAGCCCATATCACTTCTTCAAATTCATCGACATCATGATTTTCGTAAACTTCACCAAATTGCTCATGGATGAAAGATAGAAACTCAGGCCTGAATCCTTTAGTCACATCCTCTCCAGTAAGGGTAAGGGGAGTTCCGTGATATAGGGTGCTATACAGTCTATCCAGGACGCATGACTCATCGAAGATATCTAACATCCCTTCCTCCATCAAACCCATCATGTCGAAGATGTATCCATCCAGACGGCCAACTACCTTATCGCCATCATGAGCTAGAACCTCGATTGCGCGGACATAATCTCCTGATTCATCATAGTCACACATGTACTTATTTTTCTTGCTGCTCACGCTATATTTGATATCAGACATTGCTTTACTCATGTATTTTTGATTGGAATTGTCTATATTGTAACACTCAGCAATAGCCAGATTTCCATAGAAAGGCTGATTCAATCTATCAATTGCGCGGAGTACTCCATCCAGAGCGCGTAGCGTTTGGGTGGAGGTGAAAGCGCCAGCGCGGTAACGCGCTCGGGCTCTTGATTCTTCTCATTTACAAGTCCCGCTTAGATCACTATACTGTACAGGCATACAGGGAAAAAGTCCATGCAGTTAACCGAGCGCATCCTGATCAAGCGCAATGATCCGAATTTCAAATCGGTTGCTCACTTGTGTCGTTCGGCGAAAACCCTTTTCAATTGTGGAAATTATCTGATTCGGCAGGCTTTTCTTGCCGGTGATCGGTTTGGCTGGATGCAGGCTGATCTCGCGCTGAAGCAAGGCTCGCATGCCCATCCTGCTTACCAGGCCATTCCAAATGCGATGAGCCAGGCTGTTTTGCGCAGGCTTGGCCAGGACTGGAAAGGCTACTTTGCAGCCCTAAACGAATGGAAGAAGAACCCCGCCCGTTTCAAGGCCAAGCCCCGCATGCCTGGCTACGCCAGGCAAGCCAAAACGGCCTCGATGCCGTTTCAGCACTTAAGCTGTAGAGATGGCCAGATCCATTTCCCAAGCAAGACTGGGATTGCGCCTGTAAAGGTTCGCTGCTGTGTCGACCAGGCACTCAAAGCAAAAGGCGCTGACCAGATCATTCAAGAGATCCGCTTCGTGCCCCATGGCAGCTGCTATTGGCTTGAAGTGGTATATGAGAATACTGCTATACAACAAGGAAAAGGCTCAATTCTCCTTGATCGAAACAAACACCTTTCCATCGACTTGGGTATCGACAACCTTGCCACACTGATCTCCGACCAGCCGGGTTTTCGCCCTGTTCTGGTCAATGGCAAGGCCATCAAGTCAGTCAATCACCTGTACAACAAGGACGCGGCGGTGTTACGCAGCAAGGGACATGGGCAAATACTCAAGCACAAGGCGGTGAGCCGCTTCTGCTGGATGAACGACCACCTGCACCGAGTCAGCCATTTCGTGATCGACCAATGCTTACAGTACGATATCGGTCGCATTGTGGTCGGCCTGAATCCTGACTGGAAACAGGGCGTTGGCATCGGTAAGGTCAATAATCAGAAGTTCGTCAGCATCCCGCATGCACGACTGGTCGAGCAGATTCGATACAAGGCTAAAGCCTATGGAATCGAGGTAGTTGTCCGGGAGGAAAGCTACACATCCAAGGCATCATCCCTGGATCTGGATAGACTACCGGTTCATGGACAGCCAGGCGTTCGCAACTTTACAGGCAGGCGATTGAAACGAGGGCTGTATCAGAGCAGCACGGGTTTATTGCTGAACGCTGATGTAAACGGTGCTTTGAATATTTTGCGAAAAGAAATCGGTGATAGCTTTATTAAGTCGGTAGCCGATGAGGGTCTTGTCTTCAGGCCCAGACGAGTCACATTAGGATGACTCGCTTAGAAGTAGAAAACCTTGCGACTGTTTATCGCTCTGGATTTTCTACAAGCCCCCACTATAGCGCGAAGCGTTTAGTGGCGGGTAGTTGACGATGGCTTCATGGTATACACCTAGATAATGAAATGGGTACATCGATGAAAAAGTATCAGCTTGAATTTACCTTTAAGGATGATCATGTCCGGAGACATGGTTGCGCCAGGGTCAGCCACTCCAACAAAAAAGAAGCTGAACAAATGCTTCAGAAGGCCATGGCAATGACCGTCAAGGGAGGTTCTGTTAGTCAGTTTCTTGAAATTGGCGAGAATCAGCCAGATGAACATTTCCCCCGACAGAATGTGAGCATTGAGATTGGAATTGGGGCTGGTGACACCTGTTCAAGCCAATTAGCAAAACACCTTTTACTGGATGATGATTTAGCGCCTCATTGAAATAATCGCTATGAACAAGGAATTCCACCAGCGTGTTTTCCTTACTGAAACAAAGGGCCTTTGGCATTGACAACGAATTGGCCCATTAAGATGATAAAATAATGGGCTATTTCAATCGTTAGCGAAATGTGTTTAGTTATCCCATCTAAAACAGATTAACTAATAATTACATGATGCCATCCATGGCAAAAAATAATCAGGTGCGCTATTACATCCGCGTGCCTTTGGCCTGCTTGATATACCTTTTTGCTTCTGCCTTGGAAATACCCATACTCTTGCACAGTAGATCAATCATCCGAGCCTCATCGGCTTGCCGTTCTTGCTCGTTCGGCCTTAGGGCAGTTTCCATAAATTCAATCAGTGGTCTTACCAGTTTAGTGCCAGGCGTGCCATCTTCTTTTGATCGATTTAAGCCCATCGACAACATCGTTGTCATGGCACCAAATGGGGTATAGCCAACGGCGATCATGTCATCGTAGGCTTTGTCGGCAATAGACATTGCTTTAAGCTTTTTTGCATTATCAGCCAGGTCAAGCGCTTGCTCTTCAACGCAATTGGTCAGTGGCGAATAATCCATAACGATGGTAGACGCTTGATTGAAGATGGAAAGTGCCGTCATCAAACCAGGTTTTGAAAGCGCCCTTTGATCCATGTCTTCCTGAGTCGCCTCTGGGTAATTACCACGGATGAGCGCTACGTTGCCAGGGCTTAGGTTTGGCGGATATGCCCCATTCAGAAGCTTGATAATCACCAAGGAAAGGGCCATTGACGCGTTGTCTTCATTGTTTCTAGAGAGATCTTGGATGCGGTTTGATATCTCGTCGGCCATTTTTTGTACTTCAGGGATTGCTGGCATCTTACTCTCCTTTAGGAAATTACTTTAGCTTCATGAAGATGGAACTTGTTATCAAAAAAGTCATACTGCAAAACGAGCGAAATTACAGGCATGCATCATTTTTCACACATTTACCCTATTTTTGATGGAATCTTGATGCAAGTTCCCATAAGTTCATTAATGATCCTTGCAAGCTTCAATCCTGAAGCCCCATCTTGCACCGCCGTTTCAATGCCAATAACCGCAAGACTGGACGCGGCACCTAGCGTCGAATAGCCAAGATTCACGATATCGGCATAGGCTTTATCTACAATGGCTTGTGCCTGAGTGAGACGACCTACATCAGCAGTGTCCATGGCTACTTCTTCTTGACAGTTAGTCAACGGGGAGTAATCCATGATCATTGTCGAGAACATCTGATAAAGCGAAAGCGCTGAACGCAGTCCATCCTCGGAAAGAGATCTCTTTTTGATATCGGCCTGGGTTATCACTGGACAGTTCTGCTTAATCAGTGCGACGTCATTTTTACCCAAAGATGGGGGGTGCATCCGATTGAACAGGTCTACAATAAGAAGCGAAAATGCCATCGTCATCATGGACTCGTTCCCATCAATCATGTCTTCCAGTCGAACAGATATTTGGCTCATGAGGTCTTGCATTTCTAAGTTAGCTGGCATTTTATACTCCAAGAAACACGATCAATCGGTTGTACATGAGGTGCTAAATAAGACAGTCAGCACCCCAGCGCGTGAGAATAATACTAGCCTAGCCTTCATCCAGACAATGGCAAATTGGTTTTAAAATACAAACTCCCTCATTTCTTGAACCTCCTCGTCGCTCAGCAGGCTTACCAATGGGTTCTCATTCCATGAGCGTGCACAGATACCCACAAGCCCCGTTCCTTTACGTTTCATTCTGAGCCGGATCTCTTCACGATTTGCAATAATCCAACCCGCTTCCCGCTGAAGCTTCAACACATCGGCTAGGCGTGTGCAGAGGTTCGCTAACTCAGGTATTTCCTGATTGACCTCGGTGTAACTATCAATAGCTCGCGCAACGATATCCGTCGCCCATTTAACCTGTTTATAGGTTCCCTGAATCCCACCAGGCCGGTTGTTAAGAATGTCCCGCGTCATAGAGATAGATTCGAGCCATGGCATTTCAATGTGGCTGACGACATAGGTAGTGCCGTTATTGTCTTCTTTGAAGACAAATCCATACTCCATGTGAAGCTCGCTTGGCATCCACAACACAGAGGGCTCTTGTCGAAAATCGCTGCTCATCCCCATGGTTTTTGCGATAGTGACAGCCTGCTCCCAATCCTTGCTGAATTTTTCAGAACGGTAGGCTAGATCATAGAGCTCACGACCATCTGAACGGATCTCCTCATCACGCTTGATCGCTTTCAGCGTATCTTCAACCGTTGGAAGGTGTTCCCAGCCAAAATCGATGGGCGGGATTACGTAGATGAAGGGCTGTCTGTTTTTATGGGAATCTAGTCGGTGACTGACTGATAACTCATCTTCGTAAGATACCCTGGCAGCGGTTGGCAATAGCTTATGATCAAAACCATCTGCCTCCCGAATTGTCGCGCGTAGGACACTACCTTGCCCCTCTTGTATGTCATATGTCGCCATATGGTTGCCCTTCATGACCACGTCATCAAGGACAAGCAGAAGGTCTGTGTTTGGGCCCTTTTTCCGTGATGATTTGCCAATTTTTGTTCCAAATGAAAATACAATCGAGCTTGGCCTCTCCAGTTTTTTTACGCAATCTATCAAGCCTTGTATGATGCATCGGTTGGCTGTTGTGTCAGATACATCAGCCTTGTAGTAAATAGATTTGTCCTTTCGCACAATGCTGGCTTCGTAATAGCCCAGCCGAGATTGAGCGTCACAGCTACCCACAGAAAGGATACGAACAGCGTCTAGGCTCATAAAGGCTCCTTGGTATTTTGGCAATCGAATAGGCGGGATATCCTAGTGGCACCTGGATACCCCGTCAATAGACATTGTTCGATTTAGCAAAAACCACGCGCTGTTGTGTGTTGAAGACCTGCGGATCAGCAACATGAGTCGTTCGGCCAGCGGCACCCTGGAAGATCCAGGTCGTAACGTGAAGTCCAAATCCGGACTGAACAAGGCGATCCTGGATCAAGGCTGGGGCGAATTTGGTCGCCAGATGGGAAAGAAAGCACATGAGCAAGGCTGAATGCTTAATTTTATTGTTGTTGCTTGAATTATTAAATATAAAAATTATTCGCAAAGAGCCCATGTATTTAAATTATTAGATCGTGAACAGCAAATTGTCGTCATTTCATCTAGTGAGAATGTGTCTATAATTATAGGTCTCCCCTTTTTTGGAGGGCTCATTGAAACATCAAAAAATCTAATAGCCCCCTTCTGTATCTCATCCACATCATCCTTTGCGTAAAGCCCCACAAATCCCCTATCACACAATCCATTGTCATCCTTAATCCCAGGATGAAGCCTTCCGCTCATCTCACGAAGCTTTAACACTGCGTTGGCAAATGAGGATGGCGCTCGATCTGTTTTGTCAGTGGTGGATTCCAGAGGCATGAAAATGATGCCGATCATTCTGGATTGGGGTAGATGCTTATGAACCAGGGAGACTTCCGATGACATTTCGTAGAGACGCCCTGTCAGGTTTTTATCGTAGTTGCCACTTTTTCCGTCAGGGGTGTTTAGGCCTTTCAGTGAAAATCCAACCTCAAGCCCCAGAAATCTGTCTGCCACTATGACGTCAATGGATTTTGATGTACTGGAATTGAGCGGCACTAACGGCTCTGTACGTAATGTTTGCGCATCAGGGAGAACAATTTTCTTCCGAACGCATTCAATTGATCTGACACTGTCCGCAATCATCATGGCACACTGATCAGCGAAAAGCTCGCTCCAGCGCCTTTTTTCATTCTGACTATTGGCAGCAGAAAATGACCCAGCTTTCTCCAGAGCGGCTACCATAGCGGCCTCGGGATCAAGATCGCGCCATTTAAGCGTAGTGCCAGGCGCAGGTGCATCTGGTTTTTTGTTTGACAGCAAATCTACAGCAGGCATTTAGATTGCCTCTTATTGTTGTGGTCTGCCACTGTGATGGGAGACGTGGATGGCCAAAATTTTTTCTTTCAATGGCAGAACAGGCCATCAAACATTGAATTGCTTTTCATTTCTGCGCAGCTGCTTCAAAAATGGTGTCTGGCTGGATTGATATCACATAATAACCTTTATTTAGCCATCATGGTGTCAATATAGTAATATTGTATGTAGGGTTAGCCGTGTTGGCAATAAGCAGACCATTGACAAGCGTTAGCAATTATGTTATACGAGTAAAAAGAATGCCAAAATTATTCAAAGACATATTAGAGATTAAGAAAGCTTTCGGGAAATTAATGAAACTTGAAACCAACCGGCAACTCTATCAAGAGCTTTCGAAAGCATCGAGTCTTGAAGAGATTAATTCCTCTGGCTGGCATATTATCCCTGCTGGCTATAGACTTGTTCGGGCAGATGGAAGAGTAAAAAGTAATTTAGACACTTTTGAGTTGGCCTTGCTTTGCGACACGACAAACGAAGTGGCCTACTATAATAAGGTTATTGTTACCAGTATTTGCGAACTTAGTTCAAAACCAGCCACGCAAAGGTTGATTTGGAGAACGCCAGAGAATAGGCATCGGAATGCTATTTCCGGCCTCTCCTCAAATATATTTTTCAACTACATTCTTCCAAGGTACGATGCCATATTGAGCGATGGCAATCAAAGCGTATTTGGCAAGTTCTTTTGGGAATCACAGATATCGACCGCTCTTGATCTTGACAAGCATATCTACTTTTACAAAATGATGAGCGCAGAGTTAGAACCCATTAGGAACAGAGAAGATTTTGAAATTCTCAAAGAATCGATATGGGGCCAAAGTGCTGATCATGAATTTCATCTTGTTATCATCAGTCAAGAGCCACTCCCATTGGATCGAAAGTACGAATTACCCATCGATACTATTCTTGAGCTTGATCGAGAAGACGCTTCTCAACCAATACTCAGGGATGATGAAGATTTAACCCCATGATCTTTGTGCAAAAAAAATCCACCCTCGAAACGATATTGTTCAGCATTCCTCACTGGGCAATGTCGGCTTGAAGCCGAGCATGCATCTCAGATTTAACAGCCGCCCAGGACTCCACAGCATTTCTGACCTCGACGCCTGAGGCCTCACGTTTGACCATCGATTCAAAAATGTCCTGCGAGTTTTCCACAATGGCCATCGCCGTCATCATCGAAACAGGCTGATTGCGCTGCTGCTCGATGTAACGCGATGGCAAGCCATCTTCTGACAGCGGATTGATGTCACGAATTTGGTTCAAGGCTCGATCATAGATCTGGATCTTGTGAGCCGCACCCGTCGCGTAAATCTCATCGACGGTATCGAGAACGCCTTGATAGGCTTCGTCATGAACCGAAATCGGCGCCATTCGGCCATGGCCTTTGGTGATCTTCTGTGTCTCATAGCGCATAACGATGCCGGTAACGCTCTCCATGGCTGGAACCGCCATGGGCCTGTCCAGGACGGTAAAGCCATTTTCCTTGAACTGGAGCAATGTGCTGGTAATGGGGTTTGGGCTACGCATGGTGGACTCGAAGACCACGTTAAAGCGGTTATCTAGTGCATGCTGCAAAAGCTTTTGCGTCCAGACCCTTACATATGGGTCTGTGAGCCTGGCGTAGTTTTGTTCGCATTAGATGAGGATTTGGTCTGAATCTGAATGCCATCCGCGATATTCTTCACGAATTATTTTGGCTTTAATTCATCATCATTGTTCTTAGAGGCCGATAATTGATCAAAAATCTTATTTGATGATTGAAGTCCGGTATCTTTTATATTGTATGCTGGGGAAGGTCTGAAGTAACCCTGTATTTCCGGTCGACTTCAGCCCTCGCTGCTTTTGAAAGCGGGCCGTCGATCAAAATCGACCAGGTAACCCGCTCAGTTCTCCGTTTTTGGCCGCCGCGAGCACCTCGCAGCAGCCATTTCCCGCATTACAGGCGTACCTCTCCTGCGGTAGTCAGCAAATGTCGGCGCGCCATCCACAGGTTCGACAGCGCGAACAGCGTCACCAGTTGCGCCGTGTTCTTCGCCAGACCACGGAAGCGCACCTTCACATAACCGAACTGGCGCTTGATCACCCGGAACGGATGCTCGACCTTGGCTCGTACCTGAGCCTTCGCCTTCTCAATCTTGCGCTTGGCTTTGTACAAAGCACTGCGCTTATCAAGCTTCTTGTAAGTACTACGGCGGGCGGCGATCTGCCAGATGACCTCCCGGCCTTCATGTTCAGGGCGTTTCTCGACGCCGGTGTAACCCGCGTCGGCACCGACCATGTTCTCATCGCCGTGCAGCAGCTTATCGACCTGGGTGACATCGGCCACGTTGGCCGCCGTGCCCACCACGCTGTGCACCAAGCCCGACTCATCATCGACACCGATGTGCGCCTTCATGCCGAAGTAGTACTGGTTACCCTTCTTGGTCTGATGCATTTCCGGGTCGCGCTTACCGTCCTTGTTCTTGGTCGAACTCGGCGCATTGATCAGCGTGGCATCGACGATCGTGCCTTGGCGCAGCGACAGCCCTCGGTCGCCCAGATAGCCATTGATTACGCCGAGGATGCCGGCTGCCAGCTCATGTTTCTCCAGCAAGCGACGGAAGTTGAGGATGGTGGTTTCGTCGGGAATGCGCTCCAGGCTCAGCCCGGCGAACTGACGCAGGATGGTCGTCTCGTAGAGCGCTTCTTCCATGGCCGGGTCGCTGTAGCCGAACCAGTTCTGCATCAGATGGATACGTAACATGGTCATCAGCGGATAGGCTGGACGACCACCTTCACCCTTTGGGTAGTGTGGCTCGATCAGGGCAATCAATCCCTTCCACGGCACCACCTGATCCATCTCGATCAGGAACAATTCCTTACGGGTCTGCTTGCGCTTGCCGGCGTACTCGGCGTCGGCGAAGGTCATCTGCTTCATGGAAAAACTCGGCTGGCGGGATCGGCGTATTTCACCAGATTCGGGAAGTCTTTTTCAGACCTTCCTTAGGCTAGTAGACTCGCTGGATAAGCCAAGTTTCTAGAATACTTGCTCCGCGAGAGCATTTACTGAGTTAGGACTAGTTCGCTGCTTTAGTACGTTTTAGAAACATGCTCCGCATTGCAATATTGTAATGCAAGGAACATCTTTGCGTAAGGTTGGCACCTTTAAGCTATCTAGCATCAACTACCAAGAGGTGTTACCGATGAAAAATATTGCAGCTGTTTTTGCTGTTGTTATAGCCATCACTTCTTCCTTCGCAATGGCTGAAGTGGATCGAAATTCCACGATGCAGCATGACTATTCGACCGCCGAGGGCAGGCAGGCTCTAAAAGTCCTTCTTGAAAGCGGTGATGTTCTAAGTGTGTCTCCAATGGGTGGCAAGAGTGTTGTAGGCAGGTCAAGTGGTCGCGTGCAGCCATACGAAATCAAAATTCGTACTCCTGATGGACTCGTTCACTCAGTTGAGTTCCGTAGCGTGCCGGTTGGAATAAATAACGGTTAATGATTTAAAAAGTCGTTATAAGCCAGTCGCATGATCGTTGCGATTGGCTTATCACTTATTTTTAAAGTGGCCGATTTCTCTGCATAAGAGTGGCAGTAGTAAAGCCAAGCGCGTTGGTTTGGGTATAAGAAGTAGGTGTTCCTCTGCTGAATAACAGCGCCATCCTGCCAAGACCATAAACACTATCTTGGCAGGAGGCGGCTTGCTGGTTATACAGCCATACGCTCACATTCTTCAGCACAATTCATACAGGCTTTCGCGCATTCTTGGCAGTGATCCATCTGATGCTTGGCACACTCTTCACCGCAGGCCCGGCAAATTTTTGCACACAATGCACAAAACTCTTTAGCCAACTCGCTCTGGCGACTCATGAGTCTGGCTGCCAGAGCACACATGTCAGCACAATCCCTGTCGAGCTCAATGCAACGAGCCATCGCTTGTACGTTTTCTTCGCGTAAACAGGCAGATGCGCATGCTTCGCACACTAGTGCGCAGTTTGAACAAGCTTGAATGCAGCTATTGAACATTGTATTAGTCATGACTTCCTCCAAAGTTCGTATTTAAGCGTTCAGCCTTGAGCCGGCCCGAGGCATTCCTCAGGTAGCACATAAATCCGACACGTGTAGAGTTCGTCCGTTTCAATAGTTGAAATTACAATCTTGTAAGGTTGCTCATGAGCGCTATGCGGCTGATTTTGAAATGTTATTTATTTAGACGGGGAAGCTCTATGTGAAAGCCCGTCACGCCGTCTACTGAGGTACACCAGATTCTGCCTTTATGGGCCTCAACGATGGATCTGGTGATTGCCAGGCCAAGGCCAGCGTTGCTTGGGCTACCCTCGCGTCGGGCAGGATCGACCCGGTAGAAGCGATAGAAAAGCTTGTCCAGGTGCTCAGGCTTGATCGTCCCTCCGGGATTCTCGACGCTGAGGGTGACCGTCCTTTCCGTCTCGTGAATGGTTACAGAAATAGTTTCCCCAACCGGGGTGTAACGCAGCGCGTTGGATAACAAATTGGAGACCGCTCTATCGAGCATCAATTTATCTCCAAGCACATTGCCTGCGCCTGAGAGACGGATATCGCGTTCGTCGGCTAGTAAGTGATAGTAATCAAGCAGCTTAACAACGACATCAGCGAGTTCGGTAGGCGCTTGTTCGGGGATAATCAAGCCATTGTCGGATTTGGCCAAAAAGAGCATGTCGTCAATCATGCGTGACATACGCTTCAATTCCTCTAGATTGGAGTACAGATTCTCCCTGATAATTTATGCGATGAATAACCAATCTCTTGAAGGACATGGCTTACCCATCTTGGCATAGCAACAGAAGGATTTTTCTCAAGCACACCATTTTCAATCGTTGCAATTAAATTGGCTGCTGACTCAGTATTATCCCAGATTTCTATTCTTGTTGCTATTTTGGCCGCATGAACTAGATTATCGCGACTTTCTTGGTATCTTTTTCGTACAACGTCGTCGTCGACAGCATGACCACCCCTAGCAACTCGTTGGTGTACACGTTCCACATTTAGCTCAGCTGAAGCAAGACCAATATAACGTAGCTCGGTATAGTATCCTTCAGATGCCGTCTTCTCCATTCGTTTCAAAATTGACTTTCCCGTCAAAGTTGATTCCATTGTAAAAGACTTATTTCTCTCAAGAGCCAATTCAAATATCCTAATGGCCTCTTTGCCAGCGGCAATATCAACAGATCGAGGGTCTTGGGGATTTATTTTACGGGCAACTTGATCTGGATCGATATGAATATCGATACTCTGATCATCATAAGCAGCCCGAAGAGTTGTCTTACCGGAGCCGTTCGTTCCGCCATAAAAAATAGCAATAGGCTTATCTACTGAACTCTGGCTCATGATTTGTCCGATTTTGTTTTTTATTATTTTTGTCAATCAGACTGGATGCGTTTTCTGCTTTTTCATCCTTAATCAAAGGATAGCCTTGTGCAGCGAATTCAGCAAAACGCTCCATTGCGCGCTTTGCTTTTTCATTTTTATCGAGGAATTTGTTCATTTCTAGATACCTCTAAATTATTTTGGATAATAGCATTTAAGCCAATCTTTGTAAAAGATTAGCAACTAAATTATATGATGATATTATTACTTCGCATGGCCATCTCCAAATCAATACTCAATGCGTCAAATACAACCCACCCAGCGGCTGATGCTTCGACTCCGGATCTCTGTTCACCAGCATGGGCTGTATCCAGCGCAGCCGGTACTGTTGACGCCCCTCCCCGTACGGCTGATTGCGCCAATGGCCCCGCCGCCAATGCTGCCGACGACTTTCCTCTGATCCACCACCAATCCCGACATGCTCCTGTACAAATTTCAGGCCGCAGAAGTGCAGCGGGCGATAACCCATCTTCTCCAGCATGGATTCCATCTTCTTCTTGTTGCCCTTTGACTTGTCACGAACCTGCGCCTGAACGTGTTTGGGCAGCTCTGGCCAGACCCTTTCCACTTGCTCCGGGTAGCTGCTCAGGTAGCACAGGCTGTTCACCACCAGGCGTAAGGCCTTATGTCCGACCTCATGGAAAGCCTCGATCATTTTCTTCTCAACCGCCGCGCGCAGATGACTGTTCGAGGTCACCATTACCTGCTTCACCCCTCCTCTGCCATCAGGAACCGTCTGAACACGATCAGGGATCGGATGGTCAATCTCATGCTGAAGATCGGCGATTTTTTTGTCATACGTTTCATCCATCGCCTGGCCGAACGTTTTGTCGTACTGCTCTCCTGATATCACCATGAAGTAGCAAGGATCGGGCTCCTGGGCCCAATTCCAGGAACGCTCCAGGTTATCCGGGACACAAGTAACCATCATTTGAAGCACTTTGTGCTCTGGCATGTGCATCACATAGGCACCATCGACATGCCAGCCTTCGGTAAATGGCATGTCTTCCTGGCGCCCGAAGTACAGGTAAAAACAAGGGTACGGCGTCTTCATCTGCTGGACGGGCACATCATGGACATCCGTCTGCTTGAACAACGTGGTGAGGTTCTGATTGATGTCGAAGATCTGTTTGCCTTTGGCTACAAACTGGTTGTGGTAGTAACCCAGCTGGAGCTCGTTTCGGGTCAGGAAGGAGGTATTGCCCGAGTTCTCGTTGAGTCTGCCCTTTAGCGGGAAGGATTCCAAAAGCGCAGACATCTCGTCTACCAGTGCTCTCTGGCCTTTTCCGTTATCTTCTCCCGTTAGCGATGCAGGCGTGATTGAACCGTTTTTTATGTATTCACGGGTTACCTTGGCGCGTTCCGGGTGATAGCGAGCCATCGGATTGGTGATGGGCTTGATGGGGGAAATGGGTTCGTCGGTGTAGAACACTTCATCCAGGTTGTTACTGGCCTGCACGATGGTCATCATCATGAGCTCTGGCTGCGTCGTTTCAAATACTCGACGCTCCCACAGCAAGTCCATCATGCTCGGAGTGTCGGTCACGATATCAACGGTGAGCTTGTAGGTAGTGACGTCGATGGCCTGTATCGAGAAATCCAGGGTAAAAGGATGGTTACCTTCGAAATTCTCAAAGTGAGCATTCATCGCGATATCTTCCTGGCGAACCCAGGCTGTGAGGTCGTCCAGGAAGGCGGTGTCAGCTTGCGAAGCCATTGCCAGTAGCTTCAGTGCCTGACCTGCCTTTGCCTTATCTTGATCAGGAAGAAAGTACAGATAGGTGCAAAGGCGTTGCCGATCCTTGTGAAAGAGCATCATTAACTCATTAGGATCGATTTGACCGGCTATGAGTTCGTCAACCAGGTTGTCGACAGCAGTTGCAGCCAGCTCCATATCCATGCCCGTGATTGAGGGCGTGATGGGTTTGAGGTGTTGCTGGAGAAGCGCGAGGGCATTTTGGGACATGGCAGGGCTCCTTTTTTAAATCAAAGATAGTACATGCTATGAACACAAAGTCAAGGAGCCTTAAATGCGATTTTCAATTGAATGAGTTAATTCTTGTCAAGCAAATCTAGAATGTCTAATTCGAATTTTAAGACATTTCTACCCTGCTGTTTGATTTTATCTAAAAATTCCAACTTAACTTCATTGCTATTACTATTACCCTCAATCTCTGAAGGCGACTTGTCATTTTGCAATATTATGAGCCACGGTGGCATTTTGAAGGTTAGGTTTCTGATGTTAACCGTCAATGGTTTGCGGACAAACATCAAAGCTTCAAGAAGAAAGGCAGGAGCCGCAGTTATAGCAATAATACTGTCTTTACTCAGATTTGTATCTTTCGATAGGTAAACGACTACAGCAATCGAAATCAATAGTGCAATGTGGCGAATGAAGTATCGTTTTCTAACATCACGAAGAAGGGCCTTGTACTGCTCAAGGGATATCGGGTTGCTTAGGTAATCTTCTACACTCTTTCGTTCAATGACTATTTTCATCTGAATAAGCACTTATCGCAGCTATTATAATTAACCCTATTGAACCGCTTTTCAGGCTGCTTGTAAATGACAATACTGTTCAAACTTAGTTATATTCAGTGCAACTGAAGTAATGCATAGCATTTATTTTGCAATTGCTGCGGATGACCAATACACTATAAATTGCCATTAGTTTCAACAAGAAAACTAAGGTGATTAACATGACAGCGTCAAAACAGAGTTATCTCGGCATCAAGCGTTTAGCCAAAGCCTATACCATAACCATTCCCGCCGCCCGCAAAGCCCTCATGGCACACAAAGTCATGACTATAGACGGTCAGCCTGTTAAACCCGTTTATGCCAAAACCAGTGTAATGGAAGATGGGACGATTTGGCATCAATGGGAGAAAAAGATAGCGCACAGAGCCTTCAGCAAATCCGGCTATAAGCTTGCAGACAGTATTGATCTACTTGGACATGCCCAGGGTCGACATCAGGCCGACCGGCAAATAGATCTCTGTTTAGTCGGAATTGGCGATCTGGTTGATATGAGTAAGCACAGAGATACGAAGGATGCCGAAATTTCTAAAGCCTTGGATATTTATCTAGGTGCTAGTTTTCATGATTGCCACGCCATCGGTGGCCCCTGCGCTGTTCTGATGATTCATTCACCTGAGAGCTGCGTTGAATTTATCAAGCGCCTTCATTTTGTGAGCATGGATTACGTGGCTACGTGTAAGAAGATGGCTAAGAATGATAAGGTTAGGGAGGAAATTGACAGGTATCACCATTCTATTAAGCGATTGTCAGATTGGGTGCAGGCACAGTACTTCAGGTGATTTAAATTGTCGCTAATCATATAAAATACCCAAGAAAAATCCAGATAAATGCTGAGTAGCGAATTACTTTTATTGGCACATCTCTACAAGGCATTTAATCTATTGCTATTTATCCTAAACCCAGTATCTTTGAGCTTAGCTTGAATCCATCAAAGTCCTGAGGCATGTTCGTATTCTTCTGTTTTGTTGCTATACTTTTTAAGTATAGTACGAACGTGATCAACATTTTCTACGCTCAATAGCCTTTTCTCATCCCTCAAGACAGATAGCTTTTTCTCAAGAGCCTCAATCTTTTCCTTATTTGGGTTATTGGTTTCGTTTTCATTAACTATAAGGTTTATGACCTTGCCGGTCTCTTCAGCCAATAGCTCTATAGCAGACTCAAGCCTTGCTGTCTTAGCTATGATGTTGTTGCTTTTCATAAGTTTCTCCTCTGGCTTGCTAAATATAGCCTATCCATTGAAAATCTTTAAGAATGAAATTAATTGCCTGAAACAATGTGTAATGCAAGGTTTGCATAACGTGGATTCAGCGGCGGCCTCGTATACCACAAGATCCATTAACGCCTCAGCGCCAAATGAGAATGCCTATAGACAGGAATATTGGGTACTGTGATATTCTTTTAAAAAGACATCTCTGAGGAATTGGCTATGGGTTATGTCGCAGTAGGCGAAATTACAGATACGCACGCATCTAAAAAAACAAGGTTAAAGCTTGCCTGCCTTGCTCATGCCATGAGCTACAATGCTACTTCTTACCAAAAAATTCAAGAATACAGACGCATCCAGTCCGTTGCCAAGAAGCATATTGAGGAGCTTGAGTCCTCAAATCTTACTGAGGGTAGCGCTATTTCTCTCAAAGACGCCTCAGTCGAGGTAATGCAACACTCAATCTCGGCTGCTAATGAATGCATCGAAAAGATTAACAATAACGTGTTGCTAAACACCAAGCGCCAGGATTATCTTTTCAAGGCATTGATTAAAGACGGCTATTATGATTTCAAGAATAGAGCCTTCACTGTTGCGAACACGGGTCGATACCTCGATTTCATCAGGAAGAGTAAGGAGAAGGAGGGATCATGGATGGTTGACAATAAAAAGCTCGCAGAGATGTTTGTTAAAGACTTCAAAGAAAGCCTTCCCCCAGGAATTCCAGACAATGCATTTTCTTTTTGCTTGCTGAAAAATATTGAGAGTCGTTTTCAAAAGTCAGACGCGCTGGTTGTCGCCTTTAATCACGTCCTGAAAGATTCGGTCAAGGAGGCGCTGATTAAGGTCACGCAGATGAATCTGGCACGAATGAATCAGGATGATTATCCAGAAAACGTTAAGCCAGAATCTGATACTTCTGACACACATACGCTTAAGTATGATGATGTTAGGCGTCTAGCTTATTGCATGCCCTATTTAGTTGAGACTACTGGATCGAGTAGCTCTACTGGAGATCTGACTATTGAAATTCTTCGCTCATCTGATCCAGTAACAAGGATGAGCGAAATCGAGTTTCAAGAACAATTTCCCCTTATGAAGATTGAGCATTACGCTACGTTTGACAACAAACTGAAGGGCTTTATTGAAGATGCCTTTGGTGGGTCAATAGGCAGAAGCGAAGACGGCTACCGCAGAGCCATGAAGATCTGCATGGGTCATTATGCTGAGGAAAGGTCTAAGGAATTTAATATTGAAAAGGAATTGGCAAAAGTAGATGAGAAAATTATAGGAAAAGTTGAGCATGGGGTCTCTGACTACTCCATGTAAGGATCGCTTACTCATAAAGCACTAGATAATGGCGTCTCTATCGATGTATCGCCATGGGCATTAACCGCACTACAGTGGTTTTTAGTAATACTTATAGGCATAGGAGATTTTACAACTATTTGTTGATTTTCTATTCGCACACCATCATCATGAAATTAGTAAGTAACAAGCAAAAGCCATGCACAACGCCATTACATTAGTAAGATCAGCCATGGAGCGCGGAGAGCTTGATCAACAAGTGATCGCTCTGCTCAAGCGTTGGCCACTTCTTCATTTCTCTGATCACGCTGAAGAAATTCAACAGAACGGCTTTCGTTATGGGGAGAATAACCTCCATGCTCTTGATTGCACCTACTCGTACCTTCAGGAGCGCAAGCAACATAATCAGCCAGGTTATGCCTTTGCCTTTAATGCTGTGGGATGGAGCGTTGAAAATGATGTACTCGATTTTGAGGTCGCCGGGCCAAATTCCATGCGTAATCTGACTGGCATGTATGCCGAGTCCGCCCTGCTATTTTCAGGCAATGGGCTTTACACGCGTCATTTTGATGAGTTTAACCAAGTCATTTGCTGGGGGCCTGATATTGATACCGGAACCTCACTACTTCTGACCAATGCAGGCCATCAGGAGGTCGATGGAGAAGTCGTGCATGACGAGAATGGCAATGCTGTGGAATGCTGGACGGTTAAAGCTGGAGATGGCTCCACCCTGATTACGGCGGACGAGCATCTGACGCTGACAGAATGCGTTGTCAGAGGGGTATGTTACCTTGCAGATAAAAAGCTGCTCTCCCCTACCGCCATTAAGGAAGCGCGGGAGCTATATGCAACTGAACTAGAAGCCCTTGGTTTGTCGCTTGATTTTCCTCGTTCACGTGAATACGAGCACGTGTCAATAGGCAGATGAAAGGAATCTTGAAATCCAGCAAAGAGGAAAATCCCTCAGGATCTTGGCTAAGTCTTTTGAGAGCTCAATCACTTCATAAGTTAACTAATTAGGGAGTCTGTTTCTAATTTTTCCTTTTTTCTTTTCATTACTGTTTTTAGCAGGAGTTAAATCTTCAGCAATAAGCGGATAGCCTTCCTTTTTAAATTCTGCTAAACGCTCCATCGCCTTTGCGGCTTTTTGGTTTTTCTGAAGAAAGTCTTTTATAACCATACCCCAACTCTCATAATTTACATTGAAGTTCATTGATCGTGTATATACCCAGGAGAATTGAACTTTACACGAGTGATTAGAATTATATTATTGTCTTTTCACCGCCTGAAACCTTCTTTAAATTCCAACTCAACTTGCGCTATATTTGAAGAATCTCAATGCTACAGAAAAACGATACCATCTAGAAAATCATGGCTCGAAACCATCGCCGATCTCTTTATTAAAATAAATCACCTCAGTCGGTGAAATGGTTTGATTAAAATCAGGCTTAGGATGTGATCCATTGTTTTCTGTCAATTTGTTGAATCTAATCGCAGCTTTAGACAGATTTAATTCATTTTTGCTATATACATTGAAGTTTCCGAATCGCTTCAGATGGGCCTCCCTCTTCGCCCTTTTTTCTTGAATTTCCATTAATGCTCTTGGAAACCTTTTTTCAATAAATGATTTATGGAAATTAGGATGCGTAAAATCTATAGCCTCCATAACGTCAATTTTATGCTTTAAGTAAAGTTCGCAGCCTTTAATGCTTTTGCATATGCCAAAAACAGTCTCTACCATTTTTGAAATTTCGCTTGTCCAACCCCTATCAAGCTCTTCTCGAATAAAGGCTTTGCAACATCTTGCTGCAATATCAATTCGATACAACTCTTTTAGTTTGTCTGATTTATAAGGGGCGAAAAAATTATGTATTCTCGACTTTAGACACAGAAGCGGATTTATAAGAGGCAGATCAAAATCATCAATGGTAACAATCTCTGTTCCGTTTTTTATCTCAGCTACCTCTAACCCGCCGACTGACTCGATAATATCTACAAGAATATATCCGTTATCATTGTATATCGAGGGAATGGTGAATATACCCAGATTAACAGTCGGCTCGAAATCTTCAGGCGTTTTGATATGGACGTTTAACTTTTTTCGGAGAAACTCTAAAGACAGTTTCAGACCAAAGAAGTCAACATCATCGCTGAAGCTGTAATGCACATCCATAGGATTGCTGGTTGAGAAATACTGATAATGCCAAACAGCTAGCGCTTGACCACCAACCAAAATTAGATTTAGATTATGGACAAGTTCAGCCACATTTTGATCAGCATATACTCGCTTCAGAAGCTTTAAAAAATCGTTCCGATTAGCTAAATAACGAGCTTCATCAATCAATTCAGATGCCAAATCCACAATCCTTGAAGCTGCGGCGGGATTTAATCTTGGGTGGAAGCCGGCCTTCGGCTGCCGCTCGATCAAAATTTTCTTTGGCGACTACCCAATCTTCTGCTGACATATTTCTAATTGCCTGCTCTTTTCTTTCTTGAAGACTGCGCTTTGCTTTTATGAGATCAGCATAGCTAGCGTTTTTCATAACCCAATACCCCTTTGCTTCTTCTTTCACCTATACTTCATTCTTGGTAAATAGTCAACTATTTATGGAGCCTATGCGCGGCGCATAAAGCGCCGCACACATCTTCCCATCAATCCGTCAGGTAAAGCCCTCCCAAGAGCTTCGAGTCATTTTCCTTGTTGACGAGCATTGGCTGTATCCATCGCAAACGGTAATTCTGACGCCCTTCGCCATAGGGCTGGTTACGCCAATGGCCACGAAGCCAATGCTGCCGCCTACCCGCCTCGCAATTCCCAATCGTGACGGCATTTTCCTGAACGAACTTAAGGCCGCAGAAATGCAGAGGACGGTAGCCCATCTTTTCAAGAAGCGACTCCATCTTCTTCTTGTTGCCTTTGGCTTTATCCCTCACATTCGCCTGGACGTGCTTGGGCATGCCAGGCCAAACCCTCTCGATCTCTTCAGGATAACTGCTGAGATAGCACAGACTGTTGACCACAAGCCTCAATGCCTTGTCAGCGACCTCATGGAAGGCCTCGATCATCTGCTTCTCGACCATCGCGCGCTTGTGGCTGTTTGAAGCCACCACCACCTTCTTTTGCCCACCCATTCCATCAGGAACCATCTGCATACGATCCGGTATCGGGTGATCGATTTCATTCTGAAGGCTCGTACGCTTTTTTTCGTAGGATTCGGTCAAAGCCTCGCCAAACGTCTTGTCATACAGATCCTCACCAATCGTCAGGAAGTAGCAAGGGTCTGGATCCTGTGGCCAGTACCAGGATTGCTCAAGCTGATCAGGTACACAGGTGATCATCATCTGTAGAATCTTATGCTCAGGCATGTGCATCACATAAGCTCCCTCAACGTGCCAACCTTCTTTCAGTGGCATGTCTTCCTGTCTCCCAAAATGAACATAGAAAGCAGGATAGGGTGTGTTGATCTGGCTAACCGGTACGTCATTGACGTCGGTTTCCTTGAACATGGCGGTCAAGTTTTTGTTGATATCAAAAATCTGCCGGCCCTTGGCCACGAACTGATGGTGGTAGTAACCCAGCTGGAGCTCGTTGCGAGTTAGAAATGAAATCTTTCCAGAGTCGTCGCGTGCCCGGTACTTCAGTGGTAGATACGAGAGTATATCCCCCATTTCGACCACCAAACGTCTTTGTCCCTTGCCTTCATCATCGCCCGTCAACGATGAAGGTGTAATGTAACCTTTCTTGATGAAAGTGCGAGTGACCTTTGCTCGCTCAGGATGGTAGATGGCAAGCGGATGATCTATTGGCTGTATCGGGTTATAAGATTCCCCCATGTGGAAAATCTCGCCAAGATTTGGACTGACGCCGACAATCCCCATCATCAGTATCTCTGGCTCAGTCGTTTCGAACTCCCTACGCTCCCAAAGCATGGATTCGATGCTTGGGGTGTCAGTCACTATGTCGATAACCAGCTTGAAATGAGTGACATCAATGGGCTTGACGAAAAAATCCATGGTGAAAGGATTGTCGCCCTTGAAGTTCTCAAAATGCGCGTTCATCGCGACATCTTCCTGCCGGATCCATGTCCTGACTTCTTCTATCAACGTATGAACATCAGGCTCTCTTATGACAAGGCGTTGCACTAGCTCAGGTGTTGAGGGCTGGTGAGTAGTCGCCAGTACCTGTAAATAATTGCTGAACAGGCTGTGATCTGCCCTGAAGAATGACAGAAGTTCATCAGGGTCAAGGCTACCCTCTAAGACCATTGATGTGCCGCGCTCGACTGTAATCGATGCACCGTCTGTATCATCGTGACCGAAACGAAATTGCAGATCCTTTCCGAGTTGCCTTAGCTCTTTTTTCATCGTGAGCGACCTCCTGGGCTTTTGCGGATGATAGCAAGAGACCATGTGATCGTTAAAGATTCGAAAAAAGTCATGTTAATCAGATGAAAAGAGTAACCGGGAAGAAGTCAGAAAAGTTGACTTTTAATCAAGCTTTGTGCCGTCCTCTGCTTCAATAGATCGTTCGCAGCCTAACATGTGTCCTGATATTAACCCCCATTTTTCATCGTAAACAGCCGAAATGCGCCTATTATCGATCCTTGACGTTATTATTATCTCGTAGTCGGCTCCAATTCTTGTACTCAAGCCAGTAAGATTTACTTTCAGTATAACAATCTCTTCGTCAGTAAATTCATCGGCCATCCAGTTCATCAATGCGTCTTCGCACATTTCTTTTGAATGAAATAAATAGACTCCTGGCTCGACTTCACCTAATCTTGATGATCTATCACCTATTCTAGGCTCTAATCCAGCTTGGGCTATTTTAGATAGATTTTTGAGTGGTGTGATGTGATAACCAAATTTCATCTTATGAGCTCATTGTGCCAATGGTATTTTTGTATTATCAGAACAGTTTAATTAATTACAGCAAAAACTTTTTCTAGTCAAGCACCCTGGTTTGCTCAAGGGCTAGCATCTCGATGCGAAACCATTGTTGTTTCCAGTTTATGCCAATGAGATAATGAGCTATCGGTAGTGGGCATAGCTTTTATTCTGAAACTATTACGGGGTTCACATGGGTGTAAATGACATACTCGATGAGCTTGAGGCGATGAAATCTGTCGAGGAATATGAGACAGAAATCAGCATGCTTGGTCGTGAATTCAACTCGATCCCGGAAACAAAGAAGAAGCCTGTCGCAGAGCTATTGGCAAGATCACACTCGGGCTTCAAGAGGATACCACCTGATCATCTCACCGCCGAAATGATCAATATGGAAAAGCACAGGATTTGCGAGAAAGTAGATGCCCCAGGCGAAATCACTTCTTGGCCGTACCCTGAATTGGTTGAATATCTTTTGATTGAAGGACGTATGTCTTTCAGCGCCGTGCACCCTGTATTCATCACCAAGGAGTTAGTCCTTAATGTATTTAGAGCTGGCAATGATGCAGGGTTTCATATAGGCGTTACGCCGGGAGCTGGGCTGATCATTGATGAAGAGCTCGCTAATGTAATGGTAAAGCTTGATGTTCGTTTTATATTGCATGTTCCAAACCCCGCTGTTGTTGATGACCATTGCCTGCTTGAAGGGTTAATGAATAAACCAGACAACGCTCATTATCTGGCCAGATTCGGAAGAGAACATGTTGTAAGGAAAGCCGTTGCGGAAGGATTGTGGCCGAGCTATAAGCAAAAACCTAAGTCCTTGGTAGAAGCCATTAAGATGCGGATGAAAAACCAAAAAAATGATGATTTAAATGCCTACCTAAATGCCTTCATCTCAAACTTTCAGCCAGATGAAGTAGTGCCGTTAATGAGAAGCGAAGCCCGAAAGAAGGTTCTTTTGGGGATCTATCCTCCCGATGTCTTGCTTAATCTCATGCCAAACGATAACTTCGTGAAAACTGCTCTTCTTGATCAGGCGATGGCTCTCTGAATATCTTAGAAATCTGATGAAATTAAGTTGAAGATCAAGGATTTTGCTGTACTCTCAAAGTTTTCTGATCGCCAGCTCAAAATTGTCATCCCGCTTTATTCGCCTGGGTCTATTGGTGGTGAGCCTTTTGTCGAGATTACTAACGTCAAGTTTGGTAAGCGAAATATGTTACCATTTACCAATAATGAGCGTGGAAGCCCTATCATTTTTAAAGCCTCTCATGGCGTTTAGTTTTTTATTCAGATCAGAGTGATGCGAAGAGGATCTATGACTTTCATTCAATAGCACGACATCTTGGCTCACAAAACTATCAACGCCAGGCATGGCGAGCGTATTGAACGCATTATCCATACCCACAGCCTATTTTGTCTTCACATTAATCAGTACATCATCGCTCTGTCTGGCTTGCTCTATTTTCGAAGGCTTTGGCGCCGTAGGGTGAACAGTATTTCGATCCAAATCGTACTTGGTAATCCATTCCTTTGAGATCCGCCTGCTTTGCAATCTCGCAGTCAAAAGATTTGTGTCGCCGTTAACTTCAATAAGCATATTCAACGCATGCTGATGGCTAATGAAAGGTTCGACACGGTAATCCTCCTGAAGCTTTAACGCCGTTCTATTGACATGGCGATATATCTCCATATCTTCACTTTTTAAATGGCGGATCATATCTGTGGTTGAAACGCCTTGCTCTTTCATATTAACGAGCTGTGCATGAATCTCTTTTGACATTTCTTTTTCGGCTTCGTAATTAGACCTGAAAAAGTTCAATATCTTACTAACAAAACCCTGTTCATTAAGGTTTTCAGCAAGATGATTGACCCTGTCGCGCTCAAAGTTAACCGCGCCCCTGTATGACCAATTTGTGTAGAGCGACTTTCCTAGGAATAATGTTGCCGCGAAAGAGACAGCTAAAATGGAAGTGGTGAAAATATGAGACTCAGGGCCACCCATGAACATTTGCAACGTCGAGTTCATTTGGCCGATAAAGCCTTCATTAGCGTGATCAGCCACATATCTTCCGATTGGGCCTACACCCGCTCCGGCTACAAGGATCGTAAAAAGGGCTTTGCCTCCAAAAATTCTGGCAAAACCAAGTGCGGCGGATGCTCTATCACTCTCACCCGCTCTCGAAATGAATTGACTTAAACCAATTTTCTTAACGAAGTAATTGTCTACAGTGGCATCATGGAGTTTATCTAAAATACGTTTGTTATCGGCGTAGTCGACAATTTTGCTGTGAATAGATCGATCTTTTGCGAACCCAATAAAGCCCTTAGCCTGATCCTGGTCGAAAACATCACCAAGTCGTTCTACGACAACGTTAGCGACTTTGACTGTTGCTTTCTCAGATTGGTCGACCTTCTGATCAAATCGCTTGGAAATCAGCGAGTTCATTCTTTTTTTATTCATGTCGAGTTTTCTCTATTTCGTCTAAAAACGCAGATACCTGGTATTGATATTCAGAAGATGCACCAATGAAATCCTGTAAATCTTCAATAGACTCGTCTTCAATTGCGCCCTCCAGCTGAGGAATGTAATTGCATGAAAACAACAAGCCCAGTCGCCCGCTGATGACTCCCAGTCTACGAAGTGTTTCAACGGCATCTGTATCATCTATTCCATCTTGAAGCTCGCAAAGTCTTTGTGTCAATACAGTGTTATCAGCAAGCAAGCTTTCGATAAGTGCGATATCTAGAGGAAAACTCATATAGAAACCTTTGGCCACGAGTGTGTTATTTAGATCTCAGATGACAGGGTTTATCCTTTCAACTGAGTTATGCTTAATTACTTTATTGCACAATAATATCACATTGAAAGCTCTCAGTAATCATTTTTGTGAATAGCGATAGTGGTCGCTTTCCACATTTTTTCTGGCGTTTTCTTCATATTCTGGTTTAACCTAACCTACACACGCTTGAAGGATCGGCTATGACCTTGCCAGACGACACTATTGTTTATGTCGACATTCAAATGTCTGATGAGCAAGCCGTTGAGCTTTTGCAGCTGATTAGGTCGCTGAGAGAAAAACACCCGAATCTCGTTTCAGTATTTGATGCCATCGAGAGAGAAGCAACAATGTCTCTTGAGTACAATGCAACGTGCATACCTGGAACTATGAAAAAACGCACAGGCCTACACTGACTAACAGCCATTGCGCTATTAGTGGTCGATTAGAGAGACACTGGGTTTGAAAAAGCTAGAAACCTGGGCCTACCATGAATGAGACCAACATGGCCGCTGGAGAAATCGATCTGTACATCACCTCTCTAGCTCATAGCAAAGGCATTACATGCAAGCAAGATGACCTGTCTTCGATGGCCACAACAATCACTCGACTGGCTGGGGATGATGTCGAGCTCGATCTCACCGCCAATCTGATGACCAAACTGGCTCACAAAGGCTTACTCAGTCCAGAAAATGTCGTGAGCATGCAGTACAAAAGGATCCTAGCCAGGCAGGCGCTCAAAAAACCACCCTCAAACACAAAGCCCTTCGACCCATTCGATGACTTCAATGAAAGGGGTTACCTGCGCAACAGGTTCGAAATCAAAGATTCCGACATCATCAAATCGCTAGAACACGTAGCATTCGCTTCTAGCATTGGTTTGGCCGTCCAATTTCTTGATAAACATGCACGTATCGGCTACGAGCAGTATCTGGATGTCCACAAGATCATCTTTGGTAGTCTCTACCCGTGGGCCGGGCAGGATCGATTACAGACTGCGCCTTGGAAGGTCATCACCAAAGGGTCGCCGGCATCAACCGACCACACGATTTTTGCGCCGCCCTCGGAATGTCGTAGGTCGATTGAGTACGGCCTGAACCTGGCACACAGCATTGAGCTCAGAGATCGTCTGGGAGAAATCATTGGATATTTTGCCTATGGTCACCCATTCCTTGATGGAAATGGGCGAACAATGATGCTTGTAGTACAAAACCTGTGCCAGCGCATGGGTGTTATTGTCAGATGGGATGACGTTGATCCAGATGAATTTCTACGAGCTTTAAGTGGCGAAATTGAGAAGCCAGGTGAGAAGCTACTCGATGGACTCCTAAATGATTTCATGGAATGAAGGATAATTTCTTCTTGCAATTTCATTGAAGTTTGAATTGCACTAGATCCCATCCCCTCCATTCCTTCCATGAATCAAGGTTAAATGCTTGAATATAGTACACCGCGTGTAGAACGAAGTCCTCTTTGGTTTTTGAGTGATTCAATAGACTCGGAAACTTCTCAGTCAGAAATCCTAGGAAATCATCTTCCGTACTTTCCATCTCATCAGCATGAAAAAAAACAAGCTCTTCACACATCTCAGCAGCCTGCTCCAGGTCATGTTCGTTTTCAAATGCCATGCAATCAAACACTTCGCCTACAGCCTCCATGAACATCATCTGGGCTTTCCCATCTTCCAGTCTAACGTTCTCCAGTGAGTAAATTGACAACATTCCAACAAGGTCAAGGCTCATGGCATAAAGCTTTTTGTCAGGATTCTGTTCGCAATAAATAATGGCAGCATTGAAGTTCATTGGTACACCCCTGGAATGGTTCGTTCTGGATAGGGGGTACTATATCCAGCTATCGGCGCCTGTAAAGACCCATCCTTGATGTTAACCTTCAGGCCTGGTGTGCAATTGTTCACCACTGTACTTCAACGGGGGATTTCCGATGACGTCCAAACACATCCGTCCAAATCCATAAAGACACGTATAAATTGGACTGTCGATCCGATTTTCGACCGAAAACCAGACATCATGGCCGCCTGATTTCCGACGAACGGCGCAGCCTTGAGCGATAAGAGCTTTGCCAGCCTCAATAGTGTTGAGCCAGCGGGATATCATGCGGCGCGAAGCTGCAACTGAAAAGCTGGGTTTGCTTAAGCTCAACATGAAATATCTTTGCTCAGGCCGAGGATTGTTCGCCTTTACTTCTTAACTGAACTAATTATCATCAATCAAATTGAGAGACTACAATGCCCTGATCTACTACAAACTCAAGACCTAATTCATTTAAAATAACTTCCAGCTCTGAAAAGACCTCGCTGACGAAATCAAGCTCATCCGCCGTAGCCTTTCCATCAAGCGTGACCGTGCATCCTTGGAAAATGTGCTTATAGCGATAGAGGTCTTTGCCCACTAGGAAAACGACCTCGCTGTCATCATTGTTAGGGGTTACTGCTACCTTGACTCCTCGATGATAAGCCTTGGCTACCAGAGCCTTATAGGCTTCGAGATCAGTGACGGAATTGCGTACTTCATAGGGATCGCTTGAACTGATTGAAGCAGATTTTCCTTCAATTACATGAATGTAAGGCATTTTATATCTCTTATATTGTCAAGGTGAAGATGGATTTTACGAAATTTTAATTGGAAGAACTGATTGGATCAACTTCACAACGGGATAGCCTCGCTATAAGTTTTGGCCCACCGTTCTCCATAAGTAGATTCTACAGTGATTACTTGAACCGGCAATCCCAATTTATCAGAGAGTTATTGCTCTAGCTGAGCCAGATCAAGTGCGCTGACTCTACGAGAGCCTTTGCTAACGAACAAATCTAAATCACTCCTCTCCTTGTCAGTCCCTTTTGATGTGCTAACCCTGAGGAAGTGGCATCAAGTGGTCATGCTTGCGATTAAGCTTAGAGCCTAAATGTAGTATTTTAGACAGAGAATAGCTCATCCTTTAAGGAGCGTAACAGTCTGTGTAACCGATGACAAATTGCGTTCTAATGCGGGAAAGGGGCATCAGCCCCTTTTTGTCATTCCTCTGAATCTTCGATCAGGTCGACGGCGCCTCTTTGAGCTCAGAGCCCGTCCAGAGATAGCTCAGTTCTACTGTTTCGCTTGGGCAGCACTGCGGGTCATCAGGCCCATGCTGGAGGGTTGAAAGAGCAACCACGCCTTCACCCTTGCTCTCAATCTTATCTGTGATTGGAGCGTAATTTGCGTAGGCGTGAGTGAAGTCACTTCCATTGTTAATCAGAACCGACAACATCTGGTGAGATCCGTTAACGCCACCCTCCCCTTCGATGGTATACAAAACGACGGCGTCTTCAAGGCCATTGCCATCGAGATCGATATGAAGCACTTGTCGCGCCTCTTCATACTCCGTCCCTGCATCCTCGGCGCTTAACGCATTGGTCAGGTATGCATTAAAACTGCGCTTGATTAATTCATCCTTCGAATTTACCGAGACATGTGCTGTTTCGGATACCTGAGCTACCTGTTCGATGGGGTCACTTTCCAGGGTGTCTTGGCCCAATAGCTCAGCAAAAGACTTAGCAGCATGAGCGGTTGGATTCAAGGCTCGCTCGAATTCTGCACGGATGTCTTTAGGCATATTCATGCTGGCAAGATAGAGCTTCAGCATCATGATTCTGGCTTCTTCTGGCATGACATCATCATCAACCAGCTCCTGCAAAATGCCAGGCGTAACTCTCAAAAAGTCGTTTTGAATTGCCACCATGTCGAAAACGACTTTATCACTTGGCTTCGAGTCACCCATGAACCAGCGCTTGAAGAACCAGGGTCTTTTGCTTTCAAACTCATCGACTTTTTCGTCAATAACTTCGTTATACCTCTCAACAAAAACCTCGCTAAACTCCTCAGGCAATCCTTGTGATGTAAAGGTGTCAGCGATCTGGTCGAGTCCATTGGTCGTAAGTTCAAGGGCCGTGATGCTAAGGTCGATTGCCTCATTTGTGCAATCCACGGTGTTCTTATTAGCACAAGCAGAAATATGCTTACCCAGATCCTTTTGCAAGTTATAGGACTTGATGTTATCGCAGCCAGACAACACAAACGCTACGCATAAACTAGCCGCAATTAGACCGATTTTCATTCCTTGACCCCTGATGTTAGTTTGGCGCCATGCATAATACAGAGCATACGTTTTACTTGCAACTAGTGAACACCGATAATGACCATGAAGTTCACGCATCATCAGTATACTTGCTCGGTTTTAAGTTGAGCTTGCCGTGTTTGTCTTGAATCTTGTCCCGACACCAATCCTTCCAGTGCAAATGTCCCACAGTAGCCTACTAGCCTGTTCATCTCCATGGAGCCGAACAAGCTGATCGTAGAGTCCGAATGGCACACCATCAGCCAAAATAACGGAGCCACCCTTCCCTTCAGCAATCCTGACCAACCCGAAACGCAGCAAAAGCCCCAGATGAAGCGCGCCGACCTTGGCTTGCTGATGACGTTTTACGCTGTTTGTTGTCGCGATTCTTGCCAAACTAACCCGCACGGCAGAAGGCAGAGCAGATAGCCGCTTTAGAAAAGTGAGCGTTTCGAAGAATAGGCTCTCGTTGAAAACAGGATGTAAGCCCAAGGATTGACATTTATCTCGATGGACGCTGTCCCAATGCTGATCAATGAAAGCGCCTGATGCGATATCAAGGTCGACGCGATACCCACCTATTTTACAAAATGCTTCCTGGAGAGGATGAGGCTGCTGGTCAGTCCTGTACATCCGCTGCGTTTTAGGTTCATAGGCCGCTGATACCGCATGATTTTCACAAAACAGACCGACTCGACGCCAGTCGACCAGCTCTTGAGGGTGCAAATCATCGGTAATGACCCTGTAGAGCAAGCTGAAGCACAGAGCGCTGCCGGAGTCCTCCAGCGAGTGCTGACACCCAGGGTACTCGCATTTACCCTCCGAGCGGTAAAGGATCCTCCGTGCCATCTGGCTACTGGTAAATGAGGTGCTACCAGGCATGAGAAAAGGAGAGCCTTTGCCAAGAGCTCGCATCGAGATTGCGTGCGTTACATCGCTTATGGATGACCCTGGCAAGGAGTCAGGGGCATGCAACGTCTGAACAACCAGCCCTTTCTTGCAGGAAAGCTTGAGCATGTTGCGCAACACCGGCATTTTCTTTGCCGCATCGATGAGCATGGGATAGGAGAGTAAAACGATGCCCTCTTCTCGATACAGCTTGTCGATTAGAGACCAGTGCTCAGGCGTTGTAGGCTGATCTTCACCGATGATCAACACGTAATCGATACTGAGTTCAATCGCAGACGACAGCTCGCCATGTTGATCAAAAATTGGATACGGATAATCGTTGAGAAGACCCTCGAAGGTGCTGAGCAGCGTAGTTCTCTTATGGGTGGCGCCAAGGTCTTTTTTCCACTGCCTAACCTGATCGATGCCCTCTTCACATCGATAGTAGAACTTCGAACCGGCTTTCCAGCCATGCAGGAAAATCCGTCGCTTTGAGCTTTCAATCTCTACAAGCGTTATTTTTATCCGGTTGGCTTCGGTGCTCAGGTATACAAAGTCTGGCTTTCGCCACGAAGGCAGTGGGACTTGCGTGAAAATTGAATCAGCAAGCAAGCCGCCACTCAGCAGGTTCGGCGTGAACAGCAGTGAAGGCTCCTGCTCGAACAGGGGTTGAATCAAGCGTTCGTTGTCAGGTTCGCGTGTAGGCGCGACCTTAAGCTGCTTGCTAACCCGCGCCCGCTTGGATTGACTCATCTCACCGCGCACCCGATAACGATTCGTAGAAACGGGCGGTGTAGCCGCAGCTGGCTTGAACACTTCGCGTTTTTCAAGCAGGGCCTCAAGCCTCTTTGTGGCGAGTTCTAATCGCTCTAAATCCATAACGCGCCTCCAAGACTGCGACTATCCATAGGTTTCCCTTGAGCTAGTTTAACGCAGACCTCAGAGTAATCGTTGCTAACCGATAGTCGCTTTCACGCGACAGAACGAGCACACTGCGGATCCAATCCCATCATTCTGCTCGATTTGAAGTCGCGCTTGTATTGAAGATACACAATGTAAGCGCCTAGCGCCGCCACCAGGTGCTTTACGGAGTGGCCACTGATATAGAGGAACAGCTCGTACATTTCCGCATCCCAGTGCTCACACAATTTAGCAAGCGCGTAGTAAGTAATCACAAGCCAAATCGTTTTTGACTTCAAAAAATCCGCACTGCTTTTGCTAATTAGTATGGGGACAAGAATCAAGGGAAGAAATTGAACAAGTACGTAGGCTCTAAGGTCGCCCTGGCCACGCCATTCCGTGTCAACTACCCGCCACTAAACGCTATCGCGCTATAGTGGGGGCTTGTAGAAAATCCAGAGCGATAAACAGTCGCAAGGTTTTCTACTTCTAAGCGAGTCATCCTAATGTGACTCGTCTGGGCCTGAAGACAAGACCCTCATCGGCTACCGACTTCATGAAGCTATCACCGATTTCTTTTCGTAAAATATTCAAGGCGCCGTTTACATCAGCGTTCAGCAATAAACCTGTGCTGCTCTGATACAGGCCGCGTTTCAATCGCCTTCCTGTAAAGCTGCGAGTTCCTGCCAGCCCATAGGTCGGGATTCGATCCAGATCCAGGGCTGATGCCTTGGAGGTGTAGCTTTCCTCCCTGACAACCACCTCGATTCCATAGACCTCGGCCTTGTATCTGATCTGCTCGATCAGGCGCGCATGCGGGATGCTGACGAACTTCTGATTATTGACCTTACCGATGCCAACGCCCTGTTTCCAGTCAGGATTCAGGCCGACCACAATGCGACCGATATCGTGCTGTAAGCATTGGTCGATCACGAAATGGCTGACTCGGTGCAGGTGGTCGTTCATCCAGCAGAAGCGGCTCACCGCCTTGTGCTTGAGTATTTGCCCATGTCCCTTGCTGCGTAACACCGCCGCGTCCTTGTTGTACAGGTGATTGACTGACTTGATGGCCTTGCCATTGACCAGAACAGGGCGAAAACCCGGCTGGTCGGAGATCAGTGTAGCAAGGTTGTCGATACCCAAGTCGATGGAAAGGTGTTTGTTTCGATCAAGGAGAATTGAGCCTTTTCCTTGTTGTATAGCAGTATTCTCATATACCACTTCAAGCCAATAGCAGCTGCCATGGGGCACGAAGCGGATCTCTTGAATGATCTGGTCAGCGCCTTTTGCTTTGAGTGCCTGGTCGACACAGCAGCGAACCTTTACAGGCGCAAGCCCCGTCTTACTTGGGAAATGGATTTGGCCATCTCTACAGCTTAAATGCTGAAACGGCATTGAGGCCGTTTTGGCTTGCCTGGCGTAGCCAGGCAAGCGGGGTTTAGCCTTGAAACGGGTGGGGTTTTTCTTCCATTCACGCAAGGCTGCAAAGTAGCCTTTCCAGTCCTGGCCCAGCCTGCGCAATACGGCCTGGCTCATGGCATTTGGTATGGCCTGGTAAGCAGGATGTGCGTGCGCACCTTGCTTCAATGCGAGATCAGCCTGCATCCAGCCAAACCGATCACCGGCAAGAAAAGCCTGCCGAATCAGATAATTTCCACAATTGAAAAGGGTTTTCGCCGAACGACACAAGTGAGCAACCGATTTGAAATTCGGATCATTGCGCTTGATCAGGATGCGCTCGGTTAACTGCATGGACTTTTTCCCTGTATGCCTGTACAGTATAGTGATCTAAGCGGGGCTTGTAAATGAGAAGAATCAAGAGCCCGAGCGCGTTACCGCGCTGGCGCTTTCACCTCCACCCAAACGCTACGCGCTCTGGATGGAGTACTCCGCGCAATTGATAGATCACCAGGTCGAGAAAGGAAATTTTGATAGACTTGAATTGTAGTACCTTGCATCCCCTGTCACCTCTACACCAAGCCAGGATGGGCGCTCAAAATACTCATCCTCCTGCTCAAGCTCTACCTCTGCGATGACAAGCCCTTCATTCTCACCGGCAAAGACATCGATCTCATAGACATGTCGGCCACATGGAACGAGGTAACGGGTTTTTTCGATTTTGCCCTTCTCACACATGGCGAGCATGACGCGCGCATCGTTCAGATCGATAGGTTTTTCCCACTCGTAACGACTGACCCCTGTTTCGTTACCAATTCCCTTGACCGTAATGAAGGCATCGCTGTCGCTGATTCTGATCCTTACCGCTCTGGCGGGATCGGAATTAAGGTAGCCCTGAGCAATGTATTTTGAAGGGTAGCTGCTTAGGTTGGGCAACTCTGGAATCAGGAATTTTCTCTCAATCTCAACGCTCATATCAGATCCTCGTGCATGCAGTGATCATAACCATGTTTTCGTTGCATATCAATTGACGAGTGCATGCTCAATGTTCATCATAAGCCTACACGCAAAATGACGAAGGACGCATCGTGCAGCTACCAGATCTGAGCAAAATTGTTTTGACCACTTCCAGTGAAATCAAGCGCCGAGAATTTGCCAGATTCGGCCCAAAGGGTCTTGCCATTGAGTCTGGTGATGATTTGCCCGAAATCATGAGCATCCCTGATGACATCATTGTCCACAAGGCGATTGCAGCGGGTGAGAACAAGCTGGTCGAAGACACCATTCTGGTTGTCGATGGACAACCATGGGTAGACATCAAATTTAGAAAGCATGAGCTTGAGAAAGGGCATGTACCAGCTGGCACTCCCTTGGTGTGGGAGGTTAGGCTAGGATTCGTTCAAGATGGCAAGGTTTACAGCTATCTCGGCCAAATCAGCGGACAAAGCTGTAAATTCACAATCCCAGGCGGTGGATTTGACCCTTATTTTTTCATCACAGAACAAGCCAAAAGCCTTGCGCAACTAGAGGTCGAGGGCATCAAGGATGCGTATTCATCGCGGCGGATAGCCCTTGAGAAGCTTACTCTGGCGCAGCCCTACTCTGTACTCGAAAGATCATCTATTCAAAAGTGGGAAGGAGCCTGGCAAAACCAGTCATGAGGCTCAAGCATTAGATATGCCGGGAAAATGCCGATTAAGAAAATTACCCAAGATCATGCAGCCTTCTCTAGTCCAGCTAAAGCTCAAAGTCGACATCGAGCATTTTGGTTCGCTCGGCGCGATTCCCGGCCCTCTGACACGCCTCCCAGCGCGTCATTTCATAGAGCGCTGGCAGCTTTTTCAACTCAACCGCAGCCAGGACAAGGCCATGGCTGCGATCTTCCCTGATTACACTCAAAGCCCCACGCCTTATCTCCGCTACGTTTAGCTTCCCAGTATCTTTGAGCGGAGTTTCCAGAAGAAAGTGGACACATGCCTTATCACTTAGCCTGCTCATGAACTCGGAAAGCCATTCTGCGTAGGCAGGCCTCCACATCATCGTGATGGCATCAATGACATGTTTTCGGGTCGCCTTTCCTTCAAGCAACGCACTGATAGACGTCATAGCCAAAATAGCTTCAGGCTGCATGAAACAATGCGTCATGACGTCGTTTGGCGCATCCTGATTGAATCTGCACTTGTACTGAATCTCATAAACAGTCTGATTGCCTGGTGCAATAGACGCCCTATCCAACATGATTTTCGTTAGTTGAGCGTTAGGTAGAAGCATGTTTTTGACTGCAAAAACAACGTCTTCGAGCGATATCTGGCCAGCAAGGTGCTTGTCAACATCAGCGCGGAGGCTCTGTAGCTATACTATGCTTAAAGGCTGATTTTTGGACATACTGTGACTCTGCCCCTAACAATCATTGTCTGCTTGGTATTCAGCCTAATTTCCAGCCCTGAAATTCAACCCCATACGCTCTAAATCCAAGGCGATTCCAATGTTCCCGATAATCGAGCGAGTCATGGTGATGTCCATGAATAGCTTCTTGAACACCAAGCGATTGAGCAAGCTCGTCGAGTGCAGCAAAGCCATAGGGATGACAACTTGGTGCTTCGTGAGCAACCAGGATCTCTGCGCTTTCCATGGCAAGCGAGTAATAATCGTCAGGATAGATGCTCGATAGAGCCTTTAGCTTCATATTGTCAGCGACATGATGTGCCTTACTCAGTAAAAGAGTCTGCTTGCAATAATCCTCATAGTTCTGCACATCAGCGCTCTCATATCCGGGCATCCAGACTGACTGCCGAAATACACCACCAAGGCCAGCGACCCTACGACCATCAACCTCACAAACCCTACCGTGAAGAGATTTGTTCGCAAGATTGCTGTCATACAGGTTATGCCAAAACTCTTCTTGATAAGTATCATGATTGCCATGGATGAACCAGATATCTGTCATATCTAAGATAGGCCTTAGCAGGACATGAAGCGGGAGAGGCGCTTCTATGTCTCCAAGCAATACAATAGCTTCAGGCTCTTGTCGCCTAACCTCACGAATGATATGACGAAATTCACCATGAGGATCACCAAAATATATGATCATATAAAGTAGTCAATCCTCTTCTGAATCAAAGTGTGAGCCACAATATTCAGTGAACGTAGAAAGCCCCTCCTTCAATTGATCTGCGCAAGCATAAATGCCAACGACAGCGAGGTTTGTTTTCAATGACATCAAGGTTTGCGTGATCTTCTTACAGTCTTTATCAAACTGCTCATCCAGCGATTTAATGAGCCTAGCATCATCCATGTATTGATATGGTTGGATCAAACAGGCCAAATGAATGTTTCGTTTATATTTCTTTTTAAGCCTTGAAAGGCAAAGCTCCAAAAGTCTTACCCCTGAACCCTTTTCAGATTCCTGAGAACGCTCCCAGTGAGCTAAAGTAACCAGATTGCCGTCTTGGAATATGAGTTGTGTATTGATAATGCTTTTGTCAACTTTTTGACCGTGAACGTCCTGTATCATCTCCTGAAAAGCTGAAAGTACGACGTCGACAATTCGAACATCAAGGTCATTTGTCTCATCAGCAGCTGATACCAGTTCGAATCCAGAGACTTCATTTGTTGGTGATCCAGATATATATGAACCCGACGCTGTTGCAAGAACATCACCTGAAGCTGTTTGAAGTTGTCCATTCCATGTATAGGTTCTAAAATCTTCGGAGTCGATCATGTCACGAGAAACACTGAAATAAAAATATTCTGAGCCAAGTTCTATCTTCTCGACTCCAGGGTGGTCTTGCAGACGATGGGGTGAAGTGTACATACCCTCATTATCTCGTTCGCGAAGAAACAATGAGCTTGCTGGTCTTCTTAAAATGTCTTTATTTAGAAATTCACGGAGATGAGAATACAAATTTGGGAATCCATTTTCATTGCGGGGCAGGTTTACCAGGTCTGACATACTCATCCCGGTAGCCTCAGCAAGTCTCACCATATCCCCGTAATTGACCGATAATAGAGAACTAAACACACTTGGCATTATGTCTTGCAGAACGGTCTCCGCCAGCTCCTGATCCACCACATCCGCAACTTTATTATCATTAATTTCTTCAACAGAGATATTCGGACATAATCTGGAAAATAGAACCGCCGCAGATGGGGAATTAGCCACACGCGTCAGAAATGAGTCTGAACTGATAGACCTGTTGCACCATGCTTGTTCGAAAACGCCTTCAATCTCCTTGAGAATGTCTCTTGTTAAAACACAGCCTTTGCCTTCAAAATTCCATCTGTTGATAAGATCTAGAGGCCAAGTCTTAACGAAATCATTTGCACCTTTGTTTACTCCCAAAATAATAGACAGGCGCTCTAAATGACCAGCTTCATCATCGGGCAGATTTTGCGGGGAGAGATTTAGTTCAGCAAAGTTTTTAGAGATCGAGTGCGTATCGCATATGCCGGGAATCACAACATCCGAGCTATTCTCTACAGCTTCAGCATAGTCTTTATAGCCTAAAGATTGGGCCAGAATATTCAGCGCATCAGTCTTACTTGGCTTCATGTCAAAAGGCCAGGTATCTCGAATAAACATGGCTACCTGATTGAAGCGGCCCGACTCGATGTCATCGGTTGAGAGTGCTACTTTTCTATAGAGCATGCTGATCCTGACCTGATTAGAGCTAATTGCTCAAGTCTATGTAATTGGAGCTTTTTTGCAAGCCATAAGTAGTTGATCAATTTTACCCTACTGAACACTCGTGTGCCGTGGCGCCTGGTATACAGCAATATCAACAAGAATTTCCTTTAAAAAGCTTCGCTTTCGATACAGTTTGAACAGCCCTTGACCTGTTAACAATCGTTGCACGGTGTTGACTATTCGCGCATGTAGAGTAGATAACGATCTCATTGCACACCCTAAAATGGGCAAGCGAAGGGGTGTTCGGGCTTTGGCCTCCAGCCCTGAGGGCTCAGGCATTGAAAATCAGCCAATTTTATGAAATTATGCCACAGCAATAATTATTAGCGACGTCTAATTTGAGGTAAGCGGACATGAGCATATTCCATCGCCCCCAGTTAGCGAGCTTGATGGCAAAGCAGCTTTTGAGGCCTGGCGTGCTTGACGAGGGGCTGCGCTCTGGCCTGTTCATATCAGGCTTACGCCGAACTGGCAAAACGACGTTCATTACCGCTGACCTGATACCTGCACTGGAATCCATGGGCGCGATTGTCATCTATGTCGATCTCTGGAGCGACACGCTGACCAACCCAGCAGAGCTGGTTCATCGAGCGATCAAGGCCAGGCTTGAAGATCTGCAAAGCCCCTCCTCTTCCGCAGTCGAAAGGCTCAAGCGCGTCAATGGCATTGATCTTGGCGTGCTTGGCTTCAAATTCGGCTTTAAGCTGGAAAGTATTGGTAAAGCTGGTGGCCCAACCCTTGCTCAGGCGCTTCGCGAAGTAGTCGATCAAGCGAAGACCGATCTGGTGCTGATTATCGATGAAGTCCAGCAATCCATCGCGACTGAGGAAGGCCAAAATCTGTTGCTGGCCATCAAGGCGGCGCGCGATTCCATCAACCCAAGACCAGCGACGCCAGGGCATTTCCTTTTCATAGGTACTGGATCCCATCGGGCGCAAATCAGCGAGCTCACAGCCAAGCGTAATCAGGCTTTTGCAGGGGCTACATCCATCCCCTACCCTCTCCTTGGCAAAGACTACGTCGAATTCCTGCTCTCCAGGGTTGCTGATCAGGTCAGCGAAGATAAGCTCCCATCTATTGATGTCGCCTCCCAATGCTTTGACCTCCTTGGAAACAGGCCAGAGGAAATGATTAAGGCGATCAAGCAGCTGGTCATGCAGGAAGGTGATCCAGATGTACTGCTCCCAATTATCGCCAGCACGATCAGGTCGACTACTGCCGATAATGAAATTCTTAAAATGGAACGGCTAGGCAGTCTTGCAATTGCTATTTTTTCAAAAGTGGCGGGTTCACCTGATTATGCAAAAGGTCTTTTCTCAGCAGACGCCGCTGCCGACTACTCGTTGGCGGTCGGCAGAGAGGTAAAGATTGATGAAATTCAACCTGTAGTTAATGCGCTAGTAGCGGAAAATCTAATCATGAGGGTGGGACATGGGTCGTACACCATTTCAGATCCTTTTGTTAAAGAAATCTGGCAAGAATCAAGATCACTAGATATTCTTCCACCACCCCACGGAAATGATTGACCATGACCTGACGGTTGCACCACCTATAATGAGAGATCATTCGAGACGAGCAATCGTTTAAGGCTGTGGTGAGATTTCAGGAGTTCGTGAGGCAGTTCCTTAGCCAAGGCTGTCTTCACGTCATTATTGACAGCCAGTCTTTCAAGTTTTGAAATGAGGTCATGCGCTCTGCCAATCAGTTCAGGCGACGCATTCAATGCATCGCGAAGACCACTCAGAAAAAGAGGGTTCGAAAGCGTAAGGAAATTCATATCAAAGTCGCTAAAATACTTCTTTTCAGTAAATGGAAGCGTATCGCAATCTGTATTTAGAAAGTGATAGGCGTAGTACTTCAGCGGTTTATCTTTTGGCTCAAAACAGTCTCTATCAAATGCTTCCGATGCTGATGCATACCATGAATTAAAGTCAGGCATTTTACGATATGTCTGGCTTGCCTTTAATAGGATATCGATTCTATCATTCGATTTTGGATATTTTTTCGTTCTATAGAAAATTGCTTTAGAGAGTTTTTCCGCACCAATAGCATGCAGTCGAAGCGCATCTTCCATAGCAATTCTTGGACTCATATCGACGCTCAAGCTCACATCCTTGATAACTTTGGCTAACTGTTTATCTCTTGAAACAAGGTATTCAACGACCTCAGAGCTCCAAAGCGAAGGTATTAATTTACTCCCGAGGATATCGGCAATTCTATATGCGTGCCGATCACGGTCAGAAAACTCCAGCATGGCATCCATGCACACAAATGCTGGCTCGAAATGTTTTTTCTCCATTAAGCCTTTAATCAAAAGAAAAAATTGCCGTCTATAATAAGGCAAATCCGATCCGCCGTACCCATAATGAACATCAGAATCGTTGACTATTTTTTTAACCAAGACTAGGTTTGTGTCTTTACTCTCTGCCTCTCTGCATGTAACCCCATAATAAACAGGAAGATTGTTAACTACGTAATCATATACGGGCTCAGGTAGTTCCTCAATGCTGAATTTTCTGTAAATATAGATCAATGACTCTTTGAAGTTGGCTTCTTTAAATTCAATTCGTGAAAGTCTGTTAATTTTTAAGGAAACAGTGTCAGCCTTGTTTTTGTCCCCCGCCGCCAGGGAGTCAATCAGTTTATTGAAGTGGTGACTCAATCTTTTTACAAGATTTTCTGGTTTTGTGTATTTCGTTATAAGCAAGTTAAGCATAATCGGCATTGTTATTAATTAGTGAGGATTATCCAGCGTTTTAATTGAAGTGATCTACAAACCAAATGAGTTTGTGATGATTTTCCTCTTTGAGGATCTGTCATACAAGTGCTCATAGCCTTCAATAGAAAAAGCAGAGCAGACTTTTACCAAAGTCTTTGGTACAAATAGCTTTGGCAAAATCTCTTCTAGGTCATCACGACCCTTTGTTACCTTTTCAAGGCCGTCCAAATGTGTGTTGACCCTCTGGAAAAGCACACCAACCCCCACGCCATAGAAGCGCTTAACGCCTTCCTTAGCATAGCAACCCTCTTTCGCCTCATCCAGAAAGGCGTTTAAGAAGGCTGAATGACGCTCTTCGCTATCAAAGATCCCCGCTCCCGCCATTTCCTTGGTGACTGAGGTGAGCCAGAGCTCTGGAGTCGCAACCGAACCTGTCAAAAGAATGAATTTCGAAAAATGCCTGTCACGCACGTACGGATCGTCTGGGTAAATGGCTAATAGCCTTTGATTCACCAGCCCAAGGGCAAGCGGGTAAAAAGGAAAGTGCTTGTCGAGCATATCGACTAACGCATCACCTGTTTCTGTAAAACTGTCGGCTACGCATAGGACAGGGTGACCAATGTATTGGGCGTGTTCAAGATTATATTTCATGGCAGATGATTTCTTTATGGAATATTTAAACTCTAGCACATCGCGCTATACTCTTAACAACGTTGATTAATGATTACACATACCTTTACAGGCCAATCCATGAAATCCAATGTCATTAAGAATGCCAAGGTTACTGACTTAGGCTCAGATGATGAAATCGAAATCACACAGGAAGATTTTACAACCATCGTGAACATGATGATGTTCTATGAAAAGTCACAAATGTGGGACTGGCTTTCAGAGCTCAATGGCATGCTGGAAGAAATTGACCCCATGACTCGACTCATATGGCTCAGCCACGACCTTGGCGAACGCGATCCAGAAATCCTGTGCAAGGAAGTCCATACGCGCCTTTGGTGGGTGCTGATCAACGAGCGGAACGATGAGGTAATCTCTGAGCTCAAGCAATACCTGAAATCTGCTGATGGCAAGGGGCTCAGACACGTCATGGGCCTTTGGCTCAGCATGATGGGCGAAGACGACAACGCAGATGATCGCCCACCGACCGAGATCAATATCATTGAACTGCTCGAAGCCTGATCTTCCAATACCAAGATCCGGCTGATACCGCTGATTATTCGATTGCACTAAATTGACATCACCCTTTTGGCTTGAGTATGATCCTGCGCTCATCTTCAGGAGGAATCATGCTCAATCTCGCCGCTGCGTTCATCACGCTCACCACGTTGCTGACGTACATAAACTACAAGGTAATGAAGCTGCCACCCGCAATCGGTGTGATGGTCAACGCGCTACTGCTTTCCGTGGGCATCCAGATGCTGAGCTTTCTGGGCTTCCCTGGTGTTGAGGCTGAACTGAAGGAGCTCGTTCAGGGGATCGATTTTCACGAGATCTTGATGAAATGGTTCCTTCCCGCTCTTCTGTTCGCGGGCGCCTTGCATGTCAATATCAACGATTTGAAGGAACACCGATTTGAAATTACAGGTCTGGCGACCATTGGTGTAATCGTCTCGACGTTTGCCATTGGCTATGCAGCCTACTTTTTGCTGGGAGCAATCGGGTGGAACGTAAGCTTGCTGTACTGCCTTATCTTTGGGGCACTTATCTCCCCTACTGACCCGATTGCTGTTATGGGCATTCTGAAATCATCCGGTGCTCCAAAGCCACTTCGCATGACCATCGTGGGTGAGAGCCTTTTTAACGATGGCACCGCTGTTGTCGCTTTCAGCATCATCCTGATGCTCATCACATTGGATACCGATCCAACCATGGGCACCATCTCAATGCTGTTTGCACAGGAAGCCATTGGCGGAATCGTCTTCGGATTGCTGCTTGGCTACGCAACGACCAAGTTGATTGAGACCATTGATGAGCCTCAGCTCACCGTCATGCTGACGCTTGCGATGGTTTTTGGTGGCTCTGCCTTAGCAAGCTACCTGCACATTTCAGCACCCATCGTTGTCGTAGTCGCAGGCCTCATGATCGGGAACAAGGGGCGTTCGCTTGCCATGAGCGAATCCGAACGGCGCTATGTCGACAAGTTCTGGGAACTCATTGATGAAATCCTTAATGCCAGCCTCTTTGCCCTGATCGGCCTGGAGCTTCTCCTGGTGGACTTTACGCTTATGCATGCAATGGCAGCTGTCGCGCTTGGCTTCGTCATGCTGCTGAGTCGATATGCTATCGCGGTGCCCGGCATCTTCGTCATGAACCGACTACACAAGAGCAACGAACCCATGTTCAAGAAAGGATCAGGGCTTGTTCTTGCGTGGGGAGGACTGCGGGGAGGGATTTCCGTGGCGCTAGCACTGGCTCTGCCCGCTGGGCCAGAGCGTGACATCATCCTGCCTATCACCTATGTCATCGTCCTTGGCTCGATCATCATCCAAGGTCTGACCATTGGATCGCTCATTAGACTTCTTTTCGGCGAAAAAACCGAGCCTGCCGACACCAGGGAAGTAGAGGCTTCGGTCTAATCGCTTGAAGTAAATTGGCGTAATCGTTTACTTGAGAAAATGGCAGCCAGGTTAATTTCTGCTTGGCTACCGTATCAAGCACAGAGCAGAAAGGAGGACTCTTGCAGATTTTGCGCGCCACGTCTAACCATCACACTACGAAACCAATGACTACTTGATTTTGGGTCAAAGTCCATTAGCGTTAACCGTAATAACTAGTGACTATGATACATGGCAGAACGTGAAGGAATGTAATGCCTCCTTCCACTATAACCGCAGCCTGCTCAAAATACACTAATGCTATTTAACTTTCCTATATTTACAATGTTTATTTCTCACGATAACCTGTAATCGAATAAAGCAGAGCAAGCTTGCTAAAATAAATTGCACATAGAAAATAACCATGAAGACCGAGAACTACGAAGAATTTAGTTATAATATCAAACAAAAGCTTTCCATTTCTAACAACCACCCCATCGTCGTAATAAGAGAGTATGAGCGTTTAGCTTTTAGAGGAAAAATCTTTCTCAATACTAGATATTTTGATATTTTGGAGGACATTGTTATAAATTTTTTCGATGATGATGGAGTAACACAATTTGGCATTGCAATTATAGATTCATACAAACTCTACATAGAGATGGGTTTTTCAGAACAACTAAATTATGTTGTTGCCAAATACGACAAATTTTTCGAAAAGACAAGTGAAAGGGTTAGGGCAAGGCTAAAAAAAGCACAATCCAATCTTTCTGACTTAAGGCACAAGCTTACAAATAGAAGTACACTTAAAATACTATCAGGAAAAATACAGATTTACGCTAGAGATGCAATTTTTTTACTTGAAAACACAAGCGATATGGATGATCTTATTATAGATTCCATGGGCTTATCAAAAGGAATAATAGATATAGATTTTATATTCAAAGATAACTCTGGGTCTGAAATTGAAGTTATAAATAAAGATATTGTATCAAGAATTTTATTACTAACTATTAACAAGGATTCAACTGGTCGACTATTTGAACGTACTGCCGGTGAATATTATAACTCTCCTAACTTCGTGTACACACGATTTTGTATTTCAAACCTAATTGAGTTAAGTAATTCCAAACCAGAAAATAACAAAAGTAATAATCATAGAGCTATAATTCAAAAATTCATTAATAAATATCAAAATACAATCATACAGATCCAGGAAATGAGAAGTGCGATTGCGAATAACATGGAGGCCGATACCAGGCAGAGAATTCGAATAGATAGAATAAAGCCTTTCCCCTTAAAAGAACTATTATGGCTATCTGAAGCAGGTGGTTATAACCTTGCAAAAATTTTCGCCGGATCATGCTATTTAACTGAGCAAGGCGGTGGAAATATATACGACGTACACAACCTTTTATTTCATGATGAACACATCCCGAGCGTTTATTTCATTAACATACTAAATAACACAATCGAATCCTGTAGATACAATAAAAACAGTGCATTCAATATTGATAAATATGGTTTTGTGCAATACTCTATAATGTATAATATTAATGACATTGCAGAGCAGCTTAATGAAATAGATGATAGTTATACGAGTACTAGCGAATACATCGAGCAGCTCGCCAAACAATACAAGCAGGCCATTTATAATAATGATATTGAAGTTGAAAATTTGTACAAAGCTAGAATATTAAATGACCTTGAAAGCCTAAGTAAAGAGTTTATTGAGCTAATGCTTGTGTGGCTTAAAAAGCATATTCCATCATCCATTTTAATGAGCGTTCCCAGCATAAAGATAATTTCTATATGCAAAGAATTTGAAATTTAACTATATAATTATTCCATCAATCAAATTTGCATTTTAGAAAAGAAGTTCGCGTTTATAAGCGAATGCTATCAAAGTGCTTGGAGAATAAAAATTAAGTAACTATAAATAAAGCGTTGAAAGATCTTGATCTTTGTTCTCGATATTGTTTAAAGCTTTTATTTATGGTGCGCCGGCAACACTTTTGTCAGACTAGTTTTTCATTCTATCTATCAGCCAGGCGGACTTACCTGCTTCACCTAATGCGTGTGATGTGGTACGCTCCGCTGAATCTGAAACAGACATATTGTCAGGCTTTGATCATGAAGACCCTTCTCATACCCATCGCCATTGCAGGCGCCGCGCTTTCTGGCTGTGAAGAATACCAGCCAACCCAAGAGGAAATCAGCCAGGAGTCCAGGCTTCTCGCTGCCAAAGACACTTTGGATCTACAGGAAAAGCTCGCCGAGATGCAGGCACTTGACCCAAGAATTCAGGATGCGTACTACGGTTTCAATGCTAATGGAGAGAAAGAGCTGCACATCATTCGCTCCGAAGTCGATGGCATGATGAGTGATGTCGTGTTCCCAGCGGCAGCTGCTGGTCTACTGGCGGGCTACATTTTCTCTAACGGCTTTGCATCATCTGCCAACCAATATGGGCTGAGAAGAGATCAGTTTCCTCCTGAAAAGGAGAAAGAGCGCAAAAACGAAAACGGTGCAAGACCCATGGCCTATATACCTATCGCCGGTAGATCGCTGACACAACGGGCTAAATCGTCTGTCATCTCGACAAAGTCATCAGCATTTTCTTCCACGAGCTCTGTTCGTGCGGGTGGTTACTCTTCAGGCGGTTAGCATGGATCTTGAATTTCACCCTATCGATTTCGAAATTCTCGAATTCGTTAAAAAGGAAGCGCCATTTTCTGCTGAGCTTAACGGGCTTGAGACAGCCAATAAGGACGTCTCAATTCTGCTTGAGCATCAGCTCAAGATGAGGCAAGAGATGCCATTCTACGCAATCAGCGAGGCTGCCTTCACCGAAGCCAAACACGTAAGCGCAGGTCTCTACGCGGGGATGAAGCGCGCCATCGCCATGGCCTTTGAGGATCAAACGCTTCTGAGATTCTTTGAGTGTGAGTTTCTGAACCGGTATGCCAGGCATTTCGTGCCCTATGCCCGCGCCTCCCTGTTAAGAGGTGATGAAGGGCTCTACGGTCGCTTTGACTTCGCATACGACGGTAAGAACGACACCATCAAGGGCATGTTCGAATTCAATGCCGATACCCCTGTAATGCTGTTCGAGTCAGTGAATATGCAAGACGCCTATACACGCTCAATCACTGACAGCTATAACCAGGGCAATGAGTGGTATCAGATAATGGCCTCACGGAATCTCCCAACAGGATCCTGGGCGGTTGGCTGTGATACACGATTTGTCGATGACCTGTTCACCTGTGAAACCTTATGCCAAGGCATTTATGCCGCAACTGGGATAACGCCAGCATTCATCGACATCAAGGACATTACCTTTGACCACGGAAACCTGGAGCGCCCCTTTGAAGTAGGCGGTCATAGCCTGGACAACATTTTCCTGCTGCTACCCTGGGAAGAAATGGTCGATGGCAGTCCTGCGATCTTTGCACAGTGGCAGCAGTGGTTTCATAAAACGAGGTTCTACGAGCCTCCATGGCGCTGGTTCATGTCCAATAAAGGCATCATGGCACTGGTCACCCACCTGCTTGAAACCGATGTTGATTTCCGAGCTCAGTACGGCCATTTGCCATGGCTTTCAACCACGCTGGATCAGCCAGCAGGCGACTACGTGAAGAAACCCATCTATGGCAGGCTTTCACAAAACATTGAAGTCGTAGTCAATAACTGCGTTGTCGAACAATCGGATGGGTGCTACCCACACGCCAAGAGCATATATCAGGCCTACTGCCCGCTGGATGAAATCAACGAAAGCAAGTTCATTGCGTGCATGTGGATGTGTGGAGAGGCGCCGGCAAGCCTGGCATTCAGGGAGTTTGATAGCAAAATTTCGGTACTCGATGCCGAACGGTGGATACCTCACATCCTGAAAGTCTAGTGACTGGAAGCGTCTAGCGCGGTTGGAATATCTCCGCTCGCGCCAGACCTTGTGCATGGGAAGATCATCCGAGATCAATGATCTCATCATCGCTGTCACACCCTTGCCCAGCCCCCAGCATATCGGCATACATGCCCTTTAACGCTTGTTCGCCCCTGCCTTCACTGAGTGCATCAATCTTACGCCAGGTCAGCAATCGCTCAGGCTGAAGAAATCGGTAGGGATCTTCCACAAGACCACATCGATAAGAGCCATCACCCACTGGCATGAGCGCCTTGCAGTTCTGGTCGTCGCCAAGCTCCACGCCTAGCGCACAAACCTGCTCAATGCAGCAGAGGCCGCATCCATTGCATGGACTGCCGAATGCAGGCTTCTCTAGCGAGACAGAATTGATGATGTGCCATTTCACGAAGGAACACCCTGCTTTCCAGGTTCTGGTCTCACAGAATACGTCGCCGAAGAGGCACCAACAAGATTATTTGCATTGTTAAAAGAGAGTAATAGGACTATTCGCAGTTAACCGTAAAATAGTACACTTAAATAAAATAAGAGAATATTCACCATGTCGCTATTACATAACCCAAATAGCTGGCTAAAGAAAGCCGTTATCTTAACGTGCATGGCCACTGTTCTGTCGCAAGCCATTGCGTTGCCCGCCACTGCAACTGAGCAAGTCAAAGATGCTGCCAGTACAGCCACCCTTCAAATAGGTGAACTGGACAATGCCTACGCTTTCACCACCCAGTCAATGAGAGGCGAGAAGGTCACTTTCCTGAGCCCAGAATCCGAGGCTGTCTCCAGAGTGATGCCTGAGTTCAGTAGCCAAGGGCCGATGGCGGCGTACCTGAAAACCGCAGAAGGCGATGTGGCCTGTACCGTATCTGAAAACCCTGGCATGGTGGCCAATCTTGGAAATCGAATCATTCAAATTGATTCAACGGCAACGGGAGCCGTGGTGGATGGCTCGCTGACCCGTCTGGTCACAGCGGCGCATGAATATGGCCATTGCCTGGATATGCTGGCTAGCACGTCGATCAGCAAAAGCACTCAAGCAGCAGGGATCTCCCCCTACTCTGTTCCTTCTGTAGCCATTGAAAAGGCGCTTCATAATGGCAGCGGCGAAATGGACTTTGACTGGATCAATCGCTCTGAAGCAGCACCAGCGACCACAGCTGTCGAATCAGCACGCGGTTATCACGCAATGGGTATCTCGGTACTCGAAACCTACGCCGACCTACAAGGCGCACTACAGACTGCCTCAACCACCGGAGATCTTAGAGGATTTACTGAGTTCGAGATGGCTATCCGCCTGAACAACCTGTCGTCCATGGATCATACAAGCGCATTTGCGGTGGCCCAGATTCTCAAATCTGAGGTAGACAACGGCTTTGATGCCAGCTCATTGAAAGGTCAGTCATTTGACGCTGTAAACCATCAGGTCAACGAGATGTTCATTCGCCATTTCAGCAAGGATGGCACGCTTTCCATTCACAGCGATGGTTTCAAGAATATCATCAAAGAGTTCCAGATGAAGGAGCAGATCGGCGTCCAGGTTGATAGCCCCACAAAAGAAGCGTTATCGTCTCTCGCACAGGCAACAGGAACAGAGCCTAATGCAGCCGAAAAGGCCATTTACATTGAGCTGATGAACCAAAACCACGCCAACCAGGCAAGGCTGGTTGCATCAGCCCATCCATCCTACGTGCAGAACTCTTCCGTTTTGCAGATGCTGGATGGTTTGCAGACAAAAAATGAAAACGCACGGATTGCACTCAATGCCGAGGCGGGTAACAACCTTGTGTCAATATTTTCAACAAGCCAGGTTAGTCAGGGTGAAGTCAAAGATGCCGCTTTGGATTTCTTTCACAAGGCGCTTAGTATCAATGAAACCAAGCTCCAAACAGGAACAATTAAACTGACCGACTTACTCAAGGATAAAGCGCATAGTGGTCGAGCAATGGATTACACAATGTAGTGGCGGTCAATCTCATTACTCACATAAAATAATGTATCAATCATATTTCAATAGGTAACCCAATGCATCGATTCGTAACCAGCTGCGTGAGTGCGCTGGGTGAAGATATAACAGAAATGTGCGCCGTGGCATTGAACAAGGAAATTAGCAATGGCCATTTTATCAAGACCATTGCGACAAATAATGGAATAAAGGATGAAGTTCTTCGCATGTTGGGATACGACACCATGGCCTTTTTTGCAAACGACTGGGCGATGAGTTGTCACAAATCGTTTTATCAAGGCATTCCTTGTTACTACATCAGACACAGTGCGATTGAGTATGTGTTCGTCGACAAGCATGACTACGATAAAGTGGAATTCGATCATGACGTATCAGTAAAACGTCATGACACCATCAGTGATTTGGAGGACTTGCTTGCCGAGCATATGAGCAGTGCAAGCATAGATACACCTTCAAAAATGTACAAGGCCATGAAGGCGTTCTATCTGACTAACAAGGAAATGCTGGTCAATGGGAGAATCCTCATGAGCTCCCTCACTGCTTATGCCACACCGTATCGGGAATCTGCCGCCTTGATTGACAAGAAGCTTCATCTCAACGAGCTGACCGGCGCCCGGTTTATGGAATCTGCGAATCTACGCAACATCAGCATTCGATAATTGATTTTTTCATTAGAGCTTGCCATGAAGATCAGGGCTTACCACGGAACAAACTTCGAATTCGATAGATTCGACACAAGTAAACTAGGGATCAGTTGCGACAACCCGACGACCCTGTTCGGATTTTTCTTTTCAGAAGACAAGGAAGATGCCCTTTCATGGGCCACTCGGGCGAGTGAAAGGCGACGCGTTCAGAGCAAGCCTTCGGTGGTGACTGCCGAGTTCGAAATGAACAACCCGATGCACATTCCCTATGAGGTGTTCTTGTATTACCTCAAGCATGCAAGGCGATCCACGATCACAAGGCACAAGGAAAAATGGATCGATGAGGGGCATGACGGCCTGATGGTCGTCAGAGAAGGCATACAGTGGTACTGCCCTTTTGATGTGAACACCATTGAGATCAAGCGGCGGTTCACCCCAAAGGCAGCACAAGCGCGTGACGTCTGCGAAAGCCCATCACCTTGAGGCACTAAAGGTGATGGGTACATGCCTTAGTGCTGAGGCTTGATCGCGCTGTAAATCAGGTTCATGTGAGGCTTAATCGCCGCCTCAAGCCTTGTCATGTGCTCGACCATCCAGGCGCTGATGGCACCCCAGTTGTCCTTGTCGTAGCTGTCTACAGCCTTGGCGTACTGGATCCGACATGACTTCTTTTCTGGCAAGGGTAGCCAGTCCAATGCAGCGCCAAACGCCATCTCGATCTGATCCTTCATGGACAGGAGCGCCTGATAGGCCAGCGTGTTCTGCTCAGCCTCGCTGCGTTGCATGGAGAATTCAACCCGGATCTCGTTTTTGCTGAAGATCAGGTTGTATGGCATGGAGCTGATCCCCGAGCCTGCACTGATCCAGTGATCCTTTGTCGGGCTGATGTTGTTGAACAGGTTGCAGCCGCTTTTGCCAAAGGCCTCAAGCGCCCTACCCCAAAATTCCATACGCCTGCTGTGCCGCGTCTTCTCTTCCATATCGGTGTGGCGTTCCTCGGACTCCTTGGCCACCATGCCAATCATGAATTCCTTGGATTCTGGGGTTGGAATGATCTGCTCAACGCTAATGAAGATATCATCGCCACTCTTGTAGGGCGTGACCTTGAAGCACTGACACGCAAGACCAAACTGACTAAGCCACAGCACGGTATTGGTGACTTCACGGCGATACCGGCCTGCGACCATCATGATGCGTTGCGACCTGATTCGATTGAGCTGAATGGACTCAAAGTCATCTGCGTCAAGGAACTCGATGATGACCTTTTCAGCGCTCAGTGGCTCCTTGCCCGATACCGCTGCCTTTTGATTGAGATAGCGCTGGAAGATTTCGACGATCTGCTGCTTGCTCAAGTTCGCGCAATAGCTGGCATATTTGAGGGACTGCCACACGACATCCTTGCCTGAGTCGTCGAGCTTGTTCTCGATGATGACCAGGTTCCCTTCCTTGTCCAGCGCCAGCAGATCCAGTCGCTCTTTGGTTTCATCGAAACCATCGAACTCCTTTTGAATGATAAGGAGCTCATCACCTTCACCACGACCCAAAGCCTCCGGGCAGTTTTCCAGCCATTCCTGCAAATGCTTGCGCTCTGAGAACCCGAGTTCAGAAAATCGCTTGGACTCCAGCGCCTGAATGGTATTGCTGCTCGTGTTTACCTTGAACATGTGGCCCTCCATCCATAGAAAAAATCCATATATCAACATGCGCTTCTTGCGTCAAGTGGTAAGTCATTGTCGCCTCGAATCGGCATTAAAATGCTGGTTAAAGCCAAATTAGCGGATTAACAGGAATTATAATGCCGATTTTAAAAAGTAGACGTAACCGCACTTTAAAGCAAAGCAAGCCCACAGCCATATACAGATTTACCAAGCAATGTCAAGCGTAAAGCCTTTTTATATTACGAATGGCATTTATTGACACAGCTACGGAACCTTTGTAGCCTTTCTGAAATCAACTTGACGGGCTCGTTATGATGGCTGCATCGCTACAGGAACTGATCAACACCCCTCTTGAGGACATTACGGTCGTCTATTTTTCCAAAACAAAAAGCCCCAGATTTCTTGGGGCTTTTTATCTTTAATCATTACAAATCAAAGTCAGAAGAAATGATCTTCTTACTGATTTGCTGTCGCTCATTACTGCCCAAACATTTCAATATCTTTTGTGATTCATGCGTTGTTATTTTTCCTATCACAGCCGAACCCCAGTCAAGCTTGAAATCCTTTCCCTTATCGCTTGTAAGTTTGTTGAACAGATTGAAGGCAAGGACAGTATTCCCACCTTTACGCAAAGCAATCTCAACAAGCGCAAGGTGTCCGCTCTTGATCGTGGTATTACGATGGCGAGCATCAAGCAATTTTACGACGTCTGGCAGTTTTTCAACAACATCCTCAATAATTGAACCCGCGTATATATCACCCGTTTCCATCACAATGCTTCGCTCTGGATTATCATTGTTTTGGTAAGTCGTTTTTGTATAAATGCTGTATGGGTTTGGATCATCATCTGCTATGTCTAAAATCGGAATCCGAGAGCATCTCTCAAATGTATCCTTAAATGAAACCCTGCTTATTTGCTTGGTAAATTCATCAAGGGCTTCAATTCCATGAACTTTCAATGCCTCGAATAACTTATTAATTCGGCTCCGCTCAGTATTATCGAGCGGTAACGGGTAGATCGAATATTCATACAGTGAGTCGTATAGATTATTTAACTTCTCTGGCTCATGTCCAAAAAAACGACAGAAAGCCTGAACACCGGGATCCTGAAGAAGCGACAGATCTTCCAGGTCATACGCGGTATCAGTGAAGCTTGACAATATTTTGCATTGCAACAAAAGTGGTAGGGTGTTCATGCTAAATGCCTAACTCCGTGCTAATAGCCTGCTTTCTTACCAGGCGCCTGTCATGAGGTGAAAGCATACTCATTATAGTTTGAATCTCTTTGCTGGAAGCGTTTTTGTTTTCAAACTCTGACTTGCTCCAATCCAATTCTAATCTCACAGAGCCAGTTTCTATGTCGTATTGACCTAAGAGTAAAGGTATTTGAACCAGCTTTTCATTGCCTCGTCTAAGCGCTATATGTGCCTTAGTAATTTCACCATCAGCGCATATATATTTCGGATGCCTTTCTCTTAGTATCTTCATAGCATTTTCAATATGACCCATTGGGCCTTTTATATCTGAACAAGCATAATATCCATCGTCTTCATACCATGTTAAGTACGAGCTGGCGATATCTTCATAAGCAATGAAGTATTCCAGATTATAGGGTGTGTAGTCGTTTGCATCTATTTCCAAAACCGGGAAGTTAACCATTGATTCATAGCATTTTTTAAAAGACATTTCGCACGTTTGTTGAATAAAAGACTCCAGCCCCTCAAACCCGTATCGCTCCAGGCTGCTGAAAATGATTTCCTGATTAACGATATCATGAACCCTGAAGGCAAGTGGATACATGTTGGTATAAGCCATATTAATACTTAATCTTTCAAGATCAAGCTTGTTTGGATTGCAGTCGAAAAATTCAATGAAATGTTTTACTGCCGGGTCGTCTAGAACGCTATCATCGTACAGGTTTTCGTTGGACACTGGACTTATCGAAAACAGTGTTTTTCTTTGTCTGAATGTGTCGAGTAACATATTTAAATCCTAATTATTTAAAGCTAAACGATGTTAGCAAAATATTTTTGAGCCCTCCCGCCATCTCCTGTTAACAGAAAGTGCACAGGAGTGGCAGGTGGATAACATTGCTAGGTAGATAACGATCTCATTGCGGCCCCATTAGACGCCAGGCTCAGTCGGAAACGGGTTGGGTCTTTCGGCGAGGCTGACTGAAGATTCGCCGTCAACTGTTAGCAGCGGCACAACCTTCGCCGGCCTTTGGCCATCATAGAAATATTCGCCTGGGTTTCTGGCCTCGTAGACGTCCCTGGTTGAAACCTGTGCGACAGCAACTACCTGAGGCTCGCCCTCATAAATGGCTGTGGTCACGGCATGCTCAATGGCCATCATGATTGTCTTTTCGATACCTGGCCTGACCGGGCTACCCTCTTCATACGCCTGGAGAACTCGCTTGGCCAGGGTATAGAAGGCACCATAATCAAGCCTGTATACGTAGTCCATTGGATGAATATGCTTGCTGTTGGCGTCCATTGCCCTGATCACGGCAACCTTGCGAATACCCATTGATTCACTAAGCGGCTCCCCACGCATCGATTCTCTTCGAGACGACAGAAGCGATGGTTCCAGAAGATGGCCAAATTTTTGCTGCATCACGTCATTTTCAAAGCGCGCAGAAACCAAAATACCTTCCTTGACCAGAACCTCACTGTTTGGTGCAAGATCCCCACGCAGAATGTCGCCTTCTTTGAATTCAAATTCCAGAATGACATCATGGTCATCCGTTCCACCCAGGTAGTACTGAGTAAAATCAAGGCTGGTGCCCAGGAACAAGCCGCCTGGATAGGCATGGCTTGAACCTAGTGTGAGATTGACAGGCTTTCGCTCCATCAGTGTTTTAGCTGTTAATGTGGCGATGTCGTAAGAAACGACGCGATAACCAGTTGGCATGGAAAGCTCCCCCTTTTTCAATTAGTCTATATCATTAGCAATCCGACACTCAAACTGATCAAATCATCAGGCACAAAAAAGCCGCCAGGTTTCCATGGCGGCTTTTCATCACTCCAGAGTTTAGATGCCCTCTGGCATCTCCTCTCCACCCATCGCCTCAATCAGCTGTGGAATGAAGTTCTGGAAGGTCATCATCATCAGCGTGAAGGAAGCATCGAGCTGGGACAGCGCATCGTCGCCGCCATCCTGGTCTGCTTGATCCTGAAGCAACTCCTCGAATTTCAGGCCCTTGACGATCAACTTGTCATCCAGCGTGAAGGACAGCTTTTCCTCCCAAGCCAGTGCAAGACGGGTCACCTGCTTGCCCACTTCCAAATGGTTCTGGATTTCTTCGCTGGTCAGATCCTGACGTTTGGCTGAGATGTTGCCACCATCCTCATGCGTATCGGTCAGCACGGCATTGTCGAGGATGTAGAAGTCCTCAGCTGCTTTCTGCTCTTTTACCCAGCTGGTCAGGGTAGCCGATGGCGCAATCTTCACTGTCAGCGGACGCACCGGTAGAGAGCCAATGCATTCGCGCAGTGTCGAGAGCAGGTCTTCCGCTTTCTTCGGGCTCGCCGAATCCACGTAGATGAGCCCCTGGTTAGCATCGATAGCGGCGAAGGTCACGCTTTTGCGGATGAATGCACGAGGAAGGAATTCCTGAATGATTTCGTCCTTGATCTGATCACGCTCCTTTTTGTATACCTTGCGCGCTTCATCTTGCTCGATCTGATCGACCTTCTCTTTAACAGCGTCACGCACCACGCTGCCAGGAAGAATGCGCTCCTCTTTGCGCGCACTGATCAGTACGAACCCGCTGCTGGCGTGGACAAGTGGGGCATTCTCTCCACGACCAACGGGCGCGATAAACCCGTAGGTGGACAACTCTTGGCTTCCGCAAGCGCGAGCTGGCTTCGTCGCAAGAGCCGATTCGAGCGTATCGGCGTCCAGAGGAATTTGGTTGGTCAGGCGGTAAACCAGCAGATTACGAAACCACATAGGAGCACTCCATTAGAAAAGACACGCAACGTTCTTGGTGATGCGAACTGTAACGGTGTTATTGACACCTGTCAATCCCTGTTGAGCGCCTGCGTTGACAATTTGCACTATTCGGATATGATCCCATGCTATCAGCTTTTGCCAGGAGTCAGGCGTGATGAATGAAGTGCCGAGCAATATTGAACCTCAAAGCGACTTCACCTTTGCTGAGATTGTCCTCGGCATGGGCATGATCGCCATCATAACCATTATTTCCATGTCCTTTTATTCGAGTGCGAATGATGCATTCGTGAATCAGAACATCGTAAAAGCAGTCATCTCTTCGCTGAACAGTTCGGAGCATACCGATCTGAATCAAGAAATTCATGGGGTCAGGCTAAGCTCAACCGCACCATCTGATAAGGCGGTCGTTACGATTCATGATGTGGATGAAGACGCATGTGTGCAATTGGCCTCCATGCTCAGAAAGGAGCGGCTTGAGGTTGGGTTTGTGGGATCCAATTTGAACTCGCTATCGGTCTGCACCACAGGCAACAGTCATTCCATAGAGGTTTCGGCCTTTGAAAATACGATGCCTAAGAAAGCCCTTTCTCAGACGTTTGCGACAGCATCAACTGACACGTTCTGAATCAATAACAACCGATGGATTGAAGAATGAAGAGTGAAAAGGGCTTTACGCTTTTCGAAATGATTTTCGTTATGCTGGTTTTATGTGCCATCGTGTTCGCCTCATTGATGAGCATGGTTTCGGCGAGCTCAAATTACGCCAAGGTTCTCACTGCCACCAAGCATTTACTCGACAGCCACGAGCCATACAAGAATGATATTTTGGTAAATGGTATAGCAATTGCGCTTAATAAGGATGGTTCAGTAGCCAGACTGCATAATGTCGACCATACTCTTTGCGATTATCTAATGAAAGCCGGGGACAGCATTGGGTTGAAATTCAAGATAGAGGGTTTTTCGCCTGATGAAGAAAAAGCATGTAAAGGATTGACAAGTGGAACACTGACTGCCAGTACAGATGTGATTTATTCACCAGATCCGCCAGAGAGCACTGTGCAGAATCATGTGAAAAATAAGCGTTCTTTCAATACAACGGGTGGATTCTAAACAAGAACATTCGGTATCCTATTGATATAGGTAATTATCAATACGCGAAACCAATGAACATCAAAACCCAAATCATGGAACTGCATGCCAGCGGCATGTCAAGAACCAAAGCCGCTAAACACATTGGCGTTCCAAAAGAAAAATTCGATGCAATGTTGGACATCCTGAAAATCGAATGGAAGCCACGCATTCGTGGCGGCAACATTGAGATCAATGGCGTGAAAGACACGCTAGAGAACCATGCCAAGCGTCAAGGTATAAGTCCCCATACGCTTCGCTATCGATTGGCAAAAGACAAACCACTGGATGATCCAGCACCAGCAAAACAGGTCACCCAGCAAGAGGCTGAGCGTTTTTACCTTCTGAGAAAGGAAGGTGTCCCTGCATGGGATGCTGCCAACCAGGTGGGTCGTCCCTATCAGACACTTCGTATTGCTGCTAAACGCCTCTTTCCTGACTACGAAAGCGTTGTAAAGGCAGCCCCACGAATTCGCCGTCGCCCTGAAGAGATGCAATGCAGCCCTTTTAGTGAAGTTGCATAGCCACGGCGGTTCTTGATAACAAAAATAGCCACTTGCGTGAAAAAACGATTCTGCTAATAGGTTACCCCTAATGACTCATTTCAAAAAATCACTGGAAGAACGCTTCAAGGATGAAGAAACCATTGGTGTCTATGTTGAAGATAGCGATACAGGATTAAGTGAGTCGGAGTTTTCACAACGGTATCCAGATAAAGAGTTCTCGGGAATTTCCTTATTGCCCAATGGCGAGTCGTTTTTTATCTGCACCAACTCTGCGAAATTTGTCATCCAGACGCTTCAAGAAGGCGAGCTTTACGGATTCGTGACCGATGACAATCCATCAGTCACGCACAGTGAGATTCTTTCATCTGAGGGGCATGACTTCGCCCTACTCAGAAATAGATACATTGTAGACCTATGGATTAGCCACTTCACCGGCTGCGAGAAGCAAGTCGTTTATGACCTATGGGATGTAAATGACCATGCCAAAATTAAAGAGATCTATGGTGATCCTACGGCTTGGTTAAAGTACGAAGAAGGTAGAGAGTGGGTGAATTATGAAAGCATGAAGTCAACGGCCAGGCCAAGAATGAGGGTCTTGCCAGACATTGATGCGCAAAATTCCCCTGATATCTAAGTAAACTAATTTAGACTAATGCAAACTTTGACATCCTCCCTCCACTAAACGGCTTTGCCGTTATAGTGGGGGATTCCCACAACTGGACGCTCATGCCCGAGCGCGAGAACATTCTTTGCGGCGTTAACGTCGCGATCATGAGTGACACCGCACCCACAACAAGTCCATTCTCTTATTCCAAGCCCTGCGATACCTCTCGGCCTCGTACTGGGGAGTGATCCACAGCTCGAACAGGTTTGGGTGGTGTATCGCTCATCCACAACCTTGAAAACGATGCCTGCGTGCTCGCATTTATAAGACAGCATCGATTTCAACATGCCCCAGCCAGCATCCAGCACTGACTTGGCCATTTTGGTTTTGGCGAGTTTGGTTGATGAAACATTTCCAACGACGATCAGGCCACTGCGCTTTACCAGTTCACTGCTGAATTTATGCAATGCATCTTTACGTCGATTGGCGATCTTGGCGTGAATGGCCTTGGCTCTGCCCTTTTTTCCGGTACGCTGAGCCACAGCTAGCTTGTCTTCCAGATCACGATAAAATCGCCCTGATTCAAGCTTGCTGCCATCACTACAGGTCGCTGTTGTTTTCAGCCCAAGATCAATCCCCAGGCGATCTTGACCCGGATGGATTTTCTCCTCAACTTCAACAGTAACATTAAAGTACCATCGTCCACGACTGTCCTCATTGAAACTGCCTGAGCCGAACTTGAACTGACTCAGGCCAAAGCTATCCCACACTTCCAAATAGTGCTTATTGTGATAGACACATCCATTTTTGAAACTGATGCAGTCATGGCGGACGGGAATCCACCCCAATGAGCGGCGATCTCCGCCTGATTTTCGCCACTGTAGTCGGGGTTTTTTAAACTGATTGCGCCGATTAGCATATTCATGACCAATCATCTGAATGGTTGCTGAATTGATGCCTAGCTCTTTGCTCGCACCCCTGGTGTAATTTTGAAGATCATAGCCTGACAGCCAGCGCCTCTTTTCAACAATCGAACGATGGCTAATCTGGTTACAATAATTCCACACCTGGTTGACAGAAACTGCCCATGCGCGAAGCACTTTCGCATGTTTGTCACGCACCCTGACTTTCAGGGTTTTGGTATGGAGTCGGTTGATCATAGCTGTTATAGTAATAAGACGCTTACATGGTGTCAATCTATGAAGTCACATTATCACTGCGTTTACGACATGAAATTTCACTTGGTGTTAGTAACCAAGTATCGACACAAGTGCTTCACGTCAGCCATCCTTGGTCGGATTGAAGAAATCGTCCGCGAAATGTGTGAGCGATGGGAGATTCAACTTCTTGAGTTCGGTGGGGAGGCGGATCATGTTCACCTTCTGCTTAGCTTCAATCCTACTGTTCAACCATCAAAATTTATTAATAGTCTGAAGACTGTAACGAGCCGATTAATTCGCAAAGAATATGCAGATCACATGAGTACGTTCTACTGGAATCCTGTGCTGTGGAGCAGAGCATATTGCCTTCTGACTGCTGGTGGCGCCCCACTGGAGGTATTGAAGGAGTACATTGAGAATCAAGATAGACCGACCTGAGCATTTGCTGCGCTATCCATCTCCACCCAAATCAAAGATTATGGATGGAGAATTCCGCGCGTTTCGTTAAAAATGGTGCGCGATTTCTCACGCACCGCTTCCCATCAGGCACCCTTTACGCAAAGAATCTGCTTGAGCTGATGGATAACTTCGACCAGATCACTCTGGTTTTCCATCACCTCATCAATATCCTTGTACGCCCCTGGGATCTCATCAAGCACCTCGGAATCCTTTCGGCACTCGACACCCTGAGTTTGCGCTCGCAGATCCTCAACCGTAAAGGTACGGCGCGCCTGCGCCCTGCTCATCTTTCTCCCCGCACCATGTGAGCACGAGCAGTACGACTGCTGGTTTCCTTTGCCCCGCACGATGTAGGAACGCTGCCCCATGCTCCCTGGAATGATGCCCAGGTCGCCTTCGCGCGCCCGAATCGCGCCTTTACGCGTCACCCACAGGTTTTGACCGAAGTGGTTCTCACGCTCCACATAGTTGTGGTGGCAGTTGATCGCTTCCTGGGTGATCTCAAACGGCTTAGGCACCAGCCGGCGCATAACGGCAACCACCTTTTCCATCATCTGGCGACGGTTTTCCATTGCATAGTCTTGAGCCCATTGAACGGCCTCAACATAGTCGTTGAAGTCGTCGCTCCCCTGCGGCAGATACGCAAGATCAGCATCTGGCAGCGTAATAAAATACTGCTCCATCGTGCGCTTGGCTTTCTCGATGAAGTAGCTACCGATCATGTTACCTACCCCACGAGAACCTGAGTGCAGCATGATCCACACGTCCTGATTCTCATCCAGGCAAATTTCGATAAAGTGGTTGCCTGAACCCAGCGTGCCGAGTTGACCCGCCGCCTTGTCCCAGCCTTTGCCCGCAAACACACCTTCGCTGATCGCATGGTAAGCACGCGAGGATGGCTTAGGCAGCAGTTTGCCATTTGCGCTTAGCAGATCATTCTTCTTGTGCTCCCCGCCTTTTCCAAGCGGAACGTCTCGCTCAATGGCATTGCGGATCGCCTTGAGGTTATCAGGCAGATCGGATGCCTTGAGGCTCAGTCGCACAGCGTTCATGCCGCAACCAATATCAACACCCACAGCAGCCGGAATGACGGCCTTGTCGGTTGCAATCACGCTGCCAACGGTCGAGCCGAAGCCCGCATGCACATCCGGCATCGCCGCCACACCGTTCTTGGCAATGAAGGGCAGACGGGACAGATTTTTGAGTTGGACGAGCGCAGCATCTTCTACATCGTTCGTCCAGATCTTGATTGGAACGCCACCGTCTTCCCGGATTACCGTTTTCATTGCTTTTCTCCTGTATTCGAGCCTTTATTATAGTTGGTATAACAGAGTTGTCAATACACGATAATCCTTTACTCGCGAGCCAGGCCGCTGCCCCTGAACCATCTGATCACCACCTGGCCTTCCCTCAATGGCACCGCTGACCTTCAAAATGCCCTTGTCACATAGCCTGCGCGTAAACCACAATCAACAGATAGGGGGAAGCAATGCATACGAATTTAAAAACAGCCATTGCCAATGGCGACTACGAGATTGCGTTTCACGGAACGGCTACCCGGACGCGAGCATTCACCAATGAGCGGATTGGCTTTGGCGCAGACGCCAACAGTGCCCTTGGCCTGTTTCTAACCGAGCTCCCTGAATCGGCGGTTGAGTATGCCGATATGGCGGTTGCCTCGAAGGAAGGCGATGAACCCATAATCTACGCCGTCGCCTACCCGGCGCGCAAAACCTACAGGTTCGCCAGCCATGAGGCTTTCTATGGGCTGGATGGCGAGACAACTGATTTTACGGCGTTCCGGCACCAGCTCATCAATCAGGGCTTCGATTCAGCTGAATTTGAAAGCGGTGAAGACGTAATTCGTATATGCCTGAACCCAGATCAGGCACTGATCATTGCAGAGATCGGATCCGAGCAAGCCCTCACACTTGAACAGGCCATGTTCGACAGCCCAATGATACTTGATCTGCTTGCCCGGCACGGCTGGCTTGACCTGATTCAGGATCCTATGCCGAGCCCTGCCCCATTCGCTTCGGCTACGCTTTCAGACTCGATGGCCATGATCAACCGGTGGCTTGAGCAGTTCGATGGATTCCCACTTGAATGCGATGGCATGACCCGCGCCATCTCAACCCTGCTCCACGCCAACCATATCGAACATGAGGTTCATGCTGGGCGTATTTGCTCCACGACCGAAGAACAAAACGGCATCAGCCACTATTGGATCCAGTTTGAAGATGGATTCATCATCGACCTGAGAGCCAGGATGTGGATGGGGAAACAGGCGCCCCATGGCTACTTTCTCAATGGAAACATTGATGTCAGCTATAAAAGCGCGGGCACAGTCGATAATTTCACGCTTGATCCAATCCTCTTTGAGATACTGACCGAACGTTCGATTGATGCCGTCACGCCTTTTCCGGCGCATGCCTTGAACAGAAAGCCCGTCAAGCACCCATTGCTTGCAAATACCGTCGTGTCAGACAGCCTTGGAAACCCACTCAGGGTTTTCCGAGGCGAACATGGCCCAGTAGATCGTGATACCGCGTTGCTGAGCACGCATCTCCCGTCAATCACGTTCAGCTCCTGTTCTGTGGCCAACACCTATGCCATTACCCCAAATGTCAAATCGACATGGAATGAACAATTGAGCCAGCCTCGTATCGTGCCCTGTTACCTGTCCATCACAAATCCCGTGTTTAGCTCCAAACGCGATCCCTACGTTGATTACACGGATCTTGTAAGCCTCATGGGCACGACTGAGGCGACCAAGGCGTTTCTGCGCATTAGCCGCAGCGTTGAAGACACCAATGCCTTCCACGAGCTCTCTGTAGAGTATGGTGTTGAGACCCTGTCTGATTTGATCAGATGCGCACCAGAATCGCTTACCGAGCTCTATGGCCTGGCCTGGGAACTCCTTGATGACCCGGAGTTCGTTAGCTGGTGCATCAGCAAGGGTTACGATGGAGCGATCAACCTTGGAAGCGGCGCGTCTCTGGATACGCTCGAATACCGGGTTTTCGACACAAAGCAGGTTGTGTCAGCCATCACCCTTGAAAGCGATGCGGACAGGCCTCTTGAGTACGGTACTCCATCCACAGTCATCAAGCGTGAAGAAGGCTCGATACACTCACGTCACGCGACTTCGCCGAGTCCTTAAGGCGCGCTTGCAATCGTACCGCTCTTATTGACAGCGATTATCAATCAGGCCATCATCCAAAAATGATCGAGAATCATATTCATTTAAGGGTGGTGGCTAATGTGGGTTTGCATATGCCTGGGCGTCAAGGACAGTGATATCGCACGGCTTGTTGCACAAGGCTTTCAAAGCATGGATGCCATACAGCAGCAAACGGGCCTCGGAACCAAATGCGGGAAATGCAAAACGCTTGCTGGCGAGTTAATCGAAGACCTTACGCAGGCCATTCGCCCTATTACCCATGAAAGCAGCGCGGTCAAACAATGGTCTCCAGCCGATGGATCAATGACTGGCCGGGACTAGCAAAGCGTGTACAAGTCGATATTCATGGTGTCAAATTGATAGCTCGTGGGTTATGAGGCTCCTCCTAAGGGATGGATGCGACGCCAGGATGTCAGGAGGCAGAATCCTGGCAAGCTCAGCTTTTACTGACTCATTTGTTGCAAGCGTCTCTAGTCGTTTCACGAGCACATGGATCCGCGACAGCACTTCAGGTGACGCGTCGATTGCATCCCGCAGCCCCGATAGGAACAAGGGAGAGGAAAGCTTGATGTTCAGGTAATCAGGGCCAGGTGTGTCCTTTGGGCTGAAGGGGAGCGCATCGCAGTCAGTATTCAAAAAATGATAGGCGTAATACATCATCGGCTTCTTTGCTTCGACAAAGTTTTTCCTGTCAAAAGCCGAAAGAGCAGAGGGCGCCAGCGATTTAGAGCGTGGCATCTCGGCAAACAATTTGCTCGCTCTCACAAGGATACTGATATCTTCAGGATATGCCGGGTAATTGGTTGTGCTGTAGAAGATTGCTTTTGATAGTTGCTTGGCACCTATTTCGTATAGTCTTAACGCCTCTTCCATTTTAACCTTTGGCGCCGACTCTAGGTTATACAAACTAAATCCGTTTGAAATTGCTTTGCATATTGTGTTTTGATTTTTAACAAGATAGGCGGCAACCTCACGATCACTCATAATTGGAAAAAGTGATTTCTCAATTAAATGTGCAACTTGATAAGGTTTTCCGCTTTCACAAGAAAACTCTAAAATACTGTCAAACGCAAGGAAGGCAGCCTCAAAGTGGCGTTGTTTAATTAGTCGATGAAATAGCTCCTCAAATCCCTGTCGATTCCCTGGTGATCCTGATTCGCCATCAAGATGAATTGCAGAATCAGTTACCATCTTCTGGATCATTATCCGGCTGGTAGTACTGCACTCAACCATCATTGAGCAGTGCGATTTTAAATAAACGGGTAAATGCTGTATCAGGTAGATTTTAGTTTCGGGTGGAAGTTTTGATATTCCATTCTCAAAGTAGGCCCAGATCAAGCAAGCCCTAAACTTTTCTCGACCTTCAGTCTCGGATAATCTGTAAATCTCTACGGCACTTTTGTCGGCTTTCTCTATCCTGCCCTTTTCAATGGCGCAAGCGATTTGCTTGACGAGGTAACTCAGTCTTTTATAAAGAGCGTCATTTTTTGATTTTCCGTTGAGCATTAAATGGATCATAGCCTTCCTTTTTCTCTCATATTAGCAGTGCATGACGTTAGTGGGGAAATCCAGAACGCATCGATCCATTCGACTTTTGGCAACCCTCAGTCATTTTCTTCAGCAACTGTCAAGCTGGTCTCATTCTGACATGTCACCTAAAAAAGCATATTTACATAGACGTTTATTGACGATAAGCTGGCCGCTCTTTTAGGGGGTAGTCTATGGATGATACCAACGCGCTGAGGCAGCTCGTCAGTGAGAAGATAGACCAAGCACACGCTGGCAGGGAGGCTGCATTGCGCCTAATTGAGCATTTTGAATCGAGCAGTAAGCCCGCGCGCTCGCTTCACAGGCTGTCTCAATTGTTCACCCAGGCTCTCGAACAGATGAAGAGCTTCACCAGCACATCATGCTCAGCGTCAATGCATCAAAGCCTTTTGACAGCTGATGTGCTGATCAATGTGATGAGACAGATTGAGCAAGGCATCAATTGCACGAAAGGCCCTGCCGACGATACCCAAACCCGGCTGGATCCTAAAAGCGATATGTAATCTTTAGGCGCAGAGGCACAGGCGCCAGCATTCCTCACTACAGACCAGGACGGAACGTGAGTGGGTCTCTCGTCAAACATGGATCCAGCTTCCTAACACTGCATCTGTAGGCCTGACAGCCATCCCCTATGGGCAGCAATCACCGCAAACGATCCGCCTGCTTGTCTTAGCCTCTCCCTTCCCTGAAACCCCCTGATACCCAGTGAAACGGATTGGGACATCTGAATTGCTTAAATTGACACCAGTGCCAGATTCTGTTATACTTTATATCATTAGAAATCCAGGATCTCGACATGAACGATCAGCAAGAAAGCGCCGTTAACACCCCCATCCCAAGCGCAGCAGACCCTCTCTCTGTGGCTATTTCTCAGCAACAGGCTCTCGCACAGGGCGAATTCAAGCTCTTGAGAGCTTACCTGATCGATTCGCTAGCTCCAGGTCGCCGTGTCTGCTTTGAGCTCGATGGCGGTGCCGTGCTGACGGGGGTGAACGGGCGAGGCAAGACCTCACTTTTGCAATTGCTGCTGCTGTTCAATGGCACGAACCCCAACCAACTGGTTTCCAAGGGCAAATCCTCGTTCATTGAATACTACCTGCCCAACAATACGTCCTACATTGTCTTTGAATACCAGGTTGAGGACGGCAGTAAGCGCATGGTCATTGCGTATAGCAATTCGACCGGAGACAAGGTTTTCTATCGTTTTGTGCGCCAGGGTTATGACAAGGCGATCTTCGTCGATGAGGATAAGCGCTTCATCACCAATAGCGACCTCAGAAAGCGCCTGACCAACCTCAAGATCGTTCACAGTCCGCACCAGATCGAGACCTACACCGACTACCGCGCAGTCATTCAGTACAACGTTCCTCAGACCGTTGACCGCAAGCACCGTGACAAGATCAAGGATCTGTGTGCCGATTACGCCTTTACCCGTTACAACAAGCCACTGACCAATATGGATCGGCTCGGCTTTGGCATGTTCTCCCAGACCAGCAATTTCGATGTGCTCAAGTCCATTGTCATTGAATCGATCTTCGACAACCAGACCAGTCACCGTGTGGGCACACAGCGTAGCGCCATTGAAAGCTGGCCAAGCAAGTACAAGGCCTACCTTGAGGTCATGGAGGCTCAGGACAAGTACGAGGAAGCCAAGGACAAACTGCTGCTATGCGATGCCGATATTGCAAGCCTGTCTGAAATCCGTGAGCAGGTCGCCCTGCTTCTCGATGACATGACGATCAAAGAGGTACAAACCCAGGCATCGCTAGACCAGGCCAAGCATTCGCTAGCCGAGGAAGTCAGCAGCTACAACGACAGTCACATGCAGCTTGAGTCCCGTCGCGTGCAGCATGTCATGCGAATTGAACAGCACACACGTGACATCGCTGCCATTGATGCAGACAAGGCTCAATACGACTCACTGGATATCCATACCAAGCAGATTGAATACGCCAGTCGCCCAAATGTGGCAGGCCAGCTCAATAGCCTGAAGGCCAGAAAAGATGCGATGACAGCGTCGCACACCCCTATCGTAAGCCGCTTTGAAATGATCAAGGCCGAGATTATCTCGCGCTTTAGCACTGCGCAGCGCCTGCATATGGCCGCAGTCGATGAATGCCGTGAAGCCTCGCAAGTGAAGCTTGATGCCATTACCGCCAATAACCGCGCGGTAGAAGAACAGCACCAGGCTCAGTACCTTTCCAAGCGCAGCGCGTTGATGAATGAAATCCAGGCATTGTTCCAACAGCTTGGTGCGTGCCAACAGAACCTGAGCAACCCTCAGGTTCCCGAGTCAATCGTTCAGCTGCTAGCCAGAGCCGATGACACCTTGACGACAACCCGTGTTGCTTATGAAAAGCTGCGCGAGATTCTGATTGGCGCCGAGCAGGAGCTGGCCAAGGCCAAGAAAGCAACCGAAGCGGCACAGGATAAAGTCAGCCGGGGCGCTGAAGAAATCGTGCGTCAGCGCGAAAAAGTCGATCAGATCATCAAGGACAATACCCCGGCCAAGGATTCACTCCTTCATGCATTGCGCGAAACCAAACCCGACTGGAACACGGATATTGCACGGGTAATCCGTACCGACATCCTCCATCGTAATGATCTATCGCCTACATTCTTCGAGGGCACGGGGATCTATGGGCTTGAGCTCGCCCTGGATAATCTGGATGCCTGCCCTGAGTCCGATCCTCATTACCTCCAGCAGCTGGTTGAGGACGAGCAGCGCAAGCTCGACAAGATGGTCAGCGCACAGAAAGAGCTCGAAACCACGCTGAAAAGCCTTGAGCGCGTTGAAAACGAAAAGTCCCAGGAGGTTTCGGGGCTCAAGCGTGAGTCGATCAATTCCAAATCTCAGCTCCAGCAGGCTGAAGCCGCGAAGGAAAAGGCCAAGTTCGAATTTCAAAAAGCCCAGAAGCATGCCAAGGACATTGCTCAGAGCGCTGCTGACGACGTTGAGCAAAAGCTGAAGTCCGCACAAGCGTTGCAAGAAGATTTTGAAACCAAATCAACGCAGGATCTCAATGCTCGGAAAATGGCATATGCCAAGCAGGAGCAAACGGCCAAGGATGAGCGCAATGAGGAAATCGCGCGACTTGAAAGGGAGTTCAAGTCCAAGGAGTTGCAGCGCGAGGTCGATTTGGCAAACTGCCAGCGCGAGTGCAATGAGGCACTTCAGGAAAAGGGTATCGATGCGCAATCCTTGAAGGCACTTGATGACCAGATTCTTGAGTGCGAGCAAAAGCTGGAATACATCGACTCCTTGAAGCCCCTGCTTGGAAAGTGGGTGAACTGGCACCGTGAGGTTTACATCAAGCGAGATAGCTTGGCCAACCTGATGGAGCTTGAGATCGAAAGCAATGAAGAAGTTGTCGCATCCCAGGCTGCGCTTAAGCAAAAGCATGACGCGCGAAAGACCGAGCTAGGTGAGACGATCACTCAGTCAGAGGATGCGCTGAAAAATCTTGCCGCCCTGAAGACCCGTGGTGCCTTGATGGGAGATCGGCTGGCGCAATACGTGCTCCCTTCACGGCATCAACACGTAGACCCTTCATGGTCTATCGATGGCCTTTCACAGTTGATGGCCTCGGTGCTTGAGTCCCTTGAGGCTAACAACAAGGGCCTGGACAAGATGGTTTCGTCGCTTAAGCGTAAATTCGAAAAGACTGTGAATTCGACCGTCTTCGAGACCTATGAGCATTATCGTCAGAATCATACGATGGACAATGCTCGCGACTACATGGCGTTCTTCGAAACCTGGTACACCCAGGCGCACCAGAGTGCATTCGATACGCTTCGCTCGGTAGCGGTATTGTTTACTCAGGACATCATCAGCTTCCACGACAAGCTCAAGACCTTCTCTGACAAGCTCAACCGCTTCAACCGTGACCTGCAAAATCACCTCAGCGGCTGCAACGACTACTTCCGGGAGATCCAGGATCTAAGCGTTCACATCTACTCGGCAGTCGATGAGCTCAAATCATGGGGCACCATCAAATCTATCGTCGAGAACCGTGGTGATTGGATCAATGGCCAGGATCGCCTGCCCGATGGCAAATTCGTCAGCGATGTCGAGATGCTGCTTGAACAGTGGGACATCAAGAACGGCATTACGGCTGAATTCATCCATCTGATCAGCATTCGGGGACAGGTGACGGAGAACGGAAATGTTCGCAAATTCAAGCGAAGTGAGGATCTGAAAGGCGTTTCCTCAAATGGCCTGTCTTACCTGATTCTGATTCTTCTGTTCGTGGCGTTCTGGAACAAGATCAAAAAGGATTCGCCGGTTAATCTGCTGTGGGCGCTCGATGAGCTCAAGGTCATCAGTGAGAACAACATCGAAAGCCTCATGAGGCTGCTGAGAGACAATCGTATTACGCTGGTCAGCGCATTCCCTGATCCAGACGTCAATACCCTTCGCCTGTTCAAAAACGCATACACCGTCGATCAAGACCGCCGACTGGTCAGCACACGCATTGCCAGTGCTCAGGAGAACCGCCATGTTTGAAGCCACCGTAACGCGCCTGATGTCGGGCCAATTCATTTGTCAGGTCAGTGATCCGGTCGGTTATGAGTTTTTGACTCGAAACGACCTGCACAACGGCAAGACGAACAGCGAAGACGTTAATCAGTTCCTTGCTCGCGTTGGCATGAAGCTGTCAACCACTCAATCTGGAACCGCCTTCTATTGCAGCCACCTGGATATTGATGACCAGGGTAAGAAGGCTGCCAAAGCATTATTTGCTGAGCTTAAGAACAATCTCCGTCTGCTTGTCGATTTCTTCAAGCTGGTCATGGACACCACCGGGAATGACTTTTCGGTCAACCCTGGCCAAAAGCTGGATTTGAACCGCCTGGGGGCTGTTATCAGCCAGAACCAGAACCTGGTTGAAGCGCTGCGCAAGGTCGCTCTGATGTGCAAGGGCGTGGGTGGCGATACGGATCGCGGCAGGCTGGAAAAGGTCGTCAAGAAGCTCAAGCTCGACGGCTATCTGATTGAAGTCAACAAGGAGCAGGATATTTACCAGTTCACGGGTAAGGTCGAGTTCTTTCACGACACCCTTCAATTCCTCATGCAGCATGATCAGATCAGTGAGGAAGATGAGGCGTTCAATGACAAGGTGGACAGTCAATGAGCGCCAGCAACAGCGATTACCAGGACATCGTCAGCTACATAGAGCACCTGCATTCATCCAGGCACCTGATTGCCCAAGCCTATTGCGATGGAAGCATTGACATCCTTGAGGAAAATTCGCGCCTGTTGCGTCAGCTTCAGCAAATCCGCGTGATGCGCAACAACGTGAACCGTGAAGAGAGCCTGCGCCTTTCTTCAGTCATGATGAAAATGCTCGACCAGGCTGTTCATCGTGTACGCACGATGAAGGGCTCGACCAACCTGAACGACCACATCTCCAGAATGTATACGCTGGCCGAGGGATACCTGAAAGCTGGTATTGAGGGTCGATTGGAAGATCAGGAGGTCTATAGCAGCGACTTCGACCTGGCGGCTTATGACGTGGCTGAAGAGGTCGACGTGATGCTTATGCACGTTGACACCATGGCCCATAACAATTTCGCCAACGTCTCAAGCTACAGCGAAAAAATCAGGCAAAACGAGCACTACCTAAAAGAGATGAAGCGCCTCGTGGATGCAATGGGCATCCTCAATGATCCGGCGTTGATCGACATCCTTGAATCAAGCCTCGACCTACAGCCGTTGTCACTGGTTTACTCCTCGCACATTTTGAACAACATGCATAAATGGCGCGCCAAGCTTCTGGATATCATCGCCCACCTTGAGCGTTACATGCACAAGGTCAGGGAGATTGAGCCTAAAGCCAGGCGAATTCGCGTGTTCAGCATGTTTTTCCATCGACACCCGGAATACAACCCACGCGAGACAGAGGAATACCCTCATATCCCAGAATGGGCTTACCGGCATGAAGGGCTTAATATCAACCCAGTCCCTGACGTGCTGAACGAGGAACAGGCCGAGCCACTGATCCCTATTGCATACTCGATTGAACGGGCCGATTCGATTACGACCAAGGTTCGTCAGGGTGGCATGCTGATCGATGACGATGAGGATCTGGAGCAGGTTGTGTACATCCAGCCGACGCCGTTCGAGGAGGCGGTGCATCAGCTCGTGAACCATGCGAGAACCGCAGGCTCTGAGGTTTCTGCCAAGGCGTTCTTTGCATCCAATCCGCTTGTAAATGAAATTGCAGGCAGAGTAACGCTGATCTGTCTGGCATCCTTGTTGGACAACTCCCCAAAAAGCAGCCTATTCGGCTTCGATGATCTGACCGTAGAGCGAGAGGTTGAACAGGAGCTGGATCCTGCCAGCGGCAACGTCTTCATCGAGGATTTCAAACTATGTCTGCGTCACTGATACGTACACTGCTACGCCTGCACCAGAAGCGCCCTGAAACACCTCAGGGCGGCGTAAACCTGGTTGAATTTTGCGAGGCCTATGGATTGGGTGAGCTACGCAAGGGCAAATACAGGCTCACAGAGGCTGACTATGATGAGACCGGCGTCTACCTGACCAACATCGCCGGCATAGACCCCAATACGCCTACAGACGCCTGGGACGGGCTCACGCGGCATGAGGCTGCAAACCTTTCTGCAAACGAGAAGATGACGAGCTCAAGGGTGAAAGAGGGTCGTGTTGCGATCAAGGCTTTGCCTGGCAAGAGGCTTTCCGTTAACGGATCGCTATTGGCCATGCCTGATGGGGCTCACCTTGATATGCACTGGGATCAGATATCCCTTGGCGCAATCCATGCCAGCGTACTGGTGATCGAGAACTGGGAGAATTTCGAAAAGGTTCATATAACCCCTTTGATCGAAGGGATTGAGGGCAATCCGCTGGTGCTGTACCGGGGAGACCCCATGTACAACCAAAAGTACAGCAAGAAGCTTCTCGAAAAACTAGACATTCCCGTGTACGCGTTTGTCGACCTTGACCCGGAGGGGTTGATCATCGCAGCCACCCTACCCTGCTTTCAAAAACTGGTGGCACCTAGCAATGAGGATTTGCCAGCGCTGTTTGAAGGCGCGAAGAACGCTGATCGGTTCATTCGCCAAAAGGCCGTGAATATTAACGCGCTTGCTAGTCTTTCCAGCCCTCAGCTAAAGCACATATGGATGCTGATGGATAAAAGCTCTGCCGCGTTTCCCCAGGAGAAATTCATCGAGGCGCAAGGTGTTTCAATCCATAGCTGATATATTTTTCACTTATGCTTTGATCGTATTAATCATGGCAATCATGGCTGCGGCTTTATTTACCATTTATTATGTTTTAAGTAATATAAAGCCTTCTTTTAATAACTACGACGATGCCGCTTGATACTTTAGCCTTTATTTTCCGTACATAATACTGGAAAAGTCTGATCTAAAGAATGTGTCTGTTCTGATGTATTTTGGGTGGACTGTTGGTGTCGAAAGGGATCGCTATCTTGTTTTCAGAAGAGGATTCTCATTTAAAAAATTCAGGATTGGCGACCGATTGAAGGCGAGGCAGTTCCTTGTGCCTAAATGTACATCTGGCCTATAATTTGATAATACTGTGCCAATAGCAAGTCATCGCACAAGATTCATTGCTCTTAAAACCGCTGCGCTAGCGCAGCGAAATAACGACTCCCCCCACTCAATATTGACAAACAAAAGGACGACAATGGAGAGTATTAATTTATTGAACCACCAAAACAGGGCTCAGCTTATTGGTATTTGAACCATCGCCAAGTTGTTTATACCAGTTGTACCCCCAGCACATCATTTTTTTATTTATCAAAATCGCACATGAATGAGAACCTCCCGCCGCAATGTCAATAGTCTCATCAATAACGGCAACCTTAACAGGAACAGCTTTATCTCTTTGCGTATCATCTCCCAATTGACCGTAATTATTTCTACCCCAACACTCTATAAAACTTCCTATGCTGGCGCAGGTGTGATGGTCACCAGCAACGAGCCTCACGGCTTTAGATGAGATCTGTGCAATTGAGGGAGCCGAAGCATTATTCTTGTTACCATTCCCAATTTGCCCATATCTGCCTTCTCCCCAACAGCTAACTGAACCATACTTCAATAATGCGCAAGAATGATTATAACCAGCGGCAATTTGTTCAACTTCTTTAACTTCAAGTACGTTAACAGGAAGCAACTTTCCAACACTTGTACCGTCACCTAACTGACCCTGAAGATTGTACCCCCAACATTTAACATAACCAGTGTTAGTTTTTGCGCACGAGTGACCATTTCCCGCTTCAACTTGATCTGCGTTGTCAATTCCGTTAACGAAAACAGGTGTCGTTCTGCTTACCTTTGATCCATCTCCAAGCTGACCTACAGAGTTATTTCCCCAACACTTAACACTTCCAGAATTTAACGTAACGCACGCATGACTTGAACCAAGCGTTAGCTGCTTAGCGTCTTGTAAATTATTTACCACTACCGGATAAGCGCTATTCTCCGTTGTGCCATTGCCTAACTGCCCATTTTCGTTGCTCCCCCAGCAAACTACCCCTCCCGACAACAAAAGAGCACACGACTGAGAACCTCTAGCAGCTATCTGTGCCACACCACTTAAATTAGCCACAATTGTTGGGGCTCCTCTATACAAAAAGGAGCCGTCACCGAGCTGACCTTGATCATTCCTACCCCAGCACACAACTTGATTTTTAGTAGTAATCGCGCAGGTATGATGGGATCCTGCTTCGATATTAATGGCCCCAAATACAACACCACCGACATTCAGGGTATAGATTCGCTGACCCTCACCTTTTTCATAAGTTGCCAACACTTCAAAAGACGTTTTCTCTTCTTCTGTCGGAACACCTTCTAATATTCCATTGTTCGTAAACAAGAGGCCTGCTGGTAAAGTGTTTTTAACAGTCCATGTAAGGGTGGGGGGTTGATTGGAACCCGACCACACAGCCAATTTAGAAAAGTCGTAGTAGTAAGAATTACCTACCGCTGCATCAGGTAATTTACGGTCTTCTAGTGAAAGCGATCCTTCATCTGTAGGATTTTCTAGCATTGCAGCAGAAATGATAGGCGCATGTAAGCGTATTACATTCATTGAATATGAATAATGGCTACAAGATGCAAGCATGACAAACAAAAAAAATTTAAACATCCTGACACAACCTAAATGATATTTAAATGAGTTTACCATAGATCAAACTCGACGGTCTTATGGGGATTTGGTTTTATTAAATTTAATTAAATTAAATTATGTTAGATCTTGCGCCCACGGCTCCCGCGTGCAAGGTTGATCTCAATCTTTGACGCGATAGCTGACATCAGATCGATACCAAGCCGCTCGGCTATTTCAAAAGACTTCGCCACCAACCTGACCAGGTAATCTCCAAGTAGCTCATAGTCATCTTTTCGACTAACGTTGACGGCCTTTCCCAGAATGACGTTCAAATCCAAAAAACACCGCTCAATAGGCTTGTACGCAACTTCTTTATCATCATGACCGATCAGTCCCATCTCGATATCGAGTCCAAGAAGCTCTGTGAAGTCGATGCAACGCAGGACAACATCAGCAAGCTCAAGCGCAAAATGACTGGTAACGCCAGAAAGCGTAACCTCGTCTGCCGCCTCCCCAATTTCAGACGCAATCATTGCAAGCGCCTCAAGGTACGTGCGGTTGTGCCAATTCATGGACGCAACCCAGCCATGGTGCAATTTTGCCAATTCATTGAGAGTCATCACATCTCCTGCCTACTCGTTAAGGATGTAGACAGTATACATCAATAGACGCCAATCATTATAACCCTAGCTGTTCCGAAAGGAACTTTTTGCGATCTGATTGTTTGAGAAGGCTCTTGAATTGGCTAAACGACTCTTGTCGAGTGAGGCTGGCCAGGGCGGACGGCTTCATGTTTGTCTTAAGCCATTCACCCATCTGTTTATCTGACTCAAATGAGCCGAGAAGGTCTTGGTGAAACGGGCTATGTCCAAGCTCTTGATGCCCGTAATCAGAGACGAAGCTTTCGGTAAAGAGCTTTTGATGCGTAGCAGTGCGGTTATGGCTCGAAAGAGATTGTTGGAGGAGCATTTCGGCTACCTTTGGATGCTCATGCTTCATGAACATGTAGGTATGCGCCAACATATGAGCAGACTGACGAAGCGAGTATTTGTCGCGTGTAGCCTGATGCGCGATGAAAAAATCGACCATTTTGCATGCTTGATCCTGATCGGAGTCAGGGCTCAAGGAATCTAGCACCTTGTAAACCAGTATTCCTAGCGGCATGTACTGGCTGTTAACGTCAAAGCCTTTATATTTAGAGCGCAGCATAGTTACATCTGAATTACCCATTGCCCACTAAACAGATATATCAACCAACAACTCAGGATTTGGGAACAGATGATGCTTGCTCCACGCGATGTCGGTCACATCACTCATGTACTGAGACCAGTTCATAAAATATAGGCTATAGAATGGCGTCATATCGTAAAGCATTTGCTATTCTTCACTCATAATGAAAAATCGTCATTCATGAGATGCTTCTTGCCAGAAGGTGTCAACTGGCCACGACGATGCAAATACCTTAGGTAGGCGGGCTCGACGAGCTCAACCATTTTTGCAAGTTCCTGATGAGCGAATGCGGCCTCATCGGCTATTATTACGCCCTTTACCGAAACGCTACCTAGCTCGATTGCGGGGGCCTTTTTAAACTCTTCAACAAGCTTCTCAGGCAAAATATCAAATGGAAACTTAACATAATAGACTGATTCGTTAATCAAATTGTAGGAACGTGGTTCGCACACACGTCGAAGCAGGTGAGGGTCTTTGGCCACATTCAAGACAGCATTGACGTATCGAATGGTCTCAAGCGCCCCCACTTGCTCAGCAGAGAGCCTCCACTCTTCGTCTGCCGTGACCGAGTAGCTCAATCCGTCATTGCTTAGATGTACGTGTTTAGATTTGATCATGAGGACACCTTACATCGAAACGGACAAACCCGCCTCATCCCGCTCCCGGCGAACCTGGAGGTTAATCAGCTCTACAAGGCGCGATGCTTTCAGATCGTATGTAATGACGTCGTATGCGCGATCACCTTCCCCATTACGGCATGAAAATGCCTTGTCTATCCCGCCGAGCTCAACCAGTGCTTCCAGATCATCGTTAAGCTGCTGGCAACCGAGCTTGTCAGAATCAAGCCTGGTATAAGGCGCTTGGCAGAAATTGTGATAATCCATCACCATCCTGTAATCCACCGATGCATAGAATGGGTTGCGACCTAGCCAGCGCTCAAGCCACTCCATGCGGTCTTGCTTGGTAATCTGATCTGCTTTGTTAGTCATGATATTCACAAAAATGTCAGTCTGGATGTTCCATTGTGCTCTACATACACAGCAATATGTCAATATTCATCTATCGGATCGATGCGCTAGAAAGGTAATCGCTTTGCTCGCCATCCTGGCGATAGATGCAATCGTTGTATGCGTGAGCTCGTCTAGCGATACCCAGCGATACCCTTTGCACTCGACTTCAGTGATAAACTTATCTAGTTAATAGTCGAAGCGGGAGCGCGTCATGACAAAAGATCAGGCTGTTGAAATGATGCTTAAGCATCCAATAGATGACAAACGTTTCCACGGGATACCAAAGCAGCTACAGGGCAAAGTTGCGCTGGCTGTAATTGAGCAATTACATCACAAGATTGAAGTTCCAGTGCTATTTAAAGAAGCAAGCAGCAAACGTCTCTCCAACATAGCGCATCTTGCAGTAGCTGCTATTGCCGAGCTTGGGATTGAGAGCGTATTGCCTTATGTCAAAACTCCCGCACAGCGCAGGATATTGCACCAAGTTTTTGGCGCCAAAGCTTCACTGGAAGTAATAAAACCAAATACGAAAGAAAAAAGAATCTGGGCTATGCACGATTTAGATATTTGATCTTATTAAGACTAGATTACTCTTCCTCGGCTACCACGCGCGATGTTTATCTCAACTTTCTCTGAAAGAGATGCAATAAGATCGATGCCTAGCCGCTCACCAATTTCAAATGATTTCGCAATGATTTCCACAAGATAATCACCTAGAAGATCATCGTTGCTGGCTCGTGCGGCATTGACTGCCCTTGACAATAATCCTATCAGATCAAGAAAGCCTCGCTCCAAAGACACGTAAGCAACTGAGCGCGTAGTTGGTGGCAAAATCCTTGACTCCAGGTCAATACCTAGCGACTCCTTGACATCCTCCCCGGCATAAATGCCAGGATTCCCTACGGTGTCACTTGACAGATGCCAAGTGCTCACTTCGATGGGTTCCTGCTGCTGATGGCCTTACTGCACCATTCACTTCACAGGCGATCCGGCCATAGCCCTGGCCTTTGAGCGAGTTCAATCCGCGCTCACGGATGTTCTTGGCAGCGATCAGGTCGGCATTCTCGGTGTGGGCGCAGGCCACACACAGAAACACCGCCTGGCTTAGCCGATTTTCAGCACTGACATAGCCGCAGCAGGGGCAGGTGCGACTGGTGTTTTGCGGCGATACTGCTATCGCGTCACCCCCGCACCAGGCCGACTTGTACTCCAACTGGCGACGAAATTCACCAAAGCCTTGATCCAGAATAGACCTGTTCAAACCAGCTTTGGCGCGAACCTGTCGGCCCGGAGACTCTGGCGTACCCTTGGCGGAACGACTCATGTTGCTCACTTGCAAGTCTTCCAGACACAACAGCGCGTGGCTTTGGCTGATGCTGTGTGAGGCTTTATGCAAGAAGTCGTTGCGCGCATTGGCGATTTGGTGGTGGATCTTCTGGACGCGTGCTTTGGCTCGCTTCCAGTTGCTGCTGAATTTAACTTTATGACTTAGTTGGCGCTGCGCCTTAGCCAATCTAACCTGATGGCGCTTAAAGCTGTGCAGCGGCGCAATCACCTTTTCCTGCTGGCCATCCCATAGGGTCGCGAAGCGGACAATCCCCAGGTCAATGCCAACTGCTGTAACAGCCGGGTGGCGTACGATGTCCACTTCCCGCTCAGTCTGAAATGAAACATGCCAGCGACCGGCCTTCAGGCTGATCGTAGTATTCTTGATCTCGCCCAATACAGTGCGACTGGCGCGATACTTCATCCAGCCGAGCTTGGGCAAAAACACCCGACCTTTTGCCTGATCGAGCTTAACGCCCTGCGGGTAGCGGAAGCTGTCCGAAAAACCCTTCTTTTTGAATTGAGGAAATTGAGCCCGTTGCGCGAAGAAATTCTGATAAGCCGCTTCCAGGTTTTTCAGCGACTGCTGAAGCACCTGTGAGTGAGGCTCTTTTAGCCATGGTGTCTCAGGATCTGTTTTCCACGCGGTCAATGCCTTGCACATGTCCGCATAGGAGAGCTTCTTGCCAGTGCTCTTGTAGTGCTCTTGTTGCAGGCTCAAGCCGCGATTGAACACATATCGAGAAGCCCCGGCAAACTGGCGCATTAAGCGCTGCTGGGCACCGTCCGGACAAAGTTCGAATTTAAAGGCTTGCAGTCTTCTCATCGTATTATTATGATTAGGTCTATGGATAAAGTCAATGACATCAGGCGAGGCAGGCACTGCATTTTTAACATGCATGTGCATTTGGTCTTCGTCACAAAATACCGCCGAGATGTATTTGATCAGGCTGCCATTACACGGCTGCGTGAGCTGTTCGCGAAGATCTGCGAGGACTTTGGCGCAACGCTGGAAGAACTTGATGGCGAGAGGGATCACGTTCACCTGCTGGTGACCTATCCGCCCAAGATTTCCGTTTCCTCGTTGGTCAATAGCCTTAAGGGCGCTTCCAGCCGTGTCTTGCGCAGCGAGCGGCCTGATATTGCCAGGCATTACTACCAGGGGCAGCTGTGGTCACCCAGCTATTTAGCCGCGTCCTGTGGTGGGGCACCGCTGGCGGTGATTAAACAGTACATTGAAAGCCAGGCGTTGCCAAAAAGCTGAATCGCTACGCGATTGGCACCTTATATCCCCGCCATGAATGATGGGGCTTTACGGTGCCTTTTGGTAAAATCAATACAACGAAGAACAATATCCGCAAGTTCATGCTTAAACTTGTTGGTAACACCGGCTAAAGAAATCTCGATTGCCGCCTCCCCCATCTCTGAGCCGACCATGGCTAACGCCTCAAGAGATGTTCTGTTATGCCAACCCATGGAGGCGACCCATTTGTGGTGACGTTTTGCTATACGACTGATTTCAATAATCATTAAATTCCTAAACCTCATTTATCAAAATATAACCTATAAATCAAACCCTTCATCTATTAATTTCTTTTTCGATGATGGAGTTAAAAGATGGATAAGTTTGCTGAAACTATCGCACCTTACAAGATTATCAATTGTTTTAGGCTTAAGATTTTTAGAGAGCCAGGTGCAAAGTTCATGCTCTGAATTGAACGATGAAATCAGATCCTTATGAAACACACAATCATTTAGGCGACTATGGGCGTACTCCGGCGCGATATTTGAAGTGAAGCTTTTTTGCAAAGACAGACTGCGCTGATGATTGATGGTCAAGTCAAGAAGCTCTTTGGCAACCTGTGGACGCTCATCTTTTAAGTACTTATACAAATGAGAGAACATGTGAGCCGATTGTTTAAGAGAGTATTTATGCTTGGTTGCTTGATGCTCTACGAAAAAACCAACAAGATTCTCAGCGCAAAAACGAACTGTAGAATCATCTAAAGACTCAATTACCTTATATATCAGAATGCCAAGCGGCATGTACTGGCTATTTAAATGAAGCTCGGCATAGTAGGACTTGAGCCTTGAGCAATCAAGCTTTCCGAATGACCACTCGGTAGCTATATTTGTAATTAAATCACTATTTGGAAATAAATGAAAATGGCTGAGTGTTGCCTCTTCAACATCAAAAGAAAACTGATTTTTGTTTTTGTATTCCAAATAATAAAAACATTTCATGTCATATAGCATGGCATTACTCAATCAAAGTGAAAAGTCATCATCAATGACACGCTTCTTTGCAGAGGGTGGTAGCTGACCACGACTATGCAAATGACGAAGATAGGCGATTTCAACCAAACTCACCATTTTCTCAATCTCTTGAAGCGCAAAGAACATCTGATGCTCAGTTTTTCTTCCCGGAACGGAAACGTTCCCGGCTTTAGGAATCTGAACAGCGGCATTATCGAACTGGATTTTCAGACCTGGCGGTATCATTTCAAGAGGCAATCCCACGAAATAAACCTTCTCAGCGACCAAGTTGTATGCACGATGTGCGCAAACACGTCGTGTAAGATCTGGGTCGTTCGCCACATGCAACACCTCACCAACGTATCGGATACTCTCTAGCGAATCAGTCTGTTCGGCAGAGAGGAGTCCCTCTTCGTCAACGGTCACCCTGTAGTCCAACCCATCGTCACTTACATATACATGTTTAGATTTAATCATGATCACCTTACATAGAATGCGAAAGGCCAGTCTCAAGATGGCGTTTCTTGCTTACTTCACTGGCAATCAGCTCAACAAGTCTAGCAGGCTTGAGATCATAGGTAATGACATCGTAGGCGTTTTCGCCCTCTCCATTTCGAATCGAAAACGCTTTATCGATGCCGCCCAGGTTTACAAGCGCTTCCAGGTCTTCATTAAGCTGCTTACAGCCATACTTGTCCGAGTCCAGTCGCGTATATGGTGCGCCGCAGTACTTGTGATAATCCATAACCATGCGGTAGTCCACCGATGCGTAAAAAGGATTGCGGCTGAGCCATTGCTCCAGCCATTCCATGCGCGACTGCTGTGAGATCTTTTGCTTTTTGGACATTACCTGAATCCTTGAAGATGAAATCTTCTTCTATTTTGATGTCAAAACGTACGCGCTTGTCAATTTACACGCAATATATAGAAAGACATGGCTGCCAAACTATATGATAGGTATATATTGTCATATATGAGGTATGCATGAACAACTCGTTTTCAAAAATACTGGAGCAAGCGTATCGTGATGCTGGCGTTGTTGCGCAGGTGCCGGAAAATACTGTCGGCTTCAATGAAAATCTCACCAAGATCGATCATTACCGGGCGAATGAGATACTGGCCAAAAAAATGAGGCATGTCCATACGAGCCTTGAAGGGCCGAATCTGTAAATCCTAGGATTGGTGTAAATTAAGCTGAGCTAGGGCCTTGGTCGCCATGCGCTTAAGCGAACCATTGGCTGTTTCAGCCAGCGATAAAAGGTCAACCCATTGGTAGCCTTTGCATTCCTCTTCGTTAACCGTCACAGGCTCTTTGGAGTCTTGGAAGAAGAGAAAGCTGAAATCCACGTGCCAATGCTCAGGCTCTTGCTTTCTCGCGCTGTACGGAATTTTGTGAATGTCGATATCGAGAATGGCTTCTTTAGCAAGTGTCATGTCGTACAAGCCAGCCTCCTCGCCTGCTTCACGCCTTGCCGCCTCGACGGGGGTTTCCCCTTCATCAACGTGCCCACCGGGAGGAAGCCACAAGTCGAGCCCCTTATGATGGATGAGCAGTGCCTGGCCAACCTTGGGATCTACGATGAAAGCTGACCCCGTAATATGCCCCTCGGCATTGCCCCGGCTAAACGGGGACTCGCTTGCAATGATTTTTTTGAATACCGCTGGAAATGCATGGGATTCACTCGTGCAATAGTCATGCACCATATTAAGCCAGAATCGTTCACTCACTGCGATTTCTCCATGTCGTGTTTCAACCAAATGATAGCATGCCAATCGATATCTAAAGTGCTAAATTGACATTATGGAGCAGTCTTGTCATTATAGCCCAGTCCATGGCTAAGCCATGCTTTACCCCACCACTCAAAATGAGGATGGATCATGCGTATTTTTGTCGTTGAAAAGCCCACTACCGCTCGCGAGCTGGCTCCCCATTTAGCAACGAAGTGGCCTGAAGAAGAGATGATGTTTCTTTCGATTGCCACTGTGAACCTTGTGAATTTTACATCCCCAAGGGCGCTTCCTTACCAGGACTACCCTCTCATTACCGATGCATTCTACAAGCCCAATCTAAAACGATGGGGCGTACGTGATAATGAGGGATGCTTTGTTATCGGCTACAGCCAATGCGCCGGCAAGCTTGGCGAGAGGATGAATCTCACGATTGATGATGTAACCGAACTTCTCGCAAAAGCCGATTCCATCGTATGTGCCACTGACTGGGATGCGAGTGGAATGTGGGGTTTTGACTTCCTCCTTGCTCAGTGCTGCCCTCAAAGACATTTGCTTGAGCACCAGGTCTTGAAGCTACATGGAGGCTATGACGCAAAATTCATTAAGCGGTGCATAAATTCACCCCTTTCAACACGCGATGAAAGCTATCTCAAACTGCTCAACGCGGGTAAGGTTAAGCGTTACTTTGACTACAATTTCAACACGAATAGCCTTGTCATTTTCGGTAAGTTATACCGAGAACTTACCGGTAGTAAAAAATCTGTATTTATCAGCAAATACATGCTCCAGGCTTTTCTTTATTTTGTGGAGCAAGGTTCGATCAAGCACTTCAAGGCTGCCCTGATCCTTCAACAATGGAAAGGGACTGGAAAATATTCACCAAACAACTCTGCCCACACGCATGGGATGGGAACGCCGGCCTCAAGAGGTTCAATGCTGAAAAACCTCACTGATCTAGGTTTGTTAAAACAAGATGAACATCAACTGCAACTATCAGAACTCGGTACTCAATTTGCCAGCGCTCTGCATAAGGATTGCTGCGATCCAGACCTGCCATTCAGGTTAGACGCATGGATGTGTATGCCGTTCGAAGAAGCCAAAACAAGAATAGACTCTTATCTGATGCGACTCTTTGGCAAACAGAAACGCTATCAGAACTAATCCCTCAAAACTCCATGTTATACTGGCATGGAGTTCGAAATGTCACCTTACCTTAATACACAAGAAGAATACGCATGACAAAAAGAATAACTAGACGCCTGACCGAAACAATAAAATCAGAGTCTTTCCGGCGAAAAATGCGGACAATCAGTATTCTGGATAACTATCAAATACCAACAAATGAATATCTACCAGAACTTCCTAGCAGTCGTAATATAGTGCCGCGAACCATTAATGACATAGCACACCGCGCAATGTGTTTAACGTTGATGGGGGCAAAGGGCGAAGATTTGGAGCAAAATCATGTTGATCGTTATATTTTGAAATATAACTTGAAAAATTATTTATCTGATAGCGAATTATTGTTCTTAAGTGACCCCGATCCATCAGATGAAGACAGATGTTCAGCTAACTGGCGCTATGAAGGTGCTTATGTAATGCTATGGGCACTCGGTCATATGGAGCTTGAACTTCCTTTTTCTATGTGCCCAACTCCAGAGGTTGCAGAGCGAGTCATCGCATTCGATGAAATGATTAGTGAGGCATCACCAAGATCGATAGGTGAATTGCTTAATCAGGCTGATATCGCCTATCGTTGCCACTGGGCAGCTGTAAATCAATCCATTTCAAGCAATACGTCTGATGAGCCTGATAATTTCATAATCGACATTGGCGTATGTTATGAGCGCCGCCTTGCACTGGAGTGGCTGATTGGAGGCCCAGACCTGGATTGGGATGATGTCCGAACCGACACGTGAATTCATTTATAGTGTCGCAAAGGAGCCCTTGTATCGTTAAAGTTTTATTGACAGGCCGAAAACCAATTAACAAAAATGGTGGTCATCAAGGTTCGTGACTGAGATCATGACGCCGCCCTGGCTGAACGAAAATCCCTCTTTTCAGTCCCAGTCTGTAAGCCGACTTATGCGCTTCAAACCCCGCTTCCGAGAAGCATTGTTCATCAAGGCCTTCCGTAGGTGGGCCTCCACACCATTCGAAGGTTGCCAGGATAAGTTCAGCTCCTAGGCCTTTCCCCTGATGCTCATCCTTTATGCAGACTGCGCCAGGGGTATTGTAATAACCAACCACCTCAGCATTCTGCCCTTCTTTTTTAAGAAGTAGCATCGAATCAGATGACGGAGAAAGAAAATACCCGTTCATCAATTCCTGCACATCATCTGGATCCCACTGCTGATCAATATCATTGATGTAGTCATCAAAGTGCTGATTGCACCAAGGATCTGGCCCGTCAGCATCACAAAGGAACTCATTGAGAGACATGACGGTTGGCTCAAGCGGCTTTCTGACCGTAAGGGCTTCCAAATTCTCGATTACAAAGACAGCCAACGTCTCGAAATCATTGAGTACACACTCAATGCGATGCTCATCAATATCGGTATATTGCATAACATCAACCAAACCGATTACCGTCATCCGAGGAATAGATCCAGATACGTGCTCAAGGTGGCTCGAAATGACATCAGGCTTGTGAATTCCATTTGCATCTAAAATTAACCCATTACCTGCGCAAATGAGTCCGCTATGCACGGCTACGCCGCACTGATCAAACCAAACGGCAATCGATTCTTCGCAGCCGTAGGTTGCGGCAAGCGAAGCGGTGAGATCATGAGGATTCTTATTGTAGTGCAGGATCAATCCAGTGATTTTCCCATATAGCTCGGGGTTATCTTCCCTTACTTCATACAAGGCATCACTGTCTTCCAGGATGTCTAAAAATGGTGCCATTCCTCCCGTTGAGAATTTCTCAATAAGCTTATACCCTGATGGAAATCTCGATAACATCAAACTTATATCCATTACAATCCTCGTTCAAACGATTGCTCTCTTTTTGAGTAGGCCGGTGAGTCCATAGTTGCAACAATGTTATAACCAATATCAGCAGGACTAGGGCTGGCATTAGATAACAACACTATTTCAGCTAGTTTTTCACTGGTTGTATATGTCTCGTATGATTCAGCGTCCCCGCCAGTATGTAAGAAAGCCTCCCTGGCACATTCATTAAGTTTTTGCATGTCTAGCACATTGGCCGTTACTTTCATTGAAAAGAGGCCATCACCTATACACTTAACGCTGACGGACTCTAATTTAAGCCCATACTCAGCCGGCTCTTTCTCCATTTTTGTAGCAAAGTACTCAAGCGCCTTGATTGTAAGCAGTGGAATATTTTCAGTCGAAAACTCTGCTTTTGTTAAAGCAATGTATTCAGCTATAAGGTCGGCAGCCGAGGTGATGCGAAGCTGCGCCTCGAAAGCATGCAGATTATTTTTTGTCATGGTTGAGATGCCTTATGCGAATTTCGACTAATGAGCACATATATTATGTGTATTTCATTACTCAATGTATATGATATCTTAAGAATAAATGATGTTGCTGTCATATGTCGAGAACCATAGAGAAACACGCACTCACATTCTGGCCAGGGATGTTTCGCAGCCAATAGGAGACAATGTCGAATGGTAAACAAAAAAATTTATGCGGTGAAAAAAGGCTGGAAACCCGGCTTATATGACCAATGGTATGGTGAAAATGGAGCGCAAAAACAAGTTGATGGCTATAACGGAGCAAAGCACCGTCGTTTCCACAATGTTATGGATGCGATGGAGTGGATGTCGGGTGTTGATTTAGATCCAATGCCTGAAGATTTTAATCCAAAAGGTTATGCCATTACGCTTATGATGATTCCGAAGGGTCGTGGTGAAGAATGGGCAGAGTTCGTTGCGGCTGACATCATTGATGCTAAGTCGCAGGAAATGGCAGAACAGGAAATGATGGAAAAGTATTGGTCTACCGGACATCAGTCAAAGGGCGTGCCTCTTCTTTCAACCATAAGCCTTAAGCACGAGAACGAGCGGGAGGCTCGATCATCAAAATTTGATCTTGATGATCCAAGCCCTTTTTAACCTGATCTACCCGTTAAGCGGTCTCAGGCACTTGCATAAGAGACTGCTCGAAACTGGTTAGACAGGCCTCCTGCAAAGGTAAAATTGAATCCCAGAATTTGTAGAAATCAATTTTTGGCCTGCCGCCAAGCACTGGCCCACCTTCAGACATATAAAAGTTGCCACTTCCAAGCAACCATATAAGCTTGTCAACATGATAAGCAGTTTTTCCAATCGCTTTAGCAATAGCCCTTATCTCTGCTTGAAATTCATGCTCACTGGCATTGTTGGCGCAAAGACCTACATACTTTAGAATATCTTTAACATGCACATCAGGCTTGCCGTAATCTAGGAAACCCTTTTCTTTCAGAAAGTCACAGGCCAGGGCATACTGAACACCATCTACATGATGCGCAATCCAAAGTGGCAAAGCATCTTGGGATCTAATATCTGAATAAAGACGATTCGCGCATATGTAAAAGTCTTGCCCACTTTCGAATTTTGAAAAAAATCTGGCAGCCGTGAACATCGTGCGGCAATACTTAGGCCACACCCCTCTTGGCTCACGATTTACTCGACCACTGGGTTTTAGAACCGCTAACACTTGCTCAAATATTTCATCTGAAGATCTGTAGTGTTCAACGACCCACGAAGGATCAAAATCATTGGTGATCCTGGCGAGCTGCCCAATACCACCAATAGCTCTCCCTATCTGGTTTGGCTTTCCCTGTACATTCTGGGCGGAGATGAGCAATCCTTCATAGAGCTTGTTTAGCGTCACATGTGACTGACTCGCATCTTCCAGATCAAGGTGCTTAGCCATTATTTCCATAGCCCTTGCTTCAGGTAACTGCTTAATGAGATATTCAAAGCTTACGCTGTAGAATTGCTTGCGAAGACGCTTCTTGTCCATGGCCCCCTCCTATTTGGTGGATGCCATCATAATGCCGCCCTTCGTTATTTGTACATCCTCTTAACAGGAATGTACTTGCCAATCTGAAAGGCGACGGTGTGACCTTTATGTCTAGATGCTGTTCGACAAGCAATTCATAGGCCATCATTACGAGAGAACAATGAGCAACAGTGAAGATAACTTCCAGATACATAGGTCATGGCTTGACCATCTCAAAGACGATTTCGATTCTCAATACATGAAAAGTCTTATGAGATTTTTGCGGGAAGAGCAGCAAGCCGGTAAAGACATTTACCCACCAAAGTCACTGGTATTCAGCGCTCTCAATTCAACCCCATTAGCCAACGTGAACGTCGTCATACTTGGTCAAGACCCTTATCATGGGCCTGGCCAGGCGCATGGGCTTTCGTTTTCCGTGCCTAAAGGGGTCGCGATACCCCCTTCTCTTCTTAACATCTTCAAAGAACTTAAGCGTGACTATGGATTTGAAATTCCAAAGCATGGCTGCCTTGATCATTGGGCTAAGCAAGGGGTTCTGTTGCTCAATACATCGCTTACTGTTGAAAAGGGAAATGCTGGCTCACATTCAAAGAAGGGCTGGCAGATACTGACAGACAGGATCATTACCCTGACAAGTGAAAACAATTCTGGCGTTGTGTATATGCTGTGGGGCGCTCACGCGCAGGCAAAAGCCAGGCTAATCGATCAGAGCAGGCATTTAATCTTGTCCTCTGCGCACCCCTCCCCGCTATCAGCGTATAGGGGCTTTCTTGGGAATGGCCATTTCAGGAAGTGCAATGAATTCCTAGCGAGCCAGGGAAAGGAACCCATAAGATGGTCAACGCCAAGTCCGGTACTGGCTGAATCTCCTGGGCTCGGTTGCTTTTAGGGTGGACAGCACCCTGCATTGCACAGGGTGCCATTTACATCAGAATGCGAGTGATGCCTCAACCCAATACGCACGAGGGCTCTGGGCCTCTGGGCGGAAATTGGCTTGATCACCCAAGATGTTCACTCCCGAGCCACGCAAACAAGCCCCAGGGAAGTTGAGATCTGCAAAGCAGCGCTGCACATACAGATCGAGGCTTTCCTGCCTGTCCAGATCCCAGCCCGATACCCAGTTGTATTCTGAGACGCGCGAATACATACCGCCGACTTTCCAGTTGCTATCGATCTTGTAATCACTAAGCAACGTGAAAGTCGACGAAGGAGTGTTCACCGCAATGTTTCTTGCCTGATCGCCTTCAAGGTTGCTATCAGCGTCAGCGTACGAAGCGCTTGCGACGATCATCCATTGGTTTGAAGGCCTCCAGTCGACACTCATTTCGACACCTTTGACCGTGCTTGGGTCATCCACACTAATGGTGCTCAGGATGTAGGCACCCGTTGGGCTCAAGACACCTGGATTTGGAGCCATTGCCGAGTAAACGATTGAACGGTATTTGTCGACAAAAAAACGCAGCTCTGAAGAAAGACGATTGTCTTCACTCTTGAACAGCCAGGATGCCGAATACTGATCGACACGCTCCGGATCCAGTTCATTAACGCTGTAGAAGTCGTAAGCCTTCAGACCTCCTGCATCGATGAGCGTTGCGCTACGCGCAGCCTCCTGCTCATACAGGATTGGCAGGCGTGTTCCTGTGTTGTAGGAAAATCTGAGATTGTGCTGGTTATTGAGTTCATGTAGCAGTGTTGCGAGGTAGGCGTTTGCTTTTTTTGACGTGATGGTTGACTTTTCTGTCATGAAGCCAAGCGTCAACACGGTATCTTCGAGAAATCTCCAAGAATGATTTCCGAAGGCCGAAGAGTTCTCGATCTTGTAATCGTCTTCGATAAAAAGAGAGTCACCCTCTACGCGATCAAGCCCGTACTTTACGCTAAAAGACGATGAGTGCTCAGCATTCCATGCTTTGACGAATTTTCCCTCTGCGGCACTTGAATCAAAAGAATAACCCTGCGTCCAAAGCACTCGGCCAAAACCTGGCTGCGGCCCACTCAGGTAATATGACTCGCGATCCATTACGGTATGGTTCAGGTTCAGAGAGAAGTCAGTGCCATCACTGAAAATGTGATGCCATGACGAGTTGAGGAACCAGGAGCGATCTTCCGCGTCATGGGTGTCCGTATCAAAATTCGAGAATGCCCAAAAATCGATATCGGATTCACCATAGCCTGCTGTTACGCTCAGCTCATCCTGATCGGTCAAAGCGGTGTCCATGCGAAGAAAGACTTGCTCGGTATTTCGAGTATCCTCGCGGTTGATCAGGCCATCATCTTTTCTCTGGTTGTAGGAGACGGTATAGGCCACATTTCCCAGCTGCGAGCCATGCTGGACAAAATTATCCTGAATGCCCTGCTGGCCGCGACGGACTTTAAATGACGTGCCTTCACGCTCCATCGCCCGTGCAGTGAAAATTCGGATGGTATTGACCATGGAATTCGAGCCGGTTTCAGCATGCGACGGCGCACGATAAACTTCGATACGCTCGATATCTTCGATGGTTCCAGGTATGTTGAAAGAGATCATTCCACCGATGGTGGGCGTAAAAACAGACCTGCCATCAACAATGATGTTGGTACGGCGCATGTACTCTTCAGCACTGCCATGAGACCCAACGGAAAGCGAATGACCAAATCGGTTACCAACGACAACCCCAGGCACAATGCGAAGCAACTCACCGATATTCCTTGCGCCAGATGCTTCGATCATGCGGCGATCAATAACGGTCAGCGCAATCGGGCTAGAATGAGGATCATTCGGAAGCACTGAGTCAGAAAGTCCAACGGCAATATCATCAAGCTCATCATTTTGCTGCGCATAAGACGTCAATGAAATGCCTAGTAGCGCTGCAAGAGTCAACAACTTGACTCGACGCTCTGAAAAGTACATCTTAATCTTCCCCGTGTATCTTTTTTGGTAGAGTGGCGACGAAAAAATAGCGCCTTAGGTTTGGCAGGGCGCAATGATGCAAAAATGTTTTTTCTCATGCAAGGTCGTTTCGTCAGGGAGTCATATGAGTATTTTACTAATTGCGCTTTCTACTCTTTCGCTCCTGGCATGGATAATTGGCCACAACGGCGTAAGCATTGTCATCGCCCTGTTCACCTTCATATTATTTGTGATTTCGGTCGAAGGCATCTTGCCAAGCTTACTTTACTCAAAATCAAGAGTTAAGGCGGCAGCCTTGCCAGACTCTTATGGTTACAATAATGTCCTAATAGTTCATGGGATTGATACTATTTAAACTGAGGCTGGCAGCGGTGAGCTTTCTTTTTATTCATACGCGAGATTGATAAAGGCCAGGGACATATACAATGAATGCATTCGCCTGAATTTGAATTGTCAAGTTTTAATAACGGGTGGAGTGGTTGCGCGTGACCACCCAAATGAAAGCGTTTTGATCAAGATTTTAGCGCCGCATACTACGTTTCATGCGCAGCATGATGCGCTAGTCTAGGCGCTATCCGAGCTTGCGAGGATCATCTTGGTTTTCGATGTACTTCAGCAAGGTTTCGATATTGGCTCTGCCGCCGACACTGATGAGTGCATACGCATGGTTCCAGAAATAGGGCTTCCAGTAATAGGGCGCCAGCTCTTCCGCAAACTCCTGCCGCATTTTGCGTGCCGTCACCGATTTCAGGTTCTTCACCAGGTCTGACAATTTGGTGGTCGGCGCCGTTTCGAACAGCAGGTGTACGTGGTCACCTTCACCACCAAATTCCACCAGGCGACCATCCCATTTGACCAGCAGGTCGCCAAATAACTCCTCCATGCGCATTAGCATGGCTGAGTTCAGGCACTTGTGCCGATACTTCATTACCAACACCAAATGGTAATAGAGCCTGTAAGCACTGTGATTGACGGTTTTAAGGCTTGAAATCTCCACGCACTCCACCCATAATTCAACTATGGCAAAGGCAATTATACGCACGGATAAGTGGCCGCTTCAAGCCACCGCCGAACAGCAGAGATTGGCTCAGCTCACGGTCAATGAGTACCGTGCTTATTGCCGCGCCCTGTGCATTGTCATCCTCAACAACTGGCCCAAGTTGGCCAATGAGCCTGCGTTCATGCCTGCCGTTGAGCGGCTGATGCATCCGACCACGAAAAACCCTCAGCCCAAGCATCAGTATTTCAATAATCGCTTTTACAAATTCCCATCTTATCTGCGTCGTGCTGCCATTAATTTTGCGTATGGCCAAGTCTCGTCGTACATGAGCCGCTATAGCGATTGGCTCGATGGTAAGCGTAAGCATGCGCACGCCAAGCCGCCTGTATTCAACCCCGTTTCTGGCTGTTATCCAGCGTTGTACCGAGGTCAGCTGTACAAGCTCGACGACACGTTCAAAACTGCCTCACTCAAGCTGTGGGATGGTAAGCAATGGCTGTGGCACCAGATCCCTATTAAAGCAACGCGTCAGCGCCATACCCAGGGTGAATTAAAATCCCCTTCGCTGATCATCGGGAAATCGATTCATCTCTCGGTGCCGGTGTCGTTGACACCGGCACGTCTGACCAACCGTCAACGGGTATTGGCGGTGGATATCGGCATCAACACCCTGGCAACGGCCAGCGTGGTGACTTCATCCGGCACTGTGACTGCGCGTGGATTTTTCCACCCCGCAGCCGACATAGACCGGCGTAACCAACGGGCGAATACCATTCGCCAAAAAGCGCGTAAAACCGCTGTACTGAGCAAGGGATTCTGCAAAGGCCATTACCGTAAGGCCCGGCACATTAACGAGCAGATCGCGCAACTGACTTCCCGTCAGCTGGTCGACTTTGCCCGTGAACACCAGGCTGACACGATAGTGCTGGAGCACTTGAAAGGCTGGCGCCCGCAAGGCGGGCGCAAGCGTTCAGCGCTGAAGCAAAAGTTCCATCAATGGCTGCACCGCAGGCTCGCCAACCTGATTGAGATGAAGTTTGTCGAGATGGGCGGGAAAGTGGTGTACATGTATGCCAGAGGAACGTCTTCCTGGGCCTATGACGGATCTGGAAAACTCAAGCGCGATCCTAAACAGTACGAACTGGCAACCTTCAGCACAGGCAAGAAATACAACTGTGACTTGAATGCCAGCTACAATATTGCGGCCCGATACTGGGCCATGGTGTTAAAACTGACTCACCGAAAGGATGAGCAGGCTGCGAAAGGCCAAAGTTCCTACGCAGCACCGAGAATACCGGTGACGCTCTCGACCCTTTGGGGAACGAAGAGCAGATACCCCTTATCATGCGCAGCATGATGAGTGGGAGTATTCATAGGACTAGCGCGTTATAGATATTTAAGCCTCATGGGGTTCAATAATAAATGAGATCCTTGCCTTATAATCTCCCAGGGAAAATTGCATCGCGAAGAGAATCAACCAGAATACTTGTAGCTTCCATTTTCATAATCATTTGAACATTTAATAGGTTAAGCTTTTGCATCTTTTCCTTGTCCAACTGAGCTGCTGTAAAAGCGAAGATTGGTTTTGTGGAATTTACAGAGTACTCACGTATTCTTTGGCTGACTTCGATTCCATTTATAATGGGCATCATGATATCAACGCAAATTGCGTCATATTCATTAATTATAGCAGACTGAATACCAGACTCTGGGCCAAGAGCAATATCCACCACCGCACCATGAGATTCTAAAAATTCACGGGTAAATTCCAGATTGCTGAGATTGTCGTCAATTAAAAGAACACTGCATCCATGAAGCTTATTTTCCTCGCTATTAAGAGTTTTACGCGTACTTGTCTGCACAGGGATTGAGCTTAACGATAAAGCCTTGTGGCATGACATTATTAAATTATCCATTGCAACGCTGTTATCTAGTACAATATCAGCACCAAGCAGCATGATATTGTCCTTACCAAAATTTACCCGTTCAAAAGATTCCAGGTCAATAATTAGCATTGAGCTGAAAGACTTCAAATCATTAATTTGAACATTATTTAAGTTGTTAGAAAGCATATTCTGAAGAATTAGAACAGATGGTCTTTTTTGTTTATTCGCCTCGGTCATGAGAGAAACAATATCAGAAAAATTATTTGCCACAGCGCATTCGGCATTAAAATTTTCAAGCCTAGTGCGAATGCCATCGGCCCATGATTGGCGCGTATCGTACAATACGAACATGGCATTCATGGATGCAACAAGCGGTATGCAATTTGACTGAATAGCGCTAAGTGCATGAACTGGGCGTTCTACCGGAACCGTTATTGTGAATTCGGCACCGGATCCGTCAGATGTTAAATATCTATTACCATTTAATGACTTTATGTAATTATCAACAATGGCAAGGCCAATGCCATAACCGCCCTGAAGCCTCGTCGTAGCATCACCCACTTGCGTGTAGTATTCAAAAATTCGTTCTTGATCAGACTCTGGGATCCCAATCCCTGTATCGCTGACCACCAATTTCACCTGAAACTTGCTAGGGGTTTGATAATCGCAAGCTTCGATGTAAACGGTAATTCCACCTTTATCAGTATATTTAATGGCATTACCTACCAGATTATTAACAATATGCTGAAATCCAGACGCACAACTAACAATCATGTTTGGTAGGTGAATTCCAATTATTAAATCAATATACAAGCCTTTGCTTTGAGCAGAGGCTGAGTGAGAGCTAACAATGGTTTCAATTAGCTTATAGACGTCAAACGTTTGTGTTTTAGGAACAAATGACTGCATGCCATTTCTGGTAAAATCCAAAACATTCTCGATTTGACTCTTTGCATTTTCAAGATGATTCAGTACGGTATTAATATAGCTTTTGATTGACTGATTTGAGGAAATATCTTGATGCCGTGACATGTTTGTGAGCGCCATTATTGAGGAGAATAACGGCTGATTGAGCTCGTGGCTCAAAATGCTAATAAAATTAGATTTGCTCTCCGCTGACTGATTAGCCTTGTCCAGGGCTATTGTTAAATCCCTGGTTCTTTCGTTGATGATTTCTTCCTGTCGTTGTAGGAGAAGTTTGAGCTCGTCACTGCGCTGTACAATCGTGTTGTTGAAATTCTTTGAATATGAAATAAGCTCAGAAATTTCTCGCTGCTCGCTAAATGGCAAATCAACCTGTTCTTCAAAGTCACTGCTTTCAATCTCCTTCATGGCGCGAAGAATGCCGTAGATTGGGTCTGAAACTTCTTTTTGTACCCTTGAGCTAAGCGCCAATGCAAAAAATATTATCAAAAGAAGGCAAATACCAGCGACAGCAAAAACCAAAACCTGCACATCAAGGCGATCAGAGAAATCGAGCACAAGGTGCACAGATCCGATGTTCGTGATATCAACAGTGCTGAAGTCACTGGCGTTGTAAATTGAAGGGCTTATCGATCCCGTGTACTCTGGGTAAGCCAGACCTCTTAAATATGGTACATCGTACTCTTTTGATGCATTCCCTTTTCCGTAACTAAAAGGGTCAGGCTTAAAAACAAGTTCTTCTCCCACAACTCCAGACGGAAGCCTAACCTCAATATATTTGAGGTTCTTGTCTTTCATAGCGATATTTATGATTGCCTGAACCGCCTCATAATCACCGGTTAAAAGCGGCGCCAATAACTTTTCTGAAATACCGTCTTTAATTCTTTCTGAAGTGGCAATAAATTCCTCATTTATAGCGTATTGAACACTTGCAGCTCTAGTTGTAAGAAAAAGAATAGCAAAAATCCATGCAACGCCAAGCATGCCTGTTTTGAAGAGAGATCTAAGAGGAAAACGCCTAACCATCCAGGACGCAATTAGATTCCATGGCAACCACTTGTAGTTTTTAATAATTTTCTTCACTTGATTCTGACCTGACATCAATTCCCAAGCGTTTTGCAAGGAAGCTATTAAACTTAAAATAGTACGGGGCCGAGGCTATTTTTATTTCTGCGCAGGGAAGAAAAGATAACTTCTTTCTAATATGCTGACCAAGGGCGAGATAGTCCGTAAACGCCCCTGCAAATACTCCGGATTTGACATTATCAGAGCTTGTCCCTCCAATTATCAGTTTCCCTTGTCTGACACTGGCTAGAAGATAGCCCTTGATATCACTTGGGGGCCAGATTACCGGATTCGACGTTACCAGTATAGCATCGACCTGCCCTAGGAGGCGACGAAAATGCCTGCCAGCGCTATCACCATCAGGAATTTTAACAGCAACAAGTTCTAAATTTAATTCCTTGGATGCGTTATTGAGCTCATCAACAACGTCCCTATTTGAATACAAAATACCAACAGTTTTAATTGCTGGGATATTTTCAGAAATAACTTTTAAATGATTTTTTATTGGCTGATCTGTATAAACATAACCAAAATCCTTGCCTAGCTTAGTTCTTAAGTTAGCGATTGCTTCCTGTGTGTCGATGACAACAACACGCGACACGCCGCAATTCAAGACAGATTCATCAGCAATCTTCACGCCAAACATAAATACCTTTGAGTACTTGAAACACTCAAAGTCTTTAGTCATGCTTGATGAGGTTTTTATTACCGTAACATCGATACCAGAGAGGCCATTAATGAAATCCGTAACGCTATCATCCTTGACTTCATAAACTATAAGAGCGGCTGGCAGAGAGTCTTGAAGCTTCGACAATGAAGCATGTGCGTAATGGAAGAAAACAAGAGCAAAAAACAACATTATTACTCGAAGGATTAGCGAGATTTCTTTGTCGACAAGGGTGCCGGCATTTGTAATCATTTTTTTAGATTGAAGATTGAATAAATTCTAAAAGATTTATATGCAAAGCCGTATTGAAAATTCATAAAGGGTTCCATAGTGAATTTATTAACAAGAACCCACAAGAGGCTGTTTAGTGCACGAGAATAATAGCAATTATATACATTAAATAAAATTTAAGTCAATTTTGTTACGTTTCTACACGATAAATGGATGGCGTGACGTTTTACTGTCGCACTCATGTGCATTTGTCAATTTTATGTTACATCGAATGATGGCTTACTGCCCTGAAGGCGTTTCGCGTTTTGGCGCACCATGACTGAACAGTCTAAAAATAAACAACATTTCTCTTTTAAATAATGCTAAAGACCTGGCTCCTGCCTTATACTGTATAAAAGAGGGTTTAACATGACAAATTATACCGAGCTAGAACAGGGCATTATCTCCAATTCTGTTGTTAATGATGGCTCCGAAAGAGTCTCAACAAGGGCTATCCCTGAGGACTGGGATAAGCCAGTTACACCTCAAGAACGAGTGTCAGGTGCTGAATCAATATTGCAGCAAAAGATGAACCTGCCAAGATACGAGAAGCCGATGTCTGTTGCAGATCGTGTCCTAAGCACTAAGATGAACGTTCCTAACCTTGTCGAGGAAAAGCCTGTAAGCTACATTCCAGAAGACTGGCTTGATGAACTGCCGAAGCCAATTAGTAAAGAACCATCTGCTGCTGATGTTCTACTCAAAACAAAAATTCAGATTCCAACCTATGTTAAGCCTGAATCTGCCGTAGAGAGATTGCTGCGCACACCAGTTGATGCATCGCATTTGCAGGTTAAGCGAACCTTTTCGGATACCTTCAAGGACATTAAGGAGCAATCAAAGGATCTTGATAAGGACTATTCTCCAAAATAGCGTGGAGGGTATGTGGTCAATTAATTTCTATTGATCACAAATCGAATGAGAATTCTGTTATTTTTTTCTTAAGTTCCGCATCACTGATGTAGCGCATTAAATCGTGGCTGTCGTGTAGCTCCAGCGCTATTCCAGATAGAATCGGGTCTGATGACGCCAATCTTGCAGCAGTTTCTACATCATGCAAGCCTAGCGCTATGCACGCTAATGCGCGGTCGTGCGTATTTGAAAATATATCATCAGCTGCCTGATAGATTAATTCTTTATTACTTTCTTCTTTGCGCGTTTCTATGCCATGTATGATCTTGTCAATCAATTTTGGGCAATATTTCATTTCCTCATCATCTAATATACCAACAATAATATCAATAGACAGTTTTAAATCGTCAATTAAGGTGGGTATTTTTCCAGTACAGCTAGCGCAGAATAGAGCATTCTCTTTTGTTCGATGCGCTAAAGAAAGGTAATCCCAGTAGTTTGAACTAACTGATAAAACAAATTTGGCAATTCTATCGCTCTGGAAATCGAATCCATCTTTAGGCACTCTCAGCAGATCTGCATTCAAGCTCACGGCTTTAAACATCATCTCTTCACTTATGTGTTGGTCTGGTATATGACTGATAAGCTGTACATCGTGAGAAAAGGCCAATCCGCTCACTGTAGCCGTTCTGAAATCTCTCGGGAATCTTCGAAAAATAGATGGCTTTACCAGCATTAAAGCTTCTGCGAAATCATCACTCCATAGCTCACGCTTAACGTAATCAATAGCGTCTGATTGCTCCTTGATAATACCAAGCATCTCAACCTGCTCATCATTCAAGTGATCAAGCCTGGGAAATTCTTTAAGGGCATTTAGAACAGATGAGTGCATTACGAAATTCTCTTTTAATTATCGCTTTATATCCAATCTATCATTGTCATTTGGAAAAGTCGATTGTTTACTCTGATGGTCGACGACCAACCTATGAGAATAGAAGGCTAGCTATCATTCTGCTTTGCAAATAAGGCTTACATTTTTTACATTGTGGGGTGTAACCTATTAAAAAAGAGGGCAGAAAAATGTTAGTCATTTTCACAGAAACGTCATTGGACAGCATGTTGGTAAACCTTGACATTGCATTGCGGCATTTTGACGAGGTAAATGAGGATCTTGAGTACTGCCTTCGTCGTGAGCGAGCCAAGGAGATACTGACCTGTCGGGATCTTAACATCCCGTATGTTGTATTGCATGAGCACGAAAACAGCCTTAAGCCAGAACCAGAGAGTACGGTTCTTGACACCAACATTGACTTTAGCAATCTCCCCTCAGAGCTAACGCTAGTACCCAGGTGGAGGCGAACTGTGCCCCTACCCTTGCCTCTGCGTGTCGGTCGTTTTCTTGTAAGCAAAGAACAGGATCAGGCAGTATCTCATTGGCCAAGTTCCATTGTCAGTCCTGACAAGTTTTTGAAAAGAATGGTCTATTTAGCCACGCAACATCAATTTAATGAGCTTATGAATAGCGGGAGCCTAGAAACACCTATTTTCATCAAGGGTGTTAGCAAGGGCTCTTATAATTTCAGTTTGCACCACGTTTTTAAAGATGATGCTGCTCTCAATTCAATGCTTATGCCTTATGCAAAAGCGAAGCAGCTCGATAAAAACGTAAGCATGATCATCAATAACGCTAAAGACACTGACTTTGTTGCTTTTCAGCCTGGAACTCCATGGTATTGCCCATATCGAGAAATGGAGCTTATCTCGAAGCCAGGCCTATTTAATCCAGCAGATGGAGTGATTGTTTCAGAGGTTTTGGAAATTTCTTACGAAGACAACAAAAGGCAAGAATTTAGAGCCTTCATTGTTTCAGGTGTGGTGACGAGCTTGTCAGGCTACACGGACTATGAGTCAATGCCTGTGCCAAGTGAAATTGCAGAGCTCGCAAATGAGTTTGCGAAAGAAAACAGGGATTTGGCGCCAGCATTCGTAGCTGATTTTGGTATGACGGACAGAGGCCCAGTTCTTATAGAACTGAACGGGTTTGATTTCTCAGGCAGATATATTGACAACGACCCGGCAAGATTGTACTCAGCTTTAAGGGATAGTCTTGAAGATCATTCCTATACTTTCATTGAACCGGCTCCCATTAAAGAAGTTAATGAGCCTGAGTTCATGAAGGCCATTAGGGCGAACTTTGATGATTCCTTTAGCTTGACGCCGTAACAAAAAAGCCCGAGGGTATCCTCGGGCTTATTTTAGCAGTGTCTGTTACTTGGTAACATTCATGTCAAGCTGGAGGTCTTTTGCTGCCTTGACCGCCATGATTCCCATCATTTGAGCGATCTCGTCCTGGCGGCTGGTTGCGCCACCCTGGGATCCGCCCATCACGATACCTGGAACTGGTGCCTTGGTGGCAGCTTCTGCCCAAACCTGGTTGATCTTGACCATGGCCTCAAGTTTCTGCTCCAGCGCCCCGTTTGCCTTGATTTCGGCTTCCTTTGCATATGCACTAGCGTCGGCAATGGTTTTGGTTGACTGGGCGTCAATTTTAGCCTTTTCAAAAATCAAGGAGGCTGTCTGACGCTCGATCTCAGCGCGCTCTTTTTCACGTTCGGCGTTGATAACCGCCAGTTTTTTGGTGGTCTGTGCCTTGGTTGTCGCTTCGATCTGATCGCGCAGTGTCTCTTGACGCTTCTGCTCAACCTCTTTCTCGCCACGTGCAGTAACCAGCAGCTTTTCCTCTTCTTCTTTCAGGCGAGCCTGGCGGGCGACAGCAAGCTCAGCAAGAGCAGTCTGCACCTTGACCATGCGGTCTTTATAAAGAGGGTTCGGCTCGATGTTGGTGATACGTGCCTCTACGACCTCGACACCCATCGCAATGAACTGCTGAGCCTTTCGGCGTGGCTCGTTTTTATCGTCCAACACTTTTTCGGTCACGAAAATGCTTCGACGGCTATCGTCATCTGTAGAGCCCGAGATATCAGCGCCAGACATCAGGCCACCGGCCTCATTGCGTCCACGGGCGGTTTTAGTGATTACCTCTTTGCGCTTGGTGATGTACTGACCCTGGCGAAGCTGATTTTCGAACTCGCTACCGAATTCGCTCCGCGCACCCGAGAAATAGTCGTCTGCGCTCATCAGCGATGCGGTCGATTGTAGCGTCTCTTTTACAGCCGGAATCAGGGCCGTGGCCACGAAGTTCTCAGGACTGCGGTATTCACGAGCAATTTTAAGAAACTGCTCGCCCTGAGGTAGGCGAAAACGAGTGGAGGCCTCAACGCCACCATCGACGTTGCCAAGGAATACGATACGGTAGTTCTTTACAGCACCGGTCGTTTCATCACCTAGATTCTGGATATCCCCAGTGGTGAACTGAACCGTCTGAGCCTGCTTCCAGGCCGTCGCGCGACCAAACCAGGTGGTTGCATAGCCAACGTCTGTGACCACCTTTTCTTCGCCGAAAATGGTGCGGACATGCGTCTGGTATCCTGCCTCGTTGTAGACTGTGCAGAATTTGAAAAGCATGAAAAGCCCAAGGGCCGATGCGGCGGTAATCCCTGCAACAATTGGCAAGCGGCTAGATCTTTCGAACATGATACATCCTTATTGAGTTTGCTAAATCGCAAGTGAAATCTACCACAAAGCAGCACTATGTCAATAGGCGTGTATCGCATTCAGTGATTCACTGTCGGAACTGTCATTTTTCTCGTAAGGAAGCAAGGCCATAAATCGTTATGGTCTGGCCCCTTGCCTCGCTCATGCTTTATCATGGTGATAACAGGAGAAAATCATGATCTACAAAAAATTTGAAGATGAAGCTCTAGCCATCGCGATTGAGAATGACCTGGTTGAAACTATCATCAGCGGCTTGGACATGACGCCGTCAAAGCGAGAAGCTTACTTCGAGATAAAATTCAAAGAAATAAAAGAGGCATTGAAAATACCAGCTATAGGTGAAGAGGATTTTGTTTATACAAACATCAATCCATATAAGCGGCTTTTCATCGAGCGAAATCGAGATGTGTTGCTAAAGGCGCAAAAAGAAAGTTTGCCTATTTGTGGTGATGGATATTTTGCTCTTTTGACAAGGCACCCGCGAAAATTAAAAACGTACGCTATAAATAACTCCTACTTGCCGACTACAGAACAATCAATCATAAATTTGGGCTGTGAATCCTTTATCTTCCAGATTGATACTCCAGCAAAGTCAGAGCTATATAGAAAATGCTATGGGGAAGGTTTTAATTATGAGAAGGATCATGTTGAAGCCCTGATAAATGTCTTTATGGATCCCAAGTTTGATTTCACAAACATAAAATCTTGGATCGACCGTGCGGTAGCCACCGAGCGAGTTGCTGACGCAAGTCTAAGAATTATTAATTACAACAAGGAATCTACTGAAAGAATCTCATTGAAAAATGATGATCCATTTTCAAACTTACACGGAAAACTTCTTTTAGCATTGCTTTGTGACCAAAAGGTTAAGTATTCAGTATTTAGGGCGATAATTGACCTTCCGATTACCCAGACAACTGAAGACCGTCTGTCAAATTTAGCATTAAAAGTGCGAGCAGGCTGTGAAAGCTTAATTGAGGCATTCCCTGAACAATCAAAATATTTGAGGGGTGACTTTCTTTCAATGTCACTCGATATGAATTTTGGCTTTGAAGGTAATGACTTGTTTAGAGACAAATTAGCTAAACTTTATACGGCAGATGAATTAATCGGATGCGTAAGGAAAAGTCAGGTTCTAAGAATATCGAAATCTCTGGACATGCCTGAACTTCTTAAGGAAGCATCAAAGAACCAAAAGCGCGAGCACATCCTTAATCAGCTAAATATCTGATAAAGAGAAATAAAATCAGAAATAGGCAAGCAAATGAACTCAAATGAAAACTTTGTACACAACGTTGTTTCTGAACTAAATTCACTGGGTTATTCTCCAGGCGATCTTATAAAGAAATATCCTGTTGAGCTTAAAAAACTTATGATCGCTCACGAAATGGGTGATTATTTGCTTGCTCTGCCTGACCTTAAGTCAGGTGATCATTACTTGATGCCTATCGCCATTGGCTGGCAGCTTCTAGCAGCTACTTGGCCTTTGCAGGCCAGTGTTGCTGGCATAGATCTCCCTCCTCTTGAAAGGTCTATCATGGCCCTTTATGCGGAAGACATGGAGATGCATGGATCTGAATATCAGATTCCGCCTCATATGTTCAGTCCAACACTTAGTGAGTATCTAATTGAGATAGATCCTAGTGCAATTTTAAGATTCCCGATAGAGGCAATTACAAGCGAATCCTGTTGTTTGTCAGTAAGCCTTTATGGTGAAATCATATTAAGCATTCCTGATGTTTATAAAACAAAAGAGATGTGGTATACGGCCTTGTCTAATTCTGGGCACTTGTATTTTGATATGAGCACTGAGTACCAAACGCGTGAAATGCTGCTTCATGCTTGCAAGTCTGCATCCATATACTTAATTGAGAAACTTGTTTCGCGTGAAATGGTTGATCAGGAAGTGGCTTATACTCTCGTATCGAATAGCCGGCTGGATTCTGAAGCGATCAACATGATTCCATTGCAATTTAGAACCATTGAATTTTACAATATGGCAATAAATAAAAACCCTCTTTTTATTAAGGATGTGCCTTATGTCCTTCAGACTAAGGAGATGGTTATCAGCGCAATTAAATCAAACCCCATGTCGATTTCTGGTGTTCATTCTTCATGGATGGATTTAGAGATAATAACGCTTGCAGCTGAAAATTTACCCTATGCGTTTCAATTTATCCCTGAAGATAAAAAGAAATCCATACCAAAGAAGCTGCTAAATAAATGGCAGAAACAATCAGAGGAGTATGATATCCCGTATTAAATGTAATAATAGCGCCTGATCATTAATGATACATGTCATATACTGAAGAATATAGACCAACATCGGCGATTGTTTGGGCAATAAATGGTGGTGGCAGCTCGTGAACCACTATCGTGATGTAAAGCTCACGTGTTCTATGAAGCAGTCTTAAATGACGCACATGAGCTTGTCGCTGGTGCGTCTTCTAGAAGGTTGATCGCTATAACTTAATCCCCTGGTATCGTTGTACGGCACACTCGGCGTCATACCCAAGATATCGATCCCTTTGGTCTTGAAGAGACAGCTCACCCTCAATAATAATCCCATTATCCCTATAAATCTTAGGTTGATTAACAGATTGAATAATCATTTCATCTAACGCTTTAGACGGATTCTTTAGCGCGCCGCACTCACTGGACTGCAAAGGCTTGCAGACACCTTCGGCACATGATTCAGAATCAGAAGCGCCAACATAGCTGAGAGGCAAAAAGAGAAATAGAATAGGCAGAACGCGATATGACATAATCGACTCCTTTGTTTTGTCAATTATGGCTTATCATTACAAAAGTGGCAACCAGTATTTCTCATGACCTACAACCTGATCGCCTCACATCAGAGGTTTTTTGCTTGAAATAGCGATCAGATACTTTATTGCCGAAAAGGCTGATCATGAGTTTTTCAGTGTTTTCTTTGACGCACAATTTTCCCAGCTTCGGAAAAGTAAATGGCCTGACATGAATTAGGTTGAATATTATTTCAATATCACCCTTTGACTCAGCTGCATTTTTTATATGTTGCGCATCAGTTAAAGGCGCCTGTATTTCATTTATTCGCTGTTGAAACTGCTCAAGCCGTCTAATTCCATAGCGCTCTTTTGATTCCCTGTTCGAAAAATACAACGCTTGTATGAGATCTACTTTTCCAACAAGCGATATATTGCTCATATGAACCACCCTCGTTGGATCGTCGATTAGTATGTCCATCAAAAATCCATTGTTTAGTATTCTTGGTGGAATATGTTTATACATCTCAGGCTTTAACGTAAGAACCGTTGCCGCTATATCTTCGGTAATAAGGTCAGAATTCGCCATCGAAATTACCTCTGGCTCCCTAGCAAGCGCAAGCCGTACCATTTCTAACGTTTGTTCGTCTCGGTCAATCATACCTAATACTTCAGGGCTGCTCTCGATAGCCCTGCACCAAATCAAGTCGGTTCGATTTTCTTCCACAACATGTTTTATGGATTTCCCATTTTGGGTCAGTGCAGCTTCTACGACGCTTGGCGTCTGCTTGGCTTCTGAAACGTAACGCAGGGATTGCCAATTTTGACTAACCGCTGCCAGTACTATGTCCTCATCTCTTAATCGATCAGGGACAAAAGCCAGAGTCAAGCCATTGACCTTAACCGCTTCAAGACAAACAGACTTTGTTAACTCGCTTCTTGGTATGTATTCAATAACTGTCGGGTCATCTTTAATTGCGAGAATGCACAGATCTTCATTTTGGTATTTTTCTGGCAAGTAGCGAAATGCCTTTCCATTAAAAAACACAGCTGCTTCTGCAATTTCTTTGTCTAATATATGGTCTGGAACATGAGCAATAAGCCTATGCTCTCTTCGCACCGCTTCAATACAAATTGTTCTATCCAGTATGTCCACTGGAATAGCTGATAGAATTTCTGGATGCACCCGAACTAATGCATGAAAGAAGTTCCTGGTCAAAAATTTTTGAGGTATCAAACCAAGCAGCAAAGGCTCTCGGTGTTCCGATAATACAGAAAAGCAGATGCCTTCCGTCAATTTGTCAGGCGGAACCTTTCTTATTAATGACCAGTCCTCCTGAAGGGCGGCACTGATTTTTTCAACCAATCGTTTATCCATGTGCTTAGTTTGACCTACTGTCACGATAACATCAATAGTACAAATTGCTTAGCTAATATCCACGTCTATTGTAAAGTTGATTGCTAACCCATCACTCCTAAATAGCTTTTACTTTAACTCAAGAATGGTAATATGATGAAGGTTAATACTAAGGGGTTATTATGAAAAGCAAACTATTTAAAGAGTTTTTTAAAACCGATGCCGATGGAAAGCCTATGGCAAGGTTCAAGATCAATATTTCAGCTAGCGTTTCCGCCAGCGTTTTGAATACTGATCACTGCGCTCTAATCTATTCACACATTCATGAGATAGACAAGGAGCTTGAAAGACTCACATCGTTTATTGACAACGATGTTGATGAGAATACTTTAGAAAAGCTTATTAATGATATAGAGAAACTTGCTCGACATGGAGATAAGTTGATAAGTCAGGCATTTTACCTTGACACAAAAGATAGAAACAGCTGGGCAACTATTAATCAAACATTTAGAGTAAGGCCTCCTGGCACCGAATTCTTTAAATGCATGCCAAAACTGCTAGATATCGCCAAACATTGTGATAACCTGAAGCTGTACGCAGAAGCAAAAATACTGGACAAGCAGGAAATTAATGCCGCATACAGTCAAGTCGTACCTTGACTATAGATTATCGTTCACAAAAAATGGCCGCAATTGAAGCGGCCATATTTATTTAGGGTCGGCTAGGTATTTTAGGCATTTCTTTTCTGTTTGGGTATGCAGTATATACAACTTGACTATTTCCAGCTCTATCCCGACCGACAACAAAACACCAGGACTTGCATACAAGGTATTGGGCATCTCGCTCATGCTTAACCTTTGAAAAACCACTAGACTCACCACCTGGCACTGCATCTTTAAGCTCAGACAGTGCGTATGCCCAAGCATTGGTTTCTTGCTCTGTTCTTCGCTCCATTACTCGCTTGATGGCATGGTGGCTTAAGCGAACTAATCCAATAACAGTATCAAGCATCTCTTCTTTTTCAACTACATGAAGATCAATATCGATGACTGGAACACTATCGGCGTTTACCAGAGGGCTTTTCTTCTCAACCGTTACTTTTGATCCACAACATCTAGCCATAAGATAACGCGCCGAATGCCAAATTCCCTTAATTTTTTCCGAATCCGACCTCAACATCTTTTTTATAGCGCCCTTTGATACAATAAGATCAATATCTTGAGCCCCAATAGTTATTGGTATACCTGCTGAAGAGTGATCGAGCAAAATTCTTCTTATCGCCAACATTTCAGCTGCTATTTGAGTATCTCCCTGACCATTATTCTTTACTCGAAAGATATTTCGATGTTGTGTTTCGCCACTTCTCGACCAGCTTGTCTCGACCCAGCAAAAATCCGCATCTGTTCTGGAAAATGTATGGATAACCAATTTTTCCTTATGTGGAATTTTGGTTTTTTTCTCGTTAGTTGATAATTTAATTTGAGGATTTGTATTTTTCGAAATTGCCGGTGATTCTTTTCTCTTAACGACAACATTCATCTGCTTGATAGAGGAACTACTCTCAGTGTTATTGACATCAAGCGAAGAAACACTGCAAATGTTTTTCTGAACCTGGTTTGCTGATGAGAGTGCTTGACGATGGTCTTTTCGGCTTTTCATGATGCTTAGTGATTCGGGGATAATGCCCGCCGACCGCAATAGCCGATCTAACGCTAGCAAATCAGATGGAAGCCTGCGACCAATATGCGACACCCTGACGACCCTTGATGCATTGGCCATAGGAGCAAGAGCAATGGCAAAATCCCCATTTTCACAAACAGCAATTGTCAATGAATCGTTATTAAAACTGGGGTAGAATTCCCACTTGGAAAGACAAGCCTTTTTCATGAGTTCGTCCAAACGTTCCGGCCTATCCATTGCCGTGCGAAAACTATCAAGCATGGAGTGCTTAAATCGAACTAATTTTGTATTGCCACAGTGCCCATCCAGATGGAGCGAGGTATAGCGAAGATCCATAGGCTGAGTTTCACTGTCGACACCCTCTTGAGCCCATTCGACAGCCCCTGAAAGGGCTTCACCAAGCGATGCTACCCATTGCAGGTCGGGTCTTAGCTTGTGTCTAACGGTTACGTAAGAAGTTAGCTGCCCATCGCTGCTAGACCCACAAAATCCAGGGCTATCGTTTATCGCAAGGCTGGTCAAGGTGACGGGATCAATAACAACGAAATGATCAACACCCTTCTTTCCTGTGATAGTGAAGGCGTTGATTCTTTTCAGGGCTTCTCTATGTACAACGGGCATTCCATCACCCCCTATGGCTCTAAAAGAACCGCTTTCTGCCGGTGAAAGCATGCCAACGTACCGCGCTACCTTAAGCTCTCCGCTTTTTACTTTGCACTCGAAGAATGACCAGCCATCGGCAGCGACCTGGCAGCCGACAAGGATCTGATCATTATTTGTGAAAAACCTGCATGCCAGACTGTCAAGCGACAAGATTCGAGGGACATGATCCAGATCACCGGCTCTATCAAACAGAAAAGCGCCTGCCTCAACCGGGATTTTGAAATATTCTTGACCTCCAGCTCTAAAATAAAGGTGTGTTGGTTGGTACTGCTTCAAAGGTATGATGCGCATGATGACCTCCCTTGTTGTCAATTGATGCGTATCATATTACATGACCCTTGCTCCGATGACACCTGGTGGCTCGCAATCTCCCTGTTGTTGATCCTGGTCGACTACCGCTTTAAACAACCTATCCAAACCTACTCACGCAGTTTGAACAGTGTTTAAAACCTCAAAGTCGCCCTTAAAAGGGCACATCTTCGAGGCCGTCACTCCCGCAGTGAGGGTGACTCGCGTGACGGGGTCTCACCGTCAACGTCCGGGTAGGGCTCAGTGAATGGGCCAGGCCTTTGCGTGTTGCCACGCATTGCTTGGCCGAAATCACAGGCGCAGGGGATTGTTTATGATCCCCAGACCGCACGTGCGCTGCATGCGCCGCTGACAGGTTTTTCCTCACGCCCGCCCAGAATGACCATACATGCTTCGCCCGATTCCTTGCAGGTAGGGCAAAGGTGACATGGCCACCCCCGCGTGTGGGTGCAACACCCGCTCGCGTGGACAGGCGTTCGGAAAAACCCAATCCACGTCGGGCGATGGCCGTGGCCGCGCCCTGGTGGACAGAAATGCCTCGGACACTGGCGTGATTCACCGCGCCAATCACCGAGGTGTAGGCCGGGTTGACGTCAATGACTTCGACTCCGGCCCTGAAACAGGCGCTGCGTAACGCAGCCCCCACCTGTGCGTAAAAGAACCCAGAGAGCAGGCGTGCTGCCTTCGGATTCATCATGGTTAAATCGGATTTCTTCTGACGAAAATCCAGCTTTTCCAACACCAGTGGCTTGCCAGTGGCGGCGCACTGCGCCGCCACAGCCTTGGCCAGATCACCTATTTTGGCCTTGGCCTGATCGGTGGATAGACCATAGGTGGCGCATTGCAGGCGTTGGGTATTGATCAAATTACCAAAACGATCCAGCTCGGCCAACGCCAGGTGATCGGCATTCAGATCGAGGCCAAAGGCACCAAGCCCGCGTTTCGTGACAATCGGGACATCGTCGTGCTGGGTCGAGACAAAGACGCGCCAGCCCTGATCGTCTCGGATAAAGCGATAGCTCAGCGCTCGCCCTGCTACCAGGGAATTCAAAATGGATGGGTGGCCATAGGCAAACTGGACATCGGTCAGTGTGATGTATTTGCCCAGCGCTTCCGGCAAGCGCACCCTGAGCCTCAGGCGCTGATCAGCCTGCACAGTCGCCACGCAGCTCTGGCAGCCTGCGGTCTCATCCTTGGAGCCGACCAGGAAGAACTGATCACTGCGGCTGGTTTGCCAATCCTTTTTCCAGTCAGCGTGCGTCAATTGTGCATCATTGAATTGGCTGCGAAAACGCTTGCGAGAGCCAAAGCATAAACGGACTTTGCCGCAGGCTTTCTCAGTAATCATGCGTTCCAGGCGCGCCTGCTGGCGCGCCAGGCTGCGTTTCTTTTGATGCAGTGAGAACGCTAACTTATCGATCTTGGCTGGATCGACAGTTGTCATTTTCTTTTTGGGTTTGCGCAGCACCTTAAGTTCTTTGTCCAGGCGCACAAGGGTTGAGGTCAGTCGCTTAATCTTGCCTTGAGCCTCATGAATGAGGTCACCCTGACGGGACTTAATCGACTCAATCTTGCCTTCCAAGAGCATGCGGATGGCATTGAAATGCCGGGCGGTGATGCCGTAGTCAGCAATAAACCTGGATTTTAGTTGGGCAATAGAAACCACTTCATCCTTGCGGTGGCAAGCGGCAAGCGAAGTGTTCTTCACCATAGCGGCAAACAACTTGCGCTCCAGTTGCCCGTATTGCTTCGCATAGGCATTTAAGGCAGCGTCTTGCGCAGCCTCTAATACTAAGCGAGTTTGATAGGTGAAGACGGGCAAGTGGGGTATTCCAAACTGAATGACTTGATACTAATCAGCTCTTCTATACGGGTCAAGCCGCTTGCTGCAAGTGTTTTAGGTTTTTCCGTGAACGCGAGCCATATAACCTAGCAGAAAACACCGTCATCAACTCGATAACGTCAGCAACAAGGCGGGTTTCCAGATTGGCCTCTACTGGTTGATCAACAATCACCACCTGTGTTTTATTCAACTTGCACAATTCAAAAATGATATCCGCACCAAACCTGAGCAAGCGGTCTTTGTGAAGTAGTACCAACGTTGATACCTGGCCTAGCGCAATCATGCGCAGTAGCTTGAGAAAGGCTTTCTTTTGATAGTTCAAGCCACTGCCCAAGTCGCTGAGTATTTCTACATCCCTGTGTCCAGCGCTGTGACAATAATGAATCAGCCTGTCTCGTTGTCGAACCAGGTCTTCCTTTTGATCATGGCTAGATACGCGAGCATAGCCCACCACTTTACGTTGTTCTGGACTGTGCCTGCCTATCAGCGCATGGAGATCATTCACAGCATAACGACGGTGCTGAACACAGGTGCGAAAAGAGGGTCGCAAGCGGCCATCTTTTTCCCAACGGCGAAGTGTTGAAATGGATACGCCGAGTAATTCGCTGGCTTCGCTTATTGATAAATGCTGCATGATCATTGTTATTGTTTGGTCAGATTGTAACAAATGAGCAGGTTTGGTTAGTTATTTATCTTGCAGCAGAAGCCCTCTCCTCGCTCGGATTACCTCGATTACAGGCGTGGCAATTAACACTGTATCATTACTCCATAGTTCACGATCCCCAGCCTCATCGCAAGACCTCTAAAATGCGGCGAAGCAGTCAGAAAAGGTGGGACACTTAACATCCCCCTGCCCTAAAGTGCGGGGATTCCGCTAGCCGGACGCTAATGTCCGAGCGCGATAACCAGTCCAAAAAGCGCGCGTGATTTAAATACCTAGATCATTTCGTATAATATTTTTCTTGGATTTTTTAAATGCTTTAAGGTTACTTAACACCTCTATTGAGACACCGTAATTTAAAACCTTATCGACTCTTGCCTCAGTCCTGATAATTTTCTCAATATCTATAACACCTTGCTCAATCGCTCTTTTTGTCACAGAGCCCATCAGATAGTGTGGCAAAATTGTATTCTGTCCTAGAAAATTTTTTTCAATGTTGAGCTCAAGAAAACCTTCATTCAAATATCGACATGCTTTAATTATGTTGTCAGATATAGAATCCATGACCTCATCACTTAATGAGCCACCAATCTTCCTTTCATCCCCAAAGAAATAAGTATTATGAAAAGATGGGGTGTCAAGTTTATACCCCAGTTTCCCGAACATAATAATGCATTCAGCGCTCGTCACTATCCCTTGAATTTCAGAGCACTCCTTTAGATCTGGGAATCCGTATCCAGACATTGCCCTCCGAAACTCCTCACTCAGGTTAATCTTTTCCTCAGTACAACCAAGTGAATACAATTGCTGACTAATAGCCCTTGTTAATAAGGCCAATGATCTGCTTTTTGAATTTATTTGTGCAGCAAGATCAACAGCCAAGACAGGATTGGATATTACTGATTTTAAAATACTCAATCTAAGATAATCGTCATTTATTCGCATGAAGTCTTGTGCGAAGGCGTGACGCTCATCAAGATCAGGGTAAGCAACCTCAAAAAGATTTACTATAGAATCCATACAGAGATATCTGTAATCGTCTTCCTCTGATTCTATATTGGAAAGTTGAACAGTATCCTGTAGCGGCTCCATGGAATCCCTTAACTTATACAGCATACTTCTTGCTGATGCCGCCTGATCGTCGCTAAAGGGGTAATGGTCAAGGTAGTACAAATCCCCCACCCCTTTTAGTATCGATTCAATTTTCTTTGATGGGCTATCAATTGAGCCCTTCACAACATCTTTGCTCCATGAAGTCATGTAATCTGCAAATAGCGGCGATTTAATGAGCCAGCGTGAAAAGCCAGACCTATTATCTAAGACTGCGTTAATTATTCTCGAACCTATGGACAACGAACGGCTACCAATCAGCTCATTGTTTATCTTATAAGGAAATTCTGTTTCGCTGATTCTTTTGAACACTGCGTCCCATTTCTTAACCAATGATAAGCAAATTTCATTACTGTAAACTTGTTTAAAACTCAAAATCCTTAGGTAACTCGACGCGCCATACCTGATCTTTAGAAATTCATCGATATCAAGTGGGTTAACTTTCTGATCTAATAGGTAATTTACAAGATCAAGCGATTCAAATTCACTATTGTAGAACTTTGAGTTTAGACTCTCGGTGAAATCCCTCATAAAAAGAGGCTGAAGGTATCTATTGTCTTCGCAAGGCATCTGGTCGCCGATAGACTGTTTTGCGTCATAGTACCCGTCCTTGAGGTATCGGCTGTGCCCTTTCAGAATGTTCTTAACAATTATGCCTGGATTCTTTATTTGCTTGCTCATAACGTTCTCATTGTTGATTAGTTTAATTTATCATCTCTATATCCATTGCCACAATCGTTTATTCTTCAGCTCGAATATGAAGAGGCCTGTGGCCAAAAAAAACAGGATTAAATCAAAAGCGTCTTGAGTGGCCAGCGTGTTGTGCTCAGAAGTCTGATTCACAGCAAAGCAATAGTCATGTATCATATTACCAAACCCAAAACCCAGGCATGCGGATACTCTATGAAAATTGTTGACTTTCACATTGGCTTAAACTTTCAATCGCACGGTGGGCTCCGTTATCGCTGCACTGATGTCGGCAGCAGAACCATAGCTGCGATTCGTCTAGACGTCGATGACGAGATTTGGATCCAGGGCCCTCCGTACCTACAAAGTGAAATCCTCATGGACGAAGCAGCGCTAGTGGCCTGCTATCCGGATGGTAACGAGGGTCTTCGACAAATGTTGACGCATGAAGACCAGCGAAATCATCCTGGATACAGTCCAGATGTCATTAAAAAAATGATTGAAGGAAAATTCAGCGATGCAGTACGGCGTTATCCGCGAGGCGGACTGCTTAAAATCGACAAGTGCTTCAAGGGTGACATAGCCCACCCATACTCGGTTAAACAAGATTCAGATGGGAGTTGGCAAATCATGGCTTACCTGCTCTTCGCCAAGCGTTTCATTGAAATGCCCGATATCCAGTTCGCCCATCTTGTTACAGCCAGCGCTGATGATTTCGAGACTTGTAGAGCTTGAAATTTGCCATCAAAAAAGCCCGCTTCTGCGGGCTTTCTTTTGTTTAGCTTTTTGATACTTCCAAGGCTTCAACCTTCTGGTATCCACGGGGCAGCATGCTCCCCCGCTTTCCTCGCATGCTACGGTAATGCTCGATATCAGCCGGTTTAAGGGTCATGGTTCGCTTGCCACTCGTGATAACGAGGCTCTCCTCCGGCTTGAACACGACGACATTAGTCATGAGCTCTTCCCGGCTTGCAGCCCTATCCGTTGGAATATTGATCAGGCGATTGCCTTTGCCTTTGTTAAGCTGGGGGAGTTCATTGATTCCAAAGACAAGTAGCCTGCCCTCATTGGAAAGCGCTGCCACCAAGCTTGTTTCTGCGTCATCAATCTGAATCGGTTGCATAACCTTGCTTCCCTCTGGGAGAGAGATAAGCGTTTTGCCTGTCTTATTCTTGGCCTGGATATCCTCACCCTTAGCAATGAATCCATATCCAGCATCGGACGCCATGAGGTACAGAGCGCTATCCTCTGGCATGAGGACGCATTCGAACGTTGCACCTGGTGGTACACTGAGGCGACCAGTCAATGGCTCGCCCTGCCCTCGTGCTGATGGTAGAGAATGGGCTGCAAGCGAGTAGCTTCGACCGGTGTTATCAAGGAAAACAGCATACTGATTCGACTTTCCGCAAACCTGCGCCTTGAAGGCATCTCCAGCCTTGTAGGAAAGCCCTTTGCCATCAACGTCATGACCCTTTGCGCAACGCACCCAACCCTTGTCAGAAAGCACAACCGTTACCGCTTCTGAAGGCATCAGATCAGTCTCGGACAATGCTTTGGCTTCTGATCGCTCAATCAGAGGGGAGCGACGGTCATCACCGTATAGCTCTGCATCGCGAATGATCTCAGATCGTACAAGCCCTTTGAGCTTTAACTCACTCGCAAGAAGCTCAAGAAGCTCAGCTCTTTCCTTGGCTAATTCGTCCTGCTCACCACGAATCTTCATCTCTTCCAGGCGAGCGAGCTGGCGCAGGCGAGTCTCAAGGATATAGTCAGTCTGAGCCTCTGTTAGCTCAAACCTGGCCATAAGCGCAACCTTTGGATGCTCCTCTGTTCGAATAATGTGAATGACTTCATCCAAATTTAGAAAAGCAATCAACAGGCCTTCCAAAAGGTGTAGACGTTTCTCAACCTTATCGAGACGGTACTGCAATCGCCGCCTTACCGTGGAAATTCGATAATGCAACCATTCTGAGAGCATCGTGCGCAGATCTTTAACCTGTGGACGACCATCCAGGCCAATCACATTCATGTTGACGCGGTAGCTCGATTCAAGCTCGGTGGTCGCAAACAGGTGCTGCATCAAGTCATCCATGTCGATCCGATTGGAGCGCGGAATGATTACGATACGGCAAGGATTTTCATGGTCAGATTCGTCCCGCAAGTCAGCCACCATAGGGAGCTTCTTTGCTTGCATCTGTCCGGCGATCTGCTCGATAACCTTTGACCCTGACACCTGATGCGGCAGAGAGGTGATGACGAGCTCGCCATCCTCTTCTTGGTAAACAGCTCGCATCCTGACCGAACCTTTTCCGGTCTTGTACATTTTCATAATGTCGGCGCGTGGCGTAATGATCTCCGCCTCGGTCGGGTAATCAGGTGCCTGAATATGCTCCATCAGCGCCTCAACATCAGCCTCAGGTTGATCAATCAGACGTACACAGGCTGCGGCCACTTCACGAAGATTGTGGGGTGGCACGTCAGTTGCCATTCCCACAGCGATTCCCATAGTGCCGTTAAGCAAAAGGTTGGGCAGGCGAGCGGGCAGCGTTGAGGGCTCGTCCATTGTGCCATCGAAGTTAGGAACCCAGTCTACGGTGCCCTGCCCTAACTCAGATAGAAGCGATTCGGCGTACCGCGAAAGCCGTGCTTCGGTATAACGCATCGCTGCGAATGACTTGGGGTCGTCTGGAGCTCCCCAGTTGCCTTGCCCATCGACCAGGGTGTATCGATACGAGAAGGGCTGAGCCATGAGTACCATAGCTTCGTAACACGCCGAGTCACCATGTGGATGGTATTTGCCCAACACGTCACCAACGGTGCGCGCTGATTTCTTGTGCTTTGAATCTGCATCGAGCCCCAATTCACTCATTGCGTAAACAATGCGCCTTTGAACGGGCTTTAGACCATCACCGATATGCGGAAGCGCACGATCCATGATGACGTACATCGAATAATTCAGGTAGGCCTGTTCGGTGAAATCAGCAAGCGAGCGCTTTTCGACCCCATCCAGACTGTTTTGCATCACTTCGTTCATTTTGAATTTCTCATCGGATGATGTTAAAGGGCGACTTCAGCGAGGTTGCCTTTTGTTTCCAGCCACCCCTTGCGGTCACTCGCTCGCTTTTTGGATAGCAGCATGTCCATGATCTCACTCGTGGACTCAAAATTTTCCAGGGTCAGTTGAACCAGACGCCTGGTGTTAGGATCCATGGTCGTTTCACGCAGCTGACCTGGGTTCATCTCACCAAGGCCCTTGAATCGGGTAACCTGAGGGAGTCCCCGCTTCTTTCCAGCTGACAGGCGATCCAATATCGCATCGCGTTCAGGCTCATCCAGCGCATAAAACTTCTCCTTACCAAGGTCGATTCGGTAAAGAGGTGGCATGGCAATATACACATGCCCGGCAAGCACCAGTGGCCGGAAATGCTGCATGAACAGTGCACATAGCAAGGTGGCAATGTGCAAACCATCTGAGTCGGCATCGGCCAGTACGCAAATTTTACCGTATCGAAGCTGACTCAGATCTTCAGAACCTGGATCCATGCCAATCGCCACCGCAATATCATGGACTTCTTGACTGGCAAGCACCTCACCACTATCGACCTCCCAAGTATTAAGGATCTTCCCTCGCAAGGGTAGAATCGCCTGATACTCCTTGTCGCGGGCCTGTTTGGCGCTACCCCCTGCCGAATCACCCTCAACAAGGAAAAGCTCTGACCGCATGGAATCAGATCCAGCGCAGTCTGCCAGCTTGCCAGGAAGCGCGGGGCCCTGAGTGATCTTTTTCCGTTCAACCTTTTTATTGGACTTCAGTCGGCGACAGGCATTGCTGATAAAGAACTCTGCAAGCGATTGACCTTTGTCAGGGTTGGCATTGAGCCAAAGACTAAAAGCGTCCTTAACAACACCTGACACGAATGAAGCGGCTTCCCGAGAAGAAAGTCTCTCTTTGGTTTGGCCTGAAAACTGAGCTTCTGACATCTTCATGGACAAGACATATCCAATCCTGTCCCAGACATCCTCGGGCGCCAGCTTAACGCCACGCGGCATTAAGTTTCTGAATTCGCAGAACTCGCGCATCGCATCGAGCAGCCCCTGCCGCAACCCGTTGACATGGGTTCCGCCCTGAGCCGTGGGGATCAGGTTAACGTAGCTTTCCTGAACCAGCTCCCCTCCCTCAGGAAGCCATACAAGCGCCCACTCGACTGCCTCCCGCTTACCCGCAAGAGAGCCCGTGAAAGGTTCCTCAGGGAAGCGCTCGGCATCTGCACAGGCCTCAACGAGGTAAGATCGAAGGCCGTCTTCATAATGCCACTGAATTAGCTCTCCAGAATTCTTATCCTCGAAGGATATTGACAGGCCTGGGCATAAAACGGCTTTTGCCTTCAGCACATGCTTGAGTCGCGATACCGAGAATTTTGGCGAATCAAAATATTTTGAATCTGGCCAAAAATGAACACTTGTGCCTGATACCCGTTTCGGTGCACTTGCGATTACTGCAAGTTCTGACTGCTTGAAGCCATCAGCAAAGGACATCTGGTACTCACTGCCATCGCGCTTAACACTGACAACGACCTTCGTAGAAAGCGCGTTTACAACCGAGATCCCGACTCCATGGAGGCCGCCAGAAAACTCATAGTTTTTATTTGAGAACTTACCCCCAGCATGAAGCTTGGTTAAGATAAGTTCGATACCGCAAACCCCTTCCTCAGGATGGATATCCACGGGCATCCCTCGACCGTCGTCGCTGACCTCCATAGAACCATCCGTGTGAAGTGTCACACTGATATTCTTTGCATGGCCGGCTAGCGCCTCATCAACTGAGTTGTCGATGACTTCCTGAGCAAGGTGATTGGGTCTTGTTGTATCTGTATACATGCCAGGTCGACGCTTAACAGGATCAAGTCCCGAAAGAACCTCGATGGCATCAGCATTATAAGAATTCTGGATTGTCATGATCATTCCATGTTAAAGATGTCGCATTCCTGGAGGCACAAGCCCGCCCATGAAGTGCTTTATAACGATCCTAGCAGGGAAAATCAAGTCCGGACAACTGTCTATGGGAACTGCGATACCTTAAACTTGCAGTGTTTTGCGTTATCCTGAACAAAAAGGAGCAGGTCATGACTTTCGATTTCCAAGAATTAGCGACGATACAGATGGAGCTTGAATCCAAGCTTGATGATGTCAAAAAAATGGCTTGTTACCATGACAGAGTCAAAGCTAAAGATATTCAAGATTTGATAGATCAAGTGATTGCGCTACTGTCGACCTTGTCAAACTCAAATGCACATGCTTTGTACATACAAGCAATTGATGACATTGGGCGTCTTCATGAGCATTGCTACCTTAAATTCAATGAAGCAGGAAGTGGATCAGCCACAAAAATGAATGCGTTGATGCGAGAGTGCTCAAGACTCCCTATAAGAAACATAGAACAAATTGGCTATTACGTACCGCTTAATGATGAAGCCATTATTAATGCCATTAACTCTTACCTTATGAGCGGCGATCTGTTACAGGGGGTGCGTAGTTCATTTAAAATAAACCAAGCTGCCTCACTTGCGTTTGCTTTAGGCCGCAACGGAAAACAGGATGCATTCCTATATTTATTAGAAACCATTGAGCAAAACCTTAATCGCCTAAAAGATGAGGGCATAAATCAGAAGCAGGCACTTATGTTAAGCCGTTTCGTTGGAGGGTTTTATTTTGACTCCAACGCCTTCGAACCTAAAAAAGAGACTACTGAATCGCTGAGAACGGCCTCCCTCAGGCTTCTCACATGGCTGTCGAAAGAACACTACTTAGGATTTTCATACCGCTTTGATGATGGCATTGGCGCCATACGCTACGGCCTGCGCGAATTTGGCGAAGCCATTGTGCAAGAGGCATATGGAGGAGAGGCAAATATAATGAAGCTTTTAAAGCTTAAAGCCGCTTCATCCACGCACTATAAAGACTATTTGAAGAACGATATTAAAAAACTTTCGAGCAAACACGAAGAGCGATTGGCTAAAACGCTTATGGCTCTATACATACATGACAATGATGAAGATTCAAGCATCAAAGACTTGAAGCTAACTGAGGCAAATGCGTTAAAGATGGCATCATACCTGGGAGATATAATAGAAGAAAACCCGCCCGAGAACATCAAGCAGATTTCAGCTGCGAAAATTCAGCGGGTGGCTTCATTGATTGATAGGATTGTCGATCTCGACCCAGAGTCCATTGAAATAATGCAGCAAAGTAATAGTATGGGTGAATACTTAAGGGTCGCAAGCTCAACAAAACAAAGACAGATTTTAAAAGATCTTGATGTTTGATACCAAAAAACTATTCTTTGCTCTTAAACCAGATACGAGTTGTCCTGAAGTAAAGCCAGACTATCGTCTCGAAAGAATGGCGCAGATGCTTTTTAGTCTGCATTTGAGAGAAAAAGAAAAGCCAGACTGACGTCTGGAAGAAAAGCAGGGAGCGTCATGGTTACAAAGGTTACACGGCTCAATTTTGCCAAACACCCATATTGACAACCTGCAAATAGCTAGGTATACTAGAACCAACGAAACGGATTATGTCGAGATAAGATCATGAAACTGCTAGCCGCAATCGCAATAACCATAGGCATTCTTGCATCAAATGCTTCGCTGGCGGCCAATATCTATACCAAGGGTACTGATGCCCATTTCCTGTCTTCTACGGTAGCAAGCTTGCTGCCTGCTAACATGATACCCGTAATTGTGGTTGAAAATAATCGTAAAGGCTTTCTTTCACAGGTCAATGCTCATGCCGCCGAGGCTGCTGGCACAAGCATAAACAACATAAGCAAGATCTACAGCGCAGATTGGAAAGTAGGCATACCAACCGCTGTCGCCTACGCTGATGTGATAGACCTGACCCGTGAGGCAGACGGCGCGAGCATTTGCGTGATGCGTTTCAAGGACAATAGGTATATCAAGGCCGCCCTAATGCATGAAGCAATGCACTGCCGGACTACTCAGCTAGCTGAATGGAACGAATTTGCACCGCAAGCCAACAAGCTTATCAACCTCCAAATACGAAGCTCGTCTGGAGATTTGATAAGCAAAAAACTGAAGCAATACATACTGGAAGAAGTTCATGCTCGCATAATGTCCTTTGCGATAATGAAAGAGACCGGTTCGATAGATGATGCGCAATTTTTCATACATCGCCTATCAGCTGAGTTTCCGAAAAATCCTGGCAAAAACAGCATCAAGCATGCAATATCGATATGCAACGACAATGGAGGGTGTGCTACAGATGCATCAGATTTGATGTCGATACTGGCCGAAGACAAAGGCTTCATAAGCGCATTTGCCAAAGACGTTGATTCCGCTTACATGTTTCATCTGAAAAAAGGAACTATCGCCTTGTTCAGTCAGAAGTAAAAAAGCCAGTCTCTGTGAGGAGCCTGGCCTTTTTTCATGCCTTGAGCTTACGGTTCAAGCCCGGTGTCATACTTACCCTCTTTGGCTTTGATCCCCTTCAGAAATGCATTCTTGTCCTGAGCACTCTCAAGACCACCAAAGTCATCAGCAGTAGGCATTGACCGCACTGCTCCCTGCTCGACATCTAAAACTGGCACAGTCTTTCCATTTACTTCTACCCAGTTAATTCTTTCCTCAGGCGAAAGCCCATTCCCACCAAAGTCATCAGCAGTAGGCATTGACCGCACTGCTCCCTGCTCGACATCTAAAACTGGCACAGTCTTTCCATTTACTTCTACCCAGTTAATTCTTTCCTCAGGCGAAAGCCCATTCTGTGCAAATTCGGCAGTTTTGCCGTTAAGCATATCCCATACAGAACGCTCGTCAGTCGTAAGCGTAGCTCTGTACGCAACGTCACGCTCCATAGCCTCGAACAATGCGGTAGTTTGTTCAATAGTATCGCCCATTTTTAAGCTATCTGCATTCAGATCCTTCTGAAATTCACTATAGCTTTTAGTCTGGTACTGCTCTGGCCCAACGGCAGGCGCAGCCCCATCAGTCGATAATGGAGCATTAACTGAAGCAGACACTTGCGGCCCTTCAATTCCCTGAATCATTGCAGAGTCGATGTTGATTTTCTGCCCTGGGAAAATTTGATGCGGGTTGTCTCCGAGAACCTCCTTGTTCGCTTCATAGATAGCCTTCCATGTTGCATCAATATTCTGGTTTGTAACCTCACCCCCACCAGCCTCGATCTGAGCCTTTGCGATACTCCAAAGGCTATCACCCTTCTCTACGGTAACAATCGAATTGCCGACAGTAGGTTGTTCAGTCACATCTTGGGCGGGTCGTGCAGTTTGATCAGATGTAATCTCAGGGGTAGGTTCTACAAAGACGTCCTCACCGCCTGCTTTCGTTCCACTATTGCGCTCTATACCAGATTCGACAATTGCTTCGGATTCTCCCGTAAGCGAATCACCTGCTCCTTGAAGTACAGATGCAGCAGCTTGTAACTGCTCACCCAGTTCGCTTTTTGCATCATTAGCCAAATCGGCTACAGCTTCTGTTACCCTTTCGGAGGCAGAAGAAAGCGTTTCACCTAAATTGACAGTAGCATCCACTGCCGCAGATCCAACTTCCTTGGCAACAGTAGCACTCAAGTCAACCGCATGACCGGCGCCCTCAACCAGGTTCGATCCTATGGCTGCACCGCTACCAAAGACCGGCTCGGCACTTTTTGCAATCGAGTCAAAATCAACCTCTTGCATGATCAGGCCAACAGCCACGACGCCCAGCGCAGCTGCGCCGAATTTCATGTATTTGTTGTCCCACACAGAGCGAGTGCGCTCTTTCATCTCCGAGTAGCCTTTGGAGATCAATTCAGTAGGGACGCCCATCTTCTCAAGCGTACTGATGCCCGTTTCCATCGCCGACTTTGTAAAGTTGACGAAAGATTCGTTTTTGGTAAGTGCACCTACTACTTCCTTGATCCCCATGACTGCAAGCTTGGTCGCAACACCGCCCGTGGCGATGGAAACACCCCAGCTCACGTAATTTAGTGCTTTACGCCCCGTATCGCTGGTCAGCCCTTCGATCAAAACATCCTTTGAGTTACGAAGGCGCTCGCCAAGGGACGGCATGTCTTTTGATGGAAAATCGGATTCGTACTCAGCGGTGATCGCCATCGTTTGACGGAACTGTTCTGGCATCTGGCCATACTGTTCTGCCGTCATTCCAGATGATTCAACCAGATCTTTTGTCCACTCATCGTTCTTGATTCTGGTCTGAATGCGATCTTCGACTTCCTTCCAGATGTCTCCATAAGTCGCAACAACTTCGGCCTTGTGCTTAGGGTTCGTGAAGTCTGCGATAGCAGCCAAAGGATCCTTACTCTTCTTCTTTGCCTCTTCATTGTATAGTTCGGCGAAGTAAGCACTTAGCTCTCCCCGCTTGTGTGCCTCCTTCAAGACCATCATCATCTTCATGTGATCGTCAAGATTAAAGTCGTTTAGAGCCTGAAGAGCATCCTCATGTGCCTGTTCTTCAGCATTCAGGCCTGCAACCGTGTTAGCCATTTTCTTAATGTCATCAGTGCTGATGGACTCAGGCTCAGTTGCGCTCGCTTGAGATGGGTCTACTGTGTCGGTTGAAATTTCAGCAGGTTGCTCGACAGCTTCGGCTGCCGTCGCCTGAATGTTTTCAGGTGCAGACTGGGTCTCAGGCGTTACGACCTGTTCTTCAATTACTTCTTTATTGTTTTCGGTAGCCATGAGTGAGCCTCTTCTATATAGCTTCTATTGTCATATTATCAGCGGTATTCAAGGTGAGGCAAGCGAAAGAACCGGTTATTTCTTATCTTTTAGGCCAAGCTGACCAAGGCATCACGACGCTTAGAAATTGATTGATCGATGTTTATCGTATGGACAATAATGCTGATATAGAAAACCTTGAGTGAACGTCATGAAAATGAGTGAACAAGATATTGAAATCGACAGAATATTCAGCGAGTCACTGGATCTTGACTACGCCTCTACGGCCTTCGAGCTCTTGATCGATACACCTGAATTCTGGGTTTCGGCAACACGCTGGATTCAGGCCTGTAACCACCAACAACCGGCATCGAGCCCTTACCATCTAAACGAATCAAGGGTTTCCAAAATAGTTTCCTTGCTGACCGCACAACCACATAATCCTTCATGCGCTGCGCTGTATGAGCAGTTTGTTACTGCGAGTCATGATTTTATCGTCTACAGCGCCAAAGCCGCATTGAACATGCACAGGGACAATGACAAGACTCTAGGCAGCGTGCAGATGGAAATGCCAAGCGAGCGTTTCTATAAAGATGACGAAGAAAGATCAAGGTATGAATTTGGCGCAATACCATCTCCTGATACTTACAGTTCCTTTATCTATGAAATTTCAGGAGAGATTAGCAAGAAAAACACGTGGTCATTGACCGATAATCGCATTGATACCCTCAAATCACTACTCGCTCATCAGATGTTCCCAATTGATATAATAAATACTCCTTATTTATTTACGAACCCTGATACCGGCACTCCTATAGTTAGCTATCGTACTGTTGAAAACAAAGAAAGTGCGTTGCCAATTCTTATGAGCGCATTGCTTGAGCCAGGACTTGCAGAGCAAATTACAAGATCAACCCTCTCTGAGAAAGATGCCGAAAAATTTGAGCGACATGACTTAAGCCCAGTCGAGAAGCTATCCATAATCATGACTGATAGCACATTTTTAAGGCATTTTGATTTTGACTGGGACAAGACCCGTGAGCGTGCTATCCAGAAAATTAGCGATATAGATAAAGCAGTTGAACCTGTAGCACAAGTTGAACAGACTGTTGCTGATGATGTTGCAATTCTCAACCATCGAAAAAATCGCAATATCACAGCATCCTGCCTATTAGACTTGTGATATTCAGCTAAACAGGGGTCTTAGATTTAGCATCAAAAGGCTGCTTATCCTTTCGGAGCTTGCTCGGCTATTTCAGTCGAAACGTATTTCTACCCACAATTTTAAGTTAGGGTAGTAGGCGATTAGCCAAGCTGCCTGGTAAGCTAGTGATCTGACAAGGAAGCATGGCATAACATAGTTGACACTTATCAAGCAGTGATCATCGTTGCCATTGACTTCTAATAATTGGGCATGAAGAAACAAACGATGAAAAATCAGTCTTTATCGATGGCTTCCTACTGGCGCAACTCACTAGCTGATGCAGAGCTCGGAAAGGGTGGTTGGCACGAACCAGATCTTGCTAACACCGCAATTCGTCCCCGTTTCGAGCTAATCAATGCATCGCTTGATAGACAGGTCACTGACGAATTTTTTAGATCTGAGCCAGCTGAAATACAAGCCATAGAGGTTGCATTTCATCCAATCTTATTTAAGTTAAAAACAGAACATGGAAGCAGGAAGCAGTATGCACTGCCATCTTTAATTTCCCCAATCGTTGTTAAAGCGAGGCTACGACGGGATGGAGCAATTACCCCACTTCCTAAGATTTATGTAACACGAGATCTGCTAGAGCCATTGGAGAGAAACTCATTTTCAATAGGCCATATTGACGACTTGGATATTTTTTTAACAAGCAATCCCTCGCCCGTTCCGGCAAATGTGCTGCATATTGCACAGCTGGCTGAACAAAACCCTCACAGAGATGAGGGATTTGATATTGCCAGTGGGCAAGAATACTTGGAGCGGATCTGGAAGCAGCTATTGCCTTACTGTGAGGCCATGCTCGATCACGTCTGCAAGGACGACATGATCAACGCAAACGGCTACCTACGAGCACGGGAATGGATGATTCGAAAGATTGGTGGGTCAGATAATCCTTCCAAGCGAATATCCTCCCTCTACGATCATTTACGTCAAGCAAACCCTCATGTACCACTGTTTGATGCCTATGCCTCACTGGAGGCTTCGTCTACCGAAGCGCTTCTGCCCACAGACAGCGCATTCGACGTACATGTTGGCCATTGCAGTGACAGCTACCCATTAGCCAAAGCCCAAAGGGATGCGATGACTCATACACTGGCCATGACCGATGGTGAAATGCTTGCAGTTAACGGCCCGCCTGGCACCGGAAAAACAACCCTGGTGCTCTCAGTCGTAGCCAATTACTGGGTGCAAGCGGCAATAGATCAATCTGAAGCGCCAATTATCGTGGCCTCATCAGCCAACAATCAGTCGGTAACCAACATCCTCGACTCATTCAGAAAAGCTATCTCTACAGGCAACGGTGTTTATTCGGGACGCTGGATTTCCGGGATCGATGGCTTCGGCATTTACCTCTCATCCTGGAGCAAGCGCCAACAAACGGGCGGTAAATACCTCTCTTCAGATTTTCTAATGGATTTCGAATCAGTTGATTCAGTAGCCCAGGCAAGAGATGATTTTTTGAGCAAGGCGCGGCTCGCATTTCCTGAATTGACTGCACCAAGTGTTTCAACTGTGGTGACAGCCATTCATCAGGCAATGCTTGGTGAGCAGCAGCGCCTCTCTGAGATCAAGAGTGCTTACGATCAACTCAAAAGCCTTCAGGAGACGCTCAGCAAGGCGCTCGGCCAGAACCATTGGGAGACGCTTCAACGCTTTGATAATGAGGCTGAAGAAGCCAAGAAGCGCCATAAGGTTTTCGAAAATGCCTACATCAACCTGATTAACCACCTGGGCACTCAACCGTTCTGGTACGACCTTCTTAAATTCATTCCAGTTGTTAGCCGCAAGCAGGGGGTCAGGGCCTCGATTGTCGTAAAAAGAACCATTAGGGGAATACCTCCAGACAAAATATGGGAGAGCGTGGACAATCTCAAAGCAACTCTGCTCGAAAAAACGAAGTCTCTCAAGGCTCACGCCGACAGACATCAAAAAAGGCAGCGCAAAGCACATGCGCTCGTCAGGCATATTGCTAATGCAAAAAATCGACTGTCCACTGCCTATAAGGCTGTCATGGATCTTGACCAAATTGATATCCCGAAAGAGCCAGCTTCGCTCTATGAGGCAAACGTCGCAGCTGATACAAGAATCCGATTCAAGCTATTCTTGCTGGCAACTCACTACTGGGAAGGTCGTTGGCTCCTATCTGTAGACGGCCAGGAAGCCTCGCTGCTAGAAGCACAAGGCAAACAAACACCGGAGGTTATCATTCAGCGCTGGAGAAGGCGCATGATGCTAACACCCTGTGCGGTCTCAACGTGCTTTATGCTTCCAACTGAATTCAGAGTCTTGCATGATGACGATCCACACCGTCACAGCTATCTGTATAACAGCATTGACCTTTTGATCATGGATGAGGCTGGTCAGGTTCTTCCAGAAGTAGCGGGTGCTTGCTTCTCACTTGCCAAAAAAGCATTGGTAATAGGCGATACACATCAAATCGAACCAATCTGGAGCATCCCGAAGTCTGTTGACATTGGAAACATGATTCAGCATGGCGTCATCTCCGATTCAGCAGTGCAGAGCGATATTGAGACTATTGTGAATCTCGGAAAATCCGCATCCTGCGGTAATGTTATGCGGATTGCCCAGCTAGCCTCTCGCTACCACTACGATGACGAGCTTGCCAGGGGCATGTACCTATACGAGCATAGGCGCTGCTTCAACGAGATAATCGCGTTCTGCAACGCCCTATCCTACAAGAACAAACTGATACCAGCCAGGGGCAGACGCAGCGACCTGGAAGTGCCACCCAATCAATTCCCTCCTATGGGCTACATTGACGTACATGGACAGTGCAAAACGAAGTCAACAGGAACTCGTTTTAATACAATTGAAGCAAACGCAATCGCCGACTGGATCATCCATAACAAAAAAGATCTTGAGGCAATGTATTCACTGCCAATTGAACAAATTATTGGCGTTGTTACACCGTTCACTGGCCAAGTTGACGCGCTCAGAACTGCTTTGCGCAGAGTCGGGATCGACGTATCAAACGAAACAGGCATGACGGTTGGGACAGTTCATTCATTGCAGGGCGCCGAGCGTCGAATCGTGCTTTTTTCACCTACCTACTCCAAGGAGAATAATGGTGGGTTTATCGACGCCAGTCCAAGCATGCTGAATGTCGCGGTCTCAAGAGCCAGGGATAACTTCATCGTAGTAGGAGATATGCGCCTGTTCAACCATAGACAAGCCTTTACTCCAAGAGGGTTATTGGCAACCTTCCTATACAAACATGAAGAAAACAGAATAAAACTTGAGAAGATCGTTCAATGAGCATTGATAGCCAACAGTGATCAAGTTCAACCTTCTCTGCACAACCGACGCACAAACGAGTACGTAACAAATAGAGGTTAAACAGAATGAAAAAGCTAACCATAAGCCAAGCCGCATTATTCCTTGAAGAGTATCTGACTCACCAGATTCAGCATCCTACTAATTATGAAAGTCAGGCAGATATGTTCAAGGGATCTGATGAGGTCACCCAGCTACTCTCATCAAAGAACAAAGCACTCAGTGATACACCCTTCCCACTCGCGCTGACGTTATTGCAAAATCCTAACCTTGAATCCTCAGAGGAGGCACAGCTGGATGACTTTCAGCTTTTGAATGCTTGTCGCTCACACCTGTCCCTAATGCCAATCACCGAAATCTCACCAACGTCAATCGAGGTTTATGCGTCATTATTGACACGTATTGAGCGCAATCATGATTCGGTATCAGCACTGCGGGCAGTCGTGTCTGTAATGAACAGATCTGAAAACTTAGAGACTCAAGATGAATCCAAGATGCGACACGCCTGCTCAAACGCATTCAAGACGTTCAGGGAGGCGGGCTTAGTCAATGATGAAATTGAACGAAATCTTGATCAGCGGATAAGCAGAGAGATGGGCAAGATTTTCGTAAACGAGCTTGGCTTCAACCCGGCCAATATCCAGTCTCTCAGGGGAATTAAGATGGATAAAGGAAAGGAAGACCCCAAATTGTCGACCTAAATCTCTAGATCTTTTTCAATAAAGTGCCTTTTTATCGAAGGGCACATTTGCCTTAATGATGAAGGGATAGACTTCTGCAAGTGATGTTTTTCAATATCTTTAAGTGAGCAATATTTGTTGTCAACGATCTCTATAAGATCCTCACAATCAACCATATCATTTACCCACTTTTCTCTGAAAATATCTGCAATTTTCAGCACGCTACTCTTTTCAATTGCAATTTGAACAGCGCTCGTCATAACAGGTTTGCATTCGCTAATATCAAGAACGTACCCAGGTGTGAGATTCTTGAAAATTATCTTGATGTTCGTGAAATCACAGCCTGTATGTAGCATAATACTATTGAGCAGCTTATTTTTTATATCATCATGAATATTTAGCTTTTCGCAAGATTCAAGCACTGCGGCAATCATAGAGTTGATTGAGCCAACCCACCCTTCAATAACGTATTTAAAAATGTCATATGCATGATCATTCGAGCAATCTTCCGCCTCACGGACAGCTCGGTCAACATCACTATAGTCAATCTTTGTATTTACGTCAGACCAACGCAAAGGCAAATCACTACTCAGCAAGAGATAGGCTAAATAGGAACTCGTTGGCATCTTGTCTAAGCTTGACCTGTTTCCATTGAGGCAATCATTGACATAATCCTGAACGGAGAATGATTGTATAAGCTTCTCCGCCTCAATGATGTCGCGACCGTGTGAATTTGCCAATGAAAAAGATATGTATCTTTCAGATATAAGATGTAATCCATTGAGGTGAAAATCAATTATTTGGTCAACAGAGGTTTTGCCATCAATACTAAAGAATGCATCTTCGCTTATGAAAATTTCTTGATTAACCTTTGCATAGTCTATAAACAACTTACAAGACTTACTGACTGCCAGTGATAGCGCATTAAAAGCCTCAAGATAAAAATCGATTTGTGTTGAAGAACTTTCAAGAATTCCTTCAACCATTTCAATTACAATCTGTTCGCGACCGGCATCAAACAATTCTTCACACATAACGCCGAATTCAAAACAGTCCTCTTCATATCTGCCTTGAGAAATAACATTATGTGCCAACTTTTTTATAATTGATTCGTCTGCCTTGTTTAAAACACCTATCAAATGCAGAGCCGTTGGGCTTATTGGAATGTTCTCAGCCACCGCTTTCAGAAAGCCTTCTTCATGAGAAGGTGCATTATCGATTAAATACGAATTTATAGCAGAAACGCTTGAATTCATGAGGTGTAGGTTTTGGAGGAAATCGCTCGACATCTCATTAAAGATAAAGCCGACCTCATTGATAATAGCAACTTTTCTTTCGGAAAGAGCTCCGAATAGCTCCTCTCCAAGCTCAGCCAAGCGATTCTTCAAATGCATAAGACGTCCAATCGGAAAATATGGCCTTAAATCGGCCTGTATCCTTATAATGATAACATGTCATCGTGCCTGGTATTCAAATACAAGTGGAATCCGATGCTGGATAAATGCTAATTTAATACAAAGAGGAGATAAATATGGGTCGTTCAATCGAGCGGTTATGTCAGAAAGTGTTAGACGTTAGGCACCCTGGAAAACAGGCGCAAGAGGTCATCACGAACCTTTGTCCTGAGCTTTATAGTAAAGAGACTACAGAAATGGAGTTGCTATCCAGATGGCTCTATGATTGCTTTAGCCAGGTAAATTTGGAGGGGCATCAGATAAAGAACGGAAAGGTTCGAACGCCTTTGAATCGCATGCTTGAAGAATTAGCTTATCGTTTACTGTTTCGTTGGAGCCAAAATGGCTTTGTGAACGATTGCCTGGAAAGTTGCGAAGTTGCAAAAAGACTAGTCAAAACATCAGATCAAGCCACCTCGATACTCTCGAAAATTGAGAAGAAAAAAGAGTTTCTTGCGTTCAGCAAACAACTAGAGGGTTCACTTCTTGAGATCCAGCCAATACGAATTAAAACTTTCTTGCTTGGCGAAACACCCAGACTACTTAATGGTCAAGCTGGATCATCTGTTAGAAGCTTATTCTATCCAGAGAATGAGACTAAAACAAATTCTATCAAATTTCCTCTGCCAGCAGATTTAAGAATTAGATTGCAAGAAGAAAAGAGAAAAATACAAGCACTTGACAATAGGGAGCTTGGCTTGAGGATTATGCATTTAGTTAAAGATAACGATCTATCACGCTATGACCCTGCCTATCCAGTGTATGGCGTTAAAAGCATTTATGTATTAATACCTTGGGCGATTGACAGGCTCTGTAATGCGAGTTTTGAACTGGATTGTGAGTTACCGAATCAGTTCGACTTACTTAACAAAGAAATGAAGGATGCGTTAGGTAGACTCGATATAGTTCTATCCAGATACCATCGACTTACAGCCGAAAGAGATCATTCGGCTGACATGTACTTTTAAATCTCCATGTCTTTATTCAGCAGACGTCGTTTCGCACTGAAATTACCAGCAAGCGACGCCGCAAGATCGGCATGATCGAAGTATTGAGCAAGCCTTATCAGGCATTCATTTGTTATATCCTTCTTCTTAAAGGAAGCGATAACTTCATCCGCTGTATAATGCGATGCCAAATATTTACCAGCCCAATCAACTGAAGCATAACAGTTTCTGTTGTTTAACGCCTTTAGGGCTGAGGTTAATGATGATGGAATTTGAGGATGATGTTGATTATACTTAGACGAATATAGGTTTGAAATTCTTTTCACATCATCAGCCGAAAGCAGATTAATCACCGAGGCATCTTTAATTGAAGCGCAAAGAAGAAGCTCATCACTCCATAGCTTTCTATCTAGTTTTTCAAGAAACTCCAAGCATCGTCCAAGTCTATACAACGCATCAAAAATAATATCATTGTCAATAAATTCAGGATCGACTTTAACAGCAGCCATTGGTGTTTTTTTCACACCCAGAAGGATAAGGTCGCGCGAAAGAAGATCCTTAGGGACATGAACCAAGTTAGAACCATCAATAGCAAGAATCTTTTCACAGGTGCGGCGCGTAACATACTTGCTTGGGATATCTTTAAGTGATACTCCTCCTTCTATAGCAGCATCCACAACTAGATCATTTATAAATTCGTGTGGAATATATTTTATAGCGCTACCCCATCGCGACAGCGAAGCATATATAATTTCATCATCCAAAAAATTCTGAGGTATATACTTGAGAGCTTCCGAGTACCTCTCCGAAGCCAGAGAGCAAATTTTCTCTGTGAGAACTCCTTTCGGAAAATAGCCTATTGACCATGCGTTCACGCTAACAGCAGCTAAAGCTAGCTCTGAAGTGATGCAGTCTGCACGGAACTTATACAACAAATTAAAATCCTTCTTTAAAGCATGCTTTAACAAGGAGACATTATGATCCGCAGGATTGATGTTTAGAACAATACTGGGGTTATTTGAAATCTTTTTCAGTTGAGCATTAAATTTTTGGAGCATAGCCACCTCTTCTTTATAGATTAGCACCATAATCGACTAAATGTCATTATCGACAAATACGAATTTTGCAAGCTATAATAAAAAAAAGAGAGGTGTCGCATATGAATCACAGTGCCGCTCAATGCCTTATGATAGAAGGTCATGCTATAACACGAGAGCTAACTGAATACTGCTTCAATATCAACAGGAAGCGTCAGCTTGTTACCATAATCAACGAACTTAACGATATCAAACGAAGACTTTATGAAAGCGGAGAGATTAAGCTTCTCAATCAGCTTTATCGTTACGGACTGTCCGTGCTCAATCCAGATGGTATGAAAATAACTGAAAAACAGCGCCCCAAACTTTTAAAGAAGGATGCGGTACTTTTATTTAGAAATATTGCTGTATACCCAGTACAAATTATTAGATTTCTCGGCGATGATCAGGTATTTAACAACATTTTAATCAATTCAGCACTAAAATCTGGAACGCTGAATGACATTGATCACAGAGACTCAAGACCATGGGAGGATGTTGCGCTACGTCTTGCAAGAATCGGTGACAGTTTCAACTGGTCATACCTTTTGAAAGAGTCCTCAGTGGACGGTCATGGTCATCAAATACCCAACATTATATCTACACTAGATGAGTTCAAGGATTTTGATATTAATGATATTGAATCAATCAAAAATAGTATAAAGATATATCATGAGTACTGCATTAAACAGAAAAAATATGCCAGCGAAACACCTAATGTTGAAAAAATATTCGACGGCATTATTCGGCATGCAGGAGAAGAACTAGCAACTGAGTTTTTGAGCTTATCTAGGATTTCTGCACTTCAAAACAAGGATTTTATGTTTAAGGTTTATGATGAATACAAGCTCGAACTCGATAAAAGTATCTTAAAGCAAAATATATATACAATATTTTATTCTGGCGGACTGGCTGGATCTGGTTATTCGTTACTGTGGGTTTGTGCAATCCATCACCCTGAAATAATACTGGAATCGGTAGATGCGTTAATAAAATCGAAGTCTAGCCATGCTCATCATCTTGCGAATATAATTAAGCAACTTAATCAGAAAATATCAGTGAACGGCAAAACATACGAAGCTCCAAGTTTTTTGATAAATGATCTTGCATCAATGACAATTAAATCATTAGCGGGGGATAAAATCAGAGATGTGACCAACTTCCTGGAAGATAAATGCGGCCTTTCTAAAGAGCAGTATATTGGGCTGAATGAGTTCGCGCCATTTAGAAGGCAGATGATTTCAAATGATATGGAGATTTAATGTTGATTTATTGTAATTTAGAAAAGGCCTAGTTGAGGTGATTGATTGATGTTGTATGCTTTGTCTCTGGCAACCTTATTTGTCTTGTCAGCGCCTGGATTACATTGAATCCTTATGCACTCAAAGTGTGCAAGAATCCAGTCAGAATTCTTGGGAGTTATTACTTTTTCAATACCTCCAAAATATTGAACGTAGTAATGCGTCAAAGGAAGTACTGACTGCATGAGACGTTCTTTGATATCCGGGTGCGCTGTAAGCTTTGCGCTTAACCCGAGGCATATCAGGCGCTCAAATTCCTTAGAATCAAGCGTAGAGACGACCCCAAGGGTCTTCCCTAGCTTCTTTGCCTCGTACCCAGATAGCTCTCTCAGCCTATCATCACGCCGTGTTAACCAATACCAGAGCCCCTCAACAGACGCAAACGGGCCAAGCTCCGGGTGACGGAAGGGGTGGTGAGAAAAATTGGAAAGATCCCTTCCAAGTAACGTTCTACCCTTCGAATAGACATTAAGATGGGTGACGCCGTCATCATTTGGAGAGTACATGATCATGCAAATATCGCTCTTTCGAAAAACTATATCATTGATATTGACATACTGGCAAGCAAATGTATCATATTGGTCTCATCGCAACTTACCAGGATCAGCCTCATGCGCTTTGCACTCATCGCACTAGTGTTCACATTTGTTGGCTTTGTTGGCTTCTATTTTGCTTTCAAAATGGGGCTTAGATCTAAAAATGAGGCAGAACCTGCTCGGCACGCCTCTAAAGTGTCAAGACCAGGTGCTTCAGGCAAGCCTCTATTGTTGAGCCAGTTGGATGAATTAGACACTCACTTACTCAATAATGACTTTAAACGGGCTTCGCGTTTGCTTATGAGAATTGACGAGCTAACGCCCCGATACAAATCAGAATGGCAGACTGCCATAGATAGAAAAGATGTTGAGCAAGCAAATAAAATCAGAAATGTTATCGAAGATCTACGGGTTGCGTTGAGTTGACTTCACATTTTAAAAACCTGGATATGGCGCTGTACCCAGCATACTAGAGCATTCAGCTCATGGCACATGACTTCAAGTCTGCACATTTTTATGCATATATTAAATTCACCTGGCAGATGTCTTCATGATTCTGCTGTAATGAATATAGGTGGAGTTGACCATGAATTTATTTGATGAAATCGACAAAGCAAACAGCGCCTTACTGAAGATTAGAGGCTTCTTATCAAAGCCTTCAGGTATTGATTACCTTAAGACAAATGTAGACATGTTTGCAGCAGCAATGGATAAAATTATTGAACTAAGGAGTATGAACACATATTTTGACTTTGTTGCCAAAGCCTCAAATATGCTAGATTTTGACTTAGGCAGATACAAACTGAGTGATGATGAATGGTCTTATTATTTGCAATACATGCCAAGCTATTCTCAGGCAATTGGGCAGCTTGTTGGCAATAACTACAATCTTAACAATTGCATAGTTAACGCAACAATAAGATGGGAAACCAGGACAGACCCATATATTGATCTATATCTTGCAAGCAAACTTCTTGAGCACAACGATCAGGACAATTGGGTTAACTATGTCTCGAACAGGAGGCATGATAAGTGTAGCGCTATTACAGCATTATGCAGCTTAGGCTCATTAACAAATGAAGTCGATGATAGCATCCTGGAAACAACACATAGTTTTCTTTCTATAGCAGACCTTCAGCTGGATGACTTACACTTATGGAGTCAATACATTTCGACTCCTCAGATTGACCGTATATATGAAGTTCTCTACAAGAATGGGCACAGTGATCTAGTTAAGAAACTCATAGCTAGAGAACCAAGACATCCAATAGATGCAGTTTATAGTAGACTGTTAAGTCTTTCCGAAAATTACGGATATGAGCCAAGTCAGCTTTTTACGAATGAATTAATAGATTCCACTGCCTTTTGTGTAGACGGTCATTTTATGACAATTCTATGCCATTACTTCACCACAACAAACAATGTTGATTCGGCGCAATTCTTTAATGGCCTTAACAATAAAGACAAATTTATTTTGGCGGCAAGGGGCATTTATACCATGGTTTGTAAAGATAACATTAAACTAAATGAAGAAAGACTTGAGCAGTTTTTTGATAACTTTGTCAGGAACTACAAGAGCATTGAAAAGCTAGATAAAGATATCGCCAAATTTGACTTACCGATGAAGGAGCAGATCCAAAAATGCCGGGCCTATAAAAGATTAAAAATATCTTCTGATCTTGAATACTGAGTTATGGGGTAAATTCATCGTGAGAATACTTTGTTTTGATTTTACTTTTGTGCTTGGGTGGAATAAAAGTAATTAATCCAGAATTTAATTCGAGCGCTTTGTTCCAAAACTTGGGGCTGTTTAACAGGTCATCAGGTATTAACCTTAGCGCTTCATGGCCGTTCGTTAAAGCTGCCAAACAAACGTCTTCAGTTCTGCTTTCCTGATTCACATAGGAAAGTAAACAGCCATTTTGGCGAATGACTTCGGTAAGCACTTTGACGGTAAGAAATTCTTTTGGTAGAGATGCAAAAACCTTATAGTCAATTTTAACTGCCTGCAAAACCAATTGCTCATCCAGCAGAGACTTATTAACAGCTGCTATTGCATAAGGGAATGTGAGACAAGCTAATTCTAGAACTTCCCTCGATATTAGATCTGAGGGCAAATACATAACTGACTCCCCTCTAATCTTAGCCGCATGAATTGCTATTTCATCAGAAAGTAGCTCATGAGGTATCTCACGCAAAGTCAGAAAATTTAGCTCAATAGCTCGCTTTATCAAAACTTCGTTAAAATCCACTCTTCTGAAATTCTTAACTACCGCTCCTCGACTGACTTCGCATGCCTCAAGCCTAAATTCAAAATCTTTTTGAATTGTGCCTGGTAGGTGACGATACACATCAACATTCGCTTTAATGGCCGCAAGCAAAAAATCATTATCAATATACTCTTCATTGATAAATTCAAAACATCTTGGTTCATTAACTAATGCGGTGAAGCATATCTGTTTTGTTTTTAGGTTGATCGGAATAAATTTCAGATTCAAACCATTATGCTTTACTGCCGAATGTGCGAACTCAGCTGTTATGAACTCAACTGGTACTTTGCTGATGCTATTTGGATTAGAATTCAAAGCTGTGACACATACGCCTTTTGTGAGCAGGCCCTCAGGAATATGGTTAATAAAATATCCATCAACCTCACAAGCCGATATTGCAATTCTTTCTGTTAAATCTTTTTCTTGTATATCATAAAAACACATTACATTTGATTTCACTGCTTCAATTAAAAAGCTTTCGCTAATAAGAATTGACGGTACTTGATTTAAGCTAATTCTCCTACTTTTCAAAAGATGCAACGCTAAATTTGTGTCTATTATACTATCAATCAAACTCCTCACAAATGCGCTTTGCTTAGTTGAACTCTGCTTAAGAAAATGTTCAGATTTCAAGTAGCTTATGAAGGCATCTGAAAACAGGTATTTTGTGTCAATTCCTAGGTAGCCGTCACTAAAAGCGTTTTCACATAATAGCTTCAACAACTTATGTGAAAAAGCCTCTTTTGACACAGCCCTCCCAAGACAACTCGTTACCTCATCAGAATGCTCACCCAGGTCAATTTCAATCATCAATCTCTTGATTCTACTTTCCTGTCTCTCGACTAGATTTGCAAACTGTTCTGAGTTCTTCAGATGATTATATAAAAACTTAGATAGTGCTTTCATGTAACCTCTGTTGGCGTGATCAGGTATTTTCTAATTCCATTGTGACACCTTAAGTTCACACCAGTAAACAACATTCTTCATCAAATATTGATCACCAAGTTTTTATTAAAACCAATCTGGCCCATTTCGTTTTGGTAACCATTCATATTGCTCACACAACGAACGCCGTGAACACGCTTGTCCATATTCCAATGTGTGTGACCAAAGCAAATAAGATCAGGTTTATGGTCAATTATAAACTCGTCATCTTCGCTAACAAAGTATACGCTACGAGGAAAATGAGGGTGTCGGAGAGATTCTAGCATCGGGAAGTGCGCCAGGAAGACTCTTTTGAAGTTTTTGCTCTTTGCAAACCATTCAGAATAAGCCAGTCGGGCCTCTCTATTCATAATCGGAAGATCCATTGAATCGAGCAGAACAATTGAATCGTCTGAATTCCTTTTTCTGACAATAAAGTTAAAGTCTGAATAGAAATTTTGGTTAAACCTGAACATCTCCCGGTCATACATGCTACCCATGTTCGACCACCAGGTACTACCAAAAAATGAAATACCCCCCATCTCAACATCAGAGTCCAAAAGCAGATGTAGATCGGGGTCAGATGAAAACTGACTAAACCAAAGCGCCTCAATTTCTAATTTAGAGGGGCGAAGCTTCCCATAGCTGTAGTATTCATGGTTTCCAGCAACAAATATAACCGGGCAGTCAAGAATAGACTTAACATGCTTACAGATGTCGAAAATTTGACCGTAATGAGCAATGTCTCCCAGCAGAACCATAACATCGACCAAACCGCGAGCGGGAAGCATCGTCATTATCTCATTAAAATGATTTGATGCAGACACGTGAGAATCAGATAGAAGGCCAATTTTCATGAAGAACCCCTTAAGTGTTCTTCATTTTAATATGCGTATATTGTCACGTCAAAGAGCTTTATCGGCAGCTGCATCACTAGCCAGTGTTGCACTTCTCATACCAGGCGTATAAGCTTTGCATATGAAAAGGAGAAAGGCCATGAGTAGAAGCTATAAAAAGGCTAATTTTTCATCGAACACAAAAGCATCAAGCGAACGTCATGACAAGTCAATATGGCATGGCAGAATGAGAGCCAGGCAACGTGATCAGCTGTCAAATTTGGAGGTCGATCAGGCTGATGCCATATGCCCTGTACAAGTGTGCGAAGTTAGCAACCCTTGGGACATGGCTAAAGATGGCCGACACTACTGGCCGGTTGATAAGCAGATTAAAACCGCGAAAAGGATTGCAAGCCGAAAGGCATCAAATGATTGCGAATATGAGTCAATCGTTGAACGCCTGCTCGCCAAGTGGCATAGCAAGTAGATAATTTGGCCCCCGGCTATGGCATACAACTTTGATTGTTCAAGCCGGGGGCTTCTATTTGGTCAAGCTCATTTAGTTCTACATTCAACTCAACAAGCCTGTCTACTATAGCAGATTTAACTCTGTACTCAAAATTACTCCGGCTAGCTATTCTGTAGGCTACACCCGACCAATATGCATCGATCAGTTTATTAATGACTTCTTGATCCAAGGTGCACGAATAACCATTGTCGTTAAATAAGCACCACGCTTCTGAGTACCACGCCAAATCAGATTTCTCAACAGGTTCAAGTACTCTTACGCTATAAACAGCATCGGTATAGCCTCCTGCTCCATCGATGTCATCAATATTGCGGGACAGAAATACACTTGAAAACCTGCTTAGTTTTTCAGCTGGGCGGCGAAGATCTACCAGCGACTCAAACTCTCTAACCTCGGCGTCAAAAACATAGCCATCTGTTTGCGGCCTAAGTATCGTTCCCAATGGAAAGTTTTTACGAGAACCATGATAATATGTAAGGTTCATTAAAAAAGTCCCATCTGCTGAGAATCATCCGGTTGAGCATTCTTCTTTTTATTGGAATGGGAAGGTATTGTGGAGCCCAAGGCTTCTTCAAGAGAGATTTCGTTCAACAGCACCCTGTAAATATCCCCATGGCATTCAGAAGGCTTACAAAAGCAGCCAAGGGACTCCCCTCTTAGCTTTTCGATGTTGCTGAGAATCCATTCACGACGTTCAGGCTCAACTTCGTCAGGATCTCCTGCTTTGAAACGTGTACCCTTAAGCCAGTCATGAAAGGCAAGGAGAGCCTCATACTTGCTTGCTACTTCGGTTGTCGAAAATTTTGATTGTCGTATTGAAAATGGATTTCCATAATGGAAGCGATGGTCTTGTCTGCCGATGTAGACCGTATAAGCCTCACGACGTAGGTTTACCACCTTGGTGAATGCGGTCATTGTATACCTCAAATGTCTTGTGCGCAGGCGAGCATTGATGCTACATAATGCATCCTGGACTACTAATAGGATATATATACCATGAGCCAGGCAAAGAAGTCACTCTACGACCTTTACCCTCGCCTTACTGACACGATGGTCAACGGTATTCGACCTATTTTACCCAAGGGGGAGCGCAAGAAAAAGAAGTCAGAGATCCTGGGTGGTGTGTTTTCTGATATGCCTCACATGCTTCATTCTCTTGATTTTTTGATCATGTCTGAAGAATCACTCTGGGAGAGACACGGTAGCCAAGTGATTTTTCCGGAATCACCCCTAGTGCTGGATAACTTTGCAAAAGCAAGGTTCAATCTTGAATCCTCAGAAGGATTCAGGCTTCCTTTTGAAAGTTTTATGCTAGCCATGCCTCATGGGTATTCGTTCATGGGTACAGTTCTTCCAGGCTTATTAGTCACTTTTATTGACTACTTTACTTCACAAGAACAAACCATATTTCCCTTTTGCGACGCTCTTAAGCTTCAAAGGCCTAATAACGTCGCTCACAATCAAGAAGTCAGAAAAGGTGCACGGGCTCTTTCTATTAGTTATCGCGATCCAAAGAACTCTCAGGGTTACGCAAGGATGTTAGTGTCAGAGGATAAAATACCAAGCCTTCTAAAGGCCAATTCCAACGCTGATTTTGAAAGTATCATGGGGTACTATCATGACAAGCTAGGCGTTCTTGAGCTTGATGAACATGACTTAGATATTCAATTCAAAGCAGTGCGACTTATCGCTGCGCTAGGGGTATACAACCTTGCAACCGAGGGTGAGAGGCTTAAAACGGGTTTCCCAGGCCAGGTAGTGCCTCGAATGAATTTTAAAAACCCTGACATGCCCATACGAATGACCACACTATCTAGCCATGCGCCCTCTCAAATACCAAAGAATTCCCCAGAATCGCATTATCGCACTTGGCATATAAGGCAGCTTAGGGACGAGCGATACTACCGTGGCAAGTTCGAAAACCTACCAAGGGGGTCTAGGTTTGTGTTCGTTCCAGACTCTGTAGTGAATGCCAGCGTTTCACCAAACACACAATTTTGATATTGCTTATAGAGGCATATTTAGTATACTTGTTGCTCAACTAAGGAGAGCATAATGAGTACACTTAAGACACTACAAGATCAGCGCCTTCAGTTCAAAAAAGAAGGCGAAGCAAAACTCGCAACACTACTGTCAACCGTCCTAGGCGACTATCAAAACCGAATGTCGCGTGGAAATGCAGGTGAGCCTGAAGCTGAGCTACAGGCTGTACTTCGATACTTCTTGAAGAACATTAAGGAGTTCAAGGCCAATCTTGAGAAGATTCCCGGCGAGATTGAAAGTGAGCGTTACAAGGACTTGCTGGCAGAGGAGATCGTAATCGAACAGCTATTGCCTGAACTTCTTTCAGAGGATGACTTGAGATCGTTAATTTCCACAATGATAAGCGATCAAAATCTTGGGCCTAAGGATAAGGGCAAAGTCATGTCAGCTCTGAAGGCTGCTCATGCTGGACGCTACGACGGCAAGCAAGCCTCGCAGCTGGTCACTGAAATGCTAAGCTAGACTATTTAGAGCCTCACCGTTTATTCTATATAGACAGTGAGGCTTTAAATGAACACAAAAATCAATTTCGAAAAACATTATTTTTATCACGGCAGCCCATTTAGAATTGAAAAATTTTGCCTATCGTTTTGTGGAAAAGGCAATGATCAAATTGGGTCTGGAATCTACTGCGCATCTAAAAAGTCTATCGCCATTGGTTATTGCGAAGCGGATCAGAGAAAACTTTCTACTTTTAGCAATACTCCTGTCTCCCCAACACTTCATAAGCTAAAACTAAATATCAAAAATCCATTAGAGGTAACGAGCATAGTTCCACTAGGTTATGATGTTGTTAGGCAAATAATTTGTGGCTCACCGGCACTGGAAGACGCTCTTTCGAATTTCGGCGATATCGAATGGGAAGGGCTTGATAAGGTAATGAATAGAGCCTGCTCAGGATACGTCAAGCAGCATGAAGTTCCTTTAATTAGCATATTGCATATGCTGGCAAATGATTTCTTTGACGGTGAAGTTGCAGCTTTCAACAATACTATTCGAGATAACCTTGGCTACGACTCAGTCATCGAATATTACGAAAATGAGGCAATCATTTGCGTATGGTTTCCTGAGGACATAGAAATCATATCTCGCATTAATGTGAGCGAACTCCAAAGTGAGATGGAGCCGTAACTCATAGGCCTCAAGTATTGAGGCCTATGAACAACAAATCCTACTCAGCAATTTCACCAAGAGCTTTACGTACTGACTCAATACGCTCTTTTACTTCCCGATAGGCGTTCATCCCCTGGTTAACGAGCGGCATGATTTTATCCACATCGGGTTCCTGCATATTCTGAAGTGCATCTGCTGCGCTTTTTAAGCTCTGGTAATGCTCCATGAATGTAACTGTATTATTTGACATTGATGTTCTCTACTATAGATGTAAATGATGAATTTTTAAGCGTTACTTCTACGCAACTTCCTATTTCAAGATCCGTTGCTTGTGTAACAATTCGCCCTTTAATTGAAACATATCCATACCCTTTATCAAGAATAGCCAAAGGATTTGCTGACATTACGGCTGATATGAGACTTTGCGATTGAAGCTCTGCTTTATTTAATACACTGTTTGCATGCTGAAGCATCGATTCCTGTACTCTATCAATATCATTCTGTTGCCTATCCAGAACCGATGATGCTTGAGATATCAATTTACTTTTCTGCTGTAATGCTTGACTCTCAATAAACGATAGCTTAGATAAACCCTTTTCTCTCAGGGAGAAATAAAGTTCACTTACATTTTTATCAATTGAGTCCAAACGAAAGCCAGCCAGCTTATTGATTCGCTGAATATTTATTTCAGCATCTCTACTATTCTGAACGATGCGCTGCAAAATATGGCTGATCAAAAGGCTAGGCGTAGAAAATCTGAGGCAAGCAATTTCTTCTATGAATACCTTGTCGCGCTCGTGACCAATACCAACCAAGACCGGTACTGGAAAACGACAAACTGATGCAGCGAGTCTTCTATCATTCAAATGGTATAAACCTGCCTTGTCACCACCACCGCGAATGATTATAAGGCAATCGAAAGCGGTGATTTGATGATCTGCGTGAGCCAGCACCATTTGATCGACAATACTGTTGGCAGCTGTATTGCCCTGAAAGGTCGCATGGTAATAGCTAAACTTACATAATCCATGCTTATCTAGCTTATCTGCCTCTACCCTGAAATCACCAAGACCAGCAGCATCTTTAGGCGCGATAACAGCCACCCTGGTAAAGTCTTCGGGTGCTTTTTTAATCTTGTTCAGGTCGAACCAACCTTTCGACTTGAGATACTGCTCGATGACCTTGATCTTTGCTTCCATGTCACCGAGCGTGTACTTCGGATCTATGTCAACAATATTCAGAGACAATCCATAGATTTCATGGAATGTCGGCCTTGCAAGAATCAAGACCTTCATTCCAGGAGCAAGCGCCATACCTGTCGCCCTTTTAAATGCATCCAGAATAGAAGCTTCATCACGCCAAATCATGCCACGCGTCTTGGCTACTTCACGCCTATCGGCGTCATACTCAACGAGCTCAAGGTAGCGATGCGATGCTCCACTGATCTGTAGAACCTCAGCAGCTATCCAGAACGGTTTTTCACCGAGTATTGAGACGGCCTGCTTAACATAGCCGAGCACTTCCGATAGTCGTAGATATTCGTTGGACATAACCTTCTCCTAGTCCATCAATATAACGCATATGACCGTTGACATCCTCCCTCCACTAAACGGCTTTGCCGTTATAGTGGGGGATTCCCACAACTGGACGCTCATGCCCGAGCGCGAGAACATTCTTTGCGGCGTTAACGTCGCGATCATGAGTGACACCGCACCCACAACAAGTCCATTCTCTTATTCCAAGCCCTGCGATACCTCTCGGCCTCGTACTGGGGAGTGATCCACAGCTCGAACAGGTTTGGGTGGTGTATCGCTCATCCACAACCTTGAAAACGATGCCTGCGTGCTCGCATTTATAAGACAGCATCGATTTCAACATGCCCCAGCCAGCATCCAGCACTGACTTGGCCATTTTGGTTTTGGCGAGTTTGGTTGATGAAACATTTCCAACGACGATCAGGCCACTGCGCTTTACCAGTTCACTGCTGAATTTATGCAATGCATCTTTACGTCGATTGGCGATCTTGGCTTGAATGGCCTTGGTTCTGTCCTTTTTTCCGGTACGCTGAGCCACAGCTAGCTTGTCTTCCAGATCACGATAAAATCGCCCTGATTCAAGCTTGCTGCCATCACTACAGGTCGCTGTTGTTTTCAGGCCAAGATCAATCCCCAGGCGATCTTGCCCCGGATGGATTTTCTCCTCAACTTCAACAGTAACATTAAAGTACCATCGTCCACGACTGTCCTCATTGAAACTGCCTGAGCCGAACTTGAATTGACTCAGGCCAAAGCTATCCCACACTTTCAAATAGTGCTTATTGTGATAGACACATCCATTTTTGAAACTGATGCAGTCATGGCGGACGGGAATCCACCCCAATGAGCGGCGAGCTCCGCCTGATTTTCGCCACTTTAGTCGGGGTTTTTTAAACTGATTGCGCCGATTAGCATATTCATGACCAACCATCTGAATGGTTGCTGAATTGATGCCTAGCTCTTTGCTGGCACCCCTGGTGTAATTTTGAAGATCATAGCCTGACAGCCAGCGCCTCTTTTCAACAATCGAACGATGGCTAATCTGGTTACAATAATTCCACACCTGGTTGACAGAAACTGCCCATGCGCGAAGCACTTTCGCATGTTTGTCACGTACCCTGACTTTCAGGGTTTTGGTATGGAGTCGGTTGACCATAGCTGTTATAGTAATAAGACGCTTACATGGTGTCAATCTATGAAGTCACATTATCACTGCGTTTACGACATGAAATTTCACTTGGTGTTAGTAACCAAGTATCGACACAAGTGCCTCACCTCAGCCATCCTTGGTCGGATTGAAGAAATCGTCCGCGAAATGTGTGAGCGATGGGAGATTCAACTTCTTGAGTTCAATGGGGAGGCGGATCATGTTCACCTTCTGCTTAGCTTCAATCCTACTGTTCAACCATCAAAATTTATTAATAGTCTGAAGACTGTAACGAGCCGATTAATTCGCAAAGAATATGCAGATCACATGAGTACGTTCTACTGGAAGCCCGTGCTGTGGAGCAGAGCATATTGCCTTCTGACTGCTGGTGGCGCCCCACTGGAAGTATTGAGGGAGTACATTGAGAATCAAGATAGACCGACCTAAGCATTTGCTGCGCTATCCATCTCCACCCAAATCAAAGATTATGGATGGAGAATTCCGCGCGTTTCGTTAAAGACGCAGCACACCCAATTTCTGCGCTCTGTCCATTGTAGATTTCATGACCTCCCAAGATACTGGAATTACGCTGGCATCCTTGCGAATCAACAGCGTCATAATCACTGAACAAAATTGGACGCATAAATTGTCATTTTCTGTACTTTTTCTCTTCAGTCGTGTCACTTGCACCCGATAATCTCAAGTGCCATGATTCGCCCATTCGCTATGTCAGGAAAAAAGCATGAACCATCTTGAACAAAAAGCTCTTGCCTATAAGGTCTTGATGCACCCCCGAGCACATGAGGAGATTGATATTCTGACGCAATCAGGTCATATCGAGGACTTACTCTCGGCGCTGATCGAGCTTCTCAAGCATAAGCGTTTTCGCAATGATCCAAGATCAGGCATTCAGACAGATGTGCTAGACAAGAAAGCGGCCACTAATCTCAGGTACGTGCTTCTCTTAAACCCTTCACTTATGTCTGAACGCGCCAACAAACTCCACGAGGAATTCGTCAAAGTATTCATCGGCGATTATGCAAGCCTGACTGAGATGCCAGAGCTTCCACCGCACGACAGTATTTACTATGGCCGTGAAGTGATAGACCCCGATGGAATTGATATCACCAACGAGACCCTTGCCTACGCATTCTTCCAGAAAAAGAGCAGCCCTACCCCTTTTTGGGAACGTTACGCAAGCAATGGTTATCCCAAAGCGCGTCTTGATCCTTACCCTGAAGCTATTAGTCAGGCGGATCTGGACGAACTGGTCATCGCAACGCTTTACCAGCATAAACCAATCACAGATAACGCTTATCAAGCCATAATGTCATCTAAAGTTGCATTTTCTGGAGAGGTCAGCAAAAAAGCCTTTGCCGAGGCACTAATCAAGGCGACCCAGGATGTGCGATGTGTGGGTTTCTATGCAATCGCCCTTATTACCCGCTGCACGATACCAGCTACAGAAAATGACGATTCTGCCATGGATCGCATTTACAAGCTATTCTACGGCGCCGGTAACTCACCCATCTATGCAAGATCTGGCTTTGCTCTAAAAAGTGGGCCATTTGCTGATGATCCGCTGAGCATCGAGGATATGAAAGCGGTTCCGTATCTTCTTGGCTACCTTCCAGATCTCTATGTAACGGTCGGACTCAACTACGATCACATGGCTGAAGTGGTTGCAAAGAAGCTGCTCAACGCAGGCTTTGTAGAAGCTGCTCGTTTGATTAAGCCAGAATCTGTTTAGCCCGAAGCCCTGGTGCCGCCGTACACATTTTAGCAGCGGCACCAGGGGACGGTTTTGACGAATAATCCGCGCATAGCGCGAACAGGGCGACTTTGCTTTACGCCACCGCTTGGTAAGCGTTTCAAGGCATCGTCTGGGATGAATTCTTTGGCATGTAGTTGTCTCTCATGCTTGGCCAGGTCGAAATCTTCTTTTTGGCAACACCAACTGACCCAAAGCTTTTAAAATTTTTGATATCAAATAACCATGCCTGATTGGCTAGCTCGATAGTAACATTACTAGGGAGATTGAGAATCATGGCTGATGATATACAAGCCAGCCTAGTGACCTTTCTACTATTCAGGCATTAATGTTAGTTTTCCATTGAAAGCTCACCGATAAATTCGAGCCATGCGGCTTCTGCCATTGCCCTTATAATATTCCTTGCGTCAGCTTCATAAAAACCTGACGTAGAACCTGCGTTGAGCTCGACAACCCTGAATCCATTCTCGGTAAGCGCTACATCGCAAGTATACGCTACATCAATTTGCCACTCATGATTAGCTATCGTTTGGGCCAGCAATATAGCGCCATCCGGAATATCCGCATTGTGCAATCCATCAAAACTATAAGCCGATCCTCCGACAATTGCCTTGTTGACGATAAAGAACCTGTATTCAGCCTGTATAGATTTCGCGCTTGATATGGCTAGCAAAGTATCATCAGTGAGACTAGTCAGCTGCTTAAGGGAAGATAGCTCAGACGCTAACTCGGTATAGGAAAAGCTGTTACCAGTGAACACCTTGGAACCTGAGTCTGGTCTAACAAAAAGTCTTTCACCAGCAAAGCATTTCTTCATCTGCCCCACCCGAGAGAGCAAGGTCAAGCAGGGCAGGAAAATGGCATCGTCATTGAGCAAACACCCTGTAGGGAGCTTGTGCGCATATCGGCTGAAGTTAAAACGGTCGTTGGAAAAATATGCTAGAGGCACATGATGTAGGCACGCAATCGCCTCTCTTATAAATGATATTGACCCAAATCCTAACCAGCAGCCAACCTGATCACCAATAGCGAGCGCAGCAACCTCATTACGTGTACACGCTAGCGTTGGGTATCCTTCAGCCCTAAGGGCAACAAGAGCTCTCCCAAGCCCCATGCGCTCTATTGCGTCTAAGTCGTACAGCAAGGTCACATCACAAGGTTTGTGCGTCATAGATCACCCCAATATTCATCTGTTATTTTACACGCTTCCATCATGGATCCCCAGCCCTGGAGATACATTTGGTAGTGGGTTTGTGCGGCCTTTTAAATATGCTATATTGACAGCAACAAAAGGTCATTACAATGCAACTGTTTTCACGTTCAGGGTCATCCTGCTGCCCTATTGAGCCATGGCTTGCGCCTTTAGAAGGCGATCTTCAACATCTATTCGAATCCAACCTACAAACGCTCTTGGGCGTGGCGATGATTGCGCGTGAGTTTGACACCGGAATCGGGAGAATGGATACGCTTGCAATAGATGCAGATCGATGCCCAGTGATCATCGAATACAAACGCGCAGAAAAGAACAATATCCTCAACCAGGCTCTCTGTTACCAGGCCTGGCTAGTCAGTCACAAGGCTGAATTTGAAAAGCTATGCTTTCAAATATATGGCATAGCCGCTGAGCATGTAGATTGGAGCGGGTTGAGGCTGATCTGTATAGCATCGGAGTTTAACCCATATGACATCTCCGCCATTGAGCACATTAAGGCCAACATCGACCTTGTATCTTACCGATTGCATGGGCAGCATTTGATTAGCCTGACGCTGATAAAATCAAACCGGTTGCCGGGATACCGCCTGGCAGCAAGGAAGCGAGGAAAAAAAGCTGAAGCTTCTTTTGACACTATGCTTGACCATGCTCAGCCGAGCATTGCTGGCCTTGCCCGCCGACTAATCAGCCATATCGACTCGGGTAACTTGCCCGTGTCGCGCATAACCAGGGGCTCAGAGATGCTGATTAATCATATGGATTCAATTGGCAGAGTTAGATTCACCAACGGGCAAATGCCAAGGCTCAGATGTGAAATTCTATGCGCACCAGATGAGATCTTCGAGCACCTGAATGAGGAACACAGGTCAGGCCTCAACACCTACAGAAGAACAAAGAATGGCTTTGATGTGTCAATCTTCGATGAAGAAAGTCTTTTGACGGTTATCTCTATTTTGGAAGCCCTGTGCTCACTCAAAGAGCGGGCAAGCATTTGGAGCTAAAGCTGTAATTCAGCTCCAATCAATATTCGCTTAACAGGAGGAGCCAGATCTTGAAGTACATCCTTGAAATCATCCTTGGTCAATGCCGAGGCAATAAGCGAATCTATTGATAAGAGCTTTTTTTCCAACAAGTCTTTCACCATCATCTGCTTGAGGCCATTTATCTTATACTCAGGCGTGTAGCCATTCTTAACCTTATAAAGGTTAAGCTCATGTATTTGTTGCGGATCACTTAATCGCCGATAATCACTCAGAACACGATTCAATGCATATGCATTGTTGTTGGAATGATCACCATTTTGTAACCAGTTAATCAACAACTCACTACTTAATTTGCTGCTATCCTTTTCCGATTCAAGCAGGGTTGAAAGGATCTTTGGAAACTTGCTCACTAGAGGCGTAAGCCTATCTGCATCATAATCAATTTTTGCAGAATCCAATATATTGATAAGTGCGGCTCCGCCCTTGCACAGGCTATGATTGTCCATAATTGTTGTAACAGAATAAAAACTTGAGAAAAAACTTTCTACTTCGGATGGGTAGTCAAGCAACTCATCAAGATTAATACCAGGGTAAATTTTGCTTAGTTTTTCAGGAAATGGAAGAAGCATTGTCATAATGAATTTTTCGATAAGCGTATGCTTTTCGGATGGACTTATTGAAAGATTCCTCTCGATTATTATTTCAGCAACTTGTGCGCTTCTGTCTACAATCTCTTCCAGACTCAAATTGTTAAGAATTAACTGAACCCTTCCATACTCCATAGGCCATGCCTTAAGTAACTCAAGAGTGGTCATCCCAAAATTTTCGTCCAACCGTTTTCCATCTTCTTTTTCAATTGCGTCCAATGCAAGAGCCAATTTATCTTCTTGGCAAGTACGGTGTGACCCAAAAAATTCTTCGCTAACAATTTCAAAGAGCTCTTCTGGTACATCAATAGGATCATAATTGATTCTATCGAGCAACATCAGCTGATCCTTTCCAAATATAAGATGTCGAATCGAAACAGGTAGAAATGTTTGTATGTTAAAATCCCACCCGTCACCGGCCTGTTTGGTTATGAATAACTCCTGGTAGCATATATCCTTATATAACATGAGAGACAACTCACGCTGGGCACAAGGGTCATTAATGGAGAAGCACCAGTAGGCAGCTGCTATCCCTGCATCAAATAAACTATCACCAATGGCTTCACGGTCATCATAAGTTCTTTCATGATCAATTGAATAAAGTCTTCTAACCAATTCATGTAAACGCTCGTCACCGAACTTTGTGCCTCGTTCAACTTCACAGATCAATAAGTAGGCAATCGTTCTTAATTCAATAGGATTATAAATATTAGCTTCATCAAAGATATCTTCAAGTGCGAAACCCTGCTTAATAATGCCTGACAACATTCTAGAAAGATAATCTTCCTTTATGTCGTGCGAACAAATCAAAGAAGACTTAATCCTATTTGCAGATTCAAGGGTTAGCAAATCAAGGATGTCATCATCATAATACTTAAAAAGTCTCATTTTACAGACCCATCTCTTCAGCTACATATTTCTTCCTGGCCTCAGTGTCTTTCGCGATTTTCATGAGTGATTTAGGGAATCCTGGGAGATTATTTTTAATAACAGAATTTTGCTCAACGGCGCTAAGTGATCGGAAAACCCTGTTAACATAGTCAGGGTCATTTTTGATACGCCGCCGTATATATTCGATTGCATAAGGATTATGTCGATTAGCTATGCTTATAATATCTGAAGCACTGAAGCCATGTTTTTCAAAGTCAACAGTTAAGAATGGTTTAATGACCTTGTAAGACTCTAATGAGTTTGAATCAATAATGTAGTCTAGCTGTGCAATAAGCCTTAATTGAATACATTCATCTGCAAGATAAGTAGAGAAACCCTGAGCAAGTAGAGACTTAAGAAGGTCTTTTCGCTCCTCAAGACCTATGGAGGTTGATTTTTTTATCACTGTTGATATAAAGCTGACAGATGTGAATTGCTTTGCGTGCCTTGAATTAAAAAAAGATTTGCTACTAGCAACTGCCTTAAGTTGTTCGTCAATTTTTTTGCAGAGGTCTAAAAGGTCGAATGCAACCCCAAGCTGAGTCATAACCTCATTTGTTTTATCTTGATATTGACCATATAGAAATCCAGCCCATTCCTTTGCAATATGCAAGGGTGGAATCTGATCGTTGTCAATGCCAGTCTCCATTCCCTTTAACTTTGCCCTTATAACCCCCCTAAGATAGCCGTACTTCTTTTGCTCTATCGCTATCTTTTTGTATACCTCTCCAGTCTCTTCTGCTGACATGCCGCTCTTTGATAAACGACACTGATCATAAATTGCAGATCCACTGATGGGCTGTTCAAAATCTTCTTTTTTTAACTTAAAGCCATAGCTTGAGATAACTGATAAGAAGACAGAGTGCTTGTCAATATCGTATCTTGAACCAGCATGTTCAAGCATAATTGTTGTCATTTTCGCCAGATATCGGTTGTCAACTACATATTTTTTAATGCCCATATCGCATAAAGTGTCAATATAATCTTTTAGCTGATGTTCTTGTATCCTGCCATACATGAATGCAAGACCAATTGCCGCTAAGGGCCTTAACGTATCAGGGAATATTGCTTTTTTATAAAGCACGTCACGAACAGACGTGTTCTCAACTTTTGGCTCCAGGTAGTTTTCGTAACGCTCAAAAATCACAAGATCGATATTTCTTGACAGGATTTTTAGACTCTCCAAATCAGCCTGAAAACATGCAGAAACGATAAACTTTTCAAGGATCTTTCTTTCTCTTATCGTTTTGTATTGATGGCTATAGCTACTTGGATCAGATTTAGAATTTGGCAAATACCCAACGATAGCTGGATTTTTTTCAATACTAGCGAGAATACCTTCAGCATATGACTTGCTATTGAACATTCGTAAGCCCTCTTTCGAACATCATAGCATGACCAATTAAGCGGCTGCATATACAAATCTGTTTTGCAAGTCCTCCACCCTCAAGTCTAAGTCATATTAAGCCGATTTAATCCATGATTACTCTTGGAGTTGAGGCGCCTTAAGGATTTCGCCAAGCACCGCTAATGTCACTCCTTCCTTTTCCATGAGGTGCTTTATGCCTTTGAGGTTGTTAATCTCCTTAGCTGATTCAACGTTACCCATATTCATTGCAACGTTATACCAGTAATAAGCCTCATACTCTCGGTTCAATGAGTAACCAGTTAAGCTGGGCTTGTAACGCATTATCATCAGCCCATTAGCATAATCATGCATGGCTTGTGTATCGCCAGAAGCAATAGCTGCGCTTAGCCATTTGAGGCTATCCGAAGCCTTCCCAGCATAGGCATTTTTGTTTGCCATGATTTTAATAGCGTGCTTGTTACCTCGCTCCGAGGCAGCCATGAGGTAGCTCAACGCTTTTTCGGAATCACCCTTGTGAACTAAATACAGGGCGTATGCAGCCTCATCACTGCCATGAAAATAGGCATCCTCTAGGTAGCTTAAGCCAAGCTGGCGGTTGTTCAGGTGAGGATCTGCCAGATTGACAAGCATCATTCCAAATTGGGCTTTTGCACGAATGCTCTCTTTAGCAGTTTCCTCAAGTGATAGCCTGGCGATTTTATCATCAGAGTTTTTGCGTAGAGCTAATATGGCAAGCACCCGCTTCGCCTCAACATTGCCTAGCTCAGCTGAGAGGTCAAGATAATGCTCGGCAAGCTCCTGGCTTTTGGGTACGTCCCTACCCTCCATGAACTGACGCCCCATTTCATATAGCAAGTCTGCGTCTAGAGTCACATCATCCTGCTCCTGGACTGACAAGGCTAGATCCGGCATATCATTATTTGAACCGTCAGTCGAAGATAAAGGTTCTTGCGACATTTCTGCGTTGTTTAGATGGTCGGGGATATAGATAACACCCGATTCAACCGTTTCGTATGTATCCCCCTCAGTCAGCACAGGACTTGGCTGCTGCTGATGAATGCAGCCCGAAATAATAATAAAGTTAATTGCAAGCAATAAATTCTTGTGCATCATTCGGCCTCTGATTTGTGGCAATATGATGCTATTTTATTGACGAAATGTCAAAGAAGATTATTGATTTCAGTAGATGAGGCCTAATGCGAGTACTAGACCCTTAATCGACAACGATATCCATCAGGATGCTATGGATCCTTCGCCACCATCTGTCTGCTGCATCTCCCCGCCCTCACGGGCGGGGCTCAAGTATCAGTCAGGGGTGGGATCAGAGGCAGGTTCCATCATTTCACGCTTAGCCGCTTCGATAAGAGATCGCAAGTCACCGTCAGACATTGACCTGATCGACTCAAGCTTGCTCATATGGCGTTTTTTGAAATATGCCATGAACTCCCCAAGCTCTCGTCCCTCAACACCTGTAACAGCAGTCACAATAGAAGCATTGAAGCGTGATTTCAGATATTTAGAGTCATCAAGTCGGCGCCACTTCTCATTATATTCTGCTTCGATACCTGGGAATGCCTCGAAGAGTCTTGGCAGATTTTCACGTTTATCCTCTGGAAATTGATATGCGTTCAAAACGAACGGAGGTTGTTCAACCCAGGATAGAAATTCCATATAGACAGGGCGCTTCTTTTCACGAACTCTGGCGATATGATTACGATTGTCAAGGTTATAGATCGCCTTATTGAAAAACGGAGTATCGACGACAAATCGATAAATTTGCTCCCGATTGTCAAATCCCTTGTTCCATACGACTGGATCATAACCAAGGAAGCTTAAGATTGCGTCAGTGTTCCTTGAAACCGAAATGGAATCGAACTGATGTGTGCCGTCACGCAACACTATGGACAAACCATCATGGCCATACTTAAGTCCCATTTTGTGCGCAATACGCCCTACTAAGTTACCAAGATCATTCCACGAAAAGTAGTCGACGGCTGCCTGCACCGTTTCGGGAGCCATGCCAATCAAATCAACCTGGAGGAATCCACCCGACTGTAGAGGAATGCCAACGCTATGGACTGGCCCATTTTTGATATTTGGCAAAGGACTCTCAAAAATTTCTTCAAGTCCTGATACCAATTTATCTCTTGAGACATGCTGATATAGGCTGTTATCCAGCACAAAATCAAGATCTCCGAAGTCTGGTTTTTCACGGTAAGCTGGAATTAAAAGGCAGCGAGCATGAGTACCATTATTTTCGGCAATTTTGGAAATAGCCCTGGATACGCGATCTGCCACCGCAAACGCCGTATCCCTGTCAACCCTTTTGGCCCCCATTGCTGCCAATGCGTTTCCACCCATGCTTTACACTCCTGTCAATTTTGGTTATTCATTATAAGCGCCAATCATAAATCGATCAAGTTAACGCTACAGCTCAAAGTCTCCAGCGACTATGTCTCGCCTCATCTTCCTTGGGCCATGTTTCAATATCATATCCGTTTCATCAGGAAATATCGACTGCACCATATTCCACTGAGCCTCGGTTTTAGCTACCTTACACACAGCTTCGATTCCTTCAAGCGACACATATGCTCTTAAGCACTTATTGTCAGGCCTTCTAACCACAGCCTTGAGTCCCTCAAGCAGATCGGCTGGCTTTGGTATAGTAGAATCTGGCCACGTCCCCATTCTTATTAACGCAGCCTCTGATTCAATAGTCGGCTCGTAGTTGAATTCTTTGGAGACTCCGCTACAAACATTATTAAACTTGAAGCCAGAAGACTCAAGTTCTAATGCCTGCCTTGGCGAACTCAACCTAATAGCTTTAGGAGTAGTAACCCCCAAAGTCCGCTGTATAAAGCCAAGTGCACTTGGTCTCATATGCCATGAGTGATCTAAAATTTCGTTTATTATCCGCTTATCAAGCGTCTCAAAAAAAGCATTTGCCAATTTCTCGTTTGTGCATAGATCGTTGAATAATTCACCGGCATATACGCTACCATTTCTGTAACCAATAGGATTAGCTTTAATTTTTCTCCAGTTGGATACGCAGAAGTTAGCCTCAACCAAGTTTGGTGGAAAAAAGTTACCTGCGTACTGCTCTGCCTTTTCAAGAATTGAGGTGCTGAACTCTTTAAAATGAAGTTTTTCCAACTCTTCTACATCAACCACCGCCAGCACATAATCCTTTTGATGACAAAATCCATAGCGATACACTGCTGGCAAAATCTCACTAATTAAAGATTCATCTAAATCACTAAGCTCATCATCTGACTTTCCCTCGATTGTAAAATTGAGTTTATCCAATCTATTTATATAAAGTTCGCCTTGTGCATTCAATAAAGTAAAAAGTGAATCATCAGGGTTGGCAGCGCTGTAGTCATGATAGTCATTAGGGAACTTTTCTCTAGTGGCCCCATAGGACAGCGTTCCGCTATAAACGCTAACCTCGCACTTTGGCACAAATAGGTTGGCTGTTGACAATCTTCCAGCAAAGTCTTTATGCACAAATACAGGCAGCCGCTTATGAATTGATTTGCCAATTTCATCTTCACATTGTTTTGCAAAAGCACTTATTATTTCCCCGTTGGCAACCACGCCCGCCTTAATTATTGGAGTGTGATCCCAAACTTCTTCAGGGAATTGTTTGGCTACAAGACTGAGATGGTCTTCATCGAATAAGCAAACAGGGTATTCTCCTTCAAGATTTTTCCCCAGCAAGCCTGCTTGATATGCATACCGCACGACCTTCCTCAGCTCTGCGGCATTTTCGACGCTGATCTTGGATTGGCCGTCAACACTCTTATTGTCTACAAATGATCCAAGTCGACGATGACTATACTTAACATTTACTTTTTTAATTCCGTGCTGTTTTTCAATTTCCTGAATAACTTCAATGTCACCTTTCCGTATCGCATTGAAAAGAGAAGCTCCATAATATTCGCCCAAAGACCTAATAGCGCTTTCCAAAAGTGCCCTGTCTAGTTCCCTGTCAATTAATCTTGCATTTATATAGTTATGAGCATCATCCTGATCCATTCCAAAGTGCTTTATAAAAACATCGTGCATCTTTGAGTCATCAGACTCCATAACTGATTTAACGGAATAATTCCTGATATCCTCCTGATTGCGATTGGACAACGCTGGATAAATGTTCAGGATGAACAATTCCGCAAGCGCATAATCGCTTTTTTTAATAATCGCATTTAGAAAGTCACGAGCCTCACTATAGTCATAAATACTCATATTAGATACCTAATTCCTCTGCAACGTGTTGTTTTTTAAGTGAATTTGAAAGTTTGCCAGAAAGCTCTTCCCAACCGAATGCCAAAAAAAGCTGATCACTTTGTTTGGTGTTAACAGCTTTTGCGATGTAATGACGACCGAATGAGCTTTCTAGCATTTTTTCAATATACTTAAGATCTGGCTCTTCTAAGTATGACTTTACGATAGATGTCATAAGGACTCCCTCTACGTGCTCTTGCCGCTTATTTTCTAAGGCAGTCATCGACAAGCACATGCATTTAATGGTGCTTGACATGATGGGCGTATCCCATGCTCTCAGTTGAATATCGCCAGAAGCCGCTATTCCCCTTTCTAGGGAAATGCCTTTTTGCTCTTCATCATTAATTTGAACGCTGTATTTCTTTGTTGAAATAATTTCTTTTAGTAAATTAAAATATTGGGATCCCAACCCCCTGGAGATATCTTCAAAAACTTTCGTAAATTTTGCTTTGGCATTTTTGTTTTTGATGAGGTTTTCAAGAAATGCATTGTTCGCACTATCAACACTCATTCCGCTTAAAAGATTTTCTACGTACGAAGAAAGTCCAGCACCTTTTATCAACCCACTGACTACAGAATCAACTACATCAAGATGGGTTGACCATAGGTCAATATTATTAATACTAAAGGTGTTGCCTGCAATGATACCTGAAAGCTTTTTATCAAAATCCGATAGCGCTGCGAATTTTTTTTCAGTAGAGTAAAGATCAAGCATTTTTTTTATTGAAGCAGTGTCATTGATCTCAAATATTGCACTCTTGCCCTTTCTGATGAGGATTGAAGTTACTGCACTTGGCATGTAAGAGAGCATCGCTGCCCGAACCCCATCCCTGCCGAAAGGATACATAGGATCTTCTATGCCTGGGGCGAAAACCATACCCTCTGGGCTAAATGGAAGATTCAGCGATAACGCCCTCTTTAAAAATCCATTATCACCGCTTAATGCAATCTTCTTAAGTGGGTTGATGTCGCAGAAAACATATACCTTTTCTAAATCAAAACAATCAGTAACGGTGTCCAATAAATCGGAATACATAGAAAGGCTTTCTTCGATCACCTCTACTGCATCATTCTTGCTAGTTTTGCTGAAGATGTCGATAAAACGCTTTTCTATAGCTAATGCTCTAGATTGAAATTTATGACTGATAAATTCAAATTTTCTGTTCATCTTTACACCCCTATTTAAAGAGTATCAGTGAACAGATAGGTCAGGCAATGATGTATATAAATATGGCGGCTCGGAGGGGAATCGAACCCCCACTCTCGGATAGACAGTCCGGTGTCCTGCCATTAGACGACCGAGCCTTGAAACTGGTGCTCTGTACGGGACTCGAACCCGTGTTGCCAGGATGAAAGCCTGGTGTCCCATCCGCTAGACGAACAGAGCGATAAAGCTAAATTGGCACCCCAGGAAGGACTCGAACCTCCGATCTCCACGTTCGAAGCGTGGCGCCTTATCCACTTGGCTACTGGGGTGTAACGGTACAGCACAGCAAATTGGCGGCTCGGAGGGGAATCGAACCCCCACTCTCGGATAGACAGTCCGGTGTCCTGCCATTAGACGACCGAGCCTTGAAACTGGTGCTCTGTACGGGACTCGAACCCGTGTTGCCAGGATGAAAGCCTGGTGTCCTATCCGCTAGACGAACAGAGCGATAAAGCTAAATTGGCACCCAGGAAGGACTCGAACCTCCGATCTCCACGTTCGTAGCATGGCGCCTTATCCACTTGGCTACTGGGGTGTAACGGTACAGCACGGCAAATTGGCGGCTCGGAGGGGAATCGAACCCCCACTCTCGGATAGACAGTCCGGTGTCCTGCCATTAGACGACCGAGCCTTGAAACTGGTGCTCTGTACGGGACTCGAACCCGTGTTGCCAGGATGAAAGCCTGGTGTCCTATCCGCTAGACGAACAGAGCGATAAAGCTAAATTGGCACCCCAGGAAGGACTCGAACCTCCGATCTCCACGTTCGTAGCATGGCGCCTTATCCACTTGGCTACTGGGGTGTAACGGTACAGCACGGCAAATTGGCGGCTCGGAGGGGAATCGAACCCCCACTCTCGGATAGACAGTCCGGTGTCCTGCCATTAGACGACCGAGCCTTGAAACTGGTGCTCTGTACGGGACTCGAACCCGTGTTGCCAGGATGAAAGCCTGGTGTCCTATCCGCTAGACGAACAGAGCAAAAACAAAAAACCCAGAGGGGTTGCCCTCTGGGTTCTTTAAGAATCACTAGAGGGCGCTAGCCCTCAAATAAATGGACTAGCCAAGCGCGCAGGAGCGATCCTCCCGCTCTTCGCGGACATCAGTAACACGGATGTCATTAGTAATGATGGTCATTGCTTTAGTCCAGGTAAAATGTTTTCTATATTTGTAGATTAACCGCATCTTTCTTCGACGTCAATACCTATGTATGAAATATTTACGGTGTTGGCGACGAATCGGTTTCACAACGATGCTCATGTGCCAGCGTGTCATGAGATTTGTGGAAGCTGCTGGCAATCGGGGATCCATCCGAAACGTATCCGATTTTTGACAGGTACTTGGCTAAATGCTCGTTTTGAACGGACTCAACGTATACGGCAAGCCCATATTGCACGGCGAGTGACTCGCAGTGCTTCAACAGGTTTTTAAACAAGCCTTTGTTTTGGCAAGATTCTTTGACATCTACAGATGAAATATCAAGCGTTCTTGCCATCCTGCCCACAATACAGTGGGTAGCAATTCGGACATAAAGTGTATCAAATCCCTTGATGTTTAAATGTAGTCTGTGCCCAAAAGGTTTTTCAATACCAGCCTTTACGAAATCATCAAGGGGCTTATAAATGTTTTTCATTAGATATCGAGCTCGCTTTTTAAAACCAATTTTTTAAATTCCGGTCGATTAAGATCTAAAAGCATTCTACCGGAATTACAATTCAAGATAAACTTGCTTTGCAAAGAATCACGATTTAGAGAAAGCAAAAACTTTTCTATAACTGCTAAGTCATTATCGCGCGTAATGAGTTTAGCCACATTAGTAGCTATAGACGATAACTCATTAAAGCAGTAGAAATAGTCATTTTGACTTAGTCGCTCAGAGTAGGGAGCATATACGTTATCAGTAATAAAGGAAATCAGATTATCAACAGCCTTTGGTGTTATTCTACTTCCTTTTAGGGGAATGCTGCCAAGTGACTTTAAAATGTCAATATAGCTAGAGCTGCTGATCTTATTTGAAGACATAGCCTTGCTTACCAACCTATTAAAAGCAAACTCGTCATTTTTGAGTAGAAGGTCGACAGAGAAAAGATCCGTTAAAGATAAAAGAACGCTGATCGCCTGGTCTTGCTCAAGACTTTCTATATCAGGAACCTTGACGAAATTCGAAACATAGTGTAAATCGGACTTGTCAAGCGAGTTGTGGGCCGCAAAGGTGAACGGCAAAAGATCCTTTGTATTAAAGTCTTCTAATACCTTGCGTAGAAGGTCTGAAGTTAAACTACAGCCATCACTGCATTTTGATACAATATTCAATAATGCTCTTTGTAAGTGATCTTGACTATAAAAACTGAAGCGCTCATGAGCCAAAAAGGAATCAAAAAGAACATCTATAGACTTCCTGTTTAGTGCTGCGCTTCTTGAAATTAAAAGATCAACCCCAAGCACCATTTGTTCAAGAGACTCAGAAGTGCACAGGACTTCATCAAGATAGTTTCCTACAATATCAGAGTAGCCAACCATGTGCATTAAGTAAGCAACTTGAAATACAGAGCTGTAATAAAACGAACTCTCTTCATGTTTAATGTCACTAACAGCAGAAACAAAGGTCTTCCGCAAATATTCCTTATTGGTAGTTAAAAAAAGAGATTCAACCCATCTCAGCTGGAGCAAACCATTGTTGTGAAAAATACTTGAGATTGAGGTTGCGCCTGAAAAAATGGCCTGGACAATTCCAGAAACGGCCATATCAAATGGTATAGAAGTCAACTCGATATGTTTAGCATCGTTTAAGTCGATACATGCGTCCAAGCCAAACCAGCCCGAATGAGAAATCATGCAACTATGATACCCAAGGCAAGGCTCCACCAGAGGCAGCTTAACTCGAACGGAAAAAAGCGGATTTAAGCCAGATCGAAGCAATTCAATAGCATCGTAAGGATTGGTGCTAGAAATATATCGTCGAGCAAACACCCTATCCTTCGCCAGAATCTGATGCTCTGTGACGCCCTTTTGAGCCGGAATAGCTTCCACGTCCTCATAAAAGCCTGAAGCCATGAGACGCTGGTTAACTAGATCCTTGAGACTGGAAATTACGGGCATGGTTACCTCCTTTCGCTCAGTATAGGGCATCCAAATTATAGGAATCCATAGCGCACTCATATTCTTTATTGATACTCTATCAAAAAGCGGAGGCTACCAATGGGTTCATCAGTTATCGTCGCCATAAAGCATAATCACAATAGAGCCTTTTCACAAAGGCATGAAGATCTTATTAGTCTCGAAATCAATCTTGATGACTCAATCCCAAAATCATTCACGTCCAATAAAATCATGGAATCCGGGCACCATTTTCGAACATCTGAGCTAAGGGATATGGGCATACTGGTTAGTAAATATCATGATAATGATTATAATACAGCTCTAATTGTTAATCATGATTTCATGTTAAGTCTTGACGGATTACAATCACTTAACTGGGATAAAGTTACCGACGAGAAAACCTTTGTCCGGCAGTTAAGCCATGCAATAAAGAAAAATAGCTATATTTTTAGGGAGACCGTGAAGAAGGGTTATAAGCTATATCCTTCAGAACAGCCAGCACCTTGCAAGGGCGATAGCCCAATAAGCTTATTTGTAATGCAAGCCGATACGCTATCTGAAGCTACAGAATCTGGGAATTTAAAAAACCTGTTGAGTTTTTGTGAGCATGGAATTATGTCACGCAGAACATTCGGCAGCTTCATGATAAACGACGATAGAAAAAGCTTATTGCACTACTCTAATCGGATTGAGTACCTGGGAACACTTGATAGAAATACTGGCGCACTAATAAGCATGTCTTATGGTCAAGCCAAACTTATCAAGATACCGAATAGAATTATCAGCATGAAACTCGAAGTGAATGAAGCGATTGAAATGGATAATTACAACAATTTTCTCACTATAAAAAAGCAAGCATTTAGGAATGTGCTTGCTGCCTTCGGCTTCACGTCGAGGAAAGAATCAGATCTTGAAAAAAATAACAGCTCCAGTCTGAGCTGCTAATAGAAAATCACGACTGCACTCAAGAAAAATGTCTTTACAAGAAAGGAGCGCATACAACATTCTGTTAGAAAAGAGGTAAACCAAATGGCAGCTCACGATGCTTTTTTCTATTCTTCCGTGTCACATTTTGCCGATAAGAATCACGCCGCCCTGGCACGCCTATTCGATGTCAGTGAAAATGAAGTAACTACCAGTGACCTTGTTCAGCTACTAGAGCACTCAATCGGTGAGCAAATGAAGGCATACTTCGAGCGCAAAGGTCGCTTCGATACCGATATTTTAAAGGAACTGGCTTTAGTGCCACCCGCTGAGCGAAGCATAACTGCACTTGCGCCACGTGTTGCTCGGAAAGAATTCGGCATGGCAATGAATAAGCCAATTCATAAAGCAAAAATGATAAACCCTAAATACGGAGCAGCACTCGATCAGCTGATTGTTTTATGGAGGCGAAATCGTATGCGCAAAGAAATGGAGTCACTTGCTGCCTGTTCAAAAGATATTGAATCATACACGCTACGACTTTTAAGTGCTCTCGACAGATTTCGTGATCAGCCAAATTTCGAAAACAGGCTTCGTGTGAAAGCCGCCATGTCACATGTCAACAAGTCTCTACTAAGGGCGCATCGCAGAGCTCGCATCGGAGCCGTATGGGCCTTAAGGTCAGGATACTCCAGCGAGGCTGTCTCTAAGGCTATTCATCGCCTATACCTCAAGAGAATGAGAAACCTGACCACAGGCATGGCAAGGCTTGACCACTACATAGGAAAGCATGGCATACAAAGCCATATTGCTACAGGAATTCAGCGGCGACAGAAAATTTTGACAAGAGAACTAATGAATGCAACTGCAAGCCCTGAGCTATATCAGCAAAAAACGCGTTATGCTAATAGACAAGCTCGTGACATTCTAGGAGATTTGTCGTATGGCTGATTCTTTGCAAAAAGTCCTCAATCCTCATAATGAAACGCTGACTGATGAGCAAGAGGAGGTGTTGACGCTGTTCACGGAAGTGGAATCCGAGATGGCTTCGTTAGACAGGCTTTCTGCTCTTATAGGCGCAAGAATAAAAGAAAGCACTAGTATTCACTGATAGCCGCCTGCGGCGAATGAGCGACTTCTCTAGATATCGAGGTCGCTTTTAATCAGTCTGGACTTCATTGCCTTGTTAATGGCTGGATGGGCGGCTACGGTTTTTGCTGACAAACCCATCATCAAATAACCAGCGAGCTCACTTTCAGACAGCGCCGCTTCGTAAAACCTCTCTGGGTTATCACTAATAAGCTTTGAAAGGTAGGGTTTTTCGTTATGTGGAATGCGCATAACACCCTGCTCAATAACTTTTTGCACAATTTCATTTGCTGGAGTTTGGTCGAGGTAATGCCTTTTTAGAGAGCGCGCCATCTCTTCATTATAAAGATGATAGGGTCTGCGCCAGTAAATCTCTGAAATCCCCTTCCCTGGATCACTAAGCGGCGATAGTAAAATTTCATGCGATGCGCATATAACCCCATCTTTCATAAGCTCATCGCCGCAAGGTAAAAGTAGCAGTACGCCTAGCGATGAAAGTCTACGCATGCTTATTGGAAGTCGATAAAGCTCAGAGCGCCACGGAATATCACCCTCAAGGTTCCTGAGTGTTTCACTTACTTCATGCGCAAGTGCCAAGTACAGAACAGCATCAGGAATTTCGTGGATCTTTTGTCCTGATTCCAATGCAAAAAACCATTCAGCTGCATGCCAATAACTCTCCTGCTCTTGCATGCTGAAATCAAAAATCTGTTTTGCCAAAGATTTCGGAATTTTTTGAGATTGAACGAAACAGCGCAATAAACGCCACCAGGCGTTTGCACCAGAATCCCCGGAGTCACATAGCAATTGCTGAATAGATACGTGTGAAGCTTTGGGCAATATCAGCTGATAGCCTTCGTTAGCTATAGCATTCGCCAGTGATCGCAGAATTGCTGGATGTTTCGCAGACAGTGAGGCCAGGGCACTTGCATAGCAGTTCTTTGTGCAAGCAACGCCTAGTTTATAACCATCCTCGGCTTCATCGGATGACGCTAGAAATGCGGCAAGTGATTTCCAAAATAGAGGATTACTCTTATGCAAGCTGATGGTCACCTTGGCAAGTGGATTACCAGGGTGACTAGTAATCAGCTCTTTTGCAGCGAGTTCATAGTTATAAATATCACTCATATCAACCGAGCGTAGCTTTGCAGTTCGATAAGGGTGGCCCGCAACCTGCTTTCGCTTGCAGTATAGAAACCTACACAATGAAAGTCATCAAAGACTAGGCCATTGGCGAGCATGTTCATATAAGCAATGTCTTTGCCTTTGATGAAATCATCAACAAATGCCTTAGCCTTGTGGCTGAAAAACCCCATCACATAGCCGTTGACTTCAACCTTTTTAAATTCCCTAGACAGGCCGTGTTTGTCTGCCTCGATGAGAATGCTGTTCACAAAGCTTTCTTCAAGAAATTCGTCAGCGCTTGAGTGTATCAACATGAACGGGCGAGACTCATCGTTATTGGGGTCTTCGTTAAATTCACGGAGCATGGCGCGAAAGGCGTTTATTGATGCGCTCGCCTGCTCAGGAGATGTGGTGGCATGAACTGTGGGTTCAATGAGGAGCTCTATGAAGCTTATCGTCTTGTTCAACATCTCACGCTTGCTAGAACTCATCTTAAATCTCCGGTTATTTGTCCTTCATTATATAGCCAGGCGTTGACATGTCAAGTAGAAAGTGCTTGCGCCTTTGCCAATAGTTGATACATAGTGAACTACAAGAGGGTCAAAACATGAACGATGTAAAGATTAACCGAGTAAATATCGATGCTGATGTCAGAAGCTTTCACGGTGAGGCCAGGCAACTGAGTTTATCCGCTGATGAAGACCGCTTCAGCAAAATGGTTTCAATCCTTGATAAAGGCGAAGTCTCTGCATTTGAAAAATTTGCATCAAGCAAAGGGCTTGTTCAAAAAATTGAAATGAACAGTCTTCCTTCAGATTTTGGGCAAAATGACCATGGCGTTGCATCAATCAAGGATCAGCTCGAAGCATTCAAAGCCGCTCGGGCAGAGCCAGAGCGTCCTTCATTCAAGGCCTTCCTTGGATCGCTGTTCAGCAGGGAGAGGGAGTATGAGGATACTGGCCTTGGTCGCTAGATGAAATGAGACTGATGTTATTCTCAAGAACGTAATTACGTATCGTGGTGGCATCTTGAACTGGGTGATGAGTTAGCTTATTTGACTCCACCCAGTTTTCGTACTCCTCTTTTTCTTTCGTAGATAATACGTCTAAAAGAGTCTTTATTGAGAAAGCCATCTTCACACCACTGTCATCGAACAGCTTCTTTATCCAGTACGAATCCCACCTGCTGTCTGAATAAATTGACTTCCCCTTGAAAACAGCATTCATTTCTCTCGCCACCAAGAAGGCGTCACGACCCTGCTGGGTCAACTGCTCCCTGTCGATCCCATGAATGGCTTCAGCAAAGCTGTCCCACTCATCCCAGTCTTCGAGTGGGCAGATCATCCAGTACCACACCTGCCCGTCCGGGCCGCTGACGCCTATCGAAATCGGATAGCTGTGCTCACTAAGGCCGCTTGACTCACAGTCTAGGATCAGCAGGTCATTGGAATCTTTCATTAGGCGTCTCACAACATTGAATAGGCTTACCCGAGAGGATAACGCAAAAAATTCAAAATTTCTAATCCATCCAGGTTTATTGACGCGTATACTGATGACAGGTCACCCAGTTTGGAGTGAGTTTATGCGTGCGTACTCAACATTTACATCCGATGATCTGCTGTCAGGCCACAATGACTTACACCCGAAATTGCTCCAGGACGCTAGACGCCTGGCACTCCACTCCCAGCTTGCTTGCTGGACGTCGACAGATCTTCTCAGGGAGTTGATATCCATCCGAGGTAAATTAACTTTAAACAGGTCGCTTGATAAAAAATGGCCGTTTGAAATCGTCAATGGTCGCGTCATACGCGATCTTACTGAAACGCAAGCATACAACGCGCTTATAACCGGTGACCTTGAGTCCTCACTCCAGGCCATTCCTGCTGCTCTACAAAACGGCATTAGGCTTTCCAGGCTGATAGAAGCGCAGAGGGCCAAAGGAATAGGAGTCTATTTCAAGACTACACTAAAACTAAGGACACAGTGGTATCACGATTACCAATACCATGATCAACTCGCGGCGGAAGCTATGCTCGCCTGGATAGGAATGTCCAGTTGTAGCATTAAACAGTTATTGACTAGCGAAAGCCTTTCGCGTGATGAAATCATTCTTTTGGAGATAGTCAAAGGCCACCGAAAGACAATAGCAAGCAAGGTTTTTATAAAGGGCGTTGAATCAACAATAAGGCATATTCCTCGCTCTTTCATCTTGAGTCCCGACTTCGCTTTTACTCTTATTCCGGCAAGCTCGGACGGATTCACCACAACCACTGAGTATTTCTCAGCGATAGACGCTGAGTTTCAGAAGATAATTGATACAAGCATGGAAATCACTGAGCCACTCCTATCCATGATCCCTGATCATACGAGGCTCTTGCTCATGAGCGACATCAATACATATGAAGCCGTTATGCATTTCAAAGACAATGTAACGCTAGCGCTCAACAGGCACACATATGCTGAGTCATGCCAATTAGTCCTGGATGTGGCTGGTGAAAAAGTAGAGATCATTTGCCCTTTATCATTGCCCAGCAATATAGTTTTAACCAGTGAGATGTATGAGTCCCTCTGCGTTAGAGCGCGCAATAGCATGGAAGAATCTTTCAATAACTTAAAGAAAATAGCCGGATCATTTGATCTTGGGCTAATAGAAAAGCCATTTTTACTAAAGCTTTTGCGAATGAAGAATCGTCAAATGAAAAAGTCATTCTTTCCAATCATGGAAAAAATAAAAGGATCAATCGCCATGGCAGACATACTAGAGTCTGATCCAAGATTTACGCATTATCATGATCTTTATCCCGCAAGAAATATCAATCGCCAATGGATTGCCTACCTTGGCCCAACAAACAGTGGGAAAACACATAGCAGCATGAATGAAATGGCTGCTGCTGAAAACGGAATATACCTATCGCCCTTAAGGCTCATGGCCTTAGAAAATCAAGAAAGACTTGAGCAATCTGGCATACCTTGCTCGCTCGTAACCGGTGAGGAGCAGATTATAAGGGAAGGGGCATCACATTACTGCTGCACTGTTGAAGAATTTGCACGCTTCAAAAATCGAAAATGGGACGTGGTTGTGGTAGATGAAGTGCAAATGCTCTGCGACCAACAGCGAGGGTGGGCGTGGACGGACGCATTAGTGAGTGCGCAAACACCAAGGTTGATAGTGACAGGCCCTGGCGCTATAGAGCCAACAATAAGAAGCCTTGCGCAGATCTGTGGTGATGAGGTAGACGTCCTACTGAAAGATCGCCTGACAGATCTACAGATAGCTTCAGGGCCTGAAAAAATAGAGACCATAAGGGCCGGATCAATTATTGTCGCTTTCAGCAGAAAGACCGTTCTGGATATCAAGCGCATGCTCGACGCGAAAGGCAGATCCACAGCGGTGGTCTATGGCGCGCTGTCTCCTATGGTCAGAAAAGAGCAGGCCAGATTATTTCGTGAGGGGGAAGCAGAAATTATGATTGCCACAGATGCCATCGGCATGGGGCTCAATTTGCCTGCCCATTCTGTTTATTTTTACGCTGACTCCAAGTTTGATGGGCAGTCTGTTCGCCCACTAACAAGCCAGGAGGTTAAGCAGATTGGGGGAAGGGCGGGTCGCTATGGGCTTTCAGAATCAGGAACAATAGGCGCCTTTACTTCTGAAGCTTTATCCAGCATCAGGAGCAGATTCAAACAAATTGACAGGCCCGTAGATCTTCAAAAATTCCAAGTCCGTCCTACACTTGCTCATCTATCCACACTGTCTGAAGTACTTGGCGAAAAAAGCCTTCTTAAGGTCTGGTTAAGCTTCATCAAGACAGTCAATTATGGAGAAGCATTTCGCGCAGTCCTGCCAACTGAACTCATGGAGTGGATAAGGCAGATTGACAATTGCGAAATAGATCTTGAACTACGGTGGATTTTTGCATGTGCTCCGGTGCATGGAGGGCTGGACGGTTACGCTAGTCAGTGGTTACAGGAGTGGTTGCGGTGCCTTCATAAGTCAAAGCCAATCACCTTGCCCATGTATTCACCTCAGCCTGGCCTCAAAGGCTATGAAGACGCTTTGCACATGATTGATGCATACCTTCATCTCGCCAGAGTTCTACCCGATCAATTCTTTCAAGCAGCCGATGCAGAAGCCCTGAAAACTACAATGAATGACAAAATGATCGACGCACTATCGACGCGTCGACGAAACAGCAAAACAAAGCCAAGCGCTGAGTCGACTACAATGCAATGCTAGCCTCACAGCCAGGTTTAGTGGGAGCACGAAGCTCGCGCTGAACCTGTGCTGTAAGAAGATCAACCATCATGCCGTAACGATCCTTGGCGGGCGTTACGTGAGCCAAGTATTGCGCGACCTGCTCAATGTCCTCGATGGGTGCAATCCTTGACCACGGGCCTACCGCTGGCGAAAGAATGCTTTCACTTTTCATGCGTGCATGAATGCCATCAGAAAGTGATATTTTTGCATGGGTTGCCGGATCAACAGTCACCTCCCCCTTTCCAGCCATAACTATCATTTTCGAGTGATCCACGACTAATCCTTTTTCAAGGCTGTCCTTGATTGCCATGGCAAGTGCCGCTTCAGAATTGAAGCCCATAAGTTCAGTGTAATGTTTGATAACGTTCATTGCTTAGAGCTCGAAGTCTGTCGATAATTTTTCGCGGCCCACTCGTCTTCTTATTTTATTGTCTAGCTTATCCAGCACGCCGCTCAAGTCGAAGTTGTTCACCACAAACTCGATTTGCTTTTCCGTGCTGGCGGCCTTAACAACTTCCATAATGTCAAATCTATCGAGGAGCCCTTTTATTTTTTCAATGTCTTCTGGATCTTTGAGACGGCTAGATTTAGTAAGAAGGGCTTGCGGGGTTTCTCCGAAATTGGATGCAAGTCGTTTATACGCACCACCCAATCTTGCTCCAAGCCTTAACTCTTTACTTATCCCATATGCTCCGCAAATGGTTTCATATTTCATGGGAAGACTTGGATCTTGCGCAGAAGCATTTTGTAAATTGAAATCTTCTTTTAGCCATGACACCTTCTCCAGATATTCCAGAGAACCCTTCAGGCTAATGTAGGGCGTAAAGCCCAAATATTCTTTCGCATATCTGAGCTCTTTTTTGAAATCCTCTAATGCCTGGTCAATATCATCACAAGACTGCATAATATGCACTGATTGTTGCTCATTTCGATACGTTCCGATAGTTTCGGATAGGTACTTCCTCATGAACTCTACTTCATGCGATGTTGTCATTAACTTAAGCGTGCTGACGCTGCAAGCATCATGCGTGATCGACACTACACTATTCTGTAGTGATTGCCCCCAGTAAGCACCCCTTAGATAAAGCCTGGTTCCAATATCATTGCTAAACAATGAGTATTGCTGCGGGCGGCTTCCAGTCAGCCATTCAACAACTTCCGGCCTATGGTAACGCATTGCTGTTGATAGCTTTTCATCAACCTCGACACTCTGTTCACTTATGCTGCTATAAGGGATAAGCATTGTAATGTGGCTTTTGCTTTCAAGAATCCTGCTTACAGACTCATGAGGCAGAAGCGTCATGGCCATCGCAGCTTCCACGTCCTCAACGCAATTATTGCCTGAAACTTTAAATCCTCTGTACGGAACGACAGATGAGCTTGTTTCTTTTTGAGTGACGGGCATGGCTCTAACACCGCCAGCAGCCTCAACTGCGTTAGCTAGCGCCGGCTCAACAAGCACTGGGAGATACTTTGGAAAGTTGCGTGCATTCCAACCCTGTGACGTATCTGGTTGATTCAGCCTTAGGGCCTCAACCCGAAACGCCTCTGCAAGCATTTTTCCTGTGGCAAACTCCGGCTTGCCTGATTTGATTTCCTTTATCAGAGGAATTCCCTGCTTCAGCTCCTTAAGCGTTTCCCCGACTAAATCAACTTGTGCCTGGAACCTCTTCAGAGTCCATGGATAATTTCTGGATGTGTGCTCATATTGGCTGAAATCGTCTGGCATCTCTAGCCCGAGTTTTGATAGCAAAACAATTGCATGCTCATCCCAATTTGAAGGGTGGCCAACAAAAATAAACAATCCTTCCCGTTGAGAATATCGCGAGCTGAATAGCTTCACATCAGTTATTAATTCTTTGGCGAAAGCGTCTTTATCAATAAGACCAGAGTGGGCTGTGAGCGCCAAGTCATACATTGAACGGGACATATAGGTGCGGATTAACCTTCCCCTGGATTCTTCATCCAGTGGTTGATCAGCAAGTGAATTCAGAAATGCTGCGTAACCCGGTATATTTTTTACCAAGGAGTCTTGAAATAATCCGTTCAAATCTTCCGCACTATAAGCGCTTCTTAGCAACCCCTGCTTAAATTTATCGTTAAATAGATAGGGGGCTTTCTCAAGGGTTTGAACAACCTCCCGCAAAGAAATAAAAGGCAAAATTGCCGAAACAATATCCCCACGACTTTCTCGGATGGCTTCGCTATACAACTCGCCTATAATACTTTCAATGCTCATAAGATATTCCTGGAAAACTGCTTTGTATTCATCACACCAGAAAATATCACGCGGCGTCAACCTATGGCTGATAGGCGCCTACATTGATTAGGTTTTCCATAGCCATGTTCATTGAGAGCGTGCACCCATAGAAAAGCAATACCGAGACCGACACTGCGGCAAGGATGACCATCCACGGCTTTACGTGCTCAAACCTGGCCTCGGCCATTTGAAAAGCGAACAGGGTTGCCGTGCCTGTCGTGATCGTGATTATGGAGCGAATTAACGACAGAGGATCCATTCCCACCTGCCATGCCACCAGAGAAAAGAACCCAACCATGAGAGTATGGGCCATGAAATATCCATGGAAGACCAAAGAAGAATTTAAAAAACCTTCGGAAAACCTAAATAGAAAGTCGCCTTTGCGATTATCACATAGCATCTGAGGCGCTGTGAGTAACGCCATCATCATGGCGAACATCATCACGAAGAAGCCGATCACCACAGGATTCATGCTGCTTAAAGCCGCCCCAATTGAAGCGAACAGTAATAGATAGAAGGCTGCCAGGCTGGCCTTCATCATCGAGGGCTCATTGACCCACAGCCTGAACAGTTGAGGTGCGTGTGTGATTGCCCCGAAGGTATAGTGGATAGGGTGAACGATTTCTCTAAGCATGGTTTAATCCTGTCAATTCACATTGATCATATTACGAAAACAAGGCGTTGGAAAGCCGCCAGTGGGTCGCTTCTCTGTGTTTCTATGCTGACTATTGACAGAATGTCATTTTAAATGTATAGTTATCTGCAAATGGCTCAGCGCCATTTCAAACACCACAAGGAGATGCAACATGGGAACCCTGAACCTCGACAAAGGCCAGAAGCTCAACCTGGACAAGGTTGCGCCCGCGCTTTCAGTAGCCATGATCGGCCTGGGCTGGGAGGCACGCACCACCGATGGTCAGCCGTTTGACCTTGATGTCAGCGCCTTCATGCTCAATGCCAGTGGCAAGGTGCGAAGCGATAAAGATTTCATCTACTACGGGAACCTGAAATCCATTGAAGGCGCCGTTGAACACACTGGCGACAACCAGACGGGTGACGGCGATGGTGACGACGAATCCATCAAGGTGAACCTGGCGATGGTTCCTGAAGATGTGCAGCGCGTCGTTTTCACCGTAACGATCTACAAGGGATCTGAGCGCCGCCAAAGCTTCGGCCAGGTCAAGGGTGCGTATGCACGCCTGATCGACAACGTGACTGGCGCCGAGATCGCGCGCTTCGACCTGACTGAAGACTACAGCACCGAGACCGCAATGCAGATGGTCGAACTGTACCGTCGCGATGGCACCTGGCGTTTCGGTGCTATTGGCCAAGGCTATACTGGTGGCCTGGCGGCAATGGCTACCGACTTCGGCCTGGATGTGGTTGGCGGCTAATTGCCTGTTCAAGCGCGGGCCTCCGAAGGGATCCGTGACTGAGAAAGGGCTCTTCGGAGCCCTTTTTACTTTATTGAAAAAGGGAAATCATCATGGCAGTGGACATCACGAAGCGCGAAACGCCCGCTCAGGGAAAAAGCGTCATCAACCTCGATAAGCGCGGCTCGACCCTATCTCTCGATAAGAAAACGGGGTTCGACAAAATTGTTGTGAATCTCAACTGGAACCAGGGCAAGCCGCAGAAAGTGGGCTTTCTAAAGTCGCTATTTGGCGGAGAATCCAAAACCGGCGTTGATCTTGATCTAGGATGCCTATTTGAGCTCAAAAATGGGCAAAAAGGCTGCGTGCAGGCGCTTGGTAACGCCTTCGGTGACTACCGTAATGCCCCTTACATCCACCTGCTTGGCGACGACAGGACAGGAGCCAACCAGAATGGCGAATTCATGTGGATCAACGGCGCCTTTTTCAGCCAAATAAAGCGGATCGTTATCTATGCCTTCATTTATGAGGGCGTCGCCAGCTGGGGTGAGACGGATGGTGTTATTACCGTTCAAACACCTGGGCATGACACGATTCAGGTTGCGATGGATTCAAATGCCGATCTCCCGCTTTGTGCAATTGCCATGATTGAAAATGATCATGACAATCTTAAAATCACCAAGCTGGTAGAGTTTTTCAGTGATCAGGAAAAGCTCGATATCGCCTATGGATGGAACATGAATTGGTCGGTAGGATCCAAGTGACTGAATGAAGGAGAAGGCCCTGGGGCAACCTGGGCCTTCGCCATCGTTTTGTAGCAGCCTCATGAGATTGTGTTGCGCTTCAGTTTGAAGGGTATTGCAAGGCTACGTTCATTTTTGTAATATCTATATTGACAGGATCATTCGATCTGTCTAACAACACGTCGCTCAACGAGGACACAATCCATGAGACAACATTATCTGTACATCAATTTCAGCGATCTATTCAACAGCCTTGCCGAAATTGCCAACCCCAAAAAAGCTTTTGGCTTTCCCCCAACTGACATTATCAAGCTGACAGAGACTCAGTATCAGATCCAGGTCGCTTTAGCTGGCTATCGCAACGAGAATGTTACGGTTACCTTTGAGCCATGCGGCGCCCGTAGCCATGAAGGCCAGCTTGTTGGTGATAGGAACCTTCTTCGGATCGAAGGAAACTTTCCCAAGCCGGAAGGTGATTCAGGAATGGTGACCTATATTCAGCGCAACATTGCCCGACGTAACTTCAAACATGCGATTGCGCTAGATCGTCATATTGAAGTTGAAAGCGCAAAACTTGAACATGGATTGCTAACCATCGATCTTAAGCTTGTTGTGCCGGACGAGCACAAGCCGCAAACAATAAAGATCAATTGAGTCAAAAGAGCCGGTCGAAGACCGGCTTTTTGTATAACAATGTTCATCACAGCATCAGGTGTTATTAATTGCAGAACTACATAAATGGCTTGCAATACATCCCAGCAAGTCTAACGAAGAAAGACATTCAAGAGATTGCGTGCCCTTCTTACGAACGATTGATCATTGATCCCGAACACCCCTCTTATCGTGATGCGTGTGAGCATTTTTCACAAACTAAGTATAAATATCCATATTTACCACTTTATCTTGGGAATCATGACATACCAAATGTAGAGAAAATCGACTTGAACGTCTTGCGCCTTTTGATAAGAATGAATAATTCAGAGGCGTCTATTTATTTACCAATGCAACTTCTTCCTTTGAAAGAACTCATTCTTTGCACAATTAATTACCATCGCCAAGCGTATTCAGCAAACAAGGATTGCTTTGTTTATTTAACTGTTAGGGCATGCACGTTTGAACAACTCTATTACAAGAACTCAATGGGTTGGCACATTGATGGTTTCCAGGGATCCAGAATTGAACGTCACATTATTGAGCAAGACGCTTTCTGGTGTAACTTATCAGCAACACAATTCCTATTGCAGCCAATGTTTTGTGAAGGCTTGAACCCAACAAAGCACGATATCAACATGTTCTTTGATAATCAGGCAGATAGTCGATTCATGGTTCAATCCCTCGAAAAATCGATATACCTTGCAACACCATACAATATCCATAGAGTGAATCCCAATCCGTTTGATGGCAAAAGAGTTTTTGTAAGAATTAACTTTTCCCCTGTATTGATAGAAGATCACACAAACACCTTCAATCCTGAATTTCCAGAGTACAAATTCAAACCCAGGGTTGATGTCAGGGATTTTTTATGGCAATACAATGCCTGCGAAGTTAGCGACTCCGGGTTTATCTTTGCCTGACCTACATGATGAAATGGATTAACATGCAGTTTTTGAGTTAAACTGAAAAAATAAACGACCAAAACTGAGTTTTTCAATCGTCATGACCAAGACAACAATCCTTTACCATGCCAACTGTTTTGATGGCACGTTCTCAGCAGCAGTAGCCAAAGAGCATTTTGGGGATTCGGCAACCTACGTGCCCGTAAGCTATGATAAGCCTCTTACTGACTTTTCTAATCAGCGTCTGTTTTTCCTTGATGTCGTCTACAAGGAAAAAGATATGCAATTACTTTTGGGCAAGGGCAATGAGATTCATGTCATTGATCACCATCGAGACAATGTAAAACCCATCGCCCATCTTCCTTTGGCCTCTTTGAGGTACGATGCAAATGAATCCGGCGCCTCCTTGACTTTCAAGCACCTGAATCCAGGAAAAGAGCTGCCGCTTGCCATTGCACATGCCAGAGATTATGACCTTTGGCGCTTTGAATTGACGGGAACCCGCCACTTTGTGGCGAATCAGGCGACTCCCCCCCTCGAAGTAGACAGCTACCGCGAACTGCTCAGGCTTGAGGGCCGAGATTATGAGCAATTCGTTGAAGCTGGCAAGGGAATACTGGCGTATAAGAACAAACTAGTCGAAGAAATTTCCGCAAGTGCAATAAATATCAAACTCAAAGGCATCGAGGGATGGATGGTCAATGGGCCAGCAGAACTCAGAAGCGAAATTGGCAATTATCTATCAATAAAGCATAAAGCAGCTTTCGCCCTGATTTGGAGTGAGCGCTCTGACGGGAAGATCAAAGTATCATTGAGGTCAAGCGAAGGAGATGCGCCTCTCCAGATTGCGAAAGCGCTTGGAGGTGGCGGCCATGACCGGGCAGCCAGTGCCGTCATGGAAAAATCAAAGTTCAATAGACTGGCTAGTTCAGCAAAAAAATCTGTGCAAGCGCGATCCCTGTCAGACTCCTGCTGCGATCATCATTAAAGCAAAACCGCCAGCATGCTGGCGGTAATTCATATCACACTTCGAAAACAACCGCTTTAAACAACCTATCCAAACCTACTCACGCAGTTTGAACAGTGTTTAAAACCTCAAAGTCGCCCTTAAAAGGGCACATCTTCGAGGCCGTCACTCCCGCAGTGAGGGTGACTCGCGTGACGGGGTCTCACCGTCAACGTCCGGGTAGGGCTCAGTGAATGGGCCAGGCCTTTGCGTGTTGCCACGCATTGCTTGGCCGAAATCACAGGCGCAGGGGATTGTTTATGATCCCCAGACCGCACGTGCGCTGCATGCGCCGCTGACAGGTTTTTCCTCACGCCCGCCCAGAATGACCATACATGCTTCGCCCGATTCCTTGCAGGTAGGGCAAAGGTGACATGGCCACCCCCGCGTGTGGGTGCAACACCCGCTCGCGTGGACAGACGTTCGGAAAAACCCAATCCACGTCGGGCGATGGCCGTGGCCGCGCCCTGGTGGACAGAAATGCCTCGGACACTGGCGTGATTCACCGCGCCAATCACCGAGGTGTAGGCCGGGTTGACGTCAATGACTTCTACTCCGGCCCTGAAACAGGCGCTGCGTAACGCAGCCCCCACCTGTGCGTAAAAGAACCCAGAGAGCAGGCGTGCTGCCTTCGGATTCATCATGGTTAAATCGGATTTCTTCTGACGAAAATCCAGCTTTTCCAACACCAGTGGCTTGCCAGCGGCGGCGCACTGCGCCGCCACAGCCTTGGCCAGATCACCTATTTTGGCCTTGGCCTGATCGGTGGATAGACCATAGGTGGCGCATTGCAGGCGTTGGGTATTGGTCAAATTACCAAAACGATCCAGCTCGGCCAACGCCAGGTGATCGGCATTCAGATCGAGGCCAAAGGCACCAAGCCCGCGTTTCGTGACTATCGGGACATCGTCGTGCTGGGTCGAGACAAAGACGCGCCAGCCCTGATCGTCTCGGATAAAGCGATAGCTCAGCGCTCGCCCTGCTACCAGGGAATTCAAAATGGATGGGTGGCCATAGGCAAACTGGACATCGGTCAGTGTGATGTATTTGCCCAGCGCTTCTGGCAAGCGCACCCTGAGCCTCAGGCGCTGATCAGCCTGCACAGTCGCCACGCAGCTCTGGCAGCCTGCGGTTTCATCCTTGGAGCCGACCAGGAAGAACTGATCACTGCGGCTGGTTTGCCAATCCTTTTTCCAGTCAGCGTGCGTCAATTGTGCATCATTGAATTGGCTGCGAAAACGCTTGCGAGAGCCAAAGCATAAACGGACTTTGCCGCAGGCTTTCTCAGTAATCATGCGTTCCAGGCGCGCCTGCTGGCGCGCCAGGCTGCGTTTCTTTTGATGCAGTGAGAACGCTAACTTATCGATCTTGACTGGATCGACAGTTGTCATTTTCTTTTTGGGTTTGCGCAGCACCTTAAGTTCTTTGTCCAGGCGCACAAGGGTTGAGGTCAGTCGCTTAATCTTGCCCTGAGCCTCATGAATGAGGTCACCCTGACGGGACTTAATCGACTCAATCTTGCCTTCCAAGAGCATGCGGATGGCATTGAAATGCCGGGCGGTGATGCCGTAGTCAGCAATAAACCTGGATTTTAGTTGGGCAATAGAAACCACTTCATCCTTGCGGTGGCAAGCGGCAAGCGAAGTGTTCTTCACCATAGCGGCAAACAACTTGCGCTCCAGTTGCCCGTATTGCTTCGCATAGGCATTTAAGGCAGCGTCTTGCGCAGCCTCTAGTACTAAGCGAGTTTGATAGGTGAAGACGGGCAAGTGGGGTATTCCAAACTGAATGGCTTGATACTAATCAGATCTTCTATACGGGTCAAGCCGCTTGCTGCAAGTGTTTTAGGTTTTTCCGTGAACGCGAGCCATATAACCTGGCAGAAAACACCGTCATCAACTCGATAACGTCAGCAACAAGGCTGGTTTCCAGATTGGCCTCTACTGGTTGATCAACAATCACCACCTGTGTTTTATTCAACTTGCACAATTCAAAAATGATATCCGCACCAAACCTGAGCAAGCGGTCTTTGTGAAGTAGTACCAACGTTGATACCTGGCCTAGCGCAATCATCCGCAGTAGCTTGAGAAAGGCTTTCTTTTGATAGTTCAAGCCACTGCCCAAGTCGCTGAGTATTTCTACATCCCTGTGTCCAGCGCTGTGACAATACTGAATCAGCCTGTCTCGTTGTCGAACCAGGTCTTCCTTTTGATCATGGCTAGATACGCGAGCATAGCCCACCACCTTACGTTGTTCTGGACTGTGCCTGCCTATCAGCGCATGGAGATCATTCACAGCATAACGACGATGCTGACCACAGGTGCGAAAAGAGGGTCGCAAGCGGCCATCTTTTTCCCAACGGCGAAGTGTTGAAATGGATACGCCGAGTAATTCGCTGGCTTCGACTATTGATAAATGCTGCATGATCATGACTCACTTGTTATTGTTTGGTCAGATTGTAACAAATGAGTAGGTTTGGTTAGTTATTTATCTTGCAGTAGAAGCCCCGCCATTAGCGGGGCTGCCTTCACCCGATCAGCGCCTCGAAAGCCGCCTCATCCAACACGGGTACGCCTAGCTGCTTAGCCTTATCCAGCTTCGTCCCCGCCGCATCGCCGGAGATCACGCCAGTGGTCTTTTTCGACACACTGCCAGAGACCTTCGCCCCCATCGCTTCAAGCGCTTGAGTGGCAGTCTCACGAGACCACCGTTCAAGTGTCCCTGTGATCACGTACACATGCCCGGAGAGCCGCGTATCAGCAACTGCAACGCTTTGGTGTGTTACACCAAGCGCCACCATCTTCTCGACGCATTCTCTTGTTCTAGCCCCCTGGGCGAATGCCTCGACCAGGAATTTTGCCGTTGTCTTGCCAATGTCCGGAATCGCAACGAAATCAGCTTCGCTTGCATTGATTACCTTCTCAATGGTGCAGAAAGTCTTCGCAAGAGACTTTGAGGTGTTTTCACCCACCTCGCGGATACCCAGCGAATAAATCAACCGGTTCAGTTCCGGGGTTTTTGCCTTCTCAATGGCAGCAAGAAGATTTTTGGTGCTTTGCTCACCCATGCTTGGTAGCGTCATGATGTCTTGCGCTGTCAGCGCAAAAATATCACTCAGATCATTAACCAGCCCACGCTCGCAGAGCGCGGAAATGGTCGAATCCCCCATGCCATCGATATCAAGCGCCTTTCTAGAAACGGCGTTGGCAAGCTTCTCAACCAGCTGAGCAGGGCACCCTTCAGTGTTTGGGCATCGAAGATAGCTGTTTTCCTTGGTTAGCTGGGTATTGCAGCACGGGCAATGCGTAGGTACGCATACAGGGGTCGCCAATACGTCCCGTTTGCTCTCCACCGCCATCATCAGCTGCGGAATGACATCACCGGCACGGCGAATAATAACCTCATCTCCCTCATGCAGACCCAGGCGCGCTACCTCATCCCAGTTATGCAGCGTGGTGTTTGATACTGTCACCCCACCGACCTTGACGGGTACAAGCCTTGCTACCGGAGTAACCATCCCCGTCCGGCCCACCTGCATGTCGACGGCTTTCAGACGAGTACTAACCTCTTGGGCCGGAAACTTCCATGCAATCGCCCAGCGCGGCGTTCTGGAGAGGAAGCCCATTTCACGCTGCGACGCATAACTGTTGACCTTGAAAACGATGCCATCAATGTCGAAATCAAGGCTATCACGCACAGTCTGCTGATCTTCCCATGCCTTACGACAAGCATCGAAACCCCGCATTACCTTCATTTCCCTCGTTGTCGGGAATCCCCATTCGCGAAGAAGCGACATTGCCTCTCCATGACTGGCAGGTGGCGTTCCCTCATACCCCTCCATATGCGCTAGCGAATACGCGCAGAAAGCCAGTGGGCGCTTCGCTGCAACTCTGGAATCAAGCTGCCTTACGCTTCCGGCAGCTGCGTTGCGAGGGTTAGCAAATGTCTTCAATCCTGCCTCGGCAAGACCTTTGTTCAGCGCGTCAAAGCCCGAGCGCGTCATGTAAATCTCCCCGCGAACTTCAAGCAGGGCTGGAAAATTGCCTCGAAGCTTGAGGGGAACGTTTCTGACGGTTTTTACCGAATGAGTAACATCTTCTCCTGTAGTACCATCGCCCCGCGTCGCCGCCAGGACAAGTACACCATTTTCATAACGCAGGGTGTCAGCCATTCCGTCGTATTTAGGCTCGGCTGTAATTTCGACCTCATCAGTTCCAAGGTCTGCTTTGATTCGTGCCAGAAATTCCTTGAACTCGTCATCCGTAAAGGCATTATCAAGACTTAGCATGGGGATCGAGTGACGAACCTCTTTGAGGCCGCTTGCAACGAGCCCTCCAACCTTCTGAGTTGGTGAGCTTGAGTCAAGCAACTCTGGATGCTGCCTCTCCAGGTCGCGAAGTTGATGAAATGCCCTGTCGTATTCCTGATCGGTGATTTGCGGCTCATCAAGAACGTGGTACTTGTAGTTGTGCTCGTTAATGAAGGAGCGCAAAGAAGCCACTTTTTCAGAAACACTGTGTTCAGTCATGGTAATCTCCCTTTGAGGACAGTCAATATACATGAATCGGAAGGCTCTGTGAACGATTTTTTGGTCGCCGCTAGTGCTACATGCTCACATGCTTTGCCCTGGTATCGCTTCATGACGTCGTCATGGATCCTTACGCCGACATCGAGTAAGCCTTCAGGCTTACCGATGATGATGGGTGGAAAGTCGCCATTGATTTACGCTCCCCTGCCCTGCGCCCATTGCGGCGATGAACTCGACTTCGTTGGCGTTTTTCCCGCCTGGTCTGGACGCCTATTTGGGCTCTGGCAGTGTTTCGGTTGCTTGCCTGCAATGCTAGGGAACCATGAAATCAAATGGTTAAAAGGCGAAGACCTATCCATATTGCGTGCCTGCTCAGGCATGAAATGGCTTGAGAGTACTCGCGCCCCCTCCCTGCCTGGCCCTCATCATTTTTCACAAAATCGCTCACTTGCCCTCACTGCCAGACACGATCAACTGCCAAGACAACGTCAATTAGCTTCGTTTGATATACAAACGCTTGGGTGGTCTCACTCTTTCACAAATGCCATGGATCCGCTTTGGCGCAAGCAACCAAGATCAACGCGCCTCCTAATACAGATAAAATCTGATAACGCGATTGACTTTCATCATTCAGGATTGTTCAAATATCTATATTGCCCAATTAAAAAACAGACGGTTTTAGACTATGAGCCAATTCAGTAGACCTTTGGTGGTCTTCGATCTTGATGAAACTCTCATCTACTGCAATGAAAAGCCGTATCGTGATGCCCAAATCACAACACCGCATGGGCACCTATCAATTCGCGATGGGCTGGAAGATATGCTGGAAAAAATATCTGATGTGTATGACATCATGGTATGGAGCACTTCGGGAAAAGAATATATTGATGATATGCTTGCCATTATTTGGCCAATGCATATCCCTCTGGTAGATGTTTTTACCTCGGCGGAATGTGGCATTAAGAGCTTTGAAAATGTTGGAATCCCGCATTACAAGGATATGAAAAAAATAATTAAAAAACACCCTTGCTATACCCTGGATCGGATCGCTGGGGTAGATGATACTCCAGACAAGTACAAAAGAAACTTTGGCAATTTGGTATCAGTGAGTCGCTTCACTGGCGCGCAGGATAACGAGTTAATAAGGTTGGGTGACTATCTAATAACGCTAAGTTTAGCAAGCAGCATAAGAAAAGTTGAAAAGAGATACTGGAGGCGCGTGGATCAAGGATCGGCCTTAAGTGATCCGGAAATTAACAAGTGGCCCTGAGAAACCAGGGCCACTTAGTCATCACGATGGTCTGAATCCTTCGAGTATCTCTTCAAAATCGATTTGTTTTGGCTCATCATTCAGAAGTGCGTCAAGGACGTCTTGCGCGGCAAGCCAATTGTACTGAGGCCACATTTGCAGCCCTTTCTTTATGTATGCGGAGAAAGAGTTTGTGCGTTCTCGATAAATCCTTCTCGCCGCTTTGCCAACCCCTTCATTGTTAATGTGATGAATGGCTTCCATGATGTCAGCAAGTTTGGTAATGATGCCTAGGTGCGTATCAGCCGTCTGATCCGCAAGATCTGCATACGGCTTACAGATTTTTCGCTCAAGCATTTCAATGGGAGACATTTGATCAGGAAATAGTGACTCAAGATATCGCTTGAGAGGTGTGCTCATGTCACCTGTTGAAACCTCGGCCATATCATGCCAGAGACACTTTCGTACCAGAAGCAACTGATCTTTCTCACTCATGTCTGGGTCGATCACTTTGGCCAAGTACTCTGCGTACATGGTTACTAGAAAGGAGTGTTCAGCAACGCTCGGATGACGCAAGCAGCGAACCGAATGCCAGCGTGTCACATTTGCTGCATGTGCAACGTTGGCTATGGAATAGTTTTCATTTTCAAGCTTCGAACTCATGGCATCACTCCTTGGTGTCTATTCAGTTTAACGCACTTAACATGAAACATCCCGGACGGACTCAAATCAAGCCTTTGAGCAAGCAAAAATGGCCAAATAAGGCTCTCTCGTGTTTGAGGTAGACAATATTTTAAGATAGGCAATTATAAGGAAAGGCCACATCAACAGAACCCCAGAGTCGAAATTCAGGCTAGTTACGACACAAAATAAACCGATACCCGAAACACCGATTAGCTTGAATGGCTCTTCAAAACCCTGAAGTTTGTGCAGATAGCTTCTTTGTTTCCAAATTACTAGTGGAAATATTATCAAAGCTATCGAGACAATCAATGAATATTCTTCCGGCTGCACCCCACCCAAGGAAACCAATGGCATTATTCTTGCCAAATAGCATGCGGTTACACATAGTGCAGTGGATAATCCATAACCACACTGTTTTTTTATAATGAGGTTGTAAAAAAAATTAACACCCCAATAAAGTAAGACCCACCTGAAGGAAAATTCATGTGGCCATACAATCCAGGAAGTTAAAAAAAGTACAGGTAATAACACAATTGCGCGCTGAACACTTAATGCGCCGCTTGCTATGGGTCGATCCTTTCGATCTGATCTTAGCGCATCGTCTTTTCTATCCATAATGTCATTGAAGACATAAACCGCACTTGAAGCAAAACAAAATCCTATCACAAGAAGCAGGCTTGAAAGCGTCGGCGTAACTGTTGCTACAAGGAGAGCACTCAGGCACAGAAGGTTTTTGTACCACTGATGTATTCTTAGAACATCCAAGATAGCCATGCCCCTACTCCCTGGTAAGCAAAATCTCGCTGTCGCGCCCCTTGATCACCAAACTATTATTCGAAATGGAAAGTGTGAGCACGTCTCCCTGCCGTATCAAAGGGCAATCACTATAAGAGATTGACTGGACGCGGTGCGTGAGGCTTCTGACGCATGCAACCTGACCAACTGTAACAACGCGCCCTTTCCTAGAGAACTCAGCTGATACACTGACAATAGGAATGCTGCCATCACTATTGAAATCGATGGTTGGGATCTTGGCGTCAAGGTCAATTGATACACTAATGCCTTGGTGACTCCCGCGCCAAATCCCTGCTAGAGAGCCGATGGGACGCGAAAGTGCCTGTAATTGCCGCTCTTCAAGCACAGCCGGGCGAAGATCAGTGATGAGATCGACATTTTCGCGGAGCGGCTGATTTTCAGCTCCCGCACCCCCAAGGAGTATGCCAGCACAGGCTAGCAATGAGATGCTCATGATTGCGAGAAGCGTTGATTGGAGGGGTTTGTTCAGGGCAAGGCCTTTCATTGCAGCGTCCTTAAGATGTGCGCGAATCATACGCTGAGGCCAAACGAACTGTCAATTGTCGGCAATCACTTTTTAGACGACTACGAAGAAGCTATTGGCTTTTTGGTCACATGCCGATAGTATCCGTAACGCATATATTGACAGCCACGAACAGGGGTTTACCAGGGAAGAAATGAACAGCATAAGCCGCATGAATTATGGCGTTACTCGATGCGCATTGATCAACACACGCCACCATAGCCTGGCTGTCTCACCTTTCTGGCCTGGCGCTCTCTCGACGCTGTACACGCAGGAGGTAGAGCTGGGCGAGTTGTCTAGCGCAATGCAATTGCTCTTAATGGGTCGTATTGGAGAGCATGATTTGGATACGCATGATGCATGCAGATCCAGAAACCTGTTTTTACCCGAAGAAACCAGTTTTGCAGTAATGGAGCTGTCGCTTCGCGATGGGGTCTATCTGCTCGGCGCCCACGGAGCAGAATGCGATGAAATGCAAGGATATAGCCATTTTGTATGCAAAAAAAGATTGGACTTAAGCGATTTCATTGAAAATGGCCGCAATCTCTCATACAGATGTGTTTTTGAGAAATGGCGTGCTAGCGGGTGTGCTTTAAAATTCCTCAACCATAAAGAGGTGGTGCAAATCCTCTATGGCGAATTCCCCCGTGTTGGATGCGGTCTTCTCGATTTGACTCTCGCTCCTCTCGTCGGTGCTGGTAATACAACCTATAATGAATTTTTAGGGATTTATAAACATCTTCTGTCTAGGTCTAGCATTACCGGAAATTCTTTTAAACAAATGGTTTTGCATGCGCTTTGCTTGAATAAAAAACACTGCGAATTAAAGGCGCCAATGAAAGATGACTTTGAAACATTAGAAAATTCGATAACATACGCGGCTCAAGCATCGGCCTTAATTAATGAGCTCAAAAAGATCAATAGATTCATTGACGACATTAACAAGGTGTTTAATAAAGTATATTGCACAAGAGGCAGGATTTATTTTCGCGCTCAAGATGTTGGCCAGGTTTCCGAGCTAATTCGCAATCTGGTTACCGAATACAATAAAACTCAAATTGAGCGTAATGATCTGTTTCTTGGTATGTATGACTCTAATCTTGAAAACAATAATGCTTTAGCGATTGCACTAAAAAAGCTAAGGCAATTCATGCTAAGCAACGAAATAAATTATATTACAATTTCATCAATTTTTGATTTATCGTTTAAACTAGATAATTCCAAAAAGCACGAGTTTGAACTCGTTGAATATTTGGACGACGAAAATGCATCCCTCATTTCAATGTTTCTCATGCAATACTTTAAAGACAATAAGTCTGGTGGAGACACATCTCTTCCATGTTGTATATTTTTATCCAAAAGCCCAAGTCAAATTTTGGTTAAAAATATTGCTGAAATTTCAAGTAAATTTGGTTTCTCTCCAATATTTTTTGATAAATATGGTGATGCATTCTATTTACATCAAATCGATAAACATTACAAAACAAAATGCTTGCTTGATGATGAAGGCATTAACAATAGCTCAACAAGGGCAAGACTAGTTACTGAATATCAATTAGGATTTCAATTCCAGTGATTGCGGCTCTGGCCTGGCTGGGCGGTGGTTCGCTAAGCGTGGTATAGTCTAATAAATCAGAGTCTATCTACAGCCCAGGAGGTATCCAGATGAGCATGCCCGACATCCGCAAGGTTTTTTCTGACCTAGGTGAAATCAGCGGGCAGGCATTGTTAATGCCAATGCCCAAGCGAATGGCACTCGATGAAGTCAAGGCACTTAAGCGCGTAACGCTGGGAGAATCGTTCGATAGGCTGCTGAAAGACATAGCAGCCACTGGAGTAAGCGCCTCTACTGCTTACGGCATGCTTCAGGAATCTGATGCGGCTAGAAAAGTAATTGCTGATAAGCAATTTACAAAAGTTACTATTGTCTCTCTTTACATGATAACTAAACATATGATGCGCAAGGCACCTTTGTTTAGTGTGAATCCTGCTCTTAATCTATTGCTGGAAGATACTGCAATTAAGGTGGTAGTGCCAGCAATGTTTTTTGCCCCTCCATTTCCTGAGTGCTTTGTAGAATTTGACCCTGCTGAAAGACGTATTCAATCAGAGCGCATCACATACTCCGGTGGAGAAAAATGTATATGCGAGGGCGCGTATATACAAGAAACTAAATTTGAACGTCTACCACCGGTTAGTCGGGATGTTAGAGAAGTGCTAGAGCTCGATCCAAACAAGCCGGCAAGAGTGATAGAGATTGGATTTAGCGCGTCGCCAGTAAACTCAACAAAGGCAGAAGCTACTGGAGCGCCCGTTGCGTTCGACAATGTTGACCTTATCAGTATTTACATACAGGATGAGCATGAAGCTATCAGCGATATTTTGGACAGGCATTTTGAGCTGTATTCACAAAGGATGTCGGAATCCCATTGTTCAGATGAAAATAATAGCTTTGTAAAGCTTTTTAAGAGTAATTTTGCTCATTTAACTAAAATACTGTTCTATCTTCATGTCGAGAAAGCACAGCGGCGCACTGAATTTGAAGAATCAAAACTTTCTGAGCGTATCAGCCAGGTTCAGGACAAGAAAAAAGAAAAGCTTAAGAAACAATTAACTAGAGTTTATGACCGAATTGTAGTCGGGCCTGATCATTACACGCCAATCAAGGATCTAGTGTCCACAAGCAATCTTCCAAAGGGTACGAAAAGCCCTCATTACCGGAGAGGTTACTTTGGTATACGATGGAAAGGTATTGGTGAAAATAAAGTACCAGAACTAGTGAAGGTATCCCATACCATAATCAACGAGTCATTAATGAAGCAGTCGCTAAAGGATGGCAAGGATAAGTCTCCTAAAGACTACGAGATTCGTTGACCCTAAAGGGAGAGGCCGTGAACAAGCGCGGCCTTCTTGTGTGCCGGTGATTCCATGTCGTCAATAACTGATTCTATTCCAAGCTTGAAAGCCATCACTCTAAGGTCATCGTCTAGAAGCTCAGATTTACGAGTTTTCTCGTCCATGTTATGTAAGTAACTTACAAGTACCGTCCCCACTGACTTATATTTATTAATTATTGTATCGGTGTCATAAACATCGCCCGATAATTTTTGGCAGAGTTCTTGTAGTAGCCCACGCCAGCTATAATCTTGAGTACCCAACTCCTTGGCCATAGCTCTTCTAATCAAGGATATGCTGCTTTCTTGCCGAGCTGACGTCAAAGCCTGCATATAAGCCCTGCTTCTGCACAGAATGTCAACATGGGCTATTTCAGGAAGAAACTCATCCAAATTAGCCAATGCCAAAGACTCTCTATCGAAACGAGAAAGGCTCATTTGGACTGACGCCGACTCGCCCAAGCTTTCCATCCAGTGTGCAATGTCATTAGCAAGAGAATGCCTGTTCATTTGCATTGAATAGGTTAAGACGCCCTGACGATAATGAGTTGAGATAGTGTCCAAACACCCGTCACTTTTAAGCCACAATGACAGCCTTATCCTTGCAAAGCGCTCAGACATGTACATAAGTGTAGACATGAACACGCCTTTACCCATGCCTATTGAGCTTTCCAGACTTGATGAAAGTGCTGAAAACAGCTCCTCATTCATCAATGGACAAAGTTTCTCACCTTGTTCCAGCAAGAGTCTATTTACCTGGCTAGCAAGTTTGCGATTTGTCGCAAGTAGATTTATTAGGTCAATGCCCTCTGATTCCAGATTGCTTGACTTGCCAAATGCTTGGATAAGTGTTTCTGCGCTAATAACTCTGTCGATCATATTGCTTGCGGGTGCGCAGCAGCCGCTCCTGACTAGTAATTTCAAAAAACCGGGTTCTACTCTAGTCTGGGCATATCAGTTCTTCGGGGTCAAGTAAATCGGCTTTTGTTTTGCGAATGAGCTCAAGCGTAAAGTTTTCCGGGCCCGTCATAAATATTCTGAGACAGGACTCTTCATGCCTTAGATGCTTAAGCATGGGTTTGGTTTTCAAGTCACTTAAAGAAGTGGGTTTTTTCTCCAAGAAACCCATTAAGTTTTCATCAATACGCCAATACGGGCTCTCGTTTATGATGAATGTTTTAGGCTCTCGCTCCTCCTCTACAAGACCAATGAAATCTACGCCTTTTTGGCTGTAAATCTTTTTGATGACCTCGTAATGTGAAACGCTGATCCTATCAGGCCGCAACTGAGCATCTTTGAATGCCACTGCAAGCTCTGAGGTTGTGACAAGCTCATTGCCCTGATAAAGCATAAGCTCCGTGGCGGAGCTGAGCGCACTAAACGTAACAAGCACAAATGCGGCGATACAATTCATATTCATGGCATTTCCTCTTGATGCATAATGACACCAATGCCATAAATTGACAATTGCAATTCAAAGATCCAGCTGGCTAAGTAAGATTGGTTTTTTGTCCTGCTGCCGAGCAAAACTCATCCACCCCTGGCCTGGCATTAGCTCCTGGAGGGATGCTATGAGGTTTTTTGAGCGATTTCCCTTTATGATTTCTGCTTTATCAGTGCCCGAGAAAAGATCCGACAAACCATTGTTGATTTCGACGGGAATTTTCTTGGCCCAGTGCGCGCCGATTGCCTTAGCTAATCGTTCTATTGGATCCAGGAGCTTCTGATACTCATCTACCGAAATAACGTAACCATCTCGCTTAGCTGCCAAAAATAGATCAACTTGTCCCTTGAAGGCCGTAAATGCTCTCCCGTCAGCCACCGCTCTTTTTAATGGGTAATATCGCGAGAGATCAAAAACTTCCGTAGCGACCCTAAGCGTTTCTTGCCACATTACACTACTGCTTTTGCTGGAAAGCTTATTAATATAGGCATCCTTTTGTAACCAAAAATTGTTGGCTTGATCCGCCAAACCATAGACATCTTTATCCCCCCTTGCCTTTAGGTCTTCCATTAGCATTGAATGCAACTCGTGTTTTCCTTCGAAGAAGGGCCTCATCCAGTCTTTCACATTTGCCATGATCAATTGGCTGTTGGGAAGATCCTTTTCCTTGAATCTTTTATAAAGAAATTCAAATACATCGAGGTTTCCTGCTGAAAGTTCTCGGTTCAAATGCATAGTTCCAAGAAATGGATGTATTGCCCCGCCAAGCTTGTATATATGAAACTCATCAATCAAGAAAAACATCTCGATATGTTGATCAGTCGTTAGCGGCGGGCTGATTCTATGCATGGCCTCTTTCATCGAAACAAGTGCTGTCCCGATTGCTTCAAAATCGTAATCAACCTGTTCGTCTGTCTGATTAGCTATAAGCGTTGTTGGCTGATTCGCCACTAACTCTTTAACAAGGTCTACGACTGACTCATAATCTCCTGATTTCATCAGTAATTTTGGTATGTCGTACAATGGAATATACGAGGTGGAGGCGTCAAAACCCCTCAGGGCAGGGAACGCGGCCATGGCTAGTTGTGTGACTTCAGAAAGACTTGGGCCCTTGGCGGGCCCAGCCCAGTACGCGTCTATGAGTGCTTTTTTTTCATTGCCAGTCATGGGTTCAGACCTGTTTCATCGTTAGAGAGCTGGTTTTTTGTCTTACGCCTTGAGGACTTGTTAACGCTATGTGCTTCGCGCCAACCCGAAACAGCGTTTTCGAATGCGCTGATGATCTCGCGCTCACCAATGTCCCTACGCATGATCCTCCTCAGGCGCGATTCGCGGATAGTGAAGGCTTCGCCGTGGTAGTCGATATCCAAGTGTGTCAGCTCGTGATGTGCAATATCTATCAAATCACCAACCGAAAGCTTTTCATCTTCAGCAACCTTGGGGTTGAACAGAATAGCAACTCGTTTAGCCTTCTCGTCACGCTGGCAAATTCCTTCTGGAGATCCAAACACAAATCCCGTGTGAATCAACAGGTCTTCATGGAAAAAGGCGTTGCCACGCTTAACCACTCGCAGTGATTCCCTATAATTTTTGGATTCAAGTAGCGTGTTGATGATCGCTTCCCAGCCTGCGGCAAGCTTTCCATAACGTTTGAGGTTCATCTTCTGTGCGATTTCACCCGCATATTGATGAGCGCCTTCTGGAGAGCTTGATTCATCGAGATATTTTACTTTAAAGTTTTCTGGATACCATTCACTCGGTATTTTATTTATTTTGGAATCCAGATGATTTTTGACACGGTTGATTTTTTCAACGAGATGTCCAAATGGGTGCTTGGCGCGACCATCAATAACCTCATCAGCAGCATCTTCAAGGTAGGTGAGCATTTGCTCCGGATCCATGCCTTTGCTATATGCGGCCTCTCTAATTTCATTCTCAAGCTCTACGCCATAAGCCGATATATTTCGCTCGTTTAGCAAAATATCGATGTCACCACTAAGCTTAAGCTTCTCCCTGTCATTAGACAGTTGCTGCATAATTTGATTTAAAACATCGCGATGATTGCGATTAAGCGAATCACGGTTCGAAGTCATCAGATCCTTGGAATCACCCTCAAGCTCAAGGTAGCCCTCAAATGCCGTCCCTGAGCTCATGTAAAGCCGCTCGTTGAACATCGCAAGGCCACGCATCCTCACCCACAGCAATGATGTTGAGTACCCGTGCGGCTGGTCTTTGAAGGACAGGGGGCCAAGAGGGGTTTGCTTGGTGTACGGATGATCATCAACACCGCAAGCCAGAGATTCGCCATTTAGGGTGATTTTCACTGCCGAGGGAAGGCGAGAATGATGAATCAGTCTTCTTAGCGAATCCTCCATCATCCAGATTTCAGCCTCCTCCTTGGGCATGTCAGCTGTAAGGCGAACACCAGGCATGGTCTCATTGCCTGTCGTCCAGGAGTAGCTACCACCTGCGCCCGTAAGGTGTATGCCCTTTGTTTCAACTTCATAGCGAGTGTGCGCGAAGGCCAGAATGACCTTGGCATAGCCAAACCCCCCGATGCTTCCCTCCTCTTTCTCGGATTGACCGAGAGCTAGAAAGACGTTGAAGAGCTTGTGCTCATCCATGCCACGACCATCCCCATGGCAAACGACACGCGTTAGCCCTGGATCTTCAGCGTTCGGGCAGATGGTGAAGTCGATATGAGTGGCTCCCGCATCCAGTTCATTCTGGATGGCCTCCCTGAACCAGGCGATGCGCCAATCTGCATATTCGTTTTTGGCTTTTGCGTAATAGCTGGCAGGAAGCTTGACCTGCCCGTGATGAATCATATCAGTCATGATTTTTGCCTGCGGTTCTTATGAGTATACGAATTGCTTCCTGTTTTGACAGGCCCTTGCTGGCTTTTTTGGACATTGCTTTGGTCACGTTGCACAGAATCGCCCAGTCACTTTCGGTCAACGGCAAGCCAACAGCTCGCATGCATGCCTCAGCCTGCAACCTCGGCCTCCCAGCTTTTCTTTTTCCGGAAAGGGTCATGGCGCACCATCCTCAAGCCCCTGTGCGGGCTTCAGGTGTGGACAGGTTTCATAGAGTATATCTAACAAGATCTTTTGGTTAAGGCTTGAAACAAGATACTCTTTATTTTCCGAATATCCTTCGAGTGATACGGTAAAAGCGGTCACAGGATTTGAAAATTTTACTGCCTTTTCAGCAGCCTCCAAAGCCATGTGCTCTTTGACCTCCAGCAATTTATGCTCAATGCTGTTAACCTTTATTTTCTTCATCACGCCGTATTCATGGCGAACTATTTCGCTTCTTCTTTTGTCCGCAATCATGGCCAGCATTGATTTTTCACTATCTCGACCAATGCTGTACCAGGAAAAATCATCGCCACGCAGATAATATTGCTTGAAGACAAGGCGCACAGGCTTTTCCTTTGGGCTAAACCCTCTGGAAATTTTCTTGCCCTCGTTGTAAATCTTGATCGCCATGTGATTACCCTATATCGTAGATATAAGTTTGACCCATGAGCGACACCTTATTCAAGATACGAGAGTCAAGAAAATGTTAAACGCGCGTGAGAAAAGGCTTTTGATTACAGCACTCAAGATCCTGGTTGCACTTGATTCGAGAAATCCAAAGCCCATTATGAGGCTTCTAAACAAGCACAGGGGAAACGCATTAAAGTTTATGCCTGAAAAAGAGTTTGAGGAGGCTTTAATAGCAATTAATGAGATAACAACTAGCGCGCCACTTTGCCACACCAAGGACAAAAGACGCAAAGACATCCTTGATTTACTAGAACAGGATGATGATCGCTCAATGGTTATTTCACATCACTCGCGTGATGCACTGAACCTATTCATGCGGGTAGGAATTTTGCAGTTTGATATTATTTCAGAAGAACTATTCTTGCCCTTTACTTCTGGTCGATATGACTCGCTTGTTGAAATCTTAAGGGGATCGAGGAATTTTGCCAGGCCAGGAATACATTCACAGAAAATAGATCCTGTTTTCAAAAGAGCATATGAGCTTGGCGATAAACTCAAACGCCTTTCAGAAAACCCTCTGGAAAAATTTATCCAGGGATCTGATGGTAAGCAATTATAGCTATTGCACTTAAGGAAACTATTTGTAGGCCTATTTTTATTCGATTCATTACTTTGTGTATTCGTACGTACACCCCAATTGCTTCTATCGCTAGATCCCGATCAGCACCAGTAAGCTTATTGGAAATAAAAATATTCTTTTCTGGCATCATGATTGACGCCATGCCGAATTTTTCTAAAGCATCACAGAATTGGAGGGCTTTGACGTAATAGTTGAGAGCTTTCATGGACATCCTGCTGCCTTGACAATTTCCTGTCTCCTAGTATACAGAACCACTGATGAATGTCAAGTATCAATAAATGTGTTATACAATACTCTCAACCATTCACAGGCTTACCATGAGCAAGCATCCACTCTCTCCAAAATTTAGCAAGAAGCAAGCTGGCGAAAAAATGGGCGAATCGCCGCTGTGGCAGAATTTTGCGCTTCGGATCCAGCATCATCCAGATATCAAGCAATCATTGATCATCCTGCAACAGGGCAAATGCCCTTTGTGCCAGATGCCTGTTGTGCATACTGACACCGTCCATCATTTAAGCTACTTGTCTAAATGTATTACAGAAGAGGTAGTTTCGTTTCCAACCCCCACGCAAAAACGACCCAGCAAGACCAGTAAGGCACCACCCTGCTCAGGATGTCCTGAGCAGCAGCGATGCCTGAGACTGCTGGCACTTGTCCATGATCGTTGTCACTACAAGATTCACGCGAATGACTAAGGTTAGGCGATGAACTGAATTACGCGTGACATTTTTTCATTAATTACATTGAAGACGTCATTTATCACCTGATCCAATGATTTAGATGCATCAATAATCCGATAGTCATCCGGGTTCTCCCTCGCCTGCGCAAGAAACCCCTCCCGAGCCCTTGCATGAAAATCCAGCTCAGCCAACTCCACTCTTTCGAGCTTCTCGCCTCGCGATTTGACGCGCTGTGCACCCACTTCAGGATCAATATCAAGAATAATTGTCAAATCAGGCTTGAAGCCACCAAGCGCTATTGCATTTAGCGATTTGATCAAGTGAAGTGAAATCCCCCTCCCGTAATGTTGAAAACTCACGCCCGATGCTGCGAAACGATCACAAATCACGACCTTTCCTGCCTCTATGGCTGGAATGATAAGCTGCCTCACATGCTGAGCTCTCGAAGCCGCAAAGATCATTGCCTCAGTGACATCATGCATTTCAGGTGTGTCAGGAGACAGCACAATCTCTCTTAGCTTTTCACCAATAACCGTTCCTCCTGGCTCTCGACTGAATACAACCTGGTGACCATCGGCACTTAGTCGATCCCCAACCATCCTAATCACGCTTGATTTTCCAGCGCCATTGCCGCCATCGAAAGCGATCATAAAACCTTTTTTCATGTACTTCTCTACTCGTCGATATGCATAGTGAATGAACAAAAAATCCCGCCTTATGCGGGACTTTTCTTTTTTTGGCGAATTAAAGCTGATCAACCACGGCTGGGTCAGCTGACACCAGTACAAGGACGCAATCCTCTTGCACCGTGTCGCAGGCCTGCTTCTCAACTGCGGGCGCTGGATCAGCCACGAGATCTTCTGCGACGAGCGCGCCTTGAGTTACCTCGACTGATGCTGCCACGGGCGACACGCTGGTCTCCTGGCTGTCATGAGTCAGGTCATCATCCTGATCACCTGAATTGGCGTGCCTGATGCCAAGAACATCGAAGAGATCCACCGTCTCTTTGTCTTTGAGCTCAAACGGCATTTTTCGAACGTGCTCTGAAAGCTGAAGCAGTGCATCTGCAAGCACTTCATTGCTAACAGAGCTCTCGCGAAGGCCAACAACTGCTGTGAGGCGCGTATTGAGGATTCTTGCGCGAAGTGTGGTGGTCATCGAAGCGTCACGCGTGGTTCTGGCGCTGTCGCGTGAGCAATCGATAAGCTCCAGACGCGGCGTGTCTCCGAGAATGACCTTAATCTTCGCATCAGGAACCTGTGACTCAAAGTCTTCAGCCCATTTTGCCATTTCTGCGGTAACCACCTCCACAGGAGCCTTTACCGACTGGAGGACGTTGAAAATATTGTTTACGTTCGCCCATAGGGCTTTTTGCTGCTTGTTGAGATTCATGAATTTCTCCTGTTAGACCAATATGATAACATGGTATTGACAGGATATTTAGACGCTTTATCGAAAATTTACGATTGCGTTCAGCTTTCAATCATCGATTGAGCGTCAATCGCCCACTCCACGTCGACGCAGCAGGCTGCATCAATACACGCATCTTCAAGCATGATCCGCCCCCCGTTTTCAATCAAATGATTGAACCATTGTTCTCCTGTGTACGTTAGGGCAATGGTTGAGTACCCTTCACTCAGCATGAATGTCGAGGTTGCCACTCTCTCAAGGTCACTTCCAATCAAGAATTGATCCTCAGGAAGCGCTCTGACGAGGTTATGATGACGCTCAATGGCTGCTGTCATGCACCCAGGCTTCCACCTCAGGAAAATAGCTTTGGCGTGCGGCTTACCCTTTCCATTGACCATTTCGCTCGCCATAAACTGCCAGGCGAAGGATCCTTGCTGCACCTGTACAAGCCATTTGTTGACGCTCTCATCTCCCTGCTTTCGCATGGTTTGAAGCATGATGCCCGCTGAGCGATCAGCTACTGGCAGGTTGTCCACGAAGATGACAGCAACAAGCCCATGGGGTGTATCGCATAGCCCCGACAACCCAGGCACAGACTTCGACGTCAAGACCGATGTGCCTGTAATCAGAGAATAGCTGCTGTCGGTACTAAAGTAGGGTGACAGCATTCCCGCGTAGCTAATGAGTGAAATTTGATCAATGAGCATGGTGGAAGCTTGACCCCCTAAACAGCTTTGAGTGATCTGTCATCATGCGTTTTGTCTTCCCTGTCGTCAATACCACTCATTGGCTTTTGATGATGAGCTGACGTGCTGGGTAATGATCCGGACAGCAAATCTCCAAAACTCACCTCTTTATCAAACGCATCATTCAATGCTTGAGCCAGGAGCCTCGCGTCATTCATGGCGAGCGCGGGTATTTGCAACTGGCTTTGCTCACCCATTTTCTCACAGAGCTCGTTTTCGATATTGATCAGACTTGAAAGCCGGTCTTTTGAGAAGCGCAGATGCCGATCAGAATGATCACTCAGTATGCTCAGGGCGGCCCGTTTTCCAGCGCTTATCAGCACATCCTTTTGATCTGCCGAAAGATGGAACTGCTCGGTTTTCACCATTCCTGTGTTGACTACACCGGTATTTTCCAAGATCTGCTCAGATGGGAGGGCTGCATTGTATTTATCCATAATGCTCTCAACCATCCAGCCAGCTGCCTTGCCAAGTGGCGCGGTCAAAAGTGACTTGATCTGGCTGGCCGCATCACCAATTCTCAGCGACCCAAGGTTTAATCCAAGGCTGTATAGGAAAATGCCGAATTCAACACTCGCCGTTTTGGCTTTGTTGATGAATCCCTCTGGGTATCGCTCAAGCTCGATGGCCATCTGCTTCTTGGCAACCTTGGCCATATCATCAATAGCCAGGCTTTCCATATCTGAGTCTATTGTTGAGAGAACAAACCCTATTGTCTTCTCCTCGGCCAATTTCGGATCGTCACCGAATTTATCGAGAAATATTGAAAATGGGTTGTTCGCTATCATCCCGCCGTCAAAATGCTTCTTCCCTTTGTAGCGCATGGTGTCGAACACAAATGGCAGGTTCATGCTGGCGCGAACAGCTGTCTTGACCGGCATATCTACGTAGTCGCCACCGCCAGCCCGCGCAAATACAGGTTTGAAATTTGCATGCTCATCCTTTATTTGGTGGGCAGAATCATTCACATCCACTTTCCCGAATAAGGACTTCAATGACCTTACGGCGCTATCATAGGCACGTGGAAACCAGCCTAGCGTCATAATATGGCTTTCAGTGATGGCTACCCCAAATTCCTTGAACGATTGATAATTGCTCTCCTGGGCAAGCCCTTGTAGCTCTGTAAAGCTTATGGCCCTCATCTTTTCCTTTGATGTGAGGGTCTTTGCCATTTCGGATGCCGGGTTTTTTTCAATATAGCGCGAGACAGCAATCTCAATGATGTCGGCAAGGTATGACTCGATCATGTCATTCTCAGGATGATACGACTCACGGCAGCACCGCACAGAGGTTGCGCAGGCCTGAAGATACTCGCTTCGCCCTGGCAGGCCTGAGAACTTGATTACATCAACCTCATTTACCCTTCCTGATGAAATCAGATGTCGCTCGTATGCATCCTTCGATTCCCTATATAGCGCGTCAAGATTGGCCCCCTGATCCCTCAGAAGCGAATCAAGCTCAGTGTCCTTAAGCATGATCAAATCGATCCTGGCTATGCCTGTTTCTTTCACCAGCCTTGGCAACATGAATTTTTCAGCAAACTCTGACAGATTGAAGCCTTCGAGGTATGGGTGATCTTCTGGCTTGAGTGTGCCTCTCCAGCGATCAATAATTAGCCCAGGCGCGGCCATCAACTTGAATATTTGCGAACTTTGAGCGAAAAATTGAGCAAATTGACCGTTTCGAACGATTGAGTTTATCTCTTGCGACTCAAATCCCATGGAGACAAGCAGTCCAAGCAGCGCCCCTGCTGATGTACCTGCCACATATTTAACATTCGACGTGATGCCGGCCTTCGTCAAAATCTCTTCAACCCCTGCATAGCTCATCCCTTTTGCCCCACCACCCTGAAACGTCAGAATTTCAGGGCAGAACCCACGCCGCTGACGTCTAAACATATTTTCAGCACGGTCAATGGCGCTTGGGATTAGTGATTCGAATTGCTTGATTGCCCGCCCAATTTTCTCCACAAGTTTAATGGGTCTATCGGCTGGGTTTAGGGGGTACGCCTTAACCATGTCTTCGAAGCTTCTAATGTGCTCAATGACACGGGTGTAGCGCAATCTACTATCAGGGTCGTTGCAAATCGCCTTGGCAATCGCATACGTCGCCTCTCCTCCGACTCTGCGAATAAGCTCAGGGGAGGGCCTTGGCTGCTCAACAGCCATGAGCATCTGCGTTGTAAAGATCTTGTGAACAACAGGTATCAGATTTTCAGCCCTGATATAGTCACTAGGGTTGTCGCGCTGTGCTATTGCAGCATTGATTACATCCGGCAAAACCCCTTTGATGACTGCTGCCATTTCATGGATGGCGAGATCCTTTAGAAACTGCGCGCTGGCTTTCTCGCGCGCCTCTCGCACCTTTGATAACAATGCTCTCATGGGAATGTCTCGAATTTGTCAATATATTTATTATAGGAATGGCCGCATCTGGTTAAGCAACCATAAAAGGTTTGTACCATCCCGAGCGGGTTGCAATTCTGAGCGGCTGAATATCCACTGCCCGAATTTCGATTTGCTCACCCTCATCTGCGTCTGACTCATGGGGCGTGAACTCAACCACGGCTCCACGCAGGATTGACTGATCTGTGACTCTTACAGAGTCATTGTGGAAAATGGCGTAACCACAGTTTTCTGGTGCCATTGGCATCAGTGGCTGGGTATTGATCAGATCATCTCTCAGGTATCGGATTACCCCAAGCTCGCTCCCTTGAACACTGATCTCTTCAATGATTCCTCGCAGACGAGCCCTGCCTGAATCAGTGGGAAGCAGGCCAGGAATGAGCCAGCCTGGGAATACGGCATCGGCTGCCTCGCGCAGCATGGCGCTACAATTATCGAAAGCTATCACTTCTACCCTCGACCCCAGGCGTCGCGCCGCCTGAATCAGCGTTGCAAAATCGCCATCGCCTGTAAGCAACACTATACGATCAAGGCGAGCGGCACTCTCCATGATGTCTACTGCAATATCAACGTCAACATTAGCCTTGCAGATCTTCTTCTCGCCGTCATCGAACATTTGGCTTTGTTTCATTTTGAGGTGATAGCCCAGCTGACGTATCGCACTCTGATACCCCAAAAAGCGACTTGCCCAACCAGGGTCTCGCTCCGCCTTACCTGCATCAAAGGATGAGTACACGTTTAAGTGCACACCTTGAGCCTCTCCTCTTAAGGCAAAATTGCGCAAAACCGAGTAGTCCATGGTGTATCCACCACTCATGTTAATATTCGACTGGTCTACATAGACCCCAACGCGCTCGCGCAACATAAACCTTGTCCCCCTGACCTTCTTCTGTAGCAACCTATCAATAGTTGCATTAGATCAGAAAAAAACTTCATTAAGTAGTTGACGACCACATACATGATGATTATATTCAGCCACGAAAGAAACAAAACTACCCAACGGAGTGAACCTCATGAGCAAAATCGAACTGCTGAACGATCTCGAAAAACAACGCGCCGCTCTGGAAAAGCGCATTTCTGATCTAAGTGAGCAAGTTAAGACGCTTGCCGACTACAGCGAAGAAATCAAGTCGGTCGCTAAAGAGCGTGGACTTCGCCTGCGTGATATTGCTCTCGCAATTGCGCCCGAACTGAATCCCGAGACCCGTGGTCGCAAGACTAGCACTGGAGGTGGCACTACCAGCACTCGCCAGCCGCGCCGCGTAAAGGTGTATCGCCACCCTGACACTGGCGAAGTTATTGAAACCAAAGGCGGCAACCACAAGCTCCTGAAGGAGTGGAAGTCCGAATACGGTGCCGAAACCGTTGAAGGTTGGGTCGAGAAAAACGACTAACAGAGTAGCTTGCCATCTAAGGCATGCCAGCTGAAAAAGCCCCGCTTTGCGGGGCTTTTCCATATGTGCTTCTTGGAAATTTTGGGTTTTCGTATATGCTCGAATGGAAGGAGATTAACCATGAAAGAAATACGGCCAATTGACCTTAATGCGATTTACGAATCCGGCTTTGATGCCATACTGCTTAGCCGTGAACACTACCAGCTTCTGCTTGAGCTGGTGCAATCCCAGAATTGGATCGATGATCCAGATGGCATATTCATAAAGGTGCCTTCGTGGTCATCCACGTTCAAGAAAAGTCAGGCTATCGAAAAAATCGACCAGGAATCGGAATATAACGACTGGGCCATGCACAATGCCCCGGACAACCTGCTTCAGTCCTGTCGAGGTCTGTTAGAGTCAAAGTCCATCATGGGCATCTGGATGGAGGCATACAGGGCACAAATGTCATTTATCAGCCTTTGGAATGGGGCCGAAGATCTCGACTGGCACTGGGATGGGCCTGCTCAAGCAGATTTTTTCTTTTTGATCTATCTAAATAGAAAAACGGGCTGGCCAGAAGATGGTGGCGGCGAGCTTATTGTCGGCGTCCGTGACGTTTCGAGTGGATACTTAAAGACGAACTTAAGTGTCGTTCGAGAAGCTCAGCGCATCAGGCCTGCATCACGAACACTGGTTTGTGTTAACAACCAAAATCCTCGCTTCGTGCACAAGGTATTGCCCTTGAAGAATGCAGATGAGCGAACAGTGCTGATGATTGGGTTCAATCTGATACCCACCATGTCTGGAGAAAAATCTCGACAGCTTCCAGAGATGTGATCCTTCATTGCAGGTATCGCATCATATGAAGTTCGCCTGGGTCAGGTGAGTTACCGCCTTTAAGGGTGCTCGCGGCGAGTCTATCGGCTAGATGATTACCCCAGGCGAGAAGATCATCGTAGGAAGGATTGGGCGGTAGTGATGAAAGTGGCGTATGGCTTTTAACCCACTTAACCGCTATTGACGTACCCCGTGATTCACGAAAAAGCCTTGTCGACATCAGCTTTAGGAGCCATGGCCAGTAGGGTCGTTTTTGCTGGGGCCTTAATTGGTTGATTTTTTTTGCGCTCAAAAATGCGTGAACATTACGGTTATCGACCACCAAGGTCACATTTTCTTCGTCAGCCCAACAGAGCGCTTGTTGAGCCGCCATACATTCCGCGATAAGTGAATCTGCCTGAGATATTTTGCCAGATGCGGACTGAATAAACAGGTTGTCATCTGCTGACTGAACCCTGACTACTGCCCATGCACCCCCACATGAAGGGGCGGCAGAGCCATCAGCAAAGTACATGACCGAATTGAGCATTAATGGGTTTGACAAAATCATCCCCTTACCATGAAAACAATTTTAGCTTATCATAAGAAATGAAAACCAAAAAATTCTGAGAGCGTTACCATGTGGGACATCCTATTCTTTTCGTCTTCCGAGCTTTCGCTTGCCCTACGAAAAGGGCATCAGGATTACGTATACGCATTCCCATGGCAAAAACCCTATGAGTGCCCTAGATGGGATTTTGAGTCAAAACCTGAAGCCATAAATTTGGCTGACGACACTCTTTTCATAGCTCTTCTTGTCCGGGCAAAGGCTGATGCATTCTCCCGAGCTGCACAGCTGGCTCGTGCGCAGATGAATGGCAAGATACCGCGCACGCTTGATGAGCTTCAGACAGGTGCGCTCAAATTCGCCTACCGCCGCCTACAGCAGAAAAAAATTCCAGCGGATGATTTTCTTGATGTGCTGCGGTGTTGCGCACTGCTTCAGCCTGTACCAGAGTCTTTCTGGGACGCAATGGCAAGCCATATGAGAGAAGACAGGTTGGCGAAGCTAAAGAAGTCTATGGGCGTTCTCACGCGCTTTCATGCTCAGGATTCATTATGGATTGAGCCACTCTTCACGTATCTTTCACGAGTCCTATGGGCTCAGGATCAATTCCAGGTCATTTCTTTCGCCGCGAGTCAATTGGCGATCTGCTACCCCGATTCGGTAGCCAGGCAGAGCCTTGTGGAACTGGCGCAGCGCGCACAGGGGCTCATGAAGGCTCGTGAGATTGAGCAGACGATGGCGGGAATGAAACCTTGGCAACGCACAGGCCCGACCATCAAAAAATCAATTCGCATTGGCCCAAAAAGCATTGTGGCAAAGGCCAAAGACCCTAAAGACGCGGCCTCCGGGGGCGGGGAGCAGGAGAAATAATTCGATAGATACCTATTGCAATGTCTCCCGAATCTGTCAATATTGGTTATACAGATTTACTAAAGGGAGCTTCAACATGACACGCACTACCGACAAAAACGCTTCTGGCGCAGGACTTGTTCTCTCTCGCTATCGTGGCGAACGCATCATGATCAAGGCGAACCAAAAAGCAACAGATCAGGAGATCCTCGACGCCATCCGTAACGAAGGAATCGTTGTCACTCTGGTGGATATGTTTGATTACCGTCATCCAAATCACAAGACTACTCGTCGGGTCGCGAAAGTGGGCATTCGGGCATCAAATCACTTGTCAATCGCGCGTGAAGAAATTATAAATCGGGAAAGAGCCGTCAAGGATAGTACCGATGGAAATATTCAAGCTGAAGGAGACGCTCAAAGCGCTTGATGAGCAGACCCGCCAGCTCTGTCTGGTTCTAGATGATTCAGAAGCAATCTGCGCCAATTCGCCCGGCCCATTTCTAAATGGTGACCGGGCGATTTCGCTTATATCAGAGCGACTCACAAACATTTGGTGTAGTGACGACCAGAGAGATGGAAGAGAAACGCCTATTGGCATTGGCGCCGTAGCATGCGACGCACAAGCCATATCCATCGCTCAAGAGATTAACCTTATAAAGGATGATTTAGCCTCCCAATTTAAAGCACTCAGAGCGCTCTTTTGTGGAAAAGGGCAATCCAGGGCAGGCCATGATAAAGCATTTCGTCGATTTCTTGCTGATGCCGGGCTTGGAAGACTCTCTTTGAGGCTCGTTAACAGGCATATTCCAATTCTTGATCAGACACCAAAAAAAATTGACTTTTCGCTTAGTACAAAAGGAAAAAGTATTAGCCGAATGACTGCGGAACAGGCCATAGATTTGTTACTAAGTAGCGGTATGGAAGGTGCTCATATTGACATACAAATCAAAAAACTGATTCAGCTGCCAGCAACCTATCCTTTGGCACAGATCCAGCATTTGAAAAATTACTACAAATCGAACATTAGAAGTCGTGACGGAATCCGAACAACACGCCCGGTCTTTTTACCCATTTTTTACCCAAAAGGGAAAAGAGTCATTCTTCCAGAAGAGCTTTGCGGTGTGCAGCGATCCATAAGGGCCAGAAAAGATATTAACCTGGAGGCTGAGCCTTTCATCCCAAGCCTCCGGCTATATCTTTACAAGAACGTTATGAATCAGCCTGACTAATCCACCTTGGGTTCCGTCAAAAACGCCGAGTAGTCAAGCGGCGGCGGAACCCTCTCAACTTCAACCTCAACTAGCTTCTCTACTTCTACCAGCCTCTCGACCTCAACCCTTTTCTCAACCTCAACAAGTCGCTCAACCTCCACAACCTTCTCCTTGATGATTGGATCAATCATTGGATGGGTTCCGGTAAAACCCCATGCTGGTCGCAGTGAACAGGAGTACCCACTCTCATTCAGCTGCTCCTTGAGTGCATCAAGAAGCATAAGAGGCGCCTGAATCCTCTCCCTGGCCCTGATTGAATAGACAACGTTCAGTGGCTCGCGTGTATCCTTGCTTAAAATCTCGAAATCAGCGTTAACAATGTCTTCGAGCACATCGCTGCGACCCATACTTCGCACCATTAGAAGGGCATAGATTCCACCGCTTGTTTCCTTGAAGATGCCTTTCCCTGCAAGAATTCCAGATATTGAAACAATCAGCTTATCCGCCTGAAGCCTGACGAATTCTGTAAATGCCTTCTCAAGCTGTGGCGATCTAAGGATGTTGATTGCCGTTGGTGCCCATACAAGTGTCGGGTCGTTACAAAACTCGAACCTTAAGTCGTCATGAATTTCTCGGCATCCACACTTGATGCCTAGTTCAGCAGCAAGATCTGTTAAAGAGATTTTCAGATCGAGTTTTTCCACCAGGTCTTTATGAGCTTGAACGCTGTAATTAAGCCTGCCTAGCGTAAGGGAGATATTGAAGTAGATCGGGTAGTTATTTGGAACATCGTATTTAAGGCTTAACACGCCATATCTGCTGAGCAGCATGGCATCTTCGCGACATGGCAAGATTATTTGTTCAGGATCTCGTCCATATACAAGTGCGTTGTGTATATAGGTGTAATTGTTCTTGCCAAGCGAGCCAAGCACCGACTCAAATATGTCGTGCCTAAGCTGTTCAAAAGATAAATCGATATCAGACATGAATGTGTCCCCCTTATTCCAATTTAAAACTTAAAGTTAATAAAATCCACTACATTCGGCTTGCATTTTATGAAAGGTTGGTTATGATGGCGAGAGAAACGGGTTAACTACGCGAGATGGAATATGTATTGGAACGCGCTCTCTGGCTCAGCAATGTCGTTTGCCATTGCAAACCACCTGAAGGAACGTGAGGGATTCGTCCTTACCCGGCAGGAAAACGAGGCAGAAACTGTAGCAAGAGAAATGGCCTATTTCCGGCCTGACATGTCCAGCCGAATCGTCTATGTGCCCGATAGCGAAACGCTGCCATTTGATCTTGAGCGCCCATCAGCAAGCATCATGAGCCAGCGAGCTTTTGAGCTTTCACGCCTTGCGGGCGGTTCTATCCAGAAACCCATTATTGTGAGCTGCGTGCGCAACGCCATGCGTCTATTCGCCGGCTCAGATTTCTGGAAATCGCACCTGACATTCGAGCTCGGCGCCAAGATCAACGATGACATCGCGAGCGTATTTGAGTCATGGGGCTACTCGCCAGCTTTTCGCACAAAGTCTCCCGGCCAATATTCGATTCGCGGAAAAGTGATTGATGTCTACCCAATAGGCGGGATTCGTGAGCAGTCTCGCTTTTCTCATAGCGCACTTCGCATACGCCTAAACGATCAGCGCGAGATTAACCAGATCAAAAAGCTCGATGCGTTGACGCAAGAATCCTCTGGAAGCTTTAGTCGCTGTGTGGTTTACCCAAACCGCGATTACCCTATCGACAAGAGCATCATTGAGGGTTTCCGTCGCGGAAGCTACGAGCATCATGATGATCCACGCTCAACATCTGTTTATAAGGAGGTCAGCCAGGGTAGCGATCATCCCGAGCTCGCCTGGTGGGTTTCTGATAGCGCCGTGGGCTCAATTAGCCTGCTGGATATGGTTGAAAAACCCTCATTCGTTATCCTGCCTGGAGCGCGTGAAGCCTGCGAGGAATTCAATCAGCTCGTCAGCACCCGCCATCAAGAGGTTCTTGCTGATGTGACACGCATTGTCCCAGCCATTGAAAAGGCTTTTTTGCCTTGCTCAACGTTACTGCAACGGATCTCAAAAGCAGCCACTGTTGAAATTTCAGACAAGCCAGAGCCGGGCGCTGTTAATTTCGGCTACACCGAAAGCGGTATGCGACGCATGGCATCGTTGCAGGAATCGCTGAAAGCCCTGCAAGCGCTCATCAAGTCTCACGGTGACACGCTTTTTGTAATCAAAAGCCAGGTCAGGGAAAAGCACATGCGCGTGATGGCCAACATGCTTGGCTACCGGGCGACCCTTGTCGAAGGTTTTGATGATTTCCTTGAGCAATCGAGAACGCCTTCTGACGTCAATCGGATCTATATCAGCATGGGTGATTTGGCGCATGGGCATGCCAGCGAAAAAAACAATTATCGCCTTATCACTGAGAGAGAGATTTTCGGAAGCGTCATTGAAACCAGCCTTGAAAACGAGCTGAATGAACATCAGCGACGCATCATCCTTCAGGGGCTGCATGAAATTGAGCCTGGGGAGCCGCTAGTCCACGCCTTGAATGGGGTTGGGCGTTTCGCGGGCTTTGAGCGTATTAACATGCAAGGCCTTCACGGCACTGAAGAAGATGTTGTTCGCGTCGCCTATGCTGACAACGCGATGGCTTTTGTGCGAATCAGGGATCTTGATCTGGTTTCTCGCTATTCAGGCGGTTCTCCAGAAAAAGCCCCCTTATCAAAACTGAATGATCAGTCCTGGATGATGGGTATCCGTGAGGCTCAGCACAGCGCCTTTTCTGTCGCGGCTGACCTGGTTAAAATCAGAACCATCCGTGAAAATGCTGTCGGCATTTCTCTCAAGCCTGCGGATTCTCATTACGACCGATTCTGCGAGGTTTTCGTTTACGAAGAGACTCCAGATCAGCTGCGCGCTATTCAAGACATCATTGCAGACCTGACGTCAGGCAAGCCTATGGATAGGCTTGTATGCGGTGATGTAGGTTTCGGCAAGACTGAAGTTGCCATGCGTGCCGCGTTCCTGGCTGCACACCAGGGTTATCAGGTGGTTGTCCTGGCGCCCACTACCATCCTCGCAGAACAGCACTTCAACAGCTTTGTTTCTCGATTTGAAGAAACCAGCATTAAGATCAAGCTGGCCAATCGAAATAGCCTTTCTCGTGGCGATCTTGATGAAATCAAGAGCGGAGATGCCTCTATTATTATTGGCACCCATCGATTGCTTCAGGGCGATATTGAGTTTAAAAGCCTTGGCCTGATTATTGTGGATGAGGAGCACCGCTTCGGCGTCAAGCAGAAGGAAATGCTGCGCAGCCTGCGCGGCAATCGGCACATGTTGACGCTGACGGCGACCCCTATCCCAAGAACGCTTGGTATGGCCATCTCGGGTATCCGCGATCTTTCAATCATTGCGACCCCGCCAGCTAGACGCCTTTCGGTAAGAACACTGGTCAGGGAATTTACGGATTCATCGCTAAAAATCGCGATGACACGGGAGCTCTCTCGAAACGGCCAGATTTTCTATCTGCATAATGTTATCGACACGATGGATCAGTGTGTAAAACGACTCCAGTCGCTGATGCCTGATGCGCGTATTGGCATTCTGCACGGACGAATGAGTGAAGCCGAGATGACGAAAACAATGTTCGCCTTCAGGCGACATGAGTTCGACATCCTGGTGAGCACAACGGTCATTGAGATAGGCATCGATGTTCCGAATGCCAATACCCTGATTGTTGAAGATGCGGACAACCTTGGCCTTGCCCAATTGCATCAGTTGCGTGGCCGAGTTGGTCGTTCCTCTCGGCAGGCTTATGCCTACCTGCTGCACAAGCCAAAATCAAGCCAGACAGGCATGCTTCGCCTCAAGGCGATGGAGAAGGCATCCAATCTTGGCGAGGGCGTGATGATCGCGCGCCATGACATGGAAATCCGTGGAATCGGTGAAATCCTTGGCGAGGAACAGAGTGGCCATGTTCACAACATCGGCTTCACTCTCTACATGAGACTGCTTGAGCAGGCCGTCAGAGCAATGGAGGATGGGAGCGCCTCCGCCGAGCGGGCGATCATGCTTAACAACGTCGAAATGCCAATTGAGGGCCGGATCCCTCATCAGTTCATAGCGGAAACCGGTGAGCGTCTTGCCTGGTATCAACGGCTGATGAGCAGTGAAAGTCGCGATGAGCTGGACATGCATCTCTCTGAGCTTGAGGATCTCTATGGCTATTTGCCGGATGAGATTCATACACTCAAGGAATCTGTCTATAAGCACATTGCGCTTCGCAAGTGGGGAATTAGGCGCATCGAGCAAGATGGTGATGACGTGATCATTACCCTCCATGAGGATGCGCCCACTCAGACCAACATTATGCTTGGTATCATGTTTCCGGGCCTTGCGCTCGCAGATAGAAAGCATCAATTGCTTCTTGAAAACGACAAGGTTGATCGGGTCATCGATACGCTGGTAGCCAGGGCGACTAAATAGCAATGATCGACTAGCCTGCGTCCATTCGCATCAAACATCCAATTGAGCAACTAAGCGGCGCATCCTACGTTTCATGCGAAGCATGATGCGCTAGTCAGCCGCTATCCGAGCTTGCGAGGATCATCCTGGTTTTCGATGTACTTCAGCAGTGTTTCGATATTGGCTCTACCGCCAACACTGATGAGTGCATACGCATGGTTCCAGAAGTATGGCTTCCAGTAAAAATGCGCCAGTTCAGCCGCAAACTCTTTGCGCATATGCCGAGCAGAGACTGATTTAAGGTTCTTAACCAGATCTGAGAGCTTTGATGTAGGTGTGGTTTCGAATAGCAGGTGCACGTGATCAGCTTCACCACCAAATTCAACCAGCTCGGCATCCCATTTGCGCAGAACGGATACGAAGATTTCCCTCATTCGCTCAAGCATTTCAGTGGATAGGCATTTGTGTCGTTACTTCATCGACAGCACGAGATGGTAATGCAGCCTGAAAGCGGCATGGTTGCTCGTTTTTAGCCTTGAATAGTCCATGATATTCATGTACTATTCGACTATGACGAAAGCCATTATACGCACTGACAAATGGCCGCTTCAAGCCACCCCTCATCATCACGAGCTTTGCCAGCTCACAGTGAGTGAGTATCGCCGTTATTGTCGTGCGTTAAGCATCGTGATCATGGCGAATTGGGCGTCTTTGCAGAGGGCTCCAAGTTTTACGGCTGCGGTCGAGCGTTTGATGCACACGACTAACAAAAACCGGCAACCCAAACACCGCTACTTTGATCGTCAGTTTTACAAGTTTCCCTCGTACCTGCGCCGGGCAGCGATTGAATTCGTCAAAGGGCAGGTTTCGTCGTATATCAGTCGTTACGACGATTGGCTCGACGGCAAGCGAAAACATTCGCACGCCAAGCCTCCAGTATTTAACCCGTTTCTGGCTGTTATCCGGCGCTGTATCGGGGCCAACTGTACAAACTCGATGCCCAGTTCAAAACGGCCTCGATCAAGCTCTGGGATGGTAAAGAGTGGCTGTGGCACCAGATCCCGATCAAGGCCACACGCCAGCGACATACCCTGGGTGATTTGAAGTCGCCTTCGCTGATCGTGGGTAAATCAATCCATCTCTCGGTGCCGGTGTCGTTGATACCGGTACGTCTGACCAACCGTCAACGGGTATTGGCGGTGGATATCGGCATCAACACCCTGGCAACGGCCAGCGTGGTGACTTCATCCGGCACTGTGACTGCGCGTGGATTTTTCCATCCCGCAGCCGACATAGACCGGCGTAACCAACGGGCGAATACCATTCGCCAAAAAGCGCGTAAAACCGCTGTACTGAGTAAAGGGTTCTGCAAAGGTGATTACCGCAAGGCCCGGCATATTAACGAGCAGATCGCGCAGCTGACTTCCCGTCAGCTGGTCGACTTTGCCCGTAAACACCAGGCTGACACGATAGTGCTGGAGAATCTGAAAGGCTGGCGCCCGCAAGGCGGGAGCAAGCGTTCAGCGCTGAAGCAAAAGTTCCATCAATGGCTGCACCGCAGGCTCGCCAATCTGATCGAGATGAAGTTTGTCGAGATGGGCGGGAAAGTGGTGTATGTGTATGCCCGAGGCACCTCTTCCTGGGCGCATGATGGTTCCGGAAAACTCAAGCGCGACCCTAAACAGTATGAGCTGGCGACCTTCAGCACATGCAAAACATACAACTGTGACTTGAATGCCAGCTACAACATTGCGGCCCGTTATTGGGCCATGGTGTTAAAACTGACTCACCGAAAGGATGAGCAGGCTGCGAAAGGCCAAAGTTCCTGCGCAGCACCGAGAATACCGGTGACGCTCTCGACCCTTTGGGGAACGCAGAGCCGATGCACCGTATCATGCGCAGCATGATGCGTGGGAGTATTCACATGCCTGAGTTAAAAGCTCAGGCCCCTCGATCTCGATGCAATCGTCGGCTTCCAGAATGGGTGCTGACTGTCTCTGGCGGCAAACTGAGCAAGCAGATAGGCTGCATACGGCTGCTCAAGGCAGAATCGCTCAAGCCTTGCCTTCATCTTGATTACAGCCTCCCAATACTCCGATGTCTTGTAAACATTGGCGCTTGGCAGGGTAAAGCCCTCTGGGATATCAAGCGTCGCAATGTCTGTTCTGATCTTGAAGCTTCTGACTATCAGTCCCTGATAGGAAAACACGCCTTCGAGCTCAAGCTTGATGTCTTCAATCGGCATGTGATATCCAATCGCGTCTATCCTGAGATCGCCCGTGGAGGCCTTAACACCTGGCGGAAAGCCTAGTGGTTTGTGAGCTCTGAGCATCCAATCCGCCAATGCCAGGTAGAAATTTCGCGTATGAAGCTGAGCCCTGACCTGTCCTAGCCTATTAAGTTCCTCGACGGTATAGATAAATGGCACCATTTGTCATTTTCCTCATTGACAGTGGGGATTAATCCGGCTATAAATGCTCACCACACGGAGGACACATGAAAAGCTATCAATACACTGACCCAAAGTACCGGTTCTCTTCAACAGTCGAAATTGGCAAGTATTTGGTTACGGTAGAAATTGATGACCTTCCAAAAGCCAGCTTTTGTTACTTCAATTTGAAAGACTTTATTCATAGTAACCCAGAAGCAATCTCTGTGCTGCTCGAATTTCACAAACACGAGCCTTGGCACGTCTGCCTTTCAGATGAGCAGACAATTGCCATGATTCGGGATGTCATGAAAATCCGTGGTTACCATTCCCTCTCCGATATTGTTGAAAATCACCTAGAGCGATTCAAGAGTGCTCGCAACCTTCGCGACTACTGGCGCACAACCCTGATTCCAGAGCTTATGCATCATGTTCGAGACCATGGCATTGCCGAAGATGAAAGTCTTCAAGTCATGCTTGCCTGGTGCAATCCAGCGGTTGCCAGTCAGCGCCTACATCCAAGGGCCATCCAATTCATTGAAAGTCATTGGCCAAAAATCGTTGATATGCATAAAGCAAATTTAACTGGATTTGAAAAGCTAGCCTGAATGTGTCAATATCCATTTATCACTTGATGGTTTATGGATATTGATTATGTTCTTATTCGAATGGCCGCTTTATGAGTCACTAAATCCCGCCTTTTTGGCGGTTTTCGCGTTTATTGGAGCCTTGTTCGGCAGTTTCTTTAACGTTCTCTCCCAGCGGTGGGGCAACACCCAGCTAAGGGCAAACGATGAACAAAGTGCTCTATGGCTTAAGTTGCGAGGTGTCGATGCGTCAATCAAAGACCAGCCCTGCAAACCACTGATGGGGGGTCGTTCTAGCTGCCCACACTGCAAGGCCCCCATCCCTCTATATCGCAATATTCCACTGGTGAGCTGGCTGCTCCAGAGGGGTAAGACAAACTGCTGCAAACAAAGCATTTCAATACGGTATCTTGCCTTTGAGGTTGTTGGGGCTGCGCTGTTCACTGCGGTTGCCTGGCTAATTTCTCCGTCTATGTATGCACTAACCATAAGCATCATGCTCATGATTTTGGTGCTAATTTCTGTGGTGGATCTGCATGACGGCTTCATCCCCGATTCTCTTCTTATGATTTCAGCGGGGATTGGTCTTGCACTTACGACCCATGAAAATCACTGGATAACGCCAGCGGTCAGCATTGAGTATCTTGTCCTGACCAGTCTTTGCGTGATTCTTTTCTTCACATTGCTTTCTAAGCTTGTGGGCAGGGGCGTTATCGGTGGAGCTGATCAATATTTACTCGGTATTTCGGCATCAATCCAGGGCCCTGTATTCTTTATGACATTGCCTGTTTTGCTTGTTGGACTGATCATTAGCGCGATGCTAATCAGGTCTGGCTGGGTCAAGCGAGGTTTTTTTACGCGTCTTATTGACGCCGAAAAGAGCGTACCCGCTGGGCCTGCCATCTCCATTTCCATCATTGTGGGGGTTTTCATTCATCTGAGCGGGATCGCAGTATGAGGCAGGATCTTGCAGAGATCGGGCGCACAATGCCGTTCGCATCCCCCACGGCGCAGGCCGTTGAAGATGGCTACATTGCAATGGTAAGTATAAATGTGGCTGCTTTTAAGGCTCATCAGAAAGAAATTCTTTGCAAATGCCTAACTGGTTGGGTGGGTGCTGGCGAACAATTATTTTTTAGTCCCGTGTGTGACAACAGGGAAGATGCAATAGTGTTTGATACCGAAAGCGAAGCCCTTGAACATGCAAAAATTCGCGCAAGCTCCCTTCCGAGGCAATTCTCATACGGTGCCTATGCAGAATATGGCATCGCAGTACCCATCGAGCAATCGCCGCAAATTTTCTTTACACCAAGAAAAAAGTTGAATCGTCAATAGAAGTTATTAATAATATAGAAAATGAGGGTTATACCATGAAGAAAATAATTGCGGCATTTATGCTCATGATGGCATTCGTCATGCCTGCCTACGCAGATGGCATGTCTTGCTTTGAAACACCTGCCAACGACGCAATATTCAATGATCGAACCGGCTACAACAAGCAGCAGCAGCGAGAGGTTGCGTACGGTCAGCTTGAGAACCCTGTGATGGAGCTCATGATGTGCGCCGTCTCTAATCTTCAGGGCGGTATTAGTCTGGATATTTTGAAAAGCAACTGCAAGTGCAAGGAGCGAGTTAAGGAAATTTGCCACTTCTCGATCAAGAAGGGAAAAATTCGCTACAAGCCCCAGCAGGGCGCCGAGCTCGCCTGGTGCATGGTCTTCCCTCTCAACATGTGGACAAAAAAATAATCCACCCAAAAGTAAAAAGCACATGCCTGGCATGTGCTTTTTTTGTTTCTGCGGGCTTACTGACCCGTTAGCTGCTTATAGCGATCCGAAAGCCTTACATACAGATCGTCCATCGTTTCTTCCGGCGTCCACTCCGCCATCAATTCTGTAAGATGGATATTGTCTTCTTTCCCGGCCCACACCTTGATATATGTACCCTTCTTATCCCCATTATGCTGACGGAAAAGGTTGAGCACATTTTTGCCGGCGTACTGGTGATACAGATCCATGAAGGTCATTTCGGAATCAGCCAGCACGGAGCGGTAGAGCGACCAGCAAATGCGTCGTGAAACCGCCAGCCCAATCATGAGCTCTACTTTATCAAGCAGACTCATTTCAGAAAGCACATAGGGCTTTCCATCAAACTGGACTTGCATCTCATCCTTTACCCACTCGTCACGCAGAACCTGGGCGGCATTGCCCTGATAGTGGCGTGCAACCTCGGAGAGATAGAAATGGATGATATCAACCAGTTCAAGCTGCATCTGGCCAAGATCTTTGCTCTGCAACTTCCACCACTTGTAGCCATGGTGATCGATCATCTCACCGCCTTCGACAACCGCAGCGCGCAGGTAAGGATAGCGCTCAGTGCGCCAATCTGGCGCAAACACATCGTTTAACGCTTCCTGATACTTCAGCATAGTTAGCAGTTTCGATGTGATGTGTTCACTTGCAAATTCCATTAAGGATTCTCTCATTGTGGTTGGTAAAGGTTGCGAATTTCTTCAATCTTGCGCTCAACGTTCTCATTGAGTGGAAGTTCTGGGCTAACCACCTTCAATGCCCTGATTACGTCAGCATTGGTAAGAATGTAGGCGTGAAAGGGAGCGTATCCTTTCTCCAGGTAGAGCCTGAATATTTCAGGCACTCCCTCCAGTCTTGGCAGCAGACTGACTAAAACCTCAGGGTTTTTGGCGTCAGCGAAACTAAGCTCGCGCTTTTCATTGGTCAGCGGGTCGACAACGAATACCGGCCTAACGCTCTGTGCTTCGACAGTTTCCTGTGCCGACCGAGCGCCCGTGTCTTGGGCCATTGCGACGCCAGAGGCCAGCATCAGTGCTAGCGCAAGTGTGGTGATCTTCATGCCTATCTCCAATAGATCTGATGAAGAAAGGATAAGCCACTGGCTCAACGCTGTCAATTTCCTCTATTCATTTTACATAGTCTGACTTTCGCAGTATGATTGAGCCCTTCACAGGAGTTGGTTATGCTCAAATTGTTAGACGCGCACTTGCGCACTAGAAAAGTTAATAAGTACAGGAACGAAGCATCTCGGGTAAAGCAAATCTGGGATGAATTGAGCGGCCTACCACAGGGGACTTTGGCCAACAGTTTCGGAAATTTGTATGGTCGTACCGACCGAGAGTCCATGTTGATCGGCTTTGCCATCATTTCTGAAATGGCATCAAGAACGCTGGGTCTCCGTCCATACCTGGTACAGATCATGGGCGCGCTAATCATGAGCGATGGCCGCATAGCAGAAATGGCTACAGGTGAGGGCAAAACCCTAACCGCAGCGCTTCCTCTTGCCTGGCACGGCCTTCAAAATCGTGCACACGCAATGACGGTGAATGATTACCTGGCCAAGCGAGACGCACAGCTTCTTGAGCCACTTTTTGAGGCGCTGGGGTTAACGGTCAGCTACCTCCAAAATGATCTTAGCCACGAATCCCGGCAGTACGCATATCGCTCAAATATCGTTTACGGGACGCCCTCTCAATTCGTATTTGACTACCTTCGCGACAACATTGCCTATTCAACCCAAAATCTCTTGCAGCAGGGCACCGACTTCGCACTTGTTGATGAAGCAGACTCGATCTTCATTGATGAGGCAAGAACGCCGATGGTGCTATCTGGCGAAGGGGAGCTAGATCAGGGCATCTGGAGCGCCGTGTACAGGATGGTCACCACACTGAGCCATGAGCATATTTCTCAGGATAAGCGCACCCAGCTTGAAAAGGTGCTGGTAGACGCGAGCGATGTGACCGCTGACATCGCAGTGAACATGGCTGAGCATCAAGCATTTCTCACAGAATCGGGAACCGAGAAGATTGAGCAATTCTTTGTTGCTGAGGGCTATATCACTCACCCCAAGGAGCTGTGGCAAACAGGAAAATCTCACCTATGGCGCATCGTCACAGCCTGTGTAAAAGCGTGTCACCTTTTCAGTCTGGATCGGGACTACATCATTCGTGACGACAAAGCCATCATCATTGACCAGGAAACAGGACGACTGTCTCACGGGCGTCGGTGGAGTGATGGCATCCATCAGGCTGTAGAGGCGAAGGAAGGCATTACGATCCGACCTGAATCCAAGGATCTAGGCAAGATTGCGCTGTCAAATTTCCTGGCTTTGTATAAGAAGGTCAGTGGGATGACTGGAACAGCAATTACAGAAGCCGAAGAGATTCAAGATCTGTATGGCTTGCAGGTAGTTCCCGTGCCGACTCACAAGCCCCGCATTCGTGAAGACCTGCCGGATGTTGTATTTCTGTCTCAAAAAGCCAAGCTCAAGCAAATTACATCCGACGTTAAGGCAATTCACGCAACGGGTCAGCCGATTCTGATCGGAACCGCAAGCGTCGATGACTCTGAGAAGTTGTCTGTAATCTTCAAGGAGGCTGGGATCGTTCATCGCGTGCTCAATGCCCGGCAAGATGCCGCCGAGGCCTTGATCGTTGCTCAGGCGGGCCGCTTGGGGGCTGTGACTATTGCCACAAGCATGGCGGGTCGAGGTACTGATATTCTGCTTGGAGGCAACAACGAAATCATCGCGGGTTACGATGAAGAAACCTTAAGTGAGTTCGGCATCAGTGCTCCACTGGAGAATGAAAGAGAGAAAGTGCTGGAGGCTGGGGGTTTGTTTGTCATCGGCTGTGAGCGTCTGGACTCACCAAGGCTTGACCTGCAATTGGCCGGTCGCTCCGGTCGTCAGGGAGATCCGGGTAAAAGCCGATTCTATATCGCGCTTGATGATCCACTGATGAAGAACTTTGGCGGTGAAGCCCTTGGCAATTTCTTCCGCAAAATGGGAGTGGAAGAGGACGATGGGCTGGAGCACCCCATGATCACCAGGGCAATTGCCCAGGCTCAGTCGCGCAAGCAGTCGCTGTATGTTGCCTCTAGAAAGCAGGGGCTTAAGCAAGACACCGTTATTGACAAGCCGAGAAAGGTGTTCTTCTCAATCAGAAAGTCGATTCTTCATGCAGAGATTGAAGAGGCGGTAGCGATGCTTAATGGCCAAGTTGAATATGCAATGGGTCAGATGATCGCCAGCTACCTTAATGGTGGTATTGGCTTTGAAGAAGAGTGGGATACAGCATCCTTTGCGAGCAAATTTGCACAATGGGGTCTTTCTAAGTCTTGGTACGAAAACCTGTATTCTGAATTTTCAGCCAGTGGGTTCAATGCCAACAACTACAAAGAAAAACTGAGCGAATGGATCCGCTTTGACCTCATGGCGCGCCTTGGGCAGCTGGGTGAGTCACGAAATGAGCTCGTTCAGCAATGCATGCTGATGGCAATAGATCGTCAATGGCAGCTATTCCTGGACGAATCGGAGCAGATAAGAAACGGGATACACCTTCGAGCATATGCCCAGGAAAAACCCGAGCAGTCGTTTCAAAAAGAGGTGTTCAAGCTATTCAATGGCCTATATGAAGACCTACCTGTTGTTGTGCTCGACTATGTGTATGGCTTGATCATGGATCAAGAGCGTGCTCTTGATGCTGCCGAGCATAAAGCTGAGGCTGAGGCTGAGTCTGAGTCTGAGTCTGAGTCTGAGTCTGAGTCTGAGTCTGAGTCTGAGTCTGAGTCTGGAAATTCTGCGCCCTAAGGGTGCAAGCACAAGGAATATTCAGGGCAAGGACGCCCTGGAATGCCTTTCACTTAACCCGTAAATTTGTTGCGCAGCGGTGTGGATTGCAACCCAATTAAAAAGATTCTCATCTTACCTCAGAACCCGTTGGTTCCGTATTATTCGTTGAGATCTTCAATTAAGGAGGGCCATTACGTCTTCTCAGAAGAGCACCTGAGCGGCGAACACTACCTAACCTACGTTCAGTCCCAGTGGTATAAATCACCAAGTGATGCGAAGGATGAGCTGTTCAACTGCGTAAAAACCGTTGGCGCCAACTGCCTGGTGAACCTAACCCTGCATAAGAGAACCTTCAGTGAGGGCAACTACAATTACACTATGCACTCCTGGAGTGGCCTTACAGGGATTTACTTCGACAATTATGAGTTCGACACCGAAGCAGAAATGAATGAGGCCAATGAGCAGTTGCGACCGCATGCTGCCATGGTGAAGGAGAGGCTAGTCCTGGTCGAGAAGGATCTGGCGAAACAACGAGCTCGACAGGAGTCTGGCAACTTCCTAGGAGCTATTATCATTACCACAGTCGTGCTTCTTGTTTTGTATTTCATGTTTTCAGGCTGATAATCGTGGCGGCTTATGACTAGTCTTCCTTGCTGATGATGGGTAGTTTTAAATATTCCCATCGTCACCCGAACCCCAAAGTTATAATCACGACTAAAACAACCTGAAGGTAAACATGCATTCTCTTTAGGACTCCGTATTTTCGAGGCTCTGTTCTTGTAATCCTTGTTTAAGCTAATAATAAAGGCTATTATTTGCAGAAAACCAGGTGCCTTCATTATGAAAAGAATAACCCTCCTCCTATTTACTGGATTATTTTTAGTCATTCCAGCAATTGCCAGTGAAGGTAACATTTTGCGCGCAAGTGCTCCTATTGCTTCTGCGCCTAAGGCACCGACCCCAGTGTTCTTTAGCTCATGCAATGAGATCAAGCAATCCAAGCCCGATTCTGCAAGCGGGGTGTACACCATCAAGCCAAGCGGTGTTGACCTGCCAGTCTACTGCGATATGACTTCAGCGGGTGGCGGCTGGACGATGGTTCTGGCTCAGTTCGAAAGCAATCCCTCCAGGAATTGGAATGCTGGAATCCAATCTGATTACGACCCATCACTCAGTGCTGGCAAAAGCTTCACGCTTAGCGCGTCAGAAATCCCGAGCCATACCCATACTGCTTTTGGTAAAGACCTCTCAGCAACGGCGGTCGATTTTGTTGAGTTCAAATACAGCACGGGTGAAATACCACGGACTTTATTGGCAGGATCAAAAGCGAAATACGAGATTCACCGAAACCCCGTTACTTTTTTCAATTATCACGACCCTGAGCTGTCGATGTATACGACCAGTAAAGGCACTGGCATAGAGTGAGAGGAAACGCTGACCCTTGATGAAACTGGAGGGACTAAGTTTAGTTGGGCATTTTCACCAATGAATTCAATTCAATCACGTAGAGGATATGCGCTTAAGGGCTCATTTTACCAAGACACTCATGAATCATTTGCCTGGACAGTATGGGTTAGATGACACACAACCGGCATCAACAATGAATAAATATAGTCGAATAATACTTTAACTGGTCATTGCTGCATTTTCATCTGTAGCCGTTGCTGAGAACATTATCCGCCTAAAGGTGCCCATTTACCTAGTCGGGCAGAAATCACCAGAGCATCTGGTCAATAGATCCTGTATGAGCCTCAAAACGAACAACCCCTCGCTTTCGAGTGGAACTTATACGATCAATATTGCTGGCAATGAGAAAGTTGTTTATTGCGACATGGTTACTGATGGTGGCGGCTGGACGCTTGTGGGCAGGGGTGTACAGCAGCGCTTATTTGGATGGAACTCCACACGCGAAGCAATTAACCAGAATATAAGCCCGAGCGAATATTCACCAGAAACCTTTAAGCTATCTGATCTTGATATTAACTCAATCGAAAAAGCAGTTTTTAAATACAAATACCTTGAAGCGCTGAAGCTAGCGCACCCAAATATTAAAGACCCGCAAAGGTCTAAAGGCACAGATCCCTGTGCGCAACAGCACGCTTCCAGTATTGATGGCCAGTCACCATCAGTTCTTTTACGGGGAGTCTGTCGAATACGTGCTCAACAAGAAGGTTGATCAGGCTGAAAGATGTGATCCGATTAAGCTCCACTAGACTGCTGCCTCCTGACAGGGCTAGGTGCAACACCCTTGCTGGATTGTCTCCGGCTTCATCCAGTGTTCCACACCGATAGCGTGACCAACCGCCTAATGGAATTGCATCTATCATGGCAGCCTGCAAGTTGATCGGGATATCGACAGACCACATGGTGTCGAGAAGCTTGTCTGCATGAATGACCACTGCGGTCAACTCAAGCTCTTTCGTAACATGGCTATGACTGACGCGATGCCAATAAAGATCCATCAAATAGCAGGCAAAGGATGGATTAAATGACGAAAAAATCAGCGCAATTTTGAGATTGTAGGCAGGATCTGTCATCAGAAGATCCGCTATCTCTTCACCCTTGGCTAATTGATCCGCCACCAATTTTGTCATGGCATCATAATCATGCCCCTCTAGCAGAGTGCATAGCTTGTTATAGAGCAAGGCGGAGCGCAGGAGAGAGGGAGATAGGCTTGGCATAAGCTAAGGGGTGGCTCAACCACCCCTCCTCTTTTCGGTTACTGACTGTATTCCATGTCCGAGGCTCGCTTCGGATAGCCCTTTACAAAGGGCTCTGGAAGTTGAGAGAGCTTCAAGGCGCGCTCTCCCCTGCTGTTTAGCTCCAGAACATTGCCAATCGCCTTACCGAACGAGTGGATGGAAGACAGCAGCACAGTACCTGCATAGCCTGATTTACGCGTCTCAGCGGTTCTCATGGCGATTGGGCAGGCTAGATATCCATTTTGAAGCCCGAAGTTGACGTAAGGCGCGTGATGGAAGCGAGTATCAACAAATGCCTTGATTTGTTTCGAGAAACCACCCTTGACCATTTCTTTGGTGTATTTCTGGTTGGAAACCGGGCCGCAATTGACTCGCTGAACTGGAATGACCTCAACGTCATAGCCTTTAGCCTTCATCGTCTTCAGCCAGCCTGAGCCACCCTTTTCAACAAAGGTCGACCAGACACTGTCCGCCGTTGGAATTTCCCCTTTGGTGTAATCGAACTGGTGGTTCAACTTACGCACCGAATCTACAATCACAACCTCTTTCTCACCATTGCGCTGAACTGGCCGAAGAATGACGCCACCATACATACCAGAAACAGTGTTACCACTGATCATGTCAACGACGCGCTTACGGGTGCCGAGTTCATCGGACATGTTCAATCTCTCCAGAAGATGATATTGAACGTCTACGCCAATAAACCATTGCTTACTTGCGCTGTTGTAGAGCGAATGCGCCAAGGCGTCGCGCTCAGCAGAAAATTCGAGCGTTGACATGCCCATGATGGTGTCTGCATCAGGATTTTTCAGGGTGGCTTCCTTGAACGCCTGGTTCATTGCGATCAGCTTGACACGCATTTCCTCAGCCTCTGCGGTCACGGCGAGCTTGCTATTAATTTCCAGAAAGCCGATTCCCGCTCTCGGTTTGGGTGCGTCGTCTACATCTCGCAGAATCGACAGCCAATTGGCCTTATAGTGATTCTTAGCCTTGTCGACCACCTGAACCTGCTCAGCCAAGAACACACCACCACTCATCGTAACGGGGCCATTGTCGGGCGCACAGAAGCATGGATTCCGTGCTTTACGGTGGGTTTCAGCAAGCGAGGCGACCTCAGGAATACTGATGTCTGTTTTCTTTTTGGCCTCTTCAATGAAGCGCTCAGGAATTGAGAGCTCAAGGATGAAAGGATCGCCCGCCTGATCAACACCGCGAATAAAGCTGGTTGATGCGGTTGCGCCGATAACATACTCGCGTGGATAGCCAACGAAACCGGTCGTCTTGCCCGCTTCAAGCCCTTTAATGCTGCCGATAGTGATCATTGGAATTGCGTACCTCTCGTCAATTTGCGCGTATCATATAGAAATGGTTTGTCAATTTCAACCCATACCATAGCTGGATTCATGGCGTGGCTTGTCCTGCTTGAAGCTATTTAACATCTTGCCCCAAAGCCCAGGCTCCTTTGCTTCAATAGCCAGAGGCTCTGGTGATCTGAACGTCGTGAGTCCCTTTGCTACCTCAGTGCGGTGCTCATAGGTTTTGCCAATATCCTTGGTGAGTCGGCCTTTCATCATGTCGCCAAGCCCGGCTGCGTTTTCAACAGCAAAACGGCTAGAGAGCTTCCACGTGCAGGTCATTCGTCCTGGGATGGTAGTTGAGTTTGGCGCGACATCTCTAAGCAGGCTCATTTCTTCGGCATTTAGCCCGGTAGTCACCAGCATCAGCCGAGCTTCTATACCTGTTTGTTTATTGTTGGCTCGTCCAGCGAGACGCGTCTCAAAACTTGACTGTTCAACGACCTTTAAAAGTTCTTCAATACGCACGCTTTGTACGTTCTTCTTCATGTCTTTGGCGAAAAAGTTATCTGCAACTGCCATGACGATACTCCCTGGCAAAGTATATATCCCCACTTTGACAAAGAATCAAAAGAACGATCAATAAGCATATTTTAGATTAATGGTTATACTCTCGATATATAACTAAAACTAAATTAAATGGTAGCGATGAAACTAAAAAGGCCATGCTTGAGCATGGCCTTTTGATTAAATCCCTACGATTAGTCTTCAGACTTCTTCGTTTGGATTGTTTTCATCAGCTCATCAATTGTCTTGCTGATTACGTCCTTTTTAATTCTTTCAGGCTGTGGTTCTCCAGGGTACTGAATCCTCTCATCAATGATCTTCATGCCCCTCTGAGCTTCTTTTCTTGCTAGCTCTTCATCACCGCCATGCTCGACCTCAAGTCTGTACAGTTGCTCAACAGGCGTTGCTTCTGCTTGCGCTTTTGGCGAGAAGCTATCCGGGTGATCATTGATTTGCTGTTGAATATTGGCATTAATAATATCAGTCAGCGAGTTGAAGATAGTTTTAGCTTCATCTCTAATCGTTGCGTCGGTTTCGAAGTGCTCCCTCATAAACGGCATACCAGAATCAAGCTGTTCATCGAGATCTGAATCAGAACTTGATTCGTTGATATCGCTCAGCAACTGTTCTGCCCGATCTTCAGTTGTGCTGCGCGCCGAACCACTGGTTTTCGCCCTGGAATTTCCACCTTTTTCCAGGCTTGGCCCAGGGACTTTTTGATCAGACTTATTACCGCCAAGCAGTGATGAGACAAACTCGTCGTCAGTCAATTGCTCTTTATATTCCATCATCCCAAATGAAAGCCTGGCTGCATTATTCATGTCTTCATCGCGATCCTGGCACAGCTCAAATCCGTTAAACAATGCCTTGAGTCCGCTGTCGAGCTCAAGGTGACCAAGCCTGGATTCATCTGCGCCGCCACGCTCAAACAGGCCATCAATGATCGATTTTGATTCACTAATTTTGTCAACGAGCGTTCTGTTTGGGCGATTGACCATCAGCATTCTATTGATTCGGTACTCAGCCGATGTCCTTGGGTCTGCGAAGAACAGATCACAGCGAACAATGAGGTCAGCGAACATAACATGCCCTTGTCCGGGCTTTTGATTCACCAGGTCGCGAATGTTATTGCGCTTGCGTTTCTCGACTCGCGTTTGAAGGTTGTCGGCATAGCCAGAAAATATCTCTCCCTTAACTTCATGGCCAGCTGTTACAACCGTATCGGCCTCACCTCCGCGCTCCATTGCAAGTTGCAAAGTTTCACCGGCATCTTCAAGTTTCATGAACACCTTGACGTTAGTGTTTGCAATTACCGACTTTGCTTCGTCTTCTCCGCCCTTTTTAAAGCTTGGCAAGTCCTGACCTGCGAAAATTACAGCTACACCAAGGCTTCTGGCCTGCGCTGCGACCACGCTGAAACCTTTAACACTATAGTATCCGTACTCATCTAATATAAGTAGGAAGGGTACGTTTGAGTTTGTTGGCTTGGCGTCCATAACCTCTTCATGGGAGCCCTCGACTTTTTCACCAAGTGCTGGGGCAAGAGCGCTTCGCACACCTGCTACAACAAGCTTTCCTAGACCGGACAATGCATCAGGATCTTTTTCGAGAGCTGGTAGCATTACGAACAGAATACGACGGTTATATACCAAGTCTTTATAGTCAATTTCACCCAGTTCTGCGCCGAAAATATGACTATAGGTTGAGGACAACTCAGACATAACTTCAGTTAGCTGCATGGTTAGATAACCATGTTGCTCATAACATTTGGGGCTTAGTGAGCCAGACAATGCATCTTCTTCGGTGTAGCCTGGAAGGTCTAGCAGGTATTTACGCAACTGATTCATTGCGGGTTCTGGTATGTCGTCACGCTGTGTAAGTTCAAGCACGCGATCTAGTGGCAAAAACTCACGAATCTTGCCAATGTCCAGGTTGATATCACCACGGTCACGCATAAAACAGAGAACATGCAAAACAGCACCGAGCAGAGAAGATGCTCGACCTTTCCACATATCGTCTCCACCTGAATCGCGCATTAGAGATACAATCAAGGATCTCAGTTGCTCAGACGGCCCATAGGCGAATGGGTTTGTGGTATTTGACAATCTGCTGCCATCATTGGCCGCATTTGGATTCTTGGAGCCTGTCAGATAGTTAATGAGGAGAAGGTCGTCCTCGCGCCCCAATCTTCTGACCATCGAGAACACAAGACCGAATACTGTTGTATCGCCCTTACCGTCGACATACATAACTCCCGAACCCAGTAAGAGGGCTTGGTAAAACAGGCTGAGCAGAAATCTTGTTTTGCCACTACCTGTAGAACCGAATACAAGCATGTGAGTTCTGGCATCATCGTTATTAATCCAAACCGCTTCGCGAGTAACAACGTCGTTACCCACGAGAATAATGCCGTCACCTTGCGCTTTCTTGCGCTGTTTTTCATCCTTATGGCTCATGGATGGATCAAGATCGGTTGGATCCATTGGGCGACGAAGTGGATAACTTCGTCTGTTTGACCTGGCTATGAACCAAAAGATAACGGCAAATAGTAGGAGAAAGTCTGAAACTGTCGCGTAACCAAGAAATGGTGTGATGACAGCCGATAGGGCAAGCATTGCAGTAATAGCCCCACCACCAAACTGCATCGCATCCTTGAACCGCATGCCCATAGGCCTGACTTCTCGTTCTAGGAGCGATGGATCGAGATCGGCGTTTTTAGTAACTCCGTGAACCATATCAAGCCCTTCTTATTTTTATTGTAATAGCTTTGTCAATAATACCACTATTTAATCGATGTGGGGCTTAACCCCACATATCATCTTGATCTTTACTCGCCAATTTAGAAGACAAGCCAAGAGCCATACGAAGCGCCTCAATTGCCTCTGTAACTTCAGCATGTGGAACAGCCATCTTTGCTTCCTTTTCAAGAAGCCAGTGCGCAAAGGTGCCTGCCGACTCCGTAAACGCCACCTTCTTTCCGACGCAATTGAGCGCGTACCATAGGGTTCTATTGCGACCTTTCAACCACCGGAACGAAGATGGTGGCAGGGTCGAGCCTTCACGGGCAGCCTCAAGCAAGGTCATTAGCCCCGTAGCTGTGAAAGCATGCCTCGACATCCTGTCATCAGCCATGACGTGACGCAGCACGGACTTAAGATCTGATGAGGAGGCCATTTTTCTTACGTCAATTTCCTTAATACGATATGCACTTCCTTGTTCGACAAGTTTTTGATCAACAAACTGCGTTAGTTTTTCAACCAGCATCTTGTGGGATGGGAAATCGGCGAGATACTTGACTGAAGGCTTGCCGAGCTCATTGATTTTCACTGCCTTGTTTGCCTTGGGGTCTTTTCCAAAGACCTTTTTATTCAACCTGTCTATAAGAATCTGCTTCATATAGTTGGTGAGTATAGGCATTACCTCGTTACGCCTAATGAGAATCTTATTCCTGAATAAATCGAACAGCTTCTTTTCGTCATCATCAAGCTTGTTATAGCCTCTATAGAGCCCACCAACCTGTTTTTCGAAAGATTTGCGACACAGCTCGTTGTCGAATTTTTTTGCTCCATCCCAGATAGGACGCTTAAGGCTTTTATCTTTCTCGGCCTCCTTCATCAGACCAAGAGGCGGAATGCATTGACCAAATTGGCGTTCAGTCATAGCCATGGAATATTCATAACTAGAGGGGTCATCCGGATAGAAATCCAGGGGAGTTTCCTCAGGATGAACATTTAGGAAGCTTTTGTTCCCCGGAAACGCATTTGACATCTTAAGCATCAAGGTTTCCATGTTGTATTTTATGGAAACATTATCGGCGCTCATGAATATTTTTGCGCCGGACGCGGCTATAACTAAACCCGGCAACCAGTTGAAGAACCTTAGATAGATATTATCAAAGCCCCCAATTATTTTGGCGTTCAAATCTTCTGGCTCTGCCTCCAGAAGAAAGGCAAGGCCTCCATTAAAATCCCACCCTGTGAATCGCTGGATGAAATCAGGTACGGCATAGGATGCAATTCCGAGTTCGGCAATGCGTAGCCATCTCCATCCTGTAGCATATATCCAGAAAAGCTCGCTGAATGCCCAGAATACGAGTATAAAAATTACAACGATGAGGAAGACCCACATCTCCATGTTGTTATCTGCCCCGCCACCCCCTTTTGGTTGTGCCATTTCTTATCTCTCTTCAGTCATTTTTTGTAATAAGGCCAGAGGATCCTCGAACACTTCGATGTCTTCTGGCTCGTTGAAAGTAGGCGCAAGCACCTCGGGATTATCAGTAGCAACAATTGATTCAGGAGTCAGTGACGAAGGCTGATGCACCCGCCCCTCATCAAATGATTCGCTGGAATTGACAACATCTTTTGCTTCATACGTGCGCGTCTTTCGTTTGGGTGCTGATTTTTTGGATGTGACGAGGGCACGTTCAATAACGGGCTTCTCTTGTGCGCCAACCAAACGAGCAACATCAGGGTTTCTTGCTTTGAAATAAGCCTCAGGCCCACTTTCGTGCTTTTCAATAACTCGAAAGCCCACAAGCGCCATCTGAAGTAGCGCTTGTTGTCTTCGAGTGTCCCCTTCTATCGCCTCCAGGAAATCCAGCAAGTCCGCATGAGCCGGTTCATCGAGGTAGAAGTTAAGGACTTTTCTTACGCGCATCAGCCCTTTTTCCCCATTACGAGTTCAGCATACTTCAGCATGCCATCAGCATTCGCATAGACAGGGTCATCCATAATCTTTTGATTTTTGAACCAGTCCTGGATATGGCTTTCAAGAAACTTTGTCGTGCCGCCGACAAAAAACACGTTATCAATATCACCGGCCTCTTTGAGGCGGCGCTTGATATTCGAACGCAACCCATTCACAGTCGAAAGTATGCTGGCTTCAACAAGACCTGCAACATCATGCGTCTGCCCATAGACCTTCATTCGACGCGTCATGATGGCTTGCTCCACCTGCTCGTCACTCAGATCCAGTCCATCAAATTCGTCTGAGAGCCTTTCCCTTGCCCCATTGATGATCGAGATCATTCCAATTTCCTCGGTTCCGCTTCGATCTCCATCAAGTTCCCAGTTCTTTACAACCGCAATGTCGAGGGTGCGGCCACCGATGTCGACAATTGCGGTGCGCTCCATCAAGCGCTCACGCTCGACAAATACTTTGCCTTCTTCATTGCGCTGAAGAATATAGGAGATCCATGCAGCAATACCTTCTGACAGAACATCATGCTTCATGATCTGGGCAGGCTTGTATCCATCAAGCCCCTGCACATCACGCTTCAAAAGATTTTCTTTCTTAGCGCTGATGATCTGAGCATTCGGCTTGCCCTTGAGGTAATAGCGCTTAAGAGGGAGCCCTGTGACGACATTGATCATATTTCGATCATCAAGGCCAGCCATCCGCAAAGCATGAGCCACGATAACTCTATTCTGAGCGCTTACCGGATAGCCGTCGTAGGCTGTATCATCGGCATTGTCAATATCGCCTAGTGAAAATGGGCCTTCGGCAGTGTTATAGCTGTATACACTGTTCTTGGAGCCATTGATTGAAATTTTGTTCACGATGCCGCTTGCCGCTCGTGACGCAATTGTCAGTTGAAGGCCGGTCGAAAATTTCGCTTTAAGCTCTCGGTGGCCATCATCAATTCCTGCAAAAATTATTTTCTCGTCGCTCATGCTAAATAGCCCTTTCGTCAATAGACCTAATATAGATTAATAAAACCAACCCCTCAACCCCTATTCTGTAAAATTGATATTGACAGATCATTGCGTGATCGAAGCGGCCTGGTGTAAAATTGCGCCATCAAAATCAGTTATAAATGGCACAATCATGCAAATCTCTACGATCAGGCAGAAGGCCTATGCCACGCCACAGGATCATCAGCAGGCGATTGATCTGCTTGGTGGTGCGATTGAGCCAATTATCGCTGAAATTAATGCTGACATAGCGCGCTGCCAGCAGGCAGTTGAGAAAGGGGATGTGATCGCGTTAGCCATGGCAACGGGGCTATCAGAAGAGGTCGTCATGGCCATGGGTCATCATGGCGCTGCATTTATTGGATCGCTCAGGATGTCCGTTCGAAAATCCATAACTGATCTTCCAACGAAAGCGTTCAAAACCGCCTCTATCAGCAACCCCCACCAGAAGCTTGAGCTCGTAGACGATTCTTTGATTAACGAGGAAATTGCCGCCTCAGCCCTGATCCATCGCGTACACGCAACGACGCAATCACATTCCCAGGCTCTCGCTACGCGGTTGAGCCGAATTTGGCCGAAGGCCTATATCACGGAAAATGACGTCCCCATTTCTGCGGCATTTATGGTTACCCACATTTTGCAGTCTTTAAGAGTCATTGATAGGCAATTTATGACCTCTCAGGCTCGCATTGATATCTTGAAGGGTGCTGCGTTTAAATGGCTGTCAGCACTAGGAAAGTCAGCTGAAACATCTAACCAATCATTGGCAAATAACGGCTGGCTGCCCAGGATTGATCATAAGGATATTGCATCCTGGAAGAACAACCTACTGAGATTTGAGGGTTCTCACAATACTTCAGCGCGTAACAATGATGTTAAATCTACAGAATCACAAAAGATATCAGATTATCAAGAGGCGCCCCGAGCTACATTCACTAAACACCATGTAAAGGCTGATACATTACTTTCATCCATGCACTTCGCGCCTGTGCAAAATGACTTTGCCGATAATGAACGCACAGAATCATCTTTTGGTTACGAAGAATTAGACTTGGGAACAATTCCAGCCATTACTACTATGGTTGCGAATAACTTGCTCAAGCGATATGAGAAAATAGTCTCTGAGTCGCTTCCCCCATTGCTCCTGGAGCAGAATTCGTTCGCCGAGCCCGTTCTAAGTCACATCCAGGAGGTCGTTCGACATCTAGAAGACCCCAAGGTCTTGAATACAGTCGGCATTGTGAATAAAGAGGCGGCTAAAAGAAATAAAGCTCCATTGTCTGATGGGCATGTCAAGCGCATGATTGCGGCTCAGCAGATGATGCATGCAATTCTTGCTGATAAAACGATACCGAGCCAAATTAAGCCTTTCCTGGTTAAGTTTCAAATACCTTGGACACGCTATATTCTTTCGCATCCTGATTCTCTAGCTTCCATAAATGATCCTTTCAAAAATCTACTATGGCGCGTATGCGTTATCAGCAGAAGATCAAGTGAGCCTTTGATGGATGGCACTAAGGAAATTCTGCTTGATGCTTTGGCATTATTTGACCGGGCCACAAGCATTAATAGTGCAGTGATTGAAAAGGCCGCAGGGCTAATCAACGACAAATGGTCGAGCATCTCTAGACGCTCAAAACTTGTTTTAGATAGAGCAAAGATGGCCTGGCAGGGTGAGGCCACAGTAGAACAGGTAAAAGATGAGATACGCTCTACCTTACGTACTTCTTTGGAGGCAAAATTTATATCTGCTCAGTTCGGTTTGGTTATCGATAAATGCATTGTGCCTTCACTGGTGGTGCTAAGACTGAAACAACACCTCTCAGAGCAAGATAAAAGCAATTACAGTCAAGCTCAATCCACTCTTTCTGCATTTATTGACTATAGAACGGGGGGTGCGAGGCTCACTGCCTCTCAACAGAACGATCTTTATGAGAAATGCGAAAGGCTTATTCTTGATTGTGTGGGTGACGCTTCTGCGCTTATAGAAGATAGGCAGGCTGCTTTTAAAGAAATAGCCGCCACCAGTGGCGAATCGGCGATAGGCACAGCCTCTGCGCCCTCCCCTGGTATTTCTGTTGCTCAGCTGTTGCCTATTAAAACTGATGAAGTGTTAAGTCAACACCATAATGCACCCACTGAGTACATAGAGAAAGCAAGGAAGCTAAACGTTGGCGCATGGCTGCACTTTCAAACAGCGGAAAAGGAATGGCGTGGCAGGCTTGCAGCCCGAATCGAGTTTAAAAACACCGTAGTGATTGCTGACCGCAATGGCATGAAAATTGATGAAGTCTCTCATGAGCAGTTGGCTGAATATTTGTACTCAAAAACCATTACGGTCGTAGATGACCTGGCCTCTTTTTCAAAAGCATTGGAATCAATAGTTGTTTCTGTGAGAAAGGCTAAATTACCAAGCTGACGGGTGTCACAGCCCTTCCCTTTTGACCCTGTATGGTAAAATGTCACAGTGTGCTGTTCGGTATGCGCACTCCGCGCAACCGATACAAAAGTCAAAAGGCCCGACTTTACGAATCCCAATTGCCCCCTTTTCGATTCTAATTGAATCTGACATGGAAAAGACCTTTACCTGATAACCAAAAAGGTTTTTCCTTTTAAGCTCTGAGTCTATCCACCCTCTTTCACGAAGTTGCCTTGAAATCCACTCTGGTTTTGCCCATAGAGGTTTGCTGTTATGTAAAAAACCTGTCAGCCCAAGAATCGCCCGCATCCGTAATGATATTTCGATCAGCGTAAACTCCCTCATGCCTTCGCTTGCCATTTTTTCAATGACATAATCAAGCGCATGGTCAGGTGATTTAAAAGTAGACTTTTTTGACTTCTGCTCACCAAGAGCAACGTCGATCATTTCCTGCGCAGCAGGGATTTGGCTTAGTTTTGCCAGAGCCTTCAGCGGTGCGGCTATCTCCTCGTCACGCTGCGAACTCCCTGCGGTTGCTTCCTGATAAACCTCATCGACTACAGCGACATTGTCGAAGGCCCATATATGTAAATCATTTCTGAGCTCATTAAGCTCGCTAATGGATAAGCCCTTACGTGATAAGAACTCGTCAAGATCCTGGCTGCCCATATTTTGAGTTTGGATATGGAGCATTCGACTACCAAGAATTGCATCCACCCCTTTTGTGTTCGACACAATTTTAATGCCGAAGAAGTTCATTACTTCTGTCTTCTTGCGTGCGTTCGTAACAATCTTCGTCGCGGAGGCTTTTTTGTAACTAATTTTAAGAACTTGAACCATTTCCGAGAATTTCTCTTTCCCGCTCGAACCTCCTGTTGTTCCAATGGATTCTAGATCATCTATCACCACCAGCCCTCTTGCCTCATCCATGAGACGCATCATTGTGGATGCACTACTTTGCCCTATCATCAATGCATTGCAAGATACTTCAGTCATTGCAGCACCCAGCTCACTTTTTCCCGTACCAGGTTTACCGTGAAGCAATATCAACGGAACAGCGTCGAATATGGGTTGCAGGTAAGAAGTGATGGCCGTAAAAGTCAAAAGCCAATAATCAGACTCTTCAGGCAGCCAGACTCTGCTCCTCAGGTGCTTATAGACATTGATGGCTAGAACACTTAACGGCTTAGCAACGTAACTACGGGCTAGATATTCCTGAATACTCGACCATGACCAGGTCGAATGGGCAGAAGCCGTAGGCTTTTTCTGCAATAGCGTTCCGTCACCAAGCCTGTAGATTCCAGACAGTTTTCCACTCTCATCAAGCGATTCCTCAATTGTCTGCAAGGTTCTGTCTGACCGCACAACAGCGATATCAACACGCTCAGCCTCCCTAACAGCTCCATCGTATGATTTGACAACTGTGCGCAAAAGCGTCTGGATCGGATAATAAAGACAGCCTCGGTGGTAAGCAGATCCCAGGTTTACAGGTGCATAGCTTTCCCGTTTGACCTGTGTGCTGATTATTGGCTTACCGCTCTTGTGGGATAGCCACTTCAGTACACACTTTTCAAACTCATCCGTTTCGGAAAAACCTACGTCTTGCAGATGATCACGCATTGTCTGAATGGCGTCTGAAAACGCCTTTTCATTTTCGACCACTGAGATCAACCCTTCCTCATCCAAATCATTAGCCGTGCAGAAAGCCTCCAGGGCCATGATGGCTGTAGGCGCAAGGGCTGGGCCAAAGACGTCAATGATTTCAGACTTTGTCATTAATTCGCTCTCACAATCGAACCTGATAAAAATCTACGCAACTCATTGTTTTTAAAGGTTTATTTGATACTCAAGCATAGATCAAGACACTAAAAGTTGATGCCTGATTCTACAGATTTCAATCAAGCAACTCCAACCTGAAATTAACTTGATTTTGAAGTTCTTCAACTTAAGCAGCGCAAAATGGTGATTCACGCAACAGAGTCATCAAGTAAAGACATACATGATCCATACTTGATTTGGATTAAACGTATATAAATCAATGACTTACATCGCCTTTGATCATGTCCAGCCGAATTACGCAGACAAAGTAAACCCATACTGTATATATGTACAGGCAGGTATCCTCCATAGGTGACACGAACAAAGGATGCCACCGTCTTCATTGGGACAGCTTTTCTTTCAGTAACATTCCATCACCCTACTCATTTTAAATAACCACCACCCTTCTCCAATTAGTGAATGCCAACATATGACTTCGGGCCAGATAGTTGTCTTGAAAAAAATCGAAGCTTTCATCATGACCGAAACCTTCAATGTTTCTCGGCAAGACAGGCGCCTAAACAAACTCTTTGAAGGTAAATTCCTCATCTTTTCTCGCACTTGTGGAAGCAAGCGCACCAAAAGACGACCAGCTCAGACATTCTTCTTTATGAGGAATTTTTCCAAAAGCTTAGAAGAGATCAAGAATTTATCTAACTTGATCCACTCCCCATATGCACCCACACCCTGTTTTAAAAGAGCAACCCCCTGTACGCCCTGCTGTATTCAAGTGATCAAACGTTGGTGCTACTAACCCTCGTCCAGGTCTGCATTATTGAATGCTTAAACATCAAATCCATTTTTCTTATTTGTTGGCCTATTCCAGCAGACATGACACGTTTCCATGGAAACGCATTAATATGAAGCGTGTTTGCTGAAGCTTCCATGACATCTAGAATGACGCTGGCTTATGAGCGCCCTCAGGGATAGGCATTCTTGAAGAATTAGAATTGACCCAAGAGTGCTGATTGCGTGACTGGGATGTTTATCAAGCAGTTCCATGGAAACACGCTAGATTTACAGTCCGAGAGATCCTGGTTACCGATAATACACCTACGTTAACCAGACACCCCCTAGCACATGTTTCAATGGATGCTTTCAGTCACCTTAGGCATGGCGGCACTCCCGAGATGGTGCATCACTTACTCAATGCCGCCGTCGTCCTTCCATTAGGGTGTTTCCATGGAAACACGTGAACCTTGTGTGCGGAAACCGGTTTGCCTAGCCTCATGTTAAAATCTTACGCTCACCTTAGCTTCCAGCTGTTTCCATGGAAACATGCGCGACCTCCTGAATCGAGTCCTGGCTTGGCATGTACATTGCCCCTCGTGCTACGGTCATAGCATCGAGCTCGTGTTTCCATGGAAACACGGAATGAGCAAACATTTGCTACAAAGCGGCGCGCCAGAAACACAACCCGCCGCACGCCTATAGGTGATGTGATGAGGCTGTTTCCATGGAAACATGTCAATCATGCTTGGCTTGACATGTCCTGCTTCAACGTGAGCATCAATCCCGCTCACGTTATGCAGCGCAGCAGATACCATGTTTCCATGGGAACACTTAGCATTTTCCTCAAAGCGGCATCACATTTAGTTTCGTGACCCAGATGCGGTCGCCATCATCCCTATTGCGTCTCCATGGAGCTTTTATGGATGCGATTCTGCATAATGCCAGGCAAAGCAAGTCCAGTTCGACTATGGAAGCCGACATCTTTCCATGATTGAGACTCAGGTGTTTCCATGGAAACACTACAAGACACCTTCACACGAAGCGTCTTGCTTCCATCACTGCATGAGCCTCTCATGCGACGCCCAACCATGACATAAGTCCGCTCCCATGGAAACACGGCTTAGTGGCTGAAGCCGCAACCCTTTCTGGAGATGAAGGGCATTTGGCTGTTTCCATGGAAACAAGGCTGGCGACCGTCACATGATGTGTCATGCTCCAATCACGTCATCAGCCTCTCATCCGCCCCAGTCATGACTTAGACACGCTGGCTGGCAACACGGCTTAGCTGGCTGAGGCAGCAACCTCTTTTGGAGATGTAAATGCTTGGTCGTTTCCATGGAAACACTAAAAGCGTCCTGAACACGATTTGTCTAGTATCAATCGCGACATCAACTACTCATGCATCACATGCCAGACATTTATCGAATCCCCATGGAAACGCAGCTTAGCGGTTTAGGGTCGACGCTCAGTCCGTTGATTAAGTTCAATAATCTATTTCCATGGAAACAACCCAGAACATAATAATGCATGCGATGTCAGCACTTTACCTATTGATATTATTTGAAAACGGATGTCGAGTTAGGCTTGGTCGCAGGCTGCTATAATCAAACAATCAAGTGTCACCCGAACTAGGCGCAGCATTGATAATTATCGCGCGTTTCCATGGAAACAATTGAAAAGACTGCTGGTAACAAACAATATCAAAACGCCTTAATGCATAGATGTATTCATATGGAAACTGTTGTACTAGCCTGGGTCTATGCAGCCTTGATTAACAGATCTTTTCTTTCCTAAGAGATTGGCAAAAATAATTGTCTCCATGGAAACACTAGAAACTTCTTAATTGGAAAGTTACGGGAATTAGACATTCAAGGTTCATATTTTCATTAAGTATAGAGAATGCATTAATCCCCAGGCTCACTGGTTTTGTTTTTGATCCCGTGTTTCACTGGAAACACAAGTTCACTCCCTTCGAATTAATATGAGCAATGCAACCACTGAGTTTGCGATTTCATACAGTTTCCATGGAAACGTTAGCAATACCTGTCGTAAACCCGAGATGCATGCATCGGTGCTGAGTAAACACTATAAGCTCTCAGAATATATGCTCACTGGCTGATGTTTCCATGGAAATTTGGTTTTGATGGCATGACTCGTTGGATATTGAAATAAGCTGTCTGCGCGATTTCATTAGTAATGTGTGAGGGGGAGGGGATGGGGAGAGGGTCAGACAGGGGATGCATCGCCCCTTTAAAGCACTAGAGCCACATGTTTCCATGGGATAACTTTGACATTGTGACTGTTCATGGTCTACATTTCTGACTCTTGGTATCGCTCAGAAGGATCTTAATGTGAACGCTTCTCAATTCAAAAAGAAATTCGGAAAGCCAGTGGTAACACTGGATAAATGTCCAGTTCTAGCTATAGGCAATCATAAAGGGGGCGTAGGAAAATCATGGGTCAGCTGCTGGTTTGCAGCAGTTGCGGCCTATGCTGGCTTTAGGGTGCTGCTGGTTGACCTCTGTCCACAGCGCAACGCTACGGATAGACTTGTTGACTCAAGAGAGCATTTCGACAAAAAGTACCTGGATGTTCTTGATCTAATTATTGACCCGGTGGTCAATGTTCCTGATGTGATCGTTGGGAGCAAAATTGAGAATCTGTTCCTCATCCCCTCTGCTCGTGACATTGATGATCGCTTCAATGCCGTGGCCTTCACTCGCTTTTCCACACCTGTTCTGAGTTTAAAAAAGAAACTCGACCCCTATCGCCAGCACGTTGATCTCATCATCATCGATACTGCGCCTAATCTTGGCCTACTTAATAAAACGGCCTTTGGGGCTGCCAGCCACTACATGTATGTGCACGATGGAAGCAGGGACTCAGACTCCGGTGTAATGGGCACCGAAGAGGCATTAAACGCCACCATAAAAGATGTAAATGCAGAACTTCGCTGCCTTGGCGTTTTGTGGAACAACATCCACACTCAAAGCAAGACCATGAAAATTGCGGAACAGACAAATGAAATCATTGATTTGTTTTATTTTCCAAAGGTTATTCCTGCGAGACAGAACGCAAAAAACTCCACCTGGGATGAGCCCGACGAGGCATTCCATTTGAGAAATATTTTTACATCAGATACAAGACTAAAAGATATAGAAGATGCTGTTTATGAAAATGCCTTACATGCTTTTGTAAGCATGGGTCTTTTGATTGATAAGTCTCAAAATAAAGCGGAAGGAAAAGTAAAAAAATTGGATGGGGGTAATTTTAAATGACCGATCTAGTTGAAAAAGCGAGGAAGACCAGGGCTGCTTTTGATATGGGAAGCAAAGCCAAAAACGATACTTTCGCACCCCATCCTGGCGAAAAAGTTCTCAGTGTTTCACCGGATCTGGTGGATGCCAATCCATTCCAATATCGAAAGTCATTCGATGGTCTTGATGAGCTTGCAGAAGACATTAAAAAGAACGGTCAGCTTCAGCCATGCGTTGTTCGCCTTCGTGAGGGTCGCTATCAAATCGTGGCAGGCGAGCGCAGGCTAAGAGCTTGCAGGCTTGCACAGGTCGAGGTTTTGATCATCGTTCGTGAGTACACCGATGTTCAAGCCGCAATACTTTGCCAAGTTGAAAACCAAAGCAGGCAAGATACATCAGCCATCGAAGATTACTACGGAATCAAGATGTTGAAAGTCAATTTCAACATGGGCATTAACGAGATTCTCGAAGAGCGGAAGATATCTAGAACATCACTGTGGCGTATCAATGCATTTGATGATGTGCCCGAGAGCGTTCTTGAGTGTCTTCTCGAAAGTCCTTTACGAGCAATTTTTGTTACAAGAGATGCTCAGTTCATGGGGGATGTATTTAAGAATAATTTTGACCATACCGATGAGATGGCAGAAAAGCTAATTTCATTAATTGGCGACTTAAATATCAAGTTCAACTCACCGAGCGATAAAAACGTAAACAAGGCAAAGGAGGATATGTTCGTCTTTTTCAGCAAGTGGGTTCAGAATAAATATGCAAAGAAAGACGAAAAAACACAGAGCGTTTCTTATAAGGCGGAAAAGGAACCACTTGTTATTGATGGATGTTCTGTTGGCACCATTTTGGAGGGGACTAAAAAGTTAAGTCTCGAAATCAAAAAGGAGGATATGCCGCAGGATAAGTATCAGGAGTTTAAAACCCTGATCCTGGACTTTTTCGCCAACAACAAAGAAGTCCAGGAGTAAAGGGCTTATGCAGCTTTTTCAATATTGTCCGACATTAGTGCTGTAATACCTTCGTGACCTATATGCTGTACGGCCATCAGATAAAACTGATGGCTGTACTCATTGGTTGAGATAGCCATAAGTCGTTCGCGAAAATACTTGATCTTTCCGCATTGCCTGGCGAAATATCTTTTCGACTTTGCAAGCGCATGCTCAAGTCTTGCTTCCCACTCCAGATCTTCTTTTCCACTTAACTTTGCGAGATGCTTTTGCCGAACCATTGACGCCTGGTCTTTGAAGGCGTTCTCAAGCTTTCGGTAGCAGGCTGCGCGCTGCTGGAAGATGATCTGCTTTTCAATTTGATCCTCACCCTGGTGTGCTCTTAGCGCATCTTCTATTTTGAAGAAAAGAGTGGCATTAACTCTGGCAATTTGCTCTATCAGACGTGACTCAAAGAACCTTCGCTTCAATAACTTCAGATTGTATTCCAGATCCAAGTATTCTGATCTGATTTTATTGCGATTATATCGCTTCTCATCCATTTGCTGGGATACGTGCCACAAGTTACCGCCTGTCGGATTCTCACAGGCTACCAGGAGCGCGTTAATGTCGAGTTCAATCTGGCGAAGAGACTCTTCTTTTTCCTGTATTAGTCGCTTTACTCCTTTAAAGTCTAGGTTTTCTTGGCTCATGCTTTCCCACCGCACTGAATCTATTTGAAACTATCCTAATCTATAATTGATTTATTGACAAGTACAAAGTTGTTGTTTTTACTGAGGATCATGGCCAAACTTCATGCATGTCACGGAAAAGGGGCTCTGTCATGAATCTTGATATGACATTACTCGACGTAAAACAAGAAGATGGCTGCATTAAGATATTAAAAAAGCCGATGTTCGCTTACATCGATTACGAAACCATGCCCGGTAGGTGCCTTTTATATCTAGTGGACACCAGCGACTGCTGGGACTACGGATCGTTTGACGGAAGCAAGGCTAAGATTAAAAGGCAGGTGCCTCGCTCATACAACCCTGACAGGGTCGATGGGAAGCTTGTGCCTAATAATCCAATGATGAGAGGCAAATCGGGGGTTTATCAAACGGAAGCGAAAGAACTTTTTGCGATCAAATCTAGGGTTCCATTCTTCATTAACGACGTCGATAGTGAACAATGTAGAGTTCTAGGTTCTAAGGGCGACTGGATTGTTTCTGATGGAAACAAGAACAAGTTCTACTCAGACAATGAATTGAAAGACCAATTTGTTCTTGCAAAGCCATATGATCTGAAATTGGATTTGCGCAGACCCGGCTGGGAGAGAGATAGAAAGGGAATGCCGACAACGGACTTTAAGCTTCTTTCGTTCGGTCGTTAAAAATGGGGCCGGGGCCCCATTTTGATTTAAGCAAGCCTTACAGGCCAAAACCCTTAAGGGTCTTGATCGTAACAACTTTCTTGGCGGCGATTTGTACAATCTCACCGGTCTTGGGGTTGCGTCCTTGGCGAGCAGGCCGATCTTTGATTTTGGCGATGGCAATGCCAGGAACCGTCACGCGGCCAGTGGCCAGGAGCTCTTGGCCTAGCACGAGAGGCAGAGTATCAAGCACTTTCGTGATGTCCGTTTTGGAAGCGCCAGTGGTGTCAGCCAGTTTTTGAATCAGTTCTTTTTTGTTCAAAACCTTTCTCCTCAGAAAGTATAGTTGCATGCGCTTTTAAGAATACCCAAGCTTTCACGGGTTATCTTGTTTATTTGGCTTAGGGGGATACCCTTCGCCTTTTGATATGATGAAACAGTATCATAATCGGGGTGCAGGTCAAGCGCCAGCATGGTTGCATCCTGCTGTTTTTTGTCTAACTTATCAAACGCTGATGATACTGAATCAAGCATTGCATCCATCGAGGCACGATGCTCAGTATCAAAACATGAATACAGCGCTTCAATTTCATGATCACAATTCTGTATGTGCTGAAGTGCTTCAACGGACTCTCTGGATATCTTAAGTTTTTCAGATATCTCAGCAGGCGTCTTGATGCCTGACATTGCGTTGATTCTATATGCAATTTCCTGAGTTCTGGTTGGCATGGATACCATACTCATATTGGCCTGTATGTAGCGCTCTACGTAGACCCGGATCCAGGGCACCGCGTAAGTGCTAAACTTCAAGCCGCGAGATATATCAAACTTTTCGAGGGCTTTCAGCATGCCGAACGCAGCTTCTTGATACAGATCGTCCATCAGATTTTGGGCGTAACCATAACGCCCAATAATCTTCCTGAGCAAGAGGCTGTTGTCCTTCATAAAGACGTTCTTAGCCGTGCGATTGCCTTCTTGAGCAGCAATAAACGTTTCGAGACTTGATCGCGTACCAAATGCAGTCATTTTATCTCTCCCTGTTCTCCTACTATAGCACAAGCTTCTGTTTTGTCAAGCGTTTATTGTTTGCGAAAGGCTTGAATTGACATCGTATCCAAAAGCATATTGAATATATTGATACAGATTTTGAGGCATTTGACATGGCGAGCAAGCAATCACCCTCGGGCAAAAAGCTGATGGCTAAGGCTACACACCTTGTGTACGGCTTTCCTGGCGAGCTTATGGTCGGCTGGGAAGCTCACCCTGCGGGTCTCGACAAGTATGAAATCGTCAGACATGACGGGTCAAGGCGTGTCATGAGTGTTGGCGAGCAGATCAAGGTGAGGGAGCGAGGAGGGCTTGAGCCCTCTACCTCTATCGTGAATCGTAGCGAGTCTGGTGTGCTCATGGTTGGCAATAAAAGCGTGCTGATTGGGGCTGGTTTGAAGCATGGTTATCAAGCTCGCGCACTTGCCCAAAGGAACACGTACCTGCTTCTTTCCGATCAAAAGCATCAGCTTGGCAAGGTTACAATTGGTGAGCATGTTGACGGCCAGTCTGTCTGCCTGGTTGATGGTCACCTTCTAAAGGTTGGCGAGAATATCTACCCGATTGTCCCAAAGCAGCGCGAGATTACGCTATTGGTGATGGGGTCGTCCTATGAAGGTGGATATCTCAGCTACGTCAATATCGTGGAGAAGGGCAATATGCTCAATCGCAAGGACGGCACGATGGGCGCACTGATTCCACCTAAAAACGAAGGAGAGCCTGCTTTGTTCACCGAGGTTTACGGTGGCAAGATGGTTGTCACTGCCAGGTTCTGGGTAGAAAGCAATGGAAGAAAATTAGGCTATCAATTCAGAGATGGTGAGACCGCACTTCAGGAGCTTGTGGCAGAAGAGGCGCTCAATAACGCCCGCAAAATTGCTATCGAGACAGGTATCGAGCCAGAAGAGTATGCTGAGTACATTATTGCATCTGAGAGGCTCGATGCATTCAAGGATCAGTGGCAGAAGGAGGGCATGAGCCTTATCCTGGGTGAAAAATACTTCCGCCCACATGATCCTCGCAAGGAGCTTGAGGATCGTGGGCTATCCTTCTAGAAATCTTATCAGCGCTTAAAGAAGCCCTCTCTTTTTGATGAAGTCCGCAAGGCCACCTTTTTTGGGTGGCTTTTCTGATTTCAGGGCTGCCTCTGTTTTGTCTTCAGAAAGGCTCTCATCGCCGCTGCTTGTGACAATGTTAGCCGCCTCGCTCGGCGAGGTGGTCGGTTGATCAGCTTCGGTTTCCTCGGAATATGCATCTGGCGCTTCATCCAGCTTGGCAATCAATTCCTCATCATCAAGCCATGGAGAGAGTATTTCACTGGAGACAGCCTCATCCATCGCATCAACCACGTCAGCCGTAGCGGTCTGAAATTCTTCCTTCGAGATGTAATCACCATCACCCTTATCGATTGTGAGGATTGCCTCCTCCATGAATGGGTCAAGTTTTATTTTATCAAATGAAATATCCGACTCTCTTCCAAAAAGAGTTTCTCCATCTTCCATGTCGTCACTTTCAATAGGATCTTCATAGTCATCAGATTCCGAAAATAGCTTATCGAGATCATCATCAAGTGTAGCATTGCCCATGCTTTCATTAATTAGGCTTCCATTTTGTTGCTGGTTGTGGGCGCCATCTTTGTAATCTGCTTGGTCAATGATAGATAGCGGATGGTCTTTATGATGGATAATCAAATTATCTTGCTCGACTCCTCCATGCAAATCAGCATTCACTTCAATTACGGTATCAAAGATATTGTCTGTGAGAACATAGGCGTCTTCCGATAATGGTGTGGCACTTTCTTGATCATCAGTCTTTTTGCTTTCTTCATAGACTGGGCTACCAGCCTCACTAGAAGGAGTCGAGAGCAATCGTTCATCCATTCCATCAAGTGATTTAATTTCAACAGGCTTTGGCTTATACCATTGGGCAAATCCTGGGTTTGCTGTAATACTTAAGCCGCTGCTGACAGCTTCAACTTGTTTATCTTCTACTTCCTCATTTACGTTCATGACGTCTAGGCTTGCCACTCCTGATTGACTGAGTTGCAAAGGGGAGCCGACAGACGGGCCAAGTAGGTGGATCTTGTTTAGCAGGCGCTCTTTATTCTCCAGCCGATCAATCTTTACCGCCACCGGGAAAATCCTTGGTTCTCCATTAATAAAATAAGTTTCTTCAAGCTTCAAAAAGTCAGACTGACTTCTAATGCCGTCTTTAAAAACCTTTTTGCCAGCAAACCGCACGATTGGCATTACACGATATTTAAACTCACCAAATCCATCTAGATCGGGATTAAGGTTCCTAAAGTGCTGAAACATTTCTGCCGCGTGCTGATAACGCATGTAGACTTTTTGATAAATTGGAAATATTTCATTATGTATTTCATGCACTACATGCCCGCTGGGTAACTCAACTCGCATCATAAAGCCAATTTCGGGCGTATTCTCATGCTCTCCGAGCTTTTCATTCATGAACGAGAGCATACTTTCCTCATCCCCTTTGCCAAAGAGTTGTTCTTTGTCATAGAGATACCCAAGGAAATAGAAATCAAAACTCTTATGGTCATTGATGACGGCCTCATTTCGCTGAACCGCATCCTCCCATTCATCAGGCTTTGACGTTTCAAGAAACTGTATGCTCTCACGAGCCTCTTTTATCTTCTTCGTCTCCTTGTCAATAAAAAGCCGACCCAGACCGATAAAAGGAAGATCTCCAGAAGATCCATATGCTCCAGCGTTATGCCCACTGCGAAGAATCTGCGCCCATCTTGAGATATAGCTTACAACTGACTTCCTGTTGTTCGTGTCTTCCTCGCAGTCGGTGAAGACAAGTATTCCAGAAGGGTTGTTTGGCCCATTATCCTCAGAGGCCAAGCAGGAGAGCTTGCTCTCTCGGATATCTCGCTTTGCAAAGCGTGAAATGCTTGGGGTCGCCTCCGCCATACGCACGTTGCCCTGGACGCGCAGCTTGATATTGACCAGCCTTCCGTCATGGGTAAGCCCCTCAACAGAGTGAAGGCTTTCGACACCCCGCTGATTGTATGTCCTGGGGTACAAAATGATGATTTTCGATTCACTGCTCATGAATGGCCTTGTCAATAAATGCGCATTCATTTATGATGCGCGACCTCGATGACCTCATTCTACCAACTGATGGACAGAAATCCATGTCAATAGATGCAGAATTGACAAAATGCATGCTTGAATCGAAATTCAGCTTCATGGAGCGGGCTATCGCAAGGGAGCTGCTATCGCTTTTGACCGAAAGCAAGACCATCGGCTCTCATAGCCTGGTGACGAATCTGTGGGCAAATGAATGGATGGTGGAGGAAGCCATCATCTGGAAGGTCATCCAGGCAATTGAAATCAAGGGCATCTGGGAAGTTGTGTCGGGCATGGACGGCGATCTGCTTGTCAGCAAGGCAATCGGTGGGGCGGCCAAATCGATCAGCAAAGCCAAGAAAAATGCCTCGCTGAAAGCGATTAAAAATCGCTCATGCACAGAGCGGGCGGCTGACCTGACCCTTTCTGACGCAAACATCGCGCACCGCTCCATGTTTGCTGAGGTTGTGCAAACCATTCCCTTCGAGGATCGTTTTACTGCACTCAGAAAGCCGTATGACGGCTGGCTCCCTTGTGCTACGTACACGGCTTCTGGCATGGTATATAGGCCTGATGCAGCCCTTATAGACCGCCTAAGACGTGAATACCCAGCGCTGGACATGGAACTCGCTTTTGCACTCATGTATGAAGATCTTCGTGATGCCAAGCGGGATCGACCAAGCATGGACGCCTTTGGCTATTGGATCCGGAACTGGCTAAAGAGCAATACTCAACGCCTTATCGTTGCAGCTGATGCTACAGCGCACTCTGCTGCCATAGACTCACTTTTGGAACAATATTAATGAATCCACCTGATCCAACCAAAAAGACCATCGACCCGGATTTGCTACAGGCATGCCAGCGAATCGCGACCGGCCTTGTTGTGCGATATGGAAACTCGCTTTTCAGTCGCATTCACGGCGAAATGAGCGAGTTTTCAAGGATGCTTGCCATTGTGCTGGGTCGCGCAGGTTGCGACGAGGCAAACGCCATTGCTTTGCAAAATTGGCTACAGCAAGGCTTGAGGCCGCTCAGCGATTATCCGCCAAGCATTGAAGTCCTATTGCACTTGTCGTATCTGATTCGCACATACCCAATGAGCGAATACCAGATGAAAATGAAGCATGTCTGGTATGCCCTGGATACGGCCTATTCACAAACATACTTCAAGAACTGGCGAAACGAAAAACCTCTTGATGAAATGACCCGCGAGCGTGTGTGGCTTAGCGCGTTTGATGAATTGTGCCTAACCGAGGCCGAGGTTACCCAGATACGCCAGCAGTTCAACCAAAGTGGGCTCTTTAGGCAGTTCCCGCCCTCGCTTGAGCAGTTCAAGGACGCGGCCATGGCCATCAGAAAGGGGGCCCCTCTTGTGGAGGTCGCATGGCTGGAGGCGACCAATCGTCAGGCTCAAGACACCCATCCACTGGTTATACAGGCCCGTGGTGCGATTAGCTCACATGACCTTAACGTTCACGCCCGTGAGCGGGATACCGAATACAGATTTAAGGCCATTTACAGAAAGCTCTTGAGCGATGAATACGTGGCGCCTGTGAATGTGATTGAGCACGTTCCTCGCCCAACGGAGTACGAGTCCCGAGAGTCCATCGCTGAGCGGCTGGCTCGCTGGGCCAAATAATGACAAAGCCCGCTTAGGCGGGCTTTTTTTGACTAATGAACTGCCAAGATTAAAATCCTGACGGTATTGCAATCGCAAAATGAGAATTGGTTTTCACTCAAGCATCGAGCGAAGCTTTTGAAGGCTTTTTCCTTCAATCACCCTCACTCTCTCTATTGAAATTCCTAGCGTTTTAGCCAGTGTTGACAGCTTCTGGCGCGGATCCTCAAGAAATCTGGCGGCGATAATCAATCGCTCACGTTCGGACAACCGTTGAAGTGCCGCATCAAGGCGCATCTCAGCCTCTTCATCCATCACAGACGATTCGAACTCCGTCAGCGCTTCTGATGATTCCTGATAGACATGCGCGGTTATAGCGCAATGACTGGAGTACCAATAGGCCACAATTTGCTGAAGGCGGAAAGGATCGATCCCGGTTTCCTCACCAAGACTCACCATAAGCGCCGATGAGATCATTTGGCCTTGCCTGAGGTACTTTTTCAGGAGCTTTAGAAGATCAAGCTCGCGTCGAGATAGGGTAGGGCGGTCATCGGCCTTTTCGGTCAGGTAAGTGAACAGATTGCGGCGCATGACGTAGTGCGCGTAATGATCAAATGAGGCACCCAGGTCAGCCTGCCATGTGAGCGTCGCCTCCCATAGGCCCAGCATCACCTCCTGGATCGCATCGTCCTTGTGCATCGCATTGAAAACATAATCCTTGACCATGGCATGCGCCATCGGGCGAGATGACTGCCAAAGCTGAAGGCGATGAGAGGGTTCCAGTGAATTCATTACACGCTAATTGACGCAATATATGTGAATCACTATAATCGCACGACACTGATGGCCAGGCAACCATCAAATGAACGCTTCGGAGCCGTGCAGGATGATTTTCAAACACCTAAATCTTTACCGTATTGGGGGCAAGGTTGAGCAGGATAGGCTGGAAGCATTCCTGTCGGACAATCCTTTTGTCCCCTGCCTGCCGAATCAGGAGCGATCAGCCGGTTTTCCGACCATCGTCGGCCTGGATCGGCGTGTCTTTTCAGCGCAGGGGTGCATGCTGTTTAACCTGATTGTTCAGGAAAAAATCATTCCCGCCGCAGCGGTGAAAGCCGAATACCAAAAGTCGCTGCAACTCCAAGAGCGAAATGGCGTGAGACTCAAGCGCGAGGAAAAGAAGGCGCTCAAGGAGCAGGTTCGCGAAAGCATGCTGCCCCGCGCGTTCATAAAAAACACGGATCTCTGGGCTTATGTGGACAATCTGAATAAGCTTCTGGTGATTAACACGTCCTCTCGCAAGGCTGCCGATGGTCTTGCCCAGGCGCTACGCGGCGTAATGGACGAAGGTCTCATTTATCCCATCAGGCCGCAGCACGATGTGTCATCACGAATGACCTTCTGGGTCAGTGAGGATCAGGTGCCGGAGCCATTCACCATGGGATACAAGTGCATGATCACTGACGGCGAGGGCTCGATCCGGTATTCCAAGCGCTCGCTAGAGGACGACAATTTACGCCAGTATCTCAGGAGTGACATGTCAGTGACTGAGATGGCACTCGACTTTGGCATCAGAAGTAGTTTCTCACTGGTTGAGGACTTCATGATAAAAGACTTCTCACTAAGCGAAAAGACGCTGGCTGACATCGACCAGGGGAATGGTGAGCCGCTAGAACAGCTGGCTGGGGACATTGTCTTGATGCGTAATGAGGTTAACGATCTTCTAAATAGCCTGCTAAATGTTCTCGGTGGAGAGCCCGCATCGTCAATAGAGTGAAATAAAAATGAAGATCGCTTGGCTATTTAATTGATTGCGTTTAAAATAGCGTGTAATTCAATAACCAAGCCCAGAAGGTTTGTCTTCGCTTGGAGGTGTTGTTGCAACTCAGGCTCCGCAGGGGAACGTGTATAGCAAATACTGTGCATAACAGGTCACGTCTACCACGGGCCACCTTGTGGAGCTTAAGATCAGCCTAACCAGCAGTGATCGAGCAGCCAACGACACACCCAGTTTTGTACAGGCCTTGCTGAGGGATCTTCTGGAGATCGCTCATATGAACATGTCCGCCGAAAAAACACTGATGGATCTTCTCCCTCAAGAAGCCTTCAAGGTTGAGATGCTGCTTAAGGAAGCCGAGCTTTTTGAGCATGATCTTCAGTTTATCTCTTTCACACATGCCCCTGGCCCTGTCGCTGGCATGTTATCCCGCTGGATTGAGGGTGAAGACAACCTTCACACGGGTCGCTTGACTCTATTTATTAAATCCTCCCACGACGAAAGGGCTTTCATCGCACATCCAAAGCGAAAACTGAAGCTGATCGCCGATTCAATTCGTGTCAAGGAAATTCATGAAGCCATTTTGATTGGGCGTGACATAGCCGTCATCAACGTTGAAGGCCATGTTGGCATCTACCGCGACAAGCGCTTCGTTGACTCGCTCAACAAAATTATCAAATCGGTAATTCGCATCTCCCTGATTGAGCAGCAGAGGGAGCAAGTATGAGATATGCATTGGCGATTCTGTCGCTAATCGTTCTGCCTGCAACCAGCGTGCTTGCAGAAAAGAACCCGTTTCTGAAGCCTGATGTTCGAAATCCACCGAAACCTGTTCAGATTGCGCCTTCTACTCAGCACATGATGGGTGTACCAGGTGCCAGTGGTGCTATGCCAGTCATCGATAACGCGATGGCGCCGCCTCAGGAAACAGGCGCGGTTGCAAACGCCAAACTGATCGCCGTTATCAATGGTGAGGAAGTCTGGTTCAAGACCGATGAAAAAATCTACGTTCGGCAAAAGGAGCGCGACGGGTCGAAGATCCGCCTCCAGGAAGCCCTGACCACTCAGCCCGACTCACAAAAGAGTGATCTGCCAGTCGTACCAGCGGGCAGGCCGTCGCACTACCAGGAAATTAGAAGATGAGCACGAACTATAAGTCATTAAAGCTAGCCATTCTGGCGGCAGCGCTGGGCATTGCCGGATGTAGCGGTCTGGATATTCCGCAAGAAGTCGAATTGCCCTCCAAAGAAGAGATGACAGATGGTCTTAAACAGCAGTGGGCGACCACAACACCGGCCATCCGTGAAGTCAGGATGAAAAGAAGCTTTGTCATCGATTCGCCGGAGCGAATTCCTGACAGCATCGCCAAAAAGCGGGTTCAGGTAACCTTTAGCAAAGACTCAACACTGGATGATCTCTCAAGCGTGCTGAACCCGCTTGGGTTCTACATGGTGGTTCCTAATGAGGAGCTGCGAAAGAAAAGCATGGTCATCTATGAGTATGAGGGAGCATTTGGTGACTTCATGAATGCCTTATCCTTTGCTCATGACCTGAGCTTTAGCTGGTTGCCGGGCAATGTCATGATGGTTCAGGAGGATAAACCCTACATTCTTCAAATTCCTCAGAACGAGAACGTTTCCAAGGCCATTCAGGAAAACATCACAGCCCTCGGCGCCAAGGATGCCAAGGTTTCGGTTCAGGCAGGCACCATTCATTATCGGGCGAGCGAGAACAATCAGCGCAAGATCGTTGAGATGGTCAAATCCATGGGTCTCAACGCAGCAGTCGTGTCGATGCAAGTTGCCATCGTCAACGTCACGCTCGACAGGGAGCGCAACACCGGTTTTGACTGGGGATCGCTCAAGGTGGGTATCGGCGCTCAGGATCTTGCGAATACCGAAGAGGAAACTGTAACCCTGCCCACCACAGGAACCGATACTACAGGCACGCCCACGAGCTCAACCGAGGAAAAGGCGACACTCGGCAGCAATCTCAAGGACATGGCGGCCTACATGGGTCTTACGAAAGAGGGCATTGCACTCAACCTGGCAAAGGGTGATTTCAATTTCATGAGCGCCTTCCGCATGCTCTCAACCTACGGTGAAGCCAGAACTGCTCAGTCAGTACTGATGGACTCCCTGTCTGGAGAAGAAGTGACGCTCAAGTCGGGGCAGAAGGTGCCTTACATCAAATCCGTAGGCGTCAACTCATCGAATAACGTAAACAGTGCCAATAGCCTTGGTAGTACAAATATCAGCGAGGTCGATATCGGCCTTGAGCTTAAACTCACGCCGTTCTATGACCATCGCTCGCAGACTGTAACCATCGGCGTCGATTTGTCCTTAAGCTCATTGCTTCGCTATGTGGAGCTCTCGGCGGGTAATCAGCTGGGCTCGGTATCGCGTCCCCTTACCCAGGAGCAGGCGTTCACTGATCTGGTGCGCGTACGGGCGGGTGAGAGCCTGATCATTGGCGGTTTGACCTACGATTCGATCAATGACAACCGATCAAATCTGACGTTTCTCGAAAAGACCGACACAGCCTCTCAGGCCAAGAAGATCAGCAGAACTGCCATGTTTATCTTGATGCGCCCTACAGTCACCGTGTTTGAAAGCAGTGAGGCGCAATAAGATGCCAAACGTTCATGATGATGAATTAAAAAGCCTGCTGAATGATTTGGCGATTGATTCGTCAAGCCCTCATGACCAGGAGCGGCTGATCGATTTATTGCTTGATGATGTAGAGGGCGTGCCAAAAAGCCTGCCTCTAAGCAACCCTGCCAAGGCTGAAGCGGATACCGACGAGGATGACCTCGATGTCAATATTTCTTTTACGAAGGACATTGACTCAACTGACTTGAGTGCAGACGGAATTGATGGGGATGATGTCGATAAAGAGTTATTGCAGCCTGATGAGACTGTCAAAACGGCAGAATTCCCACGTGAGGCTCCGATTGCCCCGATCAAGCTCAAGGCAAAGCGCGAATCGCTATTTGCAAAACTGAAGGGCTTTTTTGATCCCAAAATTTGGCCACAGGATATTCATGTAGGAGATCCTGCCTTTTCCTTGCCAAAGAAGATCTACATTGGCTATCTGACGAATATTCGAAAGAAAGACCTGATCGGATATATCAATGAGTGGGTCTTTGACAACAACTGCAACCGCTCAAGTTGTTATTACCAGACCCTGGCCTGGAATGGGGGGTTTGTTTTCGAGATTCAGGAAGGTGGTTCAGGGCATGGTGTGTTACAGTCTGTGCTGCGAAATCTACAAGCGGAAGATGAAATTACCGTTCCAAGCATTGACCGCTATATCAAAGTGGCCAAAAAGTTTGATGGCTTTTCCGTTTACATGCTCAACGAATATGAGAAGCATGAGGAAAGTGCCTGCATCGAATTCACGGATTCACTGACTCCGTTTTATAAGCGAAACCATGGCCTGATGCTGGGCGGAGTTATATCATCGACTCTATCAATTGGTTTTCTTTTGACTTCATGGTTTATGGTTAACGTGGTTTATAACAAGGATACAGTGCCCGTATACGGGAAGACCTCGTATGAGTTGCCGTCTCAGCAGATCAATAAGATTTCAGACATAGCATCAAGAGAGGATGCCTTTCTCAAATCGCTGACCTTTGCGGCAGGCAAGTGGAAGATCAATCTGGAGACGGTACAGGTTGAGCCGCAGGCTGAGCCAGAGCCTGATGTGGTGCCAGCGGGTGAATCGCCAAGCATTGAGGCAACCGGGCTACCACCCCTTGTCTCAGACGCTCCGCAGGCACGTGTAGATGTTGATCTGATAAACCTGCACCAGGATCTTGTCAGAACCATGGCGGAGGAGGCCAAATGACACGAGGAAATGCTTTTTATAATGCGGTCATCGGTACGTCTGGCCTGGTTGTCTCAGTATTGGCTTTGACATTAAGTACGGCTTTATTGCTGGGGCCGAGACAAGAACCCGATCTCAATGCCATCCGCAAGTCTAATATCGAAAGCTGTCAGCTGGCAGGGCAGCGGGAGGGCTATATAGTCTCCAAACAGGGTATCGGTGTGGAAATGAAGATATCGGGAATAAAGAACTACAGGGAAAAGCTGATGAGCAGTTCATTGGTCATCAAGCAGTGCGAGGGCATGGTATTGAACACATTCTGCATGGGGGAGTGCCTTGACAGCAAAAATTCCAAGTACCAGGGCATCATCATGGACTTGCAGTATAAAGAACCTGTTCTTAAGTAACTTATTTACTGCATAGAAGCGCAAAGCCTGTAAACGGGCTTTGCGCTTTTTTATTCGCTGAACTTTAGTGTGCTCCTTAGGCTTTGCCTGTATTTGACAACCTCCAGAAACAACTTATAGAAATAATTTCATATATACCCGAAACTAATTGATCGTCAATATTTACATATCGAAATAACGTGCGTAATATTCAAAACATCGAAAGGCAATAGAGCCGAACGATTCAAAATAACAAGAAAGAGGCTACGCACCATGTTTGCACTGATTATCGCCATTATCGCTATCGCACTGACCATCTACCTCGCCGTTTCCACCCTGTTCTACGGCGGCGACGCTCTGTCCAACGGTTCGGCTCGCGCCATCGCTTCGGCCTTCATCAACCAGGGTCAGCAGATCAACGGTGTTCACACCCTGTTCAAGAACGACAACGCTGGTGTAAAGGTTGGTGACGAAGGTTTCGGGCTGGCAGCCCTGGTTGACCAGGAATACCTGAGCTCGATCCCAGTACCAAGCAAGGGCAGCGCCTGGACTGTTGACGCCGCGTTCGACACTGGCACTGTTACTAACCTGCTGGTCGTGAAGTCCACTGGCGTCGCCGAGGGCGCTGGTAGCGGTAATGTGGGAGACTCTGGTTATGTTGCTCCTACCGACGCCTCCATCATTCCTGATGAGGTTTGTGACCTGATCAACGAGCAGGCTGGTGTTGGCTCCGAGACCTTCGGTTGCGTAGTTGGCACCACCGACGTTGAAAACACCGTTTGGTATCGCTTGTAATACCCACGGAACAGAAAACCCCGCTTCGGCGGGGTTTTCTTTTGCCCAATCATTATTGATACGCTATTATTGAAAAAAGAGGTGACACATGAACCCAATGAATTTACTTAAGCTTTCACAATCACGTTTTGTTCGTATCCTGGATTTTATCCTTCCCGTTCTGGCGCTTGGTGTGGCCGCGTTTTACTTCTGGGGCAAGGGTGATAACGGCCAGGCATTGATTTGGCTGATAACTGCGCTCGTTGGCTTTGTCCTTACGATTGCCAACATCACAAAAATCATGCACCGCATTTTGACCCGTAAAGTCAGCAACAGGGCCTAACCATGGTTCAGCTAATCGTCATCATTATGGCCATTGCGCTTGGCAGCTATGCCATTATGGCTGGCGTAAGCTATCTGGATCTGGGTGCTATACAGGTTAAAGAGCGTGAGGCAGTGTGGTCAAACACCTCACTCACGCTCTCTGGGGCATGGGTCAAGTTTGGGCACAAGTACAATCGTGCCCCACTTAGTGCTGAAGAGCTCTTGTCCGAGTCTTCAGCGTTCTACGTTGTGCCTGATGGATTTACCCTGACCGTGCCATCTGATTACAAGGGCTGGTGCTTCACGGGGCAGGCCGATGAGCAAGACTTTCTTGCGCTCGCCAGACTGTCAAGGAAGCTCAAGCAAAATTATGGACTGTCGTCCGCATGTGGCCACCATGGCGGAGTCAATGAATCCTGGTATGAAGGCCTGGATAATCAATATCCAAAATCCGTCGCGTTGACATTCAGGATTGCCGAGTAATGATCGCGATGCTGATGCTTGCTGTGCTATTGGTAGGTTCAATAGGCTATATCGTGCAAGCTGAAGTAAAATTGAATATCAAGACTGACAGCCTCAGGCTTGAAAGAAATGAGCGCATAGTTGAAGGGCTGCTTGGAGACGCTGCGCTTCGATCACTCAAGCCCATAGGCCCTGGCGGCGAATACCTTCCGCCAATTGGAACAACCCTGACTGATAGCAATCAGATTCTTGGGCAAACAATGCCTGATTTCTTGGCCATGCCAAAGTCAATCAGTGCTAATAACAAAATCCTTTACTGTCCAGTCGGAAACCAAAAGACTGAGGAGGGATCCGGCGATTTAATGCAGATACCGGATTCGTCACTCAACAATTACAGCATTGAACCCATAACAGTTAATGGTTGGCCGTTTGTTTATAGTAGCTCTTTGTATAATATTCCACCCGACTATAACAAAAATGTAGTAGCATTCATTTTAATTACTAAAAATGGTTGGCAAGGCGCATCCTGTCAGAACATTCAATATGTCTCATCAAGATTCCTTGTGCCAAGACGGGCCGATAAGGTTATTCCAGTGATTGCGCCAGAAGCCAAGACCGCTCCAGTGGATCCGTCTCCCGGCCCTGGCAAACCTGTGGATCCACCTAAGCTTGATCCGAGTGACCCTGCAAACCCAAGTGAGTCTGTATGCAAAAAAGTAAAACCCAAATATTGGCTGTTCCCCTGGTTCTGGAAATGCCTCTCCTTATGGCCATGGTTATGGTAGGCAGTCTTTCATGATTTCAATTCTGATCCTGTCTATTATCATTATCGGTCTGGTCTCCCTCGTGGCTCATTCGATTGTCGGGCTTTATTCAAGCGCGGCTTCTCTTGATCTGCTTACCCAGGAGATGAGACTTGAGGCGTTATGGGTTGATGCGATCTCGCGGCACCTTGTAGCGGCAGGGCCAAATGGCGAATATATTGCCCCAATTGGACAGCCAATCCTCTCGGATGGGGGGCTCGTTATAGGTCATGGCCTGCCAGCCTTTGTAGAGGCTCCAAAGCAGAATAGCCTGGGCATGCCCGTTCGTTATTGTGCGTTAGGCCATGAGCCAGTTTTATCACCCGATAATTCTTTCAATACCAAAATATGGCTTAACTCAACAGCAACTTACCTGGTTGAGGCGATGACGATTAATGGCAAGAATTATGCCTATCGAGGTGATAACATTTCTGGAATGACGCGCAATAGTCACAACATTGTAGCGTTCGTTATTTCACCGACTGAGATAAACGACAACCTCTCATGTCAAGATGTAAGATATGATCATGACAATGGAACCTATCGTGTAGTCGGGATGGATGCTTCAGTGCTGCCAGTTTTGGCACCTCACGTGTTTACACCCTAGTGATTCTTTGGCATAATTTATGACTAATTAGACAGAACACACGCTCAAATAACGAGAATAAGAATGAGCCTTATCAAGCCACTTCAAACCCTGCTGACACCCAGGGAGCATGAATTAGAAAAAATCCTGCTGAGTCGAAATCTTGCCACTCAACGGGCCATTAACGCAGCCAAGCTTGAAAGTTCTATTTCCAAAGAATCAATCGGCACAATTCTTGTCAATAACGGTTTCCTGCGCCAAGTTGACCTCGTTAATGCGCTGCTATGCATTGACCCCGAGTCATTAATTGACGAAGAGCTCGTGCTGGCGCACGTTCCGCTTGATCTGCTGATCAACAACAAGATCATGATTGCCGCAGAGACTGTAAATGCAGTTTACGTGTCCTGCCTATGTGAAACAGCTCGTGCAAAATCACTTCTACGGCCACTGTTTCCAAAGCAAGAAATCATCTTTATCCCGGCCTCAGCTGAGCGCGTCCGAAGCTACGTTGAAAAGCTTAGAATCATTCACGATTCAGACGCCTCAATTCTTGAGATGCTGTTGCGTGAAGCCATTCTGGGGCAGGCATCGGACATTCATATTATTCCGCGCCGCAACTCATTCAGCGTCTTGATGCGCTATCTGGGCGTGCGAACACTCGTTTATGAAAATGAGCTGGATGAATACCTGACCCTATGCGCCAAGATCAAGGACAGGTCGCGCATGGACTTGGCTGAGCGCAGAATTCCTCAGGATGGAAGCTTCTCAATCGAATATAACGGGCGCGTGGTCGATTTGCGGGTTGCTACGATCCCGACTCTTTTCGGTGAGTATGTGGTTATCCGTATTCTCGATCCTGAGCGCGCACAGTTCAACCTGGAGAGCCTTGGTATCAGCTCCGTTGATCAGTGGCTACAAGCATCATCGCGTTCAGACGGGCTATGCCTGATTTGCGGCCCAACTGGATCCGGTAAGACTACAACCCTGAACGCCACAACGCGACAATTGGATCGATTCGAAAAAGCGATCTACACGGTCGAAGACCCAGTTGAATACAACATTCCATTCGTTGGGCAGGTCAACATCAACGAAACCGTGGGCCTGACCTTCCCTCGTGCAGTTCGGGCATTTATGCGCGCCGACCCAGACGTCATCATTGTGGGTGAGGTTCGAGATAACGAAACCGCTCGACACGCCATCAAGGCTGCCGAGACCGGCCACCTGGTATTTGCGACCTTGCACACCGGTTCTATTCATGGTTCTGTACAGCGATTGCGCGATTTGGATGTCGATCCGCATGAATTGAAATACATTCTGCGCTCCGTGATGGCTCAGCGTCTCATGCGTACGCTGTGCCCCGTGTGCAATGGTGTCGATCCGCATTATCAAAATTGCCCTCAATGTCGTGGTCGGCGGTACACCAGCAGAACCATTGTTTCTGAATGCCATTATTTCCCAACCATTGAAGATGTGACCGGACTGCTTGAAAGTCATGAGATCAAATGGACAACCATGCTTGAGGATGCATACGGCAAATATATGGCAGGCATAACGGATGAGCTTGAGTTGATCCGGGTATTCGGCGCCGAGGCTGAAAAAATGCTGCAAACACGAGGCAGGCGCCCATGAAAACCTGGAATATCACGCTCGAAGACCCCGTTAAGCGGAAGATTTCTCAAATCGAGGTTTATGCCGATACAAAAGAGGAGGCGCTTGTAAAAGCCAGGCGCAAGGGTCGCGTTATCTCGATCAAAAAGCAGTTGGCCTTGCTCGAAATGCTCAAGCCAAAGCTCACCCTCGATGATCGTCAGGTTTTCCTTCAGCGCCTGGGCACTATGCAGGAATGTCGCATGGGCGCCTCCGAAGCACTCAAGCTGATCGGCAGCACGTTTAATGGATCCATCCAAAAGGTCGCGCACAAGATGCTCCGCTATGTCGAGCAGGGCGATGACATTCCAACCGCGATGGAGAGCATCGGAGAACCGGATTTTCCTAAAAATATGGTCGCCCTCGTCAAAGCCGGGTCTAAATCGGGTAGCACAGGTACTGCGATCAAGCACGCGGCTGCCTTTGAAATTGAAATCGAGCAGGTCAAGAAAAACAACGTATGGGCCCTATGGTTTTCAGTGATTGGATTCGTGTTTGCTGCAATCACGATTTTTGGAACCAAATTCTATTTCGCACCAGCAATCATGAACTCTCAGCTGGTCAAGATGGCAGGCTCGGCTGTCGACAGCACTTGGGCCATTAACCTCATGAATTGGTCTGCTGTAGCCATGGGTATTTGCGCAATCTTATTCGTGATGCTTGTCAGCCTTGGGACGCTGGGTCGCATGGTTATGCCCATTCAGGCAGACCAGGTCGTTGTCAGGATTCCTTTCTACAAGGATCTGGTGCTGGCCAGGAACAACTACATCACCCTGTACGCCCTGGCCACCCTGGTTGGGAATGGTGTGCCGATGGAGCAAAGCCTGCAACTGGCTGCCGAATCTACACCCAAAGGCATCATGAAAAATGACCTGGAGATGGCGGTCAGTGCCGTCAAGCGCGGCAAGGACTGGGCAGGTGCAATGCGCTATTTGCATCCGACCGACCGAGCTGCACTTTCCTCTGTGCAAGACAGGGATCAGGCAGCCAAGACACTTCGTTCCCTTTCTGATCAGTATCGCTTGATGTACGGGCAGAGGGTGAAGGCAACCACACCTATCTTCATGCTGATTTCAGCCTCATTCCTCGTCGTGTCTGGCCTTGTTTTGTTCGGCATGGGTGTCGAACCTGTTCTTCAAATCGCCGCCAAAGGCGCAATCTAAGGATATTCCTATGAAAAAAATGTTAACAGCACTCGCACTGGCAGCTATGGCCTCAAGCGCCAACGCCGGTTATTTTGCAGAGCGCTCTTTGATTCAGCTCGCAAAGCAGCCAGGAGACACTGAGCTTCAAGCAAAAATTCAGACTCAAATGAGCCAATCACCAGACGCTGCACTGAAGTGGTTCAAAACATGGGCCTCTTATGAAAACCAGCCGGTGATCAGCGCAGCGTGGAGCGAGGTTGGTCTTAACCTCTTACGATGGTCGCAGCCAGGAAAAAGCTACGAGTGGCGATCTGCTGTTCGTGTTGATAACTTGAGCGTCCCAGTCTATCAGCAGGACAGCCTGATAGATCTGGAAAGAGCGCATGCTTACCACCTGAGCTTCCCTATGACGACAGGCACGGTTCACAACTATCAGATCGCCGATACCAGCAATCCAGCGTTCCAGACTATTGCCACCTCTGAGCGTAGACTAACCATGGGCCTGCCACCTGTAGGCCCCGACAACGCCCTGGTCAAGGTCTGCAAGATGGGAAGATCCAGTGCGGCCCCATACATCGAAATGAGCGAAACGCAGCGCCTGGCCTTTGCCCAGTCAAGTGGGCTGGATTTTAATCTCTGCCTTAGCGGGAAGCAGGCCAGCGCCTATTGGCAGGCGCGTTACGATGATTTCGTAGATCGCTTTTACGACCGAACTGAAAATCACAAACCCGGTGCATCATGGTAACGGAATCAGGCGCAGAGGTTGATTTCGCAGCCTTTTTCAATGATCTGCAAGGTTCGATTCTAGCGGTCGCCAATAAACATGGAATAAAGGTTCATCCGTTCCAGGCGCTCTTGGAGGAAGGTGGGCTCCATCTTTCCATGAGTGCCACTAAACATGGAGCCTTGCAGTTCTATGGGGAGATTTGGACTCAATACGGCGAGCAATTGGGTCTTCCTGATTATCTTAAGCCAGGCATGCTCGTTATTGACCCGGACACTGCTGAGCAATGGACGATTCTGGGCCTGGATCCTCTTTACCAGTCTACACCTGTCAGGGTTATGGACGAGAAAATGGCACACCACTGGCTGAGCGTTGAAAAGACCGCACAATTACAGCCAATCTAAATTCTGAATAAAATCAATGGGGCTTTTTCCTAAAGACCCCATTTGAAAATTTTCATACAGCAAGTCCGTCTAATTTACGACCGTATTTTTCAACGTACTCATTCAGACTCTTTCCGTATTGCTTGATCCATTGCTTTGGTACGCCAGCAAGCTCCAGATCATCGGACTCGAATGAATTGGCTGCATGAATCTTTCGCAGAAAGGCTTCCGTCGCAATCGACATCTCGGACGTATCATGCATATAGGCAGCTGCCTTTCTCCATTTATGCAGACACTCTATGGGAAGGCCATGAGCACTACCTTTTGGCTTGGATTCCTCCGTGCTCTTGCATAGCGCATCATCCAGTTTCTGATCAATCAGCTTGCCTTCAAGCCATAGGTCTCCACGATCCGTAACTGAGTGCTGTTTATCCAGCAACCCCATCTCTATCAGTCGCTTTAGCCATCGCTCTAGGTCTCCCAGTGCATAATGCGCAAATCGAGCATACCAGGGCTCTTCTCCCTTGCTCAGCTGTGTCGAAGGGATGGTGCCAAGCAGAACCACTTTCCACCGAGGGCCTACACTGCTGATCGCGCGTGCGAAGTTCATCAGGGTGATCGGACGGACATAGGGTAGTTTCCCTGCCACTTTTGATTTTGAAAGTGCCTCTGACAAACAGGTGTCACAGGTGCCGCAGCGATGATGTGCGGACTTGTCTCCGAAATACTTGAGAACTGTCCAGCGTCTGCATAGGGTTGTTTCACACCATTGCTGCATGGCATTGACTTTCTGCCAGTTATTTCGCCTGATGTCGTCAACCCATGAGTAATCGGCATCAGGCATCCAGTCACCTATTGCATAGACACTGTCCTCACGCTTGATGAGCTCTCCCTGACCCACCAGCAGGTTGAGTGCGGCCTGCACCTGATGTGGGGTTATCTTGGCCCGCGAGACCTTGGCCATCCAATTAACGTCAATAAATTGTGGCCCGGACATTAACTGCTGTAGCAAAAACAAGCGAATCCCTTTCATCGTTTCAGAAGGGGGGACTCCCATTTCGATGAAGAAGCGATGAATGCCCCGATCATTAGAATCATAAAACAAGACCGCTTTTGACGGCTCACCGTCCCTTCCTGCGCGCCCAGCTTCCTGATACCAGGCCTCCAGGGATCCAGGCATTTGCGCATGCAGCACAAGGCGGATGTCTGATTTATCAACACCCATGCCAAAAGCACTGGTTGAAATAAGTATGCGTGTATTTCCCTGAATGAAATCATCCTGAACCCGATCTTTTTCCTCGGGTGACAATTTCCCGTGATAACGATCTACTGGCAACCCAGCGCTTTTGAGGTAGGCACACAGCTGTTCGACTCTTTTTACCGTAACGCAGTAAATGATCGTGCAATCATCGGGATGCTCACCCAGAAACGCCTCAATGTCCTGATCACGATGCTTGCCACTAGGAATAACCGAGTAGGTCAGATTTTCGCGGTCAAAGCCCTGCTGATGAACCACAGGATCACGCAGTCCGAGGATCTTGCAGATATCTTCCTGCACAAGGGCTGTGGCTGTGGCTGTGAAGGCTACTCGCTGCAACCGCTTGCCCAGACTGGTTTCAATGGTTTCGATGGATTTGCCAATCTTGGCATAGTGAGGCCTGAAGTCATGACCCCATTGAGAGGCGCAGTGAGCCTCGTCAATCGCTATGGTATGAATGCCTGATGTCATCAGCGCCTGAATGAAGCCCGAGTCCTGAAAGCGCTCTGGCGCAACGTAGAACAGTCGATAGCCGCCCTCAGCAAGGCGCCTGTAGCGCAGCTGCATATCCTGCGACTCAAGGTTCGAGTTCACATAGGCGGCAGGAATGCCTTTTGCCTCAAGTGCGTCAACCTGATCTTTCATCAGAGAGATCAGGGGGCTGATAACAAGTGTGAGTCCGCCCCGATGCACGGCGGGCAGCTGGAAGCAAAGGCTCTTGCCTCCCGACGTTTTCAAGATAGCCAGGATGTCATGCCCATCCATGACCGATTCGACGATAGGTTTTTGTGCATCACGCAGGCTATCAAAACCAAATACCGACTTCAGGGTCGGCAGCAAAATATTCACGTTATCTTTCATTTTGATAGCCTTGTATTGACAAACCAGCGTTCCGCATTATATACATTACGCAGCGTCATTCATAGTCATGGAGCCTTCGATGGATACTCAGAGCAATTCAGTTGTTTCACTCACTTCACACAAGATCAATTCCCAAGCAAAGATTGAGCTGGACGGTGTTCGTCGCTCTCTTTCCATGTTGTCATGGGATCTTCAGACCCAGCAAGTGCTCTCGTTCGCGGGCCTGCCGGTTTCCGAATCCGTGCTGGCCGAGGATGTGTCCATCGCCATGAGCAGCAACGCGGCTCAGGTGGGGCATACCACCCTCAAGGAGCTGGTGTCTCGTGGCGAGTCTGAATTTGGCCTGGGGCTTGAGTGGAAGGATTTCTCCACCAAACTACTCGCCCTGGTAAACCGTCAGAAGTACTCGATTCAGGAGCGCGACTACAAGGAAATCAATGCACTTGTAGAGGACGCTACCTTCATCCTGGGGCGCAAGCCTGTTGATGTTGCCGAGTTCCACGGCGCCAAGCAGCGCGCACTTCAAGACCAGGTTGCGAGCGTGCAACGCGAAGCGCAGATGCGCACGCAAGATCTTCAGGACAAGAACACTGGATTGATGCGCTCACTGACCGATGCTCAGGCTGAAATTGCGGGCCTGCACGACCAGAACAAGCAGTTGATGACAGAAAGCGCTGAACGCATTGCCAGCATGACACGCGAAATGGCGATGAATCAGGAAATTTTCGAGCGCAAGGCTAGCGAGCGTGTGCGAGACGAGGCCAATCGTCTAAAAGCTGAATTTGATCAAAATCTGGCTCAGCGCGAAAGCGACATGTCGATGCGGATCCGTGAGGCTGACAACAAGCGCATGTTGGCCGAAAATCGATTCAACGAAATACAGATTCGAATCGACCGTGGCGAGCTGATTTCCTCAGAGCAGCTGCGCGACATGGAAGCACGACTCGAAGAAGCCAGAATGGCCGAAGTCGCGCTGCGTAATCAGCTCCTTGAGATGAATTCAGCTCTTACCGACGCCCAGAAGATTGCTCAGGCGATGCGTGAGGAGAATGGTGAGCTTCGCCAGCAAATTGAAAGCCTGAACAACCACGTTGGCAATCTGGAATTGCGCATGCGTGACATCATCGAGGACAAGCTTGGGTCAAGTGAGTTTGCGGTTCTTCAGGAGCGCCTGACAATGGTGCGCAATGAAAAAACTCAGCTCGAACAGTCACATGCACAGCTTTCAATGCTCTCTGACAAACAATCCAGGGCACTGCATGAAATGCGTGGTCGTTTCCAGCAAATGCGCCAGGTTGGTCGAGAGCATCTGCGCTCGCTGCACGCCGACCTGACCAAGGCGAACGAACTCAACCTTGCCCTGGCCACTAACCATGCCCATGCGAAAATCATGGTAGGCATTCTTACCGGTGTCTCACTGACTGCGACGGCAGCTTTGGCTTTGAAATCGCTGGGCATCATCTAAAACAAAAAGCCGGGGCCCGCCCCGGCAACCGGTCACCAATAATGATTAAAAAGATCGCTACCAATGGCTTTGCAACCATCCTCTTGCTCAATTGCGCTTTAGCAGTTGGTTTGTCATATCATGGCAGCCAGGGAAGTCTGACGATACTGGTTATTGCAGGAATCATCGGGCTATTGAGCCTGATATTTATCATCGTCAACCATGCTTTGAACGTATCTGAAATTGATGAGCTACAGCAGCACGTCGTCAATCTAAAAATTGAGATAAACAAAAGCAAGGAATCCGTTCCAAAAAAAGTAGATACATACGTTCAGCCAAGAAGGCCAAGCTCAAACCGCAAACCGTTGCGAGCTATGGATCCAGACCTATAGGAAAGCCCCACTCAGTGGGGCTTTTTCTTAGAACGGAGGCTCAATATCCTCTACTTTAATCTCTCGTCTGGGCGTGGGGATTTTGCGTGGTGCCGCGCTTATCATTTTCCTAAAAAGCTCGCTGCGGTTGGATTTGTCATGCGCCTCGGCAACCATGAAAGATAAATGCGTTCTTCTTTTGGGGACAAAGTTGTTTTTAAGCGCTTTTTCTAGAACATGCTCTTCACCCACAAAGAAAACATGAAACTTGCCTCGGGTAAGCGCCGTAAACATCAAGTTCCTGGTCAGCCTTTTAATGTGTTCTTTTGGCAGTACAAAGATAACGCAGGGGTATTCTGAGCCCTGACTTTTGTGAACGGTCGACGCCCAGGCGTATGTAATATCCTGGTAATTGGCATAGGGAACCCTTACCATTCTCCCTTCTACATCCAAAACAAGCTCTTGAGCAGGCTCATCAAAATCAACGATTGTACCGCATTCGCCGTTTTGAATATCACGATCATAACGGTTGCGCAAATACATAACCCTATCGCCAACATGATAGTAGTTAGAACCCAGCTGACGATAAACCCCAAGATTTGTACGTGAGGATGGATTAAAAATACCCTTCAGCTCACGGTTCAATGCATTTATCCCTGCATCACCCTTGCGCATAGCGCCAAGAATTTGAATGTTCTCAAGCGAGATGCCGTATTCATTCGGAATTATTTTTGATACAAGCTCCTTGACGCGCTCGATGATTTCCATCGAGCTGCCAGCCTTAATTAAATGCAAATCCTTTTCAAATTTCGGCATTTCACCCGCCAAGATATTGTAGGCTCCTGTCACAATATTACTGAGCGCAGCCTGGCGTTGCACATCGGTAAGTCGTGCAACAGGTACGCGACGACTAAGGATCAGATCAAGAAGAACATCTCCAGAATCTACCGAGGCAAGTTGGTCAGCATCTCCCAGAATAACGAGACGCCCTCTTGATCCTATGTGGCGAACGGCATTCGCGAACAGGTGCTGATCAACCATGGACATCTCATCAATTATCAGCGTGTCATTTTCACCAAAACTGGTAAGCATTGAAGATGTACCTGGTGCCATTCCCAGCATTCTATGCATGGTCATGCAGGGCAAACCCGTTACTTCTGCCATTCTCCTTGCCGCTTTTCCCGTAGGTGCAGCGAGAATCACACGCCCCCTGGGAGTGATTGCTCGAATTTCGCGGATCAGTGTTTTCGCGGTTGTTGTTTTGCCGGTTCCTGGCCCACCCGTAATGATCGATGTCTTGTTCGAGAGAGCTAGGTAAATTGCCGTTTTTTGTTCTTGGTTGAGCTCGATATAGGTTCCATCTTGCTTGATATCGCCACGGTAATTTTTGTAATCCGGGGCATTCGGCATTGGCACAATTCGTAAGGCAAGATTTGCACCTACGCTAAGATCGTTTCTGACAGACTTGCCGAGCGAAATTGATGGCATATTGCCGATAAACCTGTAATCAGCCCGGTTATGCAGGATCATGTCGTGAATGGTGGTCTCCACCTTTTCCATTTTAACCTTGAGGGACACGCTGGTCTCATAAGCCGCTGTTTCAAGTGATATGGCGGTTGCCCCGTCACGCCCGACCCTGGCATCCAGGTAGTCGCGCATATTTGCTTCAAGATTTTCAGAAGCAGCATCAAGAACCCCCATCGCCCTGAAAAACTTATCCTGCACAGAACTTTCAAGCTGCATTTTCTGAACGATGCGGTAAGGATGTCGGTTCATTCCAGAAGACTCACCACTGCGATAGGCGTCAATAATCATGTGCGTGTTTCTCACGTCGATTCCAAAACGCAGAAGAACGCGCATTTCGTGCCAGTACTTTCTGATGTTTTCCCATTCATTTTTCAGTCGAAGCATCTGCATATCAGAGAGCTGCAAAATTTTCTGGGCGGCTTCTGTGTTGTGTGATAGCACCATCATCGAAAACTCGCCAAACTCACTGTAGAGTTCTTTCATTTTCTTCTCGACGAACTTGAATCGCCAGCTTTCAAGTGTTTTTTCTATGATACTGGACACGGCGAAATCTTGTGCAGGCAAGGCACTTTCAATTGCAACCCATCGCTTGTTTGCACCCTCCTTGAGCGCTAGCAGCTTGAAAAGGCAGATAACTGGCTTGCCCAATTCAAGCTTTACATTTTCACCTGAAGCAATGACGCCGACGCGCCTGCTCTCAAACGCCTGCACGATCTCCAGGGGAATGTGTTCAGGAATAGGGGCTGGTTCTGCAAGGTACTGATTTCCGCTGATAAGCTTTGTCGGCGTGAAGACGTGCTCATAGTGATGCTCTGCATATTGCTTGAGCGTTTCGAAATCAGGCACTTGATAGCTTGTGCTACGCATACTGCTCTTTCCAAAAAAATTCTGCATTAAACGCAAAATTCAAATAAGATATATTTATTCTATATGGGTAACACGAGATGCTTAAAGAACTATTTATTGCTGGTGTGCTATTACTCTCAGCAGCACCCTTTCTGGCGCATGCAACCAACCAGGACGCATGGCTTCCATTTGATAAAGAATACGTTTTTGCTGCTGAGATATTGATGAGGTCTGAAGGCTTGGAATATTGGGCACTACCGATGCCTGAAGATGAGAAGGGCTATGCAGCGGCCACATCAATGGTTCAGCACATGCAAAGTATATTGCATCGCGTGGATCCCCTCGTCATCCCAATTAGCTTGGCAGGCATCCGATACGACTACAACAAGGGAAAGTCTCTTGCCAAAGATGATTTTATCAATAAGGTTGAAAATGATTTGAACATGATGGGCTCGAAAAAGCTCGCTTACGTCCGCTGCACGGGTCGTTATTCAGGCAGAAACGTTGCCTTTTGCGTTGTGACGCCAGAAAGCGGTAGAAGCCTTCAGCAAGACCTCCTCTCAAAAGGGTATGTAACGCTATCTGATAACCCAAAGGAAGCTCCGCGAGACATCTACCCCCATCTCAAAGCCGCAGAATCCGAGGCCCAACAGGATGAAATTGGCATTTGGGTGCCATTTTATTTCATGATGAAAGGCCTTTGAGAAGGCTAGCGAAAAATTTCTCATTGGTGTAAATTGACAGCCCTGCAACCGCCTGTGGTAGCTTGAAGGTAAGGCAATTGCCTGCCATGACTTCTGACCGCCCCGATCCCGCATCGGGGTTTCACTTCTGTAGGATACCGTAACGTTATGTTGACTGTTATTAAGCGTAATGGGAGCGCTGCTGCGTATGATCCCCAAAAAATCGAGCAAGCCATGCTCAAGGCTTTCTGTGCTGTTGAGGGCGATGTAGCCAAGCAATCGACCCGCATCAATCTGCTTGTTGCTGCACTGATCAAAGACCTGACCCACGAGCTGACAAACCTCGACAGCATTCATGTGGAGAGCATCCAGGATCGCGTAGAGCGTGCGCTCATGGTCAATGGCGAGCAAAAGGTTGCCCGCAGCTATGTTCTCTATCGTGAAGAGCGTGCAAAGGAGCGCCAGAAAGAGGATGCCTCCATCTCCATGGTCAATGCGACTGGCCAGACACAGCAGATCACCGTGAGCTTTCTCAGTCAGCTGCTTGAAGATGCCTGTGAAGGCCTTTCCACAGTCTCGGTAGAAAAGATCGCGCGTGAGTCGCTACGCAATCTGTATGCGGGCGTCACGCTACGCGAAGTTAAGGAAGCGCTGCGCATCACCACCCGAACCCTAATTGAGCATGAACCAGATTACTCGTTCGTCGCGGCGCGCCTGCTGTCATACGATCTTCGTGATGAATCCAGGGCTCTGCTCAATATTGCGCCTGAGGATGCATATGGCCAAGATCTCGTCGCAGCGCTTAAGCATGGTGTGAAGATTGAGCAGCTAGATGAAAGACTGCTTGATGGCCGTTTTGACCTTGACGTGCTTGCTGGCGCAATTTCCCCGGAGCGTGATAACCAGTTCACCTATCTGGGCCTACAGACCCTGTATGACCGCTACTTCCTTCATGACGAAGGGGTTCGCTATGAGCGCCCACAGGTGTTCTTCATGCGTGTGGCAATGGGCGTCTCCATTTACGAGCAGCAGCCTACCAAGGCCGCGTGCGATTTCTACGCATTGCTGTCATCGTTTGACTACATGGCATCAACGCCAACACTGTTCAACTCCGGCACGCGACGTCCTCAGCTGTCTTCGTGCTACCTGACTACAGTGCCCGACGATCTTTCGGGAATTTACGGCGCCATTCATGACAACGCGATGCTCAGCAAATTTGCTGGTGGCTTGGGCAATGACTGGACACCGGTTCGGGCACTCGGATCCTACATCAAGGGCACCAATGGCAAAAGTCAGGGTGTTGTTCCGTTCCTCAAGGTCGTTAATGACACTGCGGTAGCCGTCAACCAGGGTGGTAAGCGCAAAGGGGCAGTCTGTGCCTATCTTGAAACCTGGCACATGGACATCGAGGAATTCCTGGATCTTCGCAAAAACACGGGTGATGATCGCCGACGCACTCACGACATGAATACGGCCAACTGGATTCCGGATCTTTTCATGAAGCGGGTTGCCCGTGATGAGCAGTGGACGTTGTTCTCACCCTCCGATGTTCCTGATCTGCATGACCTGACAGGTATCGCATTCGAAGATCGCTATAAGCATTACGAAGCAATGGCTGATGCAGGCACCATCCGCTTGTCCAAAAAGATCGCTGCAAAAGATCTTTGGCGCAAAATGATCTCCATGCTCTTTGAGACAGGCCATCCTTGGCTCACCTTCAAGGATCCGTGCAATCTGCGCAGCCCTCAGCAACATGTCGGCGTTGTGCATAGCTCCAACCTGTGCACAGAGATCACGCTCAACACAAGCAAGGATGAAATTGCCGTATGCAACCTGGGTAGCGTGAACCTGCCTCAGCACATTGTTGATGGCAAGCTTGATGCGCAAAAGCTGAAGGCCACGGTACGCACCGCCGTTCGCATGCTCGACAACGTCATTGACATCAACTTCTACGCGGTAGAGGCGGCTGCAACCTCCAACTATCGCCACCGTCCAGTAGGTCTTGGCCTCATGGGCTTCCAGGACGCTCTGTATGCCCAGGGCATACCCTATGGATCGGAAGCGGCTGTTCAATTCGCTGACAGCTCAATGGAGCTTCTCAGCTACTATGCAATTGAAGCCTCCTGCGAGCTTGCGGATGAGCGCGGCAGCTACTCGACATTCGAAGGATCTTTGTGGTCGAACGGTATTCTGCCTCTCGATTCAATTGCCAACCTGCGAGAGCAGCGCGGTGCTCAATATCTGGACATGGATGAGAGCTCGACACTTGATTGGACTCCTCTTCGCGAGAGGGTCAAGAAAGGCATTCGTAACTCGAACATCATGGCCATTGCTCCTACGGCAACGATTTCAAACATCACGGGCGTTACGCAATCAATTGAGCCTACGTACCAGAATCTGTACGTCAAATCGAACCTGTCCGGTGAGTTTACCGTCGTTAACCCCTATCTGGTGCGTGACCTTAAGGCGCGCGGCCTATGGGATCAGGCGATGGTCAATGACCTGAAATACTTCGATGGGTCTGTCCAGCAGATCGAGCGTATTCCGGCAGAGCTCAAGGCGCTCTATGCGACTGCGTTTGAGGTTGAGGCGCGCTGGATCATTGAGGCAGCGAGTCGGCGCCAGAAGTGGATCGATCAGGCGCAGTCATTAAACCTCTATGTGGCAGGAGCGTCGGGCAAAAAACTCGATCTCACCTACCGGATGGCTTGGTTCAAGGGCTTGAAGACGACCTATTATCTTCGCGCTCTTGCCGCTACCAGTACGGAAAAATCCACGATTACGACTGGAAAGCTGAATGCGGTATCAGCCCAGTAGAGCGTGACATATGAAAACCCCAGGCACCTGGCCTGGGGTTTTTCATTTTCCGCGTCGGTCATCACCTGTGACAGAGTGTCTTAATGCCTTGATGTTGTTTTGCTTCTGGGTTCTGTTTGCGGCTATCACATCACGAATGAAATCGGCGTGAGGGAATATCTCGTACTTGACGTCGATGGTCGCCTGACCCTCTACGATTTTCTCAACGTTGTAATGATCGATGATCTTGTGCTTGACCAGGTGGTCAAGCGCATTCTTCATGGCTCTGACGTTTTCAGGCATCCTTGGTGAAAGCCCGCGCTCACTGCCCTTGAGGAAGCTTACCAGCATAATGCTGTATGGATTGTCAGTGCTGGCCTGCTTGTAGTTATGGCTCATCTTCTTGTGAAGGAATCTGGCCAAGGGTGAATTCATCGACATGTTCACTACGTAATTGTAGGGACGGAATGTCAATTGCTGGATCGAGCGTGTAACCAGTGGGTTGAAAACAACGACACAGTGACTTCCTGTGGGATTTTTTAACCAGTCTTTTCGCGTACGCAATGCTACGGTGGGAAAGAAGCTTGAGGCGATAACCGTTTCACCGTCTGCGGTATAGCACTCAAGGGAAGCGCCTCTGCACACCATGATGGCTTCCTTGATCTCTTGAATTGAATAGCCGTGCTTGCGCTTTTTCAGCTCCTTGTGAACCTGGTACAGAGAGAAAGTCACTCCGACCTCATCACTTACAATTCTCGATTGCCCCTCAACGGCCAACTTGCGAAGAACCGATTCAACGACATCCTCTCGCGTGCCTGGGTAGATCAGGACATTGTCACCCTTGTCATCCTTGATGATTGCAGGCCGTATGATCACCTTGTAATCAACATTCGCGATTCGACAGTATCTCGTCGTCTCAGCTGAGGCAAGATCTGTCGTTCGGCGTTTGTCAGAGTGCGTGTACTTTGGCAACGCATCGTACAGGTCGATGGTGTTGGAATACTGAGAATTCTCAAGCTCGAAAAGATCCAGGGGCATTTGGTTCGGTGAATTCTTGTACCGATCCCGTGAGATCGACCCTCCATCCACGCTGATGGCCGTGCCTTGCAGAGAGTTTTCGGTTGGATCTAAGTCGTCCACCTCATCGCTTCCTGTCGTTGTTGAGTGGGAGGTAAGGCTAACACCACCCGTGCAAGATCGCCAACCTTCTTGCACGGACAGCTGATCATTTTTTGACCCTTCATTAAATGATTACAAACAGATTAAATGATTGAGAAAAGATTAAGAGCAGGTTAGTGGCAAGGCGACTGGCTTGCAGCCCTTATTCCATGGGGGTTTCATCGATTTTACCCGTGCAACAGACCGCCATATCTGCGTGCAGCGTTCCGCTAACTCTCCGTGCAGCACTCCACCATGTGGATAACATTACCAACAGCATATCCACAGATTTATACACAAAACCCTCTGAATTCCAGGGATCGCGTGCAGCGTTCCGCTATATGATTTTGGGAGCCGTGCAGCATTCCATCCTATAAAAACGACTTTCTTGGCATAACAGAGGCCGAATTCATTCAAAAATTATCTTAGGAGCATGACGACTTCAGGTGTCGTGCAGCCGTCCACCATATTGGCGTGCAGCAGACCAACATATTTTCCGTGATTTATCCACAGCGATACCTGCCTCTTGGTCGATTCCGGATGAATAAAGGCATGGCTCAAACATAATGGAATGCTGCACGCATGGCATGAATTGCCGTTTCCAGGCCTATGCGGCGCTGGAATACACACCAGCGTTACTCGAAAAGCTAATGGAGCGGATCCGGTGATGCATATGGTGGAATACTGCACGAGCATCCTTTCGGAGACGAAGAGAGGCTGGGTGTCTGACATGGGCACATTGACGGAGTGCTGCACGGCTACGCCGTAACCGTCCAGGCTTAGAAGACCCTTTGGAATAGCTAACCTGCACAGGTTCCCTGCGCCCATCTGAAAATTTGCTCTCAAAACAGCCACGGACATTCTCTCTGATAAATCCTTGCAGGTAGTGGCCATGTTGGCTATTTGGAGCTTTCTTTTGCCTGGCGTTATCGTTTTCGGATTACTGAACGCCTTCAAAGATAGGATGAATGAACCCCAATATGATGGAGCATTGCACGGCTAGCGCCTCATTTCTGCCTTCACCCTGTTTTCTGGAGATGGGATCCATGTCATTGAAGTATAACGGATCCTTGCACGCCTTATGGGCCAGCACCCAGATGGCGTGGAAGATGCGTACCCAATTGTCATCGACCTATGACGGACTTCTGCACGGCTAAGGCCATATTCGTATGATGGAATGGTGCACGGGTAGCCATATCAAGGATTGTGCCGATAACAGAATCAAGAAGCTGCCAACCGCCAAAGCTCTAGGAATGCCGGGCGTCATAACCGGATCATGATGCGTCTCTCAAGAGAAAGGTCGGTCATTGGCAGGCATCAGCAGAATTTAGTAGCAGCAGGTAAAGAACATGACGGATCGTTGCACGACCCATGCCCGATGATTTGCTGCCTAATTCGGTAGGCAATACAGGGTGGAGCGCTGCACAGGTTTACTACTGGCCAGTACGATTTAGCGGGCTTTAGATGGCGGAGCACTGCACGAGCGGACTGCTAGAGATGACGGAGTATTGCACGTGCGCTCAGCCAGGAGCATGTCGAGACACAGAACAGCTGATAATTAGGGCACATCGCAGAGCGAGAAACTGAGTGAGATGCAGTAGACGGAAGAGCATTAGGGGGCTGGCGGCCAGAAAGTATGACGGTTCAGTGCACAGGTGGGATACCCAGGTAGATTAGAAAGCACTCCAGGAGATCACGATCTAAGTGTTCCGACGCGCTGATTGGTGTTTCATGTAAGGATGGCGGAACATTGCACGGCAAGGAAGCCTCCAGAGCATCATGGAATGCCTGCATAAGCCCGTATGTAGCTCAGGATGGTAGTTGACGGAGCGCTGCACGGGTAAGCAACCAGTTGGATGACGGAATGTTGCACAAGCATCTGGCCTGATGACAAGGGAGCGTTGCACAAGCAGATCGATCCATAGATTACGGAACGCTGCACGGGATAACGGCCTCGTGGATGGCGGAACGCTGCACGGCAGATGCCTTGGTGGATGGAGGAGCGCTGCACGACCAGATGGTTTGGTAGATGGCGGAACGCTGCACGGGCAGGTGGCAGGATAGATGGCGGAACGTTGCACGGCATATGGCTGGGTGAATAGCGGAGCGCTGCACGACCAGATGGTTTGGTAGATGGCGGAACGTTGCACGGGCAGGTGGCCTGATAGATGGCGGAACGTTGCACGGGCAGGTGGCCTGATAGATGGCGGAACGTTGCACGGCAGATGGTTGGGTGGATAGCGGAGCGCTGCACGGGCAGGTGGCTGGGTGGATGGCGGAACGTTGCACGGCAGATGGCTGGGTGGATAGAGGAGAGCTGCACGGCCAGGTGGCTGGGTGGATGGCGGAACGTTGCACGGCAGATGGCTGGGTGGATAGAGGAGAGCTGCACGGCCAGGTGGCTGGGTGGATAGAGGAGAGCTGCACGACCAGGTGACTGGGTGGATGGCGGAACGCTGCACGGAAAGGTGGCTTGATAGATGGCGGAACGCTGCACGGAAAGGTGGCTGGGTGGATAGAGGAGCGCTGCACGGGCAGGTGGTTGGGCGGATGGTAGAACGCTGCACGAGCATCTAATATGGGGATGGCGGTGCATTGTGCGGGCGGATAGCTTCGTCAATGGCATAACGATGCACGATTGACTGATTTAGAGATGACGGAGCATTGCACGGCCAAGCAATCTGATGAATTGGAGCTTGTAAGCATGCGTGCCTGGCATATTACCAAAAGGCACCGTAAAGCCCCGTCATTGATGGCGGGGATATAAGGTGCCAATCGCGTAGCGATTCAGCTTTTTGGCAACGCCTGGCTTTCAATGTACTGTTTAATCTCCGCCAGCGGTGCCCCACCACAGGACGCGGCAAAATAGCTGGGTGACCACAGCCGACCCTGGTAGTAATGCCTGGCAATATCAGGCCGCTCGCTGCGCAAGACACGGCTGGAAGCGCCCTTAAGGCTATTGACCAACGAGTAAACGGAAATCTTGGGCGGATAGGTCACCAGCAGGTGAACGTAATCCCTCTCGCCATTAAGTTCTTCCAGCGTTGCGCCAAAGTCCTCGCAGATCTTCGCGAACAGCTCACGCAGCCGTGTAATGGTAGCCTGATCAAATACATCCCGGCGGTATTTTGTGACGAAGACCAAATGCACATGAATGTTAAAAATGCAGTGCCTGCCTCGCCTGATGTCATTGACTTTATCCATAGACCTAATCATAATAAGACGATGAGAAGACTGCAAGCCTTTAAATTCGAACTTTGTCCGGACGGTGCCCAGCAGCGCTTAATGCGCCAGTTTGCCGGGGCTTCTCGATATGTGTTCAATCGCGGCTTGAGCCTGCAACAAGAGCACCACAAGAGCAATGGCAAGAAGCTCTCCTATGCGGACATGTGCAAGGCATTGACCGCGTGGAAAACAGATCCTGAGACACCATGGCTAAAAGAGCCTCACTCACAGGTGCTTCAGCAGTCGCTAAAAAACCTGGAAGCGGCTTATCAGAATTTCTTCGCGCAACGGGCTCAATTTCCTCAATTCAAAAAGAAGGGTTTTTCGGACAGCTTTCGCTACCCGCAGGGTGTAAAGCTCGATCAGGCAAAGGGTCGAGTTTTTTTGCCCAAGCTCGGTTGGATGAAGTATCGCGCCAGTCGCACTGTACTGGGCGAGATCAAAAACACCACGATCAGCCTGAAGGCCGGTCGCTGGCATGTTTCATTTCAGACTGAGCGGGAAGTGGACATCGTACGCCACCCGGCTGCTACAGCAGTTGGCATTGACCTGGGGGTTGTCCGCTTCGCGACCCTATGGGATGGCCAGCAGGAAAAGGTGATTGCGCCGCTGCACAGCTTTAAGCGCCATCAGGTTAGATTGGCTAGGGCGCAGCGCCAATTAAGTCATAAAGTTAAATTCAGCAGCAACTGGAAGCGAGCCAAGGCACGCGTCCAGAAGATCCACCACCAAATCGCCAATGCGCGCAACGACTTCTTGCATAAAGCCTCACACAGCATCAGCCAAAGCCACGCGCTGTTGTGTCTGGAAGACTTGCAAGTGAGCAACATGAGTCGTTCCGCCAAGGGTACGCCAGAGTCTCCGGGCCGACAGGTTCGCGCCAAAGCTGGTTTGAACAGGTCTATTCTGGATCAAGGCTTTGGTGAGTTTCGTCGCCAGTTGGAGTACAAGTCGGCCTGGTGCGGGGGTGACGCGATAGCAGTATCGCCGCAAAACACCAGTCGCACCTGCCCCTGCTGCGGCTATGTCAGTGCTGAAAATCGGCTAAGCCAGGCGGTGTTTCTGTGTGTGGCCTGCGCCCACACCGAGAATGCCGACCTGGTCGCTGCCAAGAACATCCGTGAGCGCGGATTGAACTCGCTCAAAGGCCAGGGCTATGGCCGGATCGCCTGTGAAGTGAATGGTGCAGTAGGGCCATCAGCAGCAGGAACCCATCGAAGTGAGCACTTGGCATCTGTCAAGTGACACCGTAGGGAATCCTCGGCATTTATGCCGGGGAGGATGTCAAGGAGAATCACTCAGGCATATCAGACGGATGACGGAACGTTGCACGACAGCATCCATAAACAGCCACAAATGATGACGGAACATTGCACGGGGTGGCGGTAACCATAGGGATCAACGAGAGAGACCGTGTGCCTGATGCTGAGTCCATCAGATTGGCTGAAACTGAACACACTCAATCGAGCAAGCACCTGGCATTTCTCCAGATATGATGGATTGCTGCACGATCTCATTATGAGGGGGAATGCTGCATGAGCAAACAAGAGGCATCGCTGATGTTCGCTGGCGATAGCTGTGAGGAGGCTGTTCGAATTTTAGGCAATCAAGCTGGTACTCGCTAGAAGTTCGGCCCTGGCCCGCATCGTGCAGCATTCCGTCATACGCAGCATGATTTGCGATGGACTATACGTTATGATCTAATTGACAGATTGCCAGGAAATCGGGCTTGTGCCGTCGTGTCGGTTTCCTGAATAATGGATTTATACCTAGGAAATTGACATGCAGAAGCAAACCAAGCCAATCATTGAGCGAACACCTGCGAGCACGCACGAGGTACACCCTCATCCCGTGATCAACCGCGTTCTCCAGAACCGAGGCATTGCGTCAATGGCTGACATGGAGTACTCACTAAGTCAGCTCATCGAGCCATTTTCAATGGCGAACATGAAACAAGCATGCATCGTGCTTGAGGGTCATCTACGCAAGGGTTCGCGTTTCGTGATTATTGGCGATTTCGACTGTGATGGCGCAACATCGACATCCATTGCTGTTGCGGGTCTTAAGATGATGGGGGCAAAGGATGTCCATTTTTTGATTCCTGACCGAGTAATTCATGGATATGGTCTAACGCCTCCGATTGTGAGTCTTGCAGCCGAGCTTGAGCCCGATATTATCGTGACGGTAGATAATGGGATTGCAAGCCTCGATGGCGCCGCTGCCGTCAACAAGCTTGAGCGACCTTGCGATCTGTTAATTACCGACCATCATCTTGCCAGTGACAAGGGGCTTCCAGAAGCGTGCGCCATCGTAAACCCCAATCAGCCAGGCTGCCCTTTCCCGAGCAAGAACCTAGCGGGCTGTGGCGTGATGTTCTATGTGATCATGGCGCTCCGAGCCCACCTCAGGGAAACCGACTATTTCGATGTCATGGGCATCAAGCAGCCCAACATTGGTACGTTGCTTGATCTGGTAGCGCTCGGTACGGTCGCCGATGTCGTTCCGTTGGACAAGAACAATAGAATCCTTGTTGAGGCCGGACTCAATCGCATTCGAATGGGTCATGCTAGGCCTGGAATCAAGGCCATCCTGGAGGTCGCAAAACGCGACCCATCCAAGGTCACTTCCAGCGACATGGGGTTTAGCCTTGGGCCTCGCATCAATGCGGCTGGGCGCCTTGAGGACATGACACTTGGCATCCAGTGCTTATTGACTGAGGATGTTCTGTTCGCCGAGACCATGGCTAAGCGACTTGACGATCTCAACCAGCAGCGCCGAGATATTGAGGCGGGGCATGTATTTGATGCGGTCATCGACATTGAGTCCAACAGCCTCAATCAAAAGAAGGGTGTTGTTCTTTTTGATCCATCGTGGCACCCCGGCGTCGTTGGGATCGTTGCCGCACGCGTCAAGGAGCGCCTGAATAGACCCATCATCTGCATGACCGATTCCGGTGGCGCGAAAGAAAAGCGCCAGGAGCTTCAGCATTTGATAAACACAAATGCCCATGATGATCTGATACAGGCATGCGAAGCTGAGCTTCAGGAAAAAGAGGTCAAAGGAAGTGCGCGCTCTATCGAAGGCATTCACCTTAAGCATGTGCTCGACCACATCAGCAAGCTGCATCCTGACATCCTGACCAAATTTGGTGGTCATGCGATGGCTGCCGGGCTTTCGCTGAAATACAAGAACCTTGAGCGTTTCGTGGAGCTGTTCAACCACGAGGTGGAAAAAGAGATCACCGAAGCACAGATGCTTGGCACCATCGTGGTGGATATCATGAATCTCGACCCCAGAAACATCTCGATTGATCTGGCCAAAGAATTAAGAAAGCTTGGCCCCTGGGGGCAGCACTTTCCAGAGCCAAATTTTCACGCACGGTTCCATAGCGTGAAAGAGCCGAGGATTATGAAAGAAAAGCACGCCAAATTCTTTGTCACCATGGAAGGCGCGCCTGATCAGGTATTTGAAGCGGTGGCCTTTAACGTAATCAATGATGGTGTCCTGCCTGTAGGCGACTTTTTTGAGGGCGCCTTTACTCTTGACATCAATGAATACCGTGGCCGAGAGACGTTGCAATTAATGCTTCGAGATGTTCAGACTCCTCTGGATATGCTTGAGCTTAAAGCAGATAAACAAACGGCCCAACCAGAAAAGACCCCAGAGCCAGGGACAATCGAAGCTGCACAATTGCTTACTGTTACCGATAAGGTGAGCGAAGTAGCGCCTGCGCGAGTTGATGGTTTATCCAAACTCAAGCATGACAACCCAGTTTCAAAGGTTCGTGACGATTTACAGAGCGCTCTAGCTGCAATTCGTGAAGCAGGTCGCCGCCATAAGGCTGCGACTAATGATGATCCTTCTCCATTTTGAGATAACGCCATGAGTCTAATTATTACACTGACAGGCATGAGCACGAGTGGTAAAAGCACACTAGCGAAAGCCATGTCATCCAGAGAAGGCTTTAAAGAGGCGGTCAGTGTCACTACCCGGCCAATGAGACCAGGCGAGATTCATGGTGTTGATTATTACTTTGTAAATGACGATGAGTTCAACAAGTACGTCGCTGAGGGTGTGCTGCTTGAGCACGTGCGCAGTCATCATGCAGCGTATGGGGTGCCGGCGTTTGAGGTTGAAAATATTTTGGCGGAAGGTAAGTCGCCCGTCATTGTATTAGAGCCCATAGGGGTTCAGGCAATGTACCAGGTTGCCAAAGACAAGGGTTATAACTTCATGTCCGGCTTCGTGTGTACCGACATGCTAACAATATTCCACAGATTCTTTAATCGAATTGATAAACAACTATCACTCAATAAACCTGTTGATTACCTCGGCGAAGCCAAACGCCTTCATACAATCCTGACTATTGAGCGATCATGGTCGTGGGCCTGGCCTTGGGACAAGCTAATGACAGACCTGCATCAAGGCGACAATTTGATAAAGCAAGTCAATGAGCTCGAATCACTTCATTATGGAGAGCGACAAATCCAGAGTAAGGCAAATTGTCGTCTAAATAATGAAGTCACCATCCCTGAGTGCATGGATCCGCATCAGTTATCGATTCACATCGCAGATGTCGCACAAGGTAATTCGTCGCTTAACTCATTCTTAAGAAAAATGACGCAACGCAGCAACAAGGCAGAAACTTGCTTTGAACTAAAATAATAAGAGCCTTAAATATGAACACTCCATATCAAAAAGCTATTGCCTTAGCCAGTGGACACCAGGAGCAAAACCTTGGTGATATTAATCTTGCGTTAAGCGAGGCTATGGAGCATGTTGCTGGCCATGCCACGGGAAGTTCCATAAAAAACATTAACATGCTGTTGATTGGTGGTGCCTCACTCCATGCGACTGGATTCAGAAAAAATTTCTCTGATGTGGATTTACTGATTGAAACTATTGAGTTGTCTACGCGAATGGAGCAAAAAATGCTCGTGTGCAAGTCGAGCAAAATGAATGTCGAACTTTTCTATGACAATAAAATTGGATCACTGGTCGACCCAGAGATGTTTAATCGGGCAATACCGATTCAAAATAAAGAAATTGGAGGCGTGTCTGTAAGCGTTGGGCTTTACCCTCCAGAATTTTTCCTGTTGGTAAAAATGGAGGTTGGTCGGGAGAAGTGCCAAAATGACATTCAGGCCATGTTGCAGGGCATTCCGTTGCCGTCTTTGCTAAAAGCCTTCAATTCTATCGCTTTGCACAATGAGAAATGGCTCATGAATGACATGGCCGACATGCTCGTAACTGATTTGATTATGCTCTATCTGCCGGGGAAGCTGCATGGTGAGTCACTATCTACGCTTAGGCAATTTTGCATGGATCTCGATATAGAGCCTGATAAAAAGAAAGAGCTTGTTATGATGTGCAGGCATTTGGAGCATAGTCAGAAAAAGCCAACTCCAAAAGCCAGTCACGAAGGACTACAGCCCTAGTTAGGGCGTAGTCGTCTCGGTATTTTCGCGAACCTTCAGCCGCGCTTCAGCCTGTATCTTGCTAAACTCCTGCCTGCTGAGTTTTGCAATATCCAACACCTGTTTGTCATCCATCTGGCCAATCATCTCAACTGCTGTCCTTGGTGAATGATTCTTCTGCTGAAGAACGCGCTTAAAGGCGCCGCAGGCAGCCTGAATCTTTATGCAATAATCTTTCACGGCACTGCATAGCTTGTATACACGCCCAATAAGATGTTTGTCATGTCCCTTCGCTTTTTTGAATGAAGAAGTCATTGGCATTAGCAGCTTATTATCAATCATTCTGGCAAAATGCTTGGCAGCCAGCCCTATGTTTTTGACCTGGGAAAAATCGGAGCCGCCATTTGTTGATGAGATAAGTGCTGCCACAAAAGCAGTCAATCCTATTGCTGGAAGATGATAGTCGCTTGGCAATAGGGCCATGATTTGGTTTAGCTTTGGGTGATCCGCTTTCTCAATAGCATGCATCATCCCATATCCAAGCGCACTCGTTGAGAAGATGATATTCTTTAGCTCATGATATCCCTGCTTGATGTCCTTTTTGTTTGTCTCCATCGTGCTCTTGGTGTGTTCCTCCGCCCAAAGAGGTGCATTACCAACAAGTGGGTGCAGCTTGTTAATGATTCCAGAGCAAGCCATTACTGCGTAGGGTGAGGAGTCGACGTATTTTTTGGTAATGACCTGGTCGCCCGAAAAACACCAGTTTGCAATCTGGCTGACGTTAATCATGTAAAAAAAGTCATTCGATGTAGTAAATTTTCCGTTGTTAAGCACTATGTCAAGAGGTGTCTGCCCACTCAAATCCGCTTCTTCCAATGAAGCGCCACCATCTAGAAGTGCATAAAATATCTTAGATGAAACACCTGGTTTGTTATCAAAATGATGAGCAACATAGTGCATAGCCGTCATGCCGTGATCATTTTTCTGATTGATTGCGCAGCCATTGTTGATCAAAAGATCCACGGCCTTATCATCATTTGCCTTGACCGCGTAAATTAACGCGGTGTGATTGTCTTTTTGCGAAGAACTGGCGTCCATGCCTTTTTTGCAGTGCTCAAGGTAGGCATAAAGTGATTCCCAGCAACCGAGCCTGGCAGCAAGCAGCGGAATGCTCAGGTTTTCGCCGATTCTCTCTTCAGTCATGGCATCTATGGATTGAACGACCTTTTCCTCATCAATCTTGAAAAGCTCATGAACCACATGATGGTTGTTGTGATAAACGGCAGAGCTTAATGCTGAGACGCCCTTGCCGCTGATCCATGAAATGTCTGCCCCCAGATGAACCATTTCATTCAGCACATGCGTATTGCCGAGTTTGCAAACATCCATTAAGGCTGTTCTGTCTTGTGCGTCTGGTGTGTTGATATCCATCCGCGCACTTAGCCACTTGAATGCGTCAACAAGATTGGCTTCAGTGTTGTTGCCCATTCGCCCACTCAACCGGTAGGCAACAATATGTGCAGCGTTTTTGCCAAAGCTGTTGCTGTGAGAGATAAGGCGCATATAGGTAAGCGCTTCTTCGCTTAGCAGACTTCTAGAATTCAGAAGCCCATTAGAAAAAGCATCCAGTACATCGATTCTAATCACATCGGTTAGGCGCAGGTAGTTGATAAGCGCGGTGTTATCCCGGCTATCAATGCGGTAAGGATCAACCAGCGAAGCCCCTTGCCGCTTCTTGGTCAGTTCGTGAATCATGCCAAGATTTCCACTGATCATGGCCTCAAGCAAAAGGGTAACCCCATTTTCATCACGCATCACTGAGGCAATGCGAGGATCTTCGATGGCTGCATCGAGCGCACCCTGATCATTACCCTCTGCCAAAGCCATTTTGGCAAGAGACCCCTTTTTGAAAGCTGACATCGAGCGCTTCGCTACCGCCAAGCCGAAGATTCTTGTTCCAAGCGCCATTTGTTCGCCTGTTGCATTCTTGGCAATCAAGCTTATTGGCGACCCCCCAATGGATGGAACATATGAGTCCAACGTATCGACCATAAGATCCAGGCTTGGTAACACTTTTTCGGATGAGAAATTCTCTGAAAAAAAATGTTGCCAGGCCGATTCGGCGGGCAGCGCATGCGCAACGGCAGATGATTCATCATTCGCAATCACCTGCGGTGTTGTGACTATAGTGCTAGGCGTATTAGCGGTCATATTCATTGTTTTTATATAGCTTTCAATTAGGGGCTAGGTGGAAAATCGTTAGACTGTATTTTCTTTTTTTCTTTAGTAAGCTCTACAAGTAGAGCCGACCTCATGAAAACTCTCTTTTCAGCATCAATTTCGCTCAAAATACCATCGCCAGATTTGATTAGATCGGTAAAATCTCTGATCTGGCCGCTTAATTCATTTAAAACTGCTGCCTCCGGTTTATTGGCGATATTAGAAAGGTAGCCTTTGCAAAAGCGAATAAGCGCCTTGGCCAAATCTTGATAATTAGGCTGATCAGCCTTTAACTCAGCCAGGGTGAATTTAATGAATAATGCGCGGGCGTCTCCATTTTTGACATACTCCTTCAGTGCCACGCGGTGTGCTGCACGATAGGCTTGGTAAGAGGTCTCGGCAGGTGATTCCTCTGGCTTTGTCAGGTTGCGCTGATGCATATGCTGATAGTTTTTCTGCGCCCAATCCACTTCGTCTATCAGCCAGGTCACGGCCCGATCACCGTAGTCATTGATAAGCTTTTCAGTGGCTTCTGGTGCGTACTTCTGCATGGCGCTAAGCAACATGTCAGGCAGCTCCTCAACCGTATTACCGGCTTCAAGGGGTTTGCTTCCTTGAGCAGCTACCTGGTAGAGAAACAGCAGCATGGATCTGACATCCACGCGAGGCCCTAACATGTAATATTCGCGTGACGTTATGGAAAGCGCGAGGTTATGCCTTGAGTCATCTTTTGCGTAATCCGCGATGGAACGCGCATGACGCTGCTCATAATCTTTGCGATCAAAAGACATGACTGTAGGAAGCTTGTCGTAATGAGCCACCACTTTTCCCGAAAAATGACGCCTTGCCCTGACATTTTTAACAGGGAGTGTCCCTATCGTGCGCATTTTCAGCGGTGAAAGACTTGACCTGACCTCGGCGGTTCCCAGCGCAATAATTTCTTCAGCGCTAATGGCTCGCCCAGATCTGTAGAATGCGCGAGGGGAGATGTGTGCATCAACCGAGTGACTCGGGTAGTAATAGCACCGAGAGGGGTTGCGGCACGACGGATCAAGCTCGATACGCGATTTAAGCGCGTCGAAGCACGTTGGCCAATCCTCAACCGCAATGGGCTCAGCCAGCCGCACAATCATGCGGTATTTCCATGGCGTTTCCGGCGTGAAGTTGTGGGTTGAGTACACCACGTACTCATATCCCTCGAAAATTTGCTCAGAGGCCTCAAGCGCGCCCGGCTTGTCGATGTCAATGACAAGCGAGGTAATCGCCTCAATGTTGACGTCGAAACGGTAGTGCCAGATGTCGGCCTTCTTCGCTTTTTGCAAAACCCACTCATGCTCGGGCTTCATCATTACAGGAATGAAGGCGGGGCCGTCTTTGAAGCGCCGAACCTGATGAGTCATCAGGGAGTCCCTGAAGTCCTCCCATGAGGGCTCTGAGATGCCTCGCTCGACATCGACATCGCGGGCATTATTCAGATCAACAATGTAAAGAAAATCGTTTGGCATGGTCATGGTGATTTATTTTTCCTACCTATGTTTCCATAGTAAAGGTAGCGTGTTCAGCCGCTCAAGCGAAAAAATGACTTGCAAAGATGTCAATAATTGGTTATAAAAATAGACGAACTGCCCACGCGCGCTCCGCCATTGTGATCGTGCGCGGTGCCAAACTCGCTGATAACGCAGCCAAGGAGAAATACGAGCTGGGCATGCAGCTACCCCAAGCAAGCAACATCGCCCCGTCTTCGTTGGAAAAAATGATGAATAAACCCTTCGCAATTGATATCGATGACGTATTGGGTCACATGTCGGCAGTACTGCATCCCGCACTCAGCACGCATACGAACCAGCAGCTCAAAATCAGTGACTGGCATAGATTCGACATTTACAAGCTGTACGGCATTAGTCTTGATTCGTTTTTGGGGTGCATCATCGAAAATGAATTGCTCAGCAAAATGCCGCCATGCGAGGGCGCAAAGGAGGCGCTTGATGCGCTGAAAATGGCTGGGGCAGACGTCGTTCTCATAACCTCAAGAGGCTATTACCCAAACGCTGACCAGGTCACTGCCGACTGGTTAGACAGGCTGGGAATGGCTTATGACGATTTGATCGTCGTTCCTGAAGGTACGAGCAAGGGCGAAATCGCCAAATCCCGCTACCCTCGTGGATTTTCGGTGATGGTGGATGATCATGCCGCAAACCTCGATTCGATGAAGGAACATGGTCTTGTCGGTCAAACTATCCTGGTAGATCGCCCTTGGAACAAACATCGCGATGATTATCGGTTTGGCATCAACAGGTTCAATAGCCTGTCTTGCTACGTCAATGCACTAAAAGCGGAATCAGTGCCACAGCGAAAGAGTGATCTATGCACGCTAGCCATGTGATGAAGCTGCTGGGAGTCGGGTTGATATACCTGATGCTTTTAATTTCATTCGCAATTATTGGCATTGTTGCCTGCTCTTTCGATAAAATAGCCCAATCAATATTCAAACCAAAAATGGAAAAACACCCATGAGTCAAACAACAAAAGAAGTGGACGGCGTCCCCAAGAGAACCGTTAGCGATATCCTGGCTGATATTCGCAATGGCGCTATCATTCTAGCGGCTTTGGTTTTCTCATTTCACTGGGCAACACAGGGCTCGTCTGGCGCAACGGAAGAGGTTTCAAAAAAAACAATTGAGATCGCGCCTGTAGCCATCCCATCGAAGGCACCAGCCATCGAGCCTCAGGGCGAGCCAAGCATGGTCGCCTCGCACAAGATTACGGAGGCGTTGGGCAAAAGAATTGCCGAGCTTAAGGACAGCAAGCCCGTTGTTCTCAAGAGCGTGGCTGCCATCAGAGAATCACAGGCCAGGCTGTCAGCAAACAGCCAGGAAGAACAAGCTCCTCAGGACGTAACGCCAGGCTCGGCAACCATAACAACCCCTGACGGTCAAGCCACAATTCCAAAGCTTGGCTATGCGCCGGACGGAAGCCGTCTTTCTGCTGCGCAAAAGTCTGAGCAAATCAAAACAATGCTTTCCAATATTCCTGAAAATTTCACGATCAACTGGAAGGCCGAAAACGAAAAAGTAAACCTTTATGTGTTTACTGACCCAACGTGTCCCTATTGCAAAAAACTGCATCACGCCATTCCCGAGTTGAATGCGGCAGGCGTTACCGTTCGCTATTTCCTGTTCCCCAGGGATCTTCCTAACTCAACTGCTGAGCGCCTCTCTCCTACGGGCCAACAGGTTAGCAACATTTGGTGTTCGATTGATCAGAAAGCAGCATTTGATGAAGCATTCGATGGATTCAGGGTAAAGGATGCGTCGTGTGGCGACTTGCCTGCCGACATGCAACGAATAGCGCCTCCACTGTCCGAGCACTATTTCCTCGGTAGCCTCGTAGGAATTAATGGAACACCTACATTCCTGACTGACCATGGAATCAAAGGCGAAGGATTCAGCTCAGTTCAAAGGCTGATGGAACAAATTCTTCCCTAAATGGTTGAAATCAAATAAAAGGGGAGCAATGCTCCCCTTTTGCTTGTCAATTAAGCCTTTACGCTATTTGCCAAATATGGAATAATTACCCCAAATAACTATAAAAAAGGGGTATTTATCAATGTTTGCAATTATTCTCGTTCTCATTGCAATCGCATTAACCATCCTTGCATCAATTGTCACATTATCCTATTTGCTGGATGACGGTCAGAATGCTGCAAAGGCAGAAGCTGCCAAGATCTTGAATCAGGCTTCTCAAATCCAGGGCGCCATCGTCATTGCGCGTACTGACGGCGTTCAACTCAACACCGAATCTTCTCTTGATGAACTCCATCCTAGATATCTTGCAGATATACCAGAAGGGGCCGAGAACTGGGGCTTTGGCGAGAACAATGTATTTAAAACAGATGTAAAGGATAATGTCTGCATTGCAGCCAACCTTTCATTGGGTCATGTCTTTAAGGAAGGTGATCCTGACGTTAGGAAGGCAGATTCGCTCGATGCCTATATCCCTTACTGCGATAATCCAAACCTGAGCCCCAATGTCCCATGCTGCGATAATTCAAGAACTGCAACCCCTGATGAGACGCCTCAGGCATAAGGTGGTCGGAAGCATAAAAAATCCCGCAGAAGCGGGATTTTTTTTACATACCAAAATTAGGCGATTCGCCACCAGACTCTTTCGCTACGCGCTGCAACAGCCTGTTGTGCCGAGCAAGCTCATCCCCTGAAATAGTTGCCAAAACCAGATCTGGATGGTCGAGTCGCTCCACCCGAAGTGATGAACCAGTGGTAATTTGCTTTCCATCAAAGCTGAGATTGTTCTGCTTGACAGTCATCAGCAAGTAGACACGAGCCAAAAGACTGGCATCCAGCAAGGCTCCGTGATAATCACGCTCATAGTTATCAGTGCCGAGATATCGCTTCAGCAGTGCATCGAGACTATTGGATTGACCAGGATGTTTGGCATTTGCTACCTGCAAGCTATCGGTCACTACGACATCGAAGCTTCTGATCGCAGGCATGCCGATATTGCGTAATTCAGCATCGATAAAATCAACGTCGAATCGTGCATTGTGTGCAATCAATTCAGCGCCACGCATGAATTCAACAAATTCACGCGCAATGTCTTTGAATGTGCGGCCTTTAGACAGGACAACAAGATCATCACGGGACAATTTGTGTACGTTGTACGCTTCTTCGGGAACGTCACGCTGAGGATCCAGGTAAACGTGATAGGTGCGACCGGTCGGCACCCGGTTGATATATTCAATAGCACCAATTTCAACAATCCTGTCTCCACCATCGTGCAGAAAGCCTGTCGTTTCAGTATCTAGAAAAATCACCCGCTCGTCTGTATCGACTTTGACTACATCACTCATATTTTCGAATACCTGGCTGCACGGTGTGCGGCGGTCAATAAACCTTTAATAGTTATATTATGCAAGTTGATCACGCACATTCGCCAGATGTTCTTGATTAGATTCTGGCAATTCCTGGTGCCCAGAGCTGCTCAGTAGATTTGAGAAATTACCCCCTTCAGCCTCATAATTGGCTACTGAGGCCGCAATTTCCTTTTTTGAAAAGCCTTTGGGCGATGAACCCCCTTTCTCTTTCTTCTCTTCTTTTTGCTCCAGTCCCGCAAGACGCGCTTTCTGCTCCTCGCTCAGTGAACAGAAGCGTGACTGTCCTTTGGCAAACGAAAGAAACGCTGTTCCCAGGGGGCCATTTCGCTGCTTGCCAATGATGATTTCAACAATACCTTTCTGCGGACTATCCTCGTTGTAGACCTCATCGCGGTACACAAACATGATGACGTCAGCATCCTGTTCGATGGAGCCCGAATCGCGAAGATCAGAGTTCATTGGACGCTTGTTGGGGCGTTGCTCAAGGTTACGTGAAAGCTGAGAAAGTGCGATGACCGGGCATTTCAGGTCGCGAGCCAATTGCTTGAGGCCCCTGCTAATTTCCCCAATGCCCTCATTTCGGTTTCCAAGGTTATGTTTAGCCACCTGCATCAGCTGGAGGTAGTCAATGACGATGAGGCCGAGCCCTGACTCTTCATTTTGCAGGGACTCTTCATTTTGCCTGTGGGCACGAGCGCATAGCTGCTCCAGGGATAGGGCGGGCGTGTCATCAATGAAAATAGTGGCGCCATCAAGCGTTTCGATAGCAAGCTCGACCTTCTCGAAATCCCCGACCTTGAGTTTACCGGCTCGCAAATCTTCGTAATCAACGCCGCCGATACTGCTCAGGCTACGCTGATAAATCGCATCACATGGCATTTCCATTGAAAAAACCATGACCGACTTGCCTTTTTGCAGAGCCGCGTTTTCGGCAATGTTCATGGCAAATGTGGTTTTGCCCATCGATGGTCGAGCGCCAATGATGATCAGGTCTTCAGGCTCAAGACCCAGGATAATTTTATCCAGATCGGCATAGCCTGTTTCGGTGTAGCTAACGTCACCCGCTACCCTTCGGGCAAATTTACCTTTCCAGATCTGACCAACCGCGCTAAATGATTTGGTGGAATTTTCGTTTGAGATCAAACGCTGGTTGGACGATTGAATGAAGCGACTCATCTTAGAAAGCTCGTGCTGAACGAGGCCTTCGCCGGTTGCCAGTGAGCCTATGGTCTTTTGGAGAGCCTTGATCGTTTCATGCCGCAGGGAAAGCTCCCTTAGCTCTTCAGCCTGGCGCTTGATGGCGTTGGGGGAGGGCAGGTTGCTCAGGATGTCAAACAGGTGCGGCTCGACCTTCTGATCACCCGCGAAATGCGACATCGCTACCGCACTGTCGACCATGTGCCCAGCTTTGTCCTCTGCTTTTAGCCAGGCGAAGATCGCCTTGGATGCCTCGTTGAAAAAGTCGTCAGGCTCAATGATCTCGCTGACGGTTCGAAGCAGTGAGAGGTTGTCCAGGAGGGTCGCCAGCAGCACGCGCTCAATAGGCTCTGCGCTGGCAAAAAGGGATTCATTGGTTTCAGAAAGGAAGGGCTTGGTCATGATGGACTCGAAAAATCTAAGCGTGGCGGGATTATAAGGCGAAGCTGGAGTTTGTCAATTGATGTCAAACGATATACTCTGTCACCCTTACTGTATCAACCGACCTGGCTCAAGGGATCTCGCTGTGAGTTTCGTTCATCTCTCTGTTCACTCTGAATATTCATTGCATGACTCGCTGATTCGAGTCAAACCTCTATTCGAGCAGGTCAAGAAGCAGGGAATGCCTGCCATTGCCATCACAGATGGCTCAAACATGTTCGCCGCCATCAAAGCTTACAAGCAAGGCATGGCCAAAGGCGTAAAGCCTATTATTGGCGCCGAGCTCGTGATCAAGACAAGCCGCTTGCCGCGCTCGACCATGGGCTTTCTGTGCAAGAACGATGAGGGCTACCGTGATCTGTGCGAGCTGCTCTCCAGGGGTTACCTAGAGGCTCCGCGTGACGAGCTGGATCGTCCAATCATCCCAATCGAATGGTTTCAGGGCAAATCCACGAATCTTGTCGTCCTGTCTGGTGCTCGGGAGGGCGAGATTGGCAAGCATCTTTTGAGTCAGCGCAAAGACGCTGCTCGCGAATCACTTCAAGAGATGAAGGTGCTGTTCGGCTCAGACTTCTATCTGGAGCTCCAGCGTATTGGGCATGCTGCCGATGACCGCTATGTGAAGGCCGCCGTTTCACTGGCAGCTGAAACCTCGACCCCTGTCGTCGCAACGAACCCTGCGCGCTTTCTATCACCGGATGAATACACCTCTCATGAGCTGCGTATCGCAATTGGACAAGGCCGATCTGTCAAGGCGCTAAGGGAAGATCTCAACTCACCCTGCACGCACCATCAGTATCTCAAGTCGCCAGAGGAGATGCGCGAGCTTTTCAGCGACATCCCTTCGGCCATCGATAACACCATGCTCATTGCGGTCAAGTGCAGCGTTGATCTCACCCTTGGAAAAAACTATCTGCCTCAGTTCCCGGCCCCTGCTGGCATGACTGAAGGCGAATACTTGGAAAAGAGCTCCCGCGAGGGTCTTGAAGATCGCCTGAAATTCTATTTCAAGGATGATGCGGTCATTGCCCAGCATCGCAAGGAGTACGAAGACCGCCTGGAATTCGAACTCAATACCATCAAGAACATGGGCTTTCCTGGCTACTTTCTGATCGTTGCCGACTTTATCCGCTGGGCAAAGAAAAATGACATCCCTGTAGGGCCTGGCCGTGGATCGGGAGCGGGCTCGCTGGTTGCGTACGCCCTTGGCATCACCGACGTCAACCCGCTGCCCTACGCACTTCTATTTGAACGCTTTCTAAATCCTGAGCGGGTGTCGATGCCTGACTTCGACGTCGATTTCTGCATGGATAAGCGCGACCTTGTCATCCAGTACGTGGCCAATACTTATGGGCACGATGCGGTGTCCCAAATCATCACGTATGGCACCATGGCTGCCAAGATGGTGGTCAAGGACGTTGCGCGGGCCCTGGGCCACCCGTATCGCTTCGGAGACAATATCTCCAAGATGATTCCAAAGGTGCCCGACATCACGCTCAAGCGCGCCATGGAAGAAGTGCCTGCGCTTCGGCTCATGTATGAAACTGACAATGAAGTTCATATCGTGCTGGATCACGCTTTTGCTCTTGAGGGCATTACACGTGGCCGAGGAAAGCACGCGGGTGGCGTGGTTATCGCCCCGACAAAACTGACGGATTTTTCACCCACCATCTGCGAGGCTGATGGTTCGAGCCTGGTAACCCAATACGACAAGGATGACGTCGAGGCAGCAGGCCTTGTGAAGTTCGACTTCCTGGGATTGCGCAACCTCACGATCATCAACAGTGCTGTTAAATCGGTTAATAATCGAAGAGCCAAGCAAGGCCAGTCGATGATCGACATCCTGGATATTCCTCTGGATGACAGGTTGACCTATGAGCTTTTGCAGCGCTGCGAAACAACGGCGGTTTTCCAGCTTGAGTCCTCAGGCATGAAAAACCTGATCAAGAACCTCAAGCCAGACTGCATTGAAGACATCATCGCTCTGGTGGCTCTCTTCCGTCCAGGCCCTCTGCAATCGGGCATGGTGGATGACTTTGTTAACCGTAAGCATGGTCGAGCAGAAGTTACTTATCCGCACCCATTGCTTGAACCCATCCTGAACATGACCTATGGCGTTATCGTCTATCAGGAGCAGGTCATGCAGATCGCCCAGGCAATGGCCGGTTATACACTGGGCGAGGCAGACATGCTCCGTCGTGCCATGGGTAAAAAGAAGCCTGAGGAAATGGCCAAGCAGCGGGCGATTTTCGTAAAGGGCTGTTTGGGAAATGGCATTGATGAGGCATTGTCTGGTTCGGTTTTCGACCTCATGGAGATGTTTGCGGCATATGGCTTCAACAAGTCTCACTCAGCCGCATACGCCTTGGTCGCGTATCAAACCGCATGGCTCAAGGCTCACTATCCGGCTGACTTCATGGCGGCGGTTCTGTCCTCGGATATGGATAACATCGACAAGGTCGTGCGCTTTATTCATGAGTGCAGAAGCATGGGCCTTGAGATCATGCCGCCTGACGTAAACCTGTCTGAGTGGAATTTCACCACGCATGACGGGAAGGTTGTCTACGGCATGGGCGCGATCAAGGGACTAGGAGAGGCAGCTGCTCGGAACATCATGGAGGAGCGCAAAGCCGGTGGTCGGTATGAAAACATGGTTGATTTTCTGTATCGCAACTCAGTCAACAAGAATGTGACCGAGGCGTGTATCAATTCAGGCTTGTTCGATTACACCACGATGGACAGGGCCGAGCTTCTGGCAACGTACCCGCTGGCGCTTCAGGCCAGCAAGCAGATGAAGAAAACCATCATGCAGGGCTCGCTATTTGACTTTGAGCTCCCGCCTGCACCTCGCAAGCAGGTCGAGGCCATGGAGATTGATATTCGCCTAAACGGTGAACGTAAATCACTGGGCCTGTATCTGACAGGCCATCCTTATTCACGGTTTGCGCCCATGCTGCGCAAATCCATGACCGGAACCTTGGCCCAGGTGCTGGATAATGCCGAGGATGAAAGCATTGCGCCACACGAAAAATGGCAGTCAGTGACCATCTCTGGCCTGATCACTGATGTCGAGGTTAAGAGCAATTCACGTGGCTCCTATGCCTTCTTCAAGATCGATGACAACACCGCTCGGGTTGATTGCAGCATCTTCAGCAAGGCATATCACGACTACCAGGCATTCATCCGAGACGATAGCATGGTCGTGATGAAGGGCTGGGTGAAAACCAATGCCAAGACGGGGGCGGTTTCGCTGACGGTTGATGTTGTGCAGCCACTTTCAAGCTTTATGGAAAACCAGCCTGGACAGCTTGTGATCACGCTGAACCCTGGCGAAAGGCCAATGCGCATCATGGGGGCTCTGCACGCACTTCTTGCGAACCAGGAAGAGGGCAACATCAATTTTGGCGTAAGAGAATCCGCCGATGGCGAAGTGAGCGACCTCCCCGCTCAAGGGGTGCCAGGAAACGCTCCGGTTCTGCGCAAAATCCTTGAGAAGTTCGAGGGCCGCGCAATGATCGAATACGCGAGTGCCGAACTCAAACGCGGATCCAGAAAGCAAGCGTCAGACATTCAGCCAATGCAGTCGATTGAAGACCTCGAAGCCCTGAAGTCATCGTTGCGCAAGGAGCTGGAAAAATACCTCAATGATGCGGCATCAGTCATGAGCCGCTCGGTTGAAATGACCCCTTGACCAACCCTAGAAAGGCCTCCAGATGGAGGCCTTTTTCATGCCGCCACCCTGATAAGGCAACTTTAAGCCTGTAGAACTCATGCTTACGCAAGATTTTGCGATTTTCCAATATTGGTTATATTTAATTTAACGTGTTCGTGGAGCTTGATAAGTAAGGGTTTGATAAACATGTATTTAGCACCAGTTCGAACAAAGCCGACTTATTCCGAATTCATCCAACTTCCTTATTACGGCAATTGTCTGTTTCTGTTATGTTTTTTGTATAACGCTTATTGACGAACAGGAATAGCTAATATAGAGTTGGTTTATTGACTAAGCGTCACATCCCATAATAATAAAAATAGGGGTCACCATGAATACCTTCCGCGCCGAGATTCTTGATCTCGTAAAATCTGCCGTACCCGCAAAAGAGCCTGCCCGTGATATCGAAATTTCGCTCCAGTACTTTGGCTGGGATGGCCTAGGTGGTTGCAGTATGCAATCGGTAGGTGAAAAACATAAGCTCACCCGCGAACGTGTCAGACAGATTACTGGAAAAATTTCGCGCCACATGGCTGCACAGTCCGAAGAAAAGTTGACGACTCTGCCCTCCCTTTTATCCATGATCAATGCTTACGCGCCCGCCAGCGCTGATCGCATTGAAAGCCTCCTGAAGAATCACGGACTGGGAGAAGACCGCCTTGAGGGTGTCTTGCAGGCAGCAAGACAGTTTAATCGCCCTGGCAAGCACCTTCGGGTAACCGAAGAATTTGGCAATCGCTTTGTTATTCTGCCTGATATGGAAGGCAGCGCTGAAAAAGTTATGGCCAAAGCCCAAAAATTAACCAGCCATGTTGGTTTTATCTGCCTTGATGAACTGATGTATCTACTGCCAGGCATTCCTCGTGATGCTGCACTTGATTTCATTCGTGATGTTTTATCGCTACGTGATGACGTGGTGTGGCTTGATGAGGCTCACGAATGGGTTTGGTTGAAGGATGCCCCTCGTAATCGACTGGTCACTTGCCTGTCAAAAATGCTGACATTGTTCGCAAGCACAACGCTCGACAATGTCCGTGCCGGGGTCAATCGTTACTTCCGCAAAGGAGACTCTGCCCCGCCGAAGTTATACGCGCCCGATCAGGTTCTTAAAGCGTTTCTTTCTGCCTGGGGCCAGGCATCCTGTTCGCCCGCTGGCATCGTGCGCAAAACAAGCGCTTTCGAACCTTCTGTCGAGCCTCTGGAAATGGAAGAGTCAATCGCACTTCACATCCTTAATTCACCAGAAAAGATGGTTCGCGAAAAAGAACTTGAAAACGTTCTTGTTCCAGAGATGGATGGAACAACACACCCAAAGAAGTACAATTTCTCAATCGCGCTAAATTACTCCCCACTTATTCGTAAGGGAGAAAAGCGTGGGCAGTATGTGGCAACTGGAACAATCTGAGTCAGCATGAAGAAAGAAAAGGTCAGCAAAAGCTGGCCTTTTTCTTTAACAGGTGGGTTTGAAGTCTCACTTGCGCCAGGAATATACTGATTAAAAGAGGTGCAACCGATGAAAATTCAATTTACACTAATTGATCCCGACTTGATTTCTCGCTCTGATGGAAATCAAACCATCGTGATGGGTATAGCCAAGACCAAGGAGGTTATGTCCAATTACGATCTCAAATATTTATCCCTTGGCCATGCACTGGGAATGAAAGCAGGGGTTTTGTTTGATACCCATGAGAACCTCATGCATAGGGATGAATACATCACCCACGATCTTCATTCAATGCTTACCAAACCGATCTGGGAGCGCACTGAGGCATTTGATAACGTCTCCGGTGAAATCACATTTCTTAAAACGCAGCCTATCGAAGTTGATGAGGCTCTGCCTCACAATTATATATTCCTTGGACTGCTTTGTGGTCAGCGGGAGCACATCAAATCATTTGTTGGTCACATCAGTGAAATCCAGCTGCCAAGTGACCCCGAATCTGGGCAACCAAGAATCGCCCCGGTCAGCACATCCAGCATCGAAGCCAATCACATCATGGGATCACGCTTCACGACGATGCTCAGTCAGGTGATATGGGGGTGGGGCTGTGAAAAGCGCGGCATGCGCTACCTCAACAGTGAGCAAGAGGCGCTGAAGACATTCAGTGCCGTCAAGAGCTACTTGGATACAGGCAAAGTAACCCCGGAGATGACGCAATACGGCGTCAGCCGTGACCCGGATTATTTACGCTACCTGCGGGCCCTTAACAAGTTTGAGCCTTTGACCTTCAGACAATGGGAAACCAAGAGTGAGCGTGATCATGCCAAAGCGCTGGCGAACAAGGCGGTGAGGCAAATGCAATGCGAGGTAGAGCCAGGCTGAATGCTCTACTCAATGGCCTTACAGGCAAAGCTCATCCTCGCGTGAATCGACGGCATGGACGCCGAACGATCTTAGATCCGGCAATACAGGGCACGGCATGACGAATGCCTTGTTCAAGGCGTCTGACAGCAAGCGCAAGGTCTGTTCATCGTCGTACTCAAGCCCATTTAAAGCCATAGAGATGCGGCTCATCTGACGCTCTGTTTCCGCTTCAGCCAAGGCAATGCCGAGTCGGAATGGATTCGGGTGCTGAGCGCTGGCAGAATCAATGTGATCTACCAACAGGCTGTAACGACCATCGTGCGCAGCAATGTACAACGCAAGCGCTCGCGCAACCTGGCGCATTTCTGACTTGGTCAAAGAATCGGTCAACGCGAACGCAGGTGCTGGCGAGCTGCTGACCATCTTCACATGCTTCCACTGCTCCTTCACCCGCCCAATCTCTGGTGAGGTGAATTGAGACCACAGATCAGGATGGCCGATCTTAAGCCCAGCATTGAAGTCGAGGGCCTTCTGTATCGAATTGAGCAAAGACTGGCTTATTTTGAGTGCAAACATGGCTTTAAACCGAAAATGAGGATCCGCATCCACAGGTTGTTGATGCGTTTGGGTTGTTGATTGAGAAACGGGCACCAGCCAGAGACTCCTGATAAGCAATCGTAGCGCCTTCAAGGTAGGGATAGCTGAGCGGGTCGATAAGCACTTTGAGCCCATGTAGCTCACATACGACATCGTCTTCACCTGGTTCATCCTCAAACGTGAAACCGTATTGAAAGCCGGAGCAGCCGCCACCTTGCACGAAAACACGCAGGTAAAGGTCATCCTCGCTCTCTTCATTCATGAAGTCACGAACCTTTTGGGCCGCCTCCTCTGACATATGTACCAGCGGCGCATTAGGGTCAAATGCTTCTACGCTCATCATGATTCTCCAAAGCAGAAACCCCGAAAAACGGGGATCTGTATCAATTTTGATTGATGGTAAAGGGTAGACAAAGGTGTGTCAATAACTCTAATATATCAGCCCTCAGGAGAACCGCATGACATCCGACAACCAACTCAGGATACCGCAGGCCGTTATTGACAGCCTCGTCACCAACACCGACATCGTGCACACCGTAGGAAGCGCCATCAAGCTCAAGAAGCAGGGTAAGGACTACGTCGGACTGTGCCCCTTCCACAAAGAGACGACACCTTCGTTCAGCGTCTCTACGGTCAAGCAGTTTTACTACTGCTTTGGATGTGGTGCGGGTGGCAACTCCATGAATTTCAAGATGGAATACTTCGGCAAGTCTTTCATCTCGGTCATTCAGGAGATGGCTGAGGACAACGGGATTGACCTCACGCCCTATCTCAGGATGGCTCAAAGCGGCCAGCTGGAGTTCAAGCTGCTGCCGGCTATGGCCAAAGCATCTGCGTTCTTCACGGACGAGCTGTCAGCCTGCTCGGCTGACTCTACCGTTAGACAGTACCTGCAAGGTCGATCCATCAGTCAGGCGGCTATTGATCGTTTCCAGCTTGGGTTTGCGGGCAGCAGCCCCCGAATCGTGGAGGCGCTTTCGAATGTCAAGGAAGAGATGGTGCTAGGCGGAATTCTTGAGGAGGGTGAGCGCGGCATCTTCTCCTCATTCCGTGATCGCTTGATGATGCCCATCCGCGACACCCGTGGCAAAACGATTGGCCTGTCTGGTCGAACGCTTAAGGAAGATGTCAAACCAAAGTACAAGAACTCAAAGGAAAGCCAGCTGTTTTCTCGCAACAGTGTGCTCTATGGGCTCTACGAGGCGCTCGAAACCTTTGGTGTTGAGAAGCTTGATCACATCGATGTGGTTGAGGGACAGATCGATGTAATTGCACAATGGATGATCGGTCGCCCTGCTTGTGCAGCAATGGGATCTTCTGTATCGCCCCAGCAGCTGCGGTTACTGATGCGGCACGCCAAAAGCATCACCTTCATGTTTGATGGTGATGCCGCAGGCATCAAGGCAATGATACAGGTGTGCCTGCTGCTGCTTGAGCATGTTGCAGAACATGACACGAACTTCAATGTGACCATGCTGCCCACGGGAGAAGATCCGCACAGCTTGATTACCCAGAACATGGCGCTATTCGAGCAGAGCATTCAGAACCCCATGCCTTGGCTGGATGCGCTGTTTATGTACATGCCAGAAGCCGCCGATCTTGAAACAGACCGGGGGCGTGCGGAATTCGCAAGTCGCTGTGTCGAGCTTATTCACGATACACGCGACCCGCTTCTGCGCCATCAGGCAATTGAAAAAGCCTCCAGGGCATGTGGCATTCCAGTTCAGACACTGAATGAGCGTTTGCTGTCACTCCCTTTATCGCGCAGCGGTCAAGCAAACAAAAATCCTCAGCGCCTTGTCGAGGATGCGGCCATTCGTTTTGCTCGGATGATTTGGGACGAGCCTCACCTGGCGGCTCAGGTGAAGCATCCCACCCTTTGGGTGGAAGAGGGCGATGCTCTAACAGCCTTGCTTGGGCAGTGGGTTGCAGATTGCCATGCGGGTGCTTTCGACGGGCAATACTCCGAGGCGGATATGGAGGCATTGAATGCCAGCCCTGAGCGACTTGAAGAGATTGAGGCAAAAAGCCGCTGGCGGGTGGCTGGCGCTGCGTTGGGCAGGCGCCTTGTCGGAGCGCAGATTCCAGGTCTTACCGAGCTCCTGATGAAGGAGGAGCCTGAATCTGGCTCAAGCGTGGCTCTTGCTCATGCCTGGCACATTACTGGATCTTGCGCAGCCAAAGCGATGGCGTCCATTTCCCAGAAAGCCAGCATGAACCTGCTTAGTCCAGAAGATAGAACACGGTTTTCCTCCCTTATGCTTATCAGAAAGGATGCAGCGACCCGATTAAGGGCGTGATTAAAGCCTTCAATATAGGCTAAACTAATTGGAAAAGAGGGTATACAAATGAGTGATGCATTCAACAAACAAACGCTAAGCCGCTTGCGTAAGATGGATATTGACGAGCCCTGGGAGCTTGTCATGCACCTGCCGTCCAGTTACGACGACTATACCGCACCACTCAAGAGTATCCCTGCTATCCATGCCCTTGGTAATGGCAAGCCTTTCTATGCAATGCTCAAGCTTGATAACGTCATCACCATGGCTCAAATCAAGCAGGAGAAGGCGGCCAAAGGTCAAAGCACTGACTCCAAGGGGCCAGACTATGTCCGCGTTGAGCTTTCTGATGGGCTTCGCAAAACCACATCGCTCGTCTTTGGTCGTGTAGACCCCTGGCTTCAGCTGAAGAATGGATCCATCAATCGGATCATTCACCTTTCGGGACGAGTCGACGTAAAAGGGCAATTCACCAATCTGGTTGGTCTTGAGGTTGTCCCAGCCGCCGACCAAAACAAGCTGGTTGCGCGCTATCGCGGGAAGAAGGGTGTACTAACGCCCATGAAGGTGGCTGAGCTCACCAAGATTGCGCTCATCCATTACGCGGATCGGGCGGTCGAAGAGATGCTTGATGAACTCGGTGTCGATGAGACCACCGTCATGTCCCAGTGCCGCATTCCATTTAATAACCTCAAGCAACTTCTGATTACGCTTCACGCGCCACGTAACCAGGAAGATTTGAACAAGGCTCTCAAGTCAGCGCGTCGACTCAGTGCGTATTCAGGCATCCGCAAGGCCATGGATGCAACAGTGCGCATGCCGAGACCTGATGCAAGAATTCCCCTGGATCGTGATCTTATTCGCGATCTGGTCATGCAACACCCGTTCACGCCCACAAAGGATCAACGCCAGGCCATTTGGGATGTGGTGTGCGACCTGGATAACGACACGCCGATGGATCGCCTGCTTTCTGCTGACGTCGGCAATGGTAAAACCATGGCTTATGGTATTCCTGCCGCATACGTCAGCAAGACAGGTCGTAACGCCGTGGTGATGCTGCCTACGGAGCCTCTGGCTGGTCAGGTCGCCCAAAACATTCAGAATTGGTATCCCGAGATCAAGGTTCGGCTGGCTACGGCTGGGTTCAATGAAAAGGCTGAGCAGGGCGATATCCTGGTCGGGACAACCGCGCTACTTCCATGGCTTGCTAAAAATCCAGACTGGAAAGTCGATTTCGCCATTGTCGATGAACAGCAAAAGATGGGCACGGCTCAGCGAGAGGCCCTGAATGGCCTAGGAACACACGTGTTGGAAGCTACGGCCACACCGATCCCAAGAACCATGGCGCAGACGATCTTTGGCGGCAAGAAAGTATCTCTGATCAAGGATTGCCCTGTTGTCAAGAACATCACTTCACACATGCTTGGAAATAGCCAAGACCACAAGCTTGAGGCTTACAACATGCTGTCGAAGTGGTTGGCAGCTGGGCGACGCGTAGCGGTGATCTACCCGCTTGTTGCTGAACAGCAGGCTTATTACTTTCACATTACGGCAGATGATCAAAAGTCAGCGGAAAAGATCGGGGCGCTCATCAAAAAGGTTGGCCTGAGCATGAAGTGGGTTCGCGCTCATGATCACGAAGATAACAACACCATCCTCAATGAGCTGGATAACACCATCAACAGTGGATTTCTGGCCGAGTTTCATGGTGAAGAGTCCGTCTTCAACAGGCTTCAAAAGCGATTCGCACGCTACATGGGTGAATCAGCAGGATCCATCGAATATCTGGGCTCCAGAGTCGACAGTGATCTGAACGAGCGCAACCGCATGACCATTATCCGCAACAAGGACAATTGGGAGAAGAAGCGCCCAGGTCGAATCGCCATGATTCATGGTCGATCAAAGCGCGATGAAAAGATCGCCATCATCAACCATATGAACTCCGGTGGGGCAGACATCCTGATCTCGACAACACTTATCGAAATCGGCGTGGACGTTAAAGACCTGAATGCCTTGCTCGTTGTGAACGCTGAGCAGCTCGGCGCCTTCACGCTGCACCAGCTGCGTGGCCGAATTGCACGTAACGGGGGTGAGGGCGACTTCATGATGATGACCGGATGCCCGATCAGCGAGCTCGAAGACACCGCACGAGAGCGTCTGGATCTTTTGATGAAATTCAAAAGTGGTGATGACATTGCGCTGTACGACATGGAGCAGCGCGGCTTCGGCAACCTTGCAGCCGGGGGCAAGAGCCAAAAGGGCTTCGAAGATGGACTGTTCCCATCCATCAAGCTATCCCCATCTGAGCTCGACACCTTCCTCAAGGAGTTTGCGAGGGACATTCAGGCCCAAAAGGCATTGCCGTCTGCACCTGTCTGCGAGGGGCCATGATTCGAAAATATTGCCATTTTTTATGGCGTTTATCGAGTACGCCTATCGACATTTGGGCTAAAGCGCATGGTGATTTATTGACGCCAATGGTGCGCTAAAGCCTTGAAATCTATTCAGAATGAGGCCAGATCGGTTTGATTGGCCTTAAACCCATTCTGTTTGGGCTTAAATTCAACTAACAGTTGACTATTCACTTAGTTATGGGTATATTGCCAATCAAGGACTGGAGTGAGAGAGGCAAAGCCTCCTCACGTGACGGAAATAGGGCTCATTCAGTAAAATGGGCTCGCATGGAGGTCAACTAAGATGCGATTCACTCAAGAACACGTTGCAAAACACCCATCCCTTACAGACTTTGCGCCAGCTACCAAGAACCTATCCCGCTTGGAAGCCGAAGTTACAGCCATCTATAGCCAGATGGACATCGAGCCTGAAGAAGCCAAGATGACCCTTGAAGCCCTGCGTCGCGAGGCTCTCAAGTGCCACAATACAGGTCTTGAGCTCAAGAATGAGTACGAGATGACGCTTGGTCTAGACTTCGTGGCGGGTGATGAGGCTGACAAGGTTATGGAGGTTGCCTCCGCTCGCCAGTTGGTTGCTGAGCCATACCTGAAGGCATACAACCTCGAAATCATTTCCAACCGAATCCTTCGCGCTGTTCGCAGCGGCTCGAACAATACTGCTGTGACTGCGACTCGCAAGCTGCACAATGAAGTTGTCGGTTGCCGCAAAAGTCTGCATGTCATGTTCTACAGCCTTCCCGACCTGGGCATGACGTTTGACCAGTGGTACGGAATGGCAGAGCCCATGCGCAAAAAACTGCGCAAGGCTGGTCGCCCAGGCATGCCGCTTGAATGCCGCCTGATGCAGGTTGCGGCTGATGAAAAGAGCCTGATGAGCAAGATCGTCAAGGAGTCCGGTGGAAAGATCGATACGCTCGACAAAGCCATTGAAGGCGTTTCTCTGTCCAATCGTGGTCGTCCAGCCGCAAGCCCGCTTAACAAGCTGGATCGTCGACTGGCCAACCTGCGCAAGGATCTGGAGGCTCTGATCGCTTCGCCTGATGAACCCCTTCCTCAGCGTGAGCAGGGTACGCCAGGGCGTCTGCCGGCGACTCGTGCCGAGAAGATTGACAAGATGCTTGATCGCATCAAGGATGTCGAGGCACTGATTCTTGCCGAAGAATCCGAGCTCCAGGGTGTCGAGAGGCCGCGTCGAGAGCTTGAAAAGCTGCGCGCTGCTCACCGTGATCTGGTTGGCATGGAGTCGACCGTCAAGGGCAAGGAGCTGACTCACCTTCTGCTATCGACGCTGAAGAACGAAGAAGATCAGCTTGAAATCGTGCAGAAGATCTACGAGTTGGATCCAAACGCGAAGGAAACGCCGACTCATCAGGTCAACCCCAAGGCGACCCGCGACCGTATCAATCGCCTGCGCATGAGTGGCGATCTGGATGAGGCGGAGCTCAAGGTTCTTGACCACATCGAAGAAAGCATGCGCAATACCAAGGTCATCCGCGCCCGATAAGGTGGATGGCACCCAAAAGTCCGGCAATGCCGGGCTTTTTCGTTTGATTCTTGGCTTGAGATTGGGTCGCTTAAACGACTTCACATGATCAGCACTAAGAAGTCATACTGTAAAAAAGGTGGAATCACAATGAACGATAAGCCACTAGCAGTAGACATTGCCAAAGATCTTGTTTCCTTGACATCCTCCCCGCCCTAAAGAGCGGGGATTCCCCCAGCGGGACGCTCATGCCCGAGCGCGAGAACGTTCCTGGCCGCGTTGATATCGCGGTCGTGCGTGACACCACACACACATGTCCATTCTCTTATTCCAAGCCCTGCGATACCTTTCGGCCTCGTGCTGGGTAAGGCACCACAGCACGAACAGGTTTGGGAGGTGTAGGCTTCGTTTGCGACCCTGAAAACACCGCCTGCGTAAGCGCATTTGTATTCCAGCAATGTTTTCAACTGACCCCATCCCGCATCGAGTACGGATAGGGCCATCTTGGTCTTGACGAGTTTTTTCGAACTGACGTTACCCACCACGATAAGCTGATTGACTTTTACGAGCTCGGTGGTGAATTTGTGTAGCGAATCCTTTCTTCGATTCCTGATCTTGGCATGCAGTGCGCGGGTGCGCGTCTTGTTGCCTGAACGCTGAGCGATTTTCGGCTTTGGCAGTAAGTCGCGATAGAACCTGCCAGCCTCAAGCTTGCTCGTGTCGCTGCACGTAGCCGTGGTCTTGAGGCCCAGGTCAATACCGACCTTGCCTGCACCTCAAGGCCTGACCTGCTTGACCTCTACCGCGACATTAAAATACCAGCGCCCTCTGGCGTCCTCGCTGAAGCTGCCTGCGAGAAATGTGTAGTCGACCAGACCATAGCTGTCCCAGACCTTGAAAAATTGTCCGTTGTGATAGACCTGACCGTTTTTCCAGGTGGCGGCGCCTGTATTGAACGGAATCCATCCGAGAGATCGCTTAGCGCCCACGCTTTTGCGCCAGTTCAATTTGTACTTTTTAAATTGCTTGCGGCGAGTGACGTACTCCTTGGCGACCACCTGAAGCGTCTGGCTGTGCAGGCCGAGAAGCTTCCCAGCGCCTTTGGTATAAGGGTGGAGGTCGAACTCGGAGAGGAATACGCCTCTTTCTCGGATCGATCTCGCGCTGAGGTCGTTGATGTAATTCCAGACGAAATTGACACTCGACGCCATTCGCTTAAGTGCGGGCGCGTGCTTGTCCTTGATTCGGACGCGGAGTGTCTTGATGATTTTCATACCCTAACTATGAGAGCAGTCCTGACGGTTTTAAAGGGCAAAGATCGCTTCGCGATGGGGTCTTATATCCCCACCCTGAACGGCGGGGTTTTACGACCCGCTTGATAACGAAAAGCAAATTGGGCTGATCATGCATAACAAGAAAGACAGCGGCGAAACGCTGAAAAAGGTTTATGAGGTGGTTGGTGACAGATTCATTCTTAAGAAAATGGATGGACGGCGTCGTAAAACAACCCTCATGTCTGAGATGGATCTTTGAATACAAACCGCTTTTCTGGCGCCTTGTTTTTGATTTTTGACTGGACACGATGAACCTTGACGCCGTTTTTCACGGGGTAAAAGGTTGTCCAGTACGAAAGGCTAAATGCAGTGCCGTACCATTTGGCCTCATGCCGATTGATGTAAAAGAGATGGGAGAGCCAAAACAGCACCCCTGCGATGCTGCCCATGACCCATGAAAAAGCGGGTGGAAGCGTTTCAATGCGGCCATTGGCAAGCAGGCGAAGCCCAATTTCGCGAAGGCTTTCTGTAAGCCCGAGCTGATCGGCCTCATTGACCCAAAAGATTGGCATAGCCTGATTTAGAATCAATGGAAAGGATGTCATGACAAGGAAGACAATGCCGAGCAATGAAAGGGCAGCGGCTGAAATCACTCGAACGTTATGGCGCTTCCTGAGCCTATGCGCAGCCTCAAGCTCGTCTTCAGAGAGCAGCTTAAACCCGCTGATTGTTTTTTGCTGCATGGCATTTCTCGTACAGTCTTGAATAATCGTTGATTATTATAACGCTTATCCACAGGCAGTAAAGGCTTTCCAGTAAATCGTGAGTCTAAATTGACAGAAAACACCTAAGTGCTCGCGTTTTTTCATGAATCTTGTCACTAATAAGCGTATTTCGAGTTCACTTTTCGTTGTCAATTGTGCTGTAATGAAAAAAGCAGTCTACAGGCACAAGGGGGCTCCTATGGAGAGCCTGAGAAATATATTCAATAAAAAATTCAGGCAGCACTATCAGCCCATTGTGGACATGCAGACGCTTGACCTCATTCGTTACGAGGCACTGTTGAGGCCACTTGGCTTTTCCAATGACACCGAGTCGCTCATCAGAAACATGGAGCGGGCGGGTGAGATTACAGAGCTTGATCTATGGGCCATCAGAAGCGCGATAAATAACGTCGCCGAGCTTGATGAAAAACCAACCATTGCAATCAACGTATCTGCTAGCAGTATTTGCGATCCCCTTTTTCATGAAGAGGTTGACTGGCTTCTCAGGCACAAATCCAGCGACACCAAGATTGGTTTTGAAATTACAGAGTCACAGCCAATTTCGGACATGCGCCTGGCCCATCGCTTCGTCGAAATGGCCAAGAAGTCAGGTTGCAGTGTTGGGCAGGATGATTTCGGTACTGGTCATGCAAGATTCAGGGTTGCCGAGCAATTAGAGCTCGACTATGTAAAGCTATCGGCACGACTGACGACCATGATTGAAAGCAGTCAACAGGCACGCTCCATGATTGAAAAGACTGCAAAACTCTGTGATCTTTTCGCCATGCAGGTGGTCGCTGAGCATGTGGACAATCCCAAGCAGTATGGCTGGCTTCGAGATGTTGGTGTTGAACATGGGCAGGGATGGCTCTTTGCTAAAGCCTCAAGCTCACTCGATGTGAGCAGGAATTTCCGCAACGAACTTCAGCAGGCAATTACTGCTGCATCATCACCCGCCCAGGTGAGAGCCAACGTGCTGGCCATTGGGATTTAATCGCTGCCTGGCCAGAAGCGGCTTTGCTGGTCAACCCGACGTTACTGATCCCAGGTCTCGCTACAGCAATCGCCCTGGAGCCGTCTAACCAGATTCCAGTTACGCATACTCGGCGCGCCTGCGCGCTTCGCTTGCCTCGACGATTTCGGCCAACAACCCTCGCCATGTATCCACGTCGATCAATCCGGCATCATGCATCGCAGTGACATAGCCAAGCGTCATCGAATGCTGGGTGTTCGCCATGCTGATCGTTGGCTGCAATCCGATAAGCTGAATATCCATGTACACCTTCGCCAGCAGACTGGCTGTCTTCGGTGGCGCATCACTGGCAAGAAGGTAAGAAAACTGATCGCGGCGATTCTTGCTCATGACAAGAAGGGCTCCTCACTGGTGCGGCTGAACTTCAACACCAAAATGACTGGACAGTATGTGTATGAGTTTCGCGTATAGCCTTGGGCTTTTTTGTTTCATTTTTGCGCTTGCAGGGCAGATGCCATCCTCAGGGAAAACCAGCACATGATGCTTGCCCAGTAAAAACAATGCCCTCAAGGCCTCTGTCATCATTGAGTCTTCATCTGGTCGATCTGCAAAAAAGGCATCGTTGCGCAGATGCGGATATCGCCTGATCGGAATTCCAAAGGCATTGGGCTCATGCCGGATACAGGCGCTACCGCCTGTACCCTGGTGCACGAGATCATCACCAAACACAAAGATCTTATCCGGGTTTAGGCGGGCGATTTCGATGCTGAACTGCTTCGCCACTTCGATCTTCATGCCTGGTCGCTCTTACTTTTTCTTGACGTGCTGGTCAATGAACTTGCGGCACGCATCCATGCGGGTAAAAACCTCAGGCTTTGGCTTTTTGTCCTCAGGCAGCTTTGCCGCAATGTCCTTGGCCCATTTCAGCATCTTCTCGCTTGGCGGCTGGGCACTCATCGCGCCCTTATGCTTATCAATGAATGCCGATAGTTTTGCTCGATCATTTCGCTCTTCCTGTGTGGCTTTGACGCCTGCTGCCTGCTCAATTTTATTGAGCAGGTTCAACTGCGCTTCGCTTGGAGCGAAGCTCGAACCACTTGATCCTGAGCTGGTCGCGCCTTCTGACGCATCCTTCTTTGGGATATGCTCGTTTAGAAATGCCTGGGCCTTGGCCGGATCGGTCAGCGTTCCGGGTGGGGGCTTGATGCCCTTGCGGGTTGCTATGTTCTTGATCACTTCCTTCATGCGGGGTGTGACAGCTGAAGGTGCGCGATTAACGGCCTTGGACTCCTGGCCTCGATACGTATCGTTTACCTCACGGATGAATCGCTCGATGTCGCACAAGGTCTCTTCAATAAACTCGTCACGCATTTTGCTGGCTTTGAAATCATCCTCAAGTTCAGTCATATCCGAGAGCTTGCCCTCCCATTGCGCCGTGGTTTCAATTCGGTACATTTGGTGGTGGCCGTTTTTCATCAGGTAATTGATGAGCTCTTCACCTTTGGCCTCAAGGAAGAAGGTGTTGCTCTTGTCGGCACGAATGTAGTTTCGCACCTTCAGTGTCGGAATGATGTCCTTACGTGTAGCGGGCGTACCAATACCCTCAGGCTTGTTGGTGCCATCAGCCAGATACTTGCGCAGCTCAGGATCGTTCACTTCACGCGCTGCACTCTGCATGGCGCGCTCGAAGTTCTTTTCGCTGTAGCGACTCGGGGCCTTGGTTTGCCCTTCATCCATTGTAACTTTCTGGAGTGGAGCGGGAGTTCCGTTCTTGATTCTTGGGAGCTCATTGGCCTTGTCACCACCAGCATTCATGATGGCTTTCCAGCCAGGATCCACAGTGCGCTCGGCATTGGCCACGAAGATCGAGGAGTCATGACCAAGCATATCCTGCGTTGGCACTCGGAACGTGATTTTCTGGGTAGCCAGTTTGACCGGTGGCAGCATGGCCTGTACGAATCGCTCAGCGATCAACTGATAGGCGACACGCATATGCTCAGCGGTATGAGGCGTCTTGTTGTTGACGCGCTTTTTAGGCGACATACCGGCAAGCACGCTCGCGTTGACAGTCTTCTGAGACGGAATCAGGCCAAAGTGTTCCAGTTTTTTGTTAACAAAGACTTTTGGCTTGAAGGGCTTGTAATCGGCGTCTTTGCCATTGTGAATCGCGAGCGCCTTGTTCGCCGCCGCTGTTAGTCCAGGCAGCCCTGCCACGCAGCGTAGTCGCGAATCTCGCTCTGCTGGAGCATACATGTTCATGGGCAGTTCCCCGTGCGCAGTACGCGGATACGAAATAAAGCCCTGCTCGTACAGGTCTTCGATGACAACCTGCGCGACATCACCATTGATCTTGCAAGCGCCAGAAAGGGCTGACTTGGCGGCCACCAGATCAAACGTAATCGGCGGATGTTGCTCCTTGGTGCCCTCGGAGTATTCTTCCACGACCGCAGCGGCTGCGTTATCCAGCAGACGCTTGCGAAATGCCTTGACCTGCTCAACGCCTGTGAACAATGGCTTGTCCATCTTGCCTTCGCCTTCAAGACCCTGTGGCTCCCAGGTAACGCCTTCTGGCATGCGTTCGATGATTTCACGCGTGACCTTAGGGCGATACTCGGCATTAAGGAGCACGCTGGCAGCCAGAAATTCTGCGTTGATCTTGTAGAAGGTCTTCGGCACGAAGTGCCTGATCTCCATTTCGCGCTTGAAGATCATGTAGAGCGCAGCAGACTGAACCCGTCCAATTGAAACAACAGACTCGCGTCCAGCGCCAGTGCCAAGGTGGGAGCCGAGCAGGCCACGACGACCGTAGAATGTAAGCAGGCGAACAATGTACATGTACGCCCAATCACACCGTGCACGGGCTTCTGCTGCGCGAGCCAGCGATTTCTTGTCAGATGCTGGCAACAAGGACTTCATGGCCTGAGTCATGGACGTCTCGTCCATGCCGGATGCTAGCCAGCAGCGTCGGACGGGCTTGCGCCAATTGAAGTATTCAAGAATCGACCAGCCAATGTATTCACCTTCGCGATCCGAGTCGGTTGCCAGAATGACTTCGTCAGCATTGGCAAGTGCCGCCTTGATGACGTTCATACGGCCCTTGATGCTTCTAAATTCCTCAACGCCTGGCTCTTCGATGATCTTCATCTTCACGGCGCGGGGAATTGGGGCTAGTCGCTCAGGATCATTCCACCCAAGCGTCGGGTCAATCTCTTCAGGGCTTTGCATGGTCAGCAGGTGACCTCGTGCCCATACGACCTTAACCGGCGCGCCTTCGAAAGTGCCTTCGTAGCCGCCTTGTCCTGCGCGCCATTTCATCGCTTTTGCCATGGCATCGGCGACGTCTTTTTTCTCAGTAATAATTACACGGCCTTTCATCAGTCGATAAACCTCAAAACTTTTCGTTTGCTATTAATTGTCACTACATTTGGTTTGGCCTGCGGTCGCCTGACCTTCCCGCTCGCTTGTGCCTGGTTTGATCTTTTGGCCGATCCCTCCATCCTGCCATCGGCGACCAGCGCTTCAAGCTCCTTGATGGAGGGGAACTGCTGCTCATTTGCGGCCATGAGTGGTACTGCCTTCCCCCAGTTGGTGGTGCGCCCAATGGCCTTTGCTTCGCCCGGCTTGCCATAAACAGGCATTAGGCCCGAATAGGCCTTCTCAACTTTAGAAAGATAATTGTGCCGTTTGGCGGGTGTTTTCGAGTGGTAGTTGCCGACAGCAACCCACAGCTTTTTGGGGGTTTCCTGCATTCTCTGCCACAGCAGCCATGTCCCAGCCATTATGTTTTTGCAGGGGTCTACGATCAGATCCCGCATGCTGTAACCGAACTTCTTGCTTATCGCCTTGAAGTTAACGGTGTTGATCTGCATGACACCCATGTCATAGGTGTTATTGGTGTTGCGCATGTTGGTGCCAATCTGGCCACCCTCAACAGCGATCAATGTCTTGATGAAGATCGGGTGAATCCCGTGCACCTGTGAGGCCTGGGAGACGCATTGATTGAGTGTCGTCATGTCGACGGGCACTTCGGTATAAGGCATTACGAGCTCCTTCGCTGGGCGCGTTTTTTATTATTCTGGCGATGACCTGTCTCGAAGATGTCGATATCGAGCAGTTTTTTCATCAGCTTTTTCTTGAGCTGGTATTCCTTTGTCTTGAATCCTTTTGAATCCTCTACTACCAGCTTCCCGTTTTCTTCGTAAACGAAGTCAGCGATATAGGTGCATACCAGCGTATCACCAGCGATAAGCGGGTAACTGACCTGCTTTTTCAGATTGCTGATCTTGCCTGCTCGCTCCAGGAGCTGAAGCTGCAAGAATCGCTGATATTCCATTTTCGAATCGAAACGACCATGCTCGGTCTGGATGGCAATTGCATTGAATTTGCTTGGCCGTCCTTGTTTTTTGCCTTCGCCCTTCGCGCCTGACTTGCTGTCTTCCTGGAGCTGCCTGAACTCATCGAGAGACAGTGAGGTTTTGCCTTCTGGCAGCCTCAGGTGAGGAAAGCGAAGGGCGGACATCAGGCGTCTTCGCCTTCGAACATGGCTGGCATTTCAATTGGTGCCTTGCCCAGTCGCCTGCGCTTTGCATCTTCTTCGCGCTGCCAGTCGTCGCGACAGTAGGTGTCGCACCAGCGATGACCGGTCTCTAGCGGCTCTTCGCAAAAAAGACACTTTCCCGTTGCCTTCAAAACAGAGCTTTGCTCTGTGCGGTGACGCTGGAGGCTGTCTGCAATAAAACGCTCCTGGAATTCATCTGCCAGGTCGGCTTCGTCTGCCATGGTAAATCCTTTGATTCTATAGATTGATTGATGGTGATAGTGGCCGCTGGTGCCAAGGTGCGCACAATCTGCCACTGCGAAATGCATCTGTCAATATTAGCCTATTGAAATATGTGACGTAAAGGCCTCACAATAGAACAATCACGATCAGGGACGCCCCATGAGTCAGAATCAAGCCATCACATTAGAAAGCCTGTCGGCCTTACCTACCGTTCAGGAACGCATCGATCTATTGATGAGTCCGCTTAACCCCGGACAGCGCGAAGCTGCCATGCAGCTTGAGGGGCCTGTGGCCGCGATTGCTGGCGCCGGAGCAGGCAAAACCAAGACCCTGATCCATCGAACCGCGCACCTCTTGGTCAAGGGCGTTCCAGCCACAAGCATCATGCTTGTCACCTTCACCAACAAAGGGGCTGAAGAGATCAAGACGCGTCTGGAGGCGATGGTGGGCAATAATGCTCAATACATCTCCGCAGGCACCTTTCACTCCATCATCTTCCGCATCATTCTCAAGGGCAATGCAAGCCATCCTTACATGGAGAAAATCGGCCTGAACATGGAGGAGTGCGCGATCCTTGATGACTCAGACTCCAGCGAGCTTTTCAAAGAGGCTATTAAGCTGCTCGGTAAGGATGAGCAGGCCATGATCAAGGAGAAAAGCTGGGATAAGGAGATCGAGGCACTGATGGCATCGGCTCGTGCTCTGGGACAGGGCCCTGAAGAATTTGCCCGTGAAAAGATTGGCTTTGGGGACAAGGCAGACATCCTTTTTCGCCTGACCCACGATGTATGGCAGATCTACACACGCCTTTGCCGTGAATCAAATGGTATCGACTTTGATGACATCCTCGTCGTTGCCTCCCGCTTTCTTGAGGCGGCGCCAGATGCAGCCAAAGAGCTTGCTGAGCGGTATCGCTACCTGATGCTTGATGAATACCAGGACACCAACCCTGTTCAGATGAAAATCATGGACAGCATTGCCAGACACCACCAAAACATCTTTGTCGTGGGTGATGAAAAGCAATCGATTTATCGCTTCCGTGGCGCAGATGTCAAAGTCATCCTCGGGTTCAACAAGCGCTACCCCAAGGCCAAGATCGTCGAGATGGGCCTGAACTATCGGTCGACACTCAGCATCTTGAATGCAGCAAATTGTGTTGCGGGCCAGATGAGCCAGAAGGTCTCTGAGGGCATGCTCAAAAAAGGCCTGAACAACAACGCAGCCGACAAGCCTGTGGCGCTGGTTCAGTTTGAAAGTGACATCCAGGAGGCCAAGACCATTGCGGCCTCAATCAGAAAGGAAATGGCGCAAGGCGTGCCGGGTGAGGACATGGCCATCCTGTATCGCTCCCGTGTCCAGAAAAGCCTTATTGAGCGTGAACTGGTCAGCAGCGGCATCACCTATCAGGTTGTGGGTGACGTGGGCTTTTATCAGCGACGCGAAGTGAAGAACACCATCGCTTTTTTGCGCATGCTGTTTCGTCCATGGGATTCGATGGCTGTATTGCGCGTGCTTAAAAACACGAGCTTTGGCGTGTCTGACAAGAGCGCGAAGAAGGCCATGGCCAAAGGTCAAACGGCCCACGCCTTCCTCAAGGAGATGTCTGAAAAATGCCTCAAGGGCAATGAGCCTACGGCAGTTGCGCTAAAGCTCAAGCCTTTGCTGGGCGCCATGCAGTCAATCAGGCGATTGGTCGCCTACAACGAAGATCATCAGTACATTCGTGACTCCATCGAGCGGCTTTGGAAGGCTTATATGTCATCCAGCGTCAAGCGCGACGCTGAAAAGGACGAGGGGGCGGCGATTGACGAGGCCATGTCCTCTCGCATGCAAAACGTTAACTTCCTGTTGGATCGATTCTTTACCGACCTCAAAGAGGGCAGGAAGGCTGAGGACATCATTGATGAACTCAGCATGATGATCGACAACAGCAGCCAGGCGCGCGAGAAGTCGAGCATGGTCAAGATGATGACCATTCACGCATCCAAGGGGATGGAGTTCAAGCATGTCTACATGCCCGGCATGGATATGGATACCACACCCGGCGAGAATTGCGAAGATTTCGACGAGAAGGAAGAAGAGCGCCGGATTTTCTATGTGGGAATGACGCGCGCCATGGAAAAGCTGGTGATCACATTTGCCAAAACCAAGGTCAAGTATGGTCAGAAAATGGTTACCACGCCATCTCCGTATCTTGGTGAACTCAGCAGGGCGTTGAACCAGGACATCTTGATCTATAAGGCCAAAACACCTTATCGTGACGGCCCTTCCCGATAGCGCATAATTGACAAGCTTGTCAAATCCAGCTATACTCATTGTCAATAAACGAATTCCCTAAAGGCTTGAAAGGAGCCTTTAGGCGATCCCGCTGACATGAGGATATCCACATGACCCAAGCCGCCGCAAGTGACCTGACCACTCAGCTTTCCAAACTGCGCGAGCAGGAGAAAACAAACCGAGAGGCCGAGATCCGCTTGCTTGCCGAGCAGGACAGTATCGAGCGTGAGCTCGCAGCGGCCCAGGCAGAGGCTATCGGCAAATTCGAGACAGCCGATCTTGGTAAGCTTCGCGGCCTTTATCAGCAGTACGTCGAACAGGACAAGCAGGCAGTTTCTGTGTTCGCTGATGTAGTAACCCGCCGAGCGGCCATGCTTGAAGACATTCAGCGGCGCCTTGCTGCCCATCGTGCTGGCCAGACACAAAAGGCTTGAATCCCATGAGCGCCATGAATCTCGAAGACCTTGCCCTGTCTGTCAGAAGGCTCGAACAGGCGGAAGTGGGCATGCAGGAAAGTGCCCGGATTGCTCAGCAGGACTTAGCTCGAATTGCTGTCGAAATGTCAGATACCGAGCGATTCCTGCTGCGCAAGGATGACATGCTCGCCGCCTTGAATCGTCTTCAGATCAAGGCTCAGGAAAAGAACAAAGGTCTTTTCGAGAACCTTTTGACCAATCTGATCCAGGAAGTCATTCCGGGTAAAAAAGATCAGGTTGTATTAACCAGCACGCTCAAAAACAACCGTGCCAATCTCGATTTTGACATCCTCTGCAATGGTGAGCTTGAGAACATCATCAAGGACAAGGGTGGCTCGATTGCCAATATCGTTGCCATGGGGCTTCGCTTCATCGTTCTGGCTCGGCATCCCAATCGTCGCATCCTCCTGCTTGATGAGGCCGACTGCCATCTCAAGAGTGAGTACATCCCTGCCTTCGCAGCTGTGATGCGTCAGCTGGCAGTAAAAATGGGTATTCAGGTTCTGTACATCAGTCATCACTCTGCCACCAATTTCGTGGGTTACGGGCGCGTGATCGATATCTATCGAGAGTCTGGCAAGACCCATTCGCGCGTGCTTCACGAAGAAAGCGATGAAGACAAGGCTATCGAGTCAATGAGTGCCTTCCGTTATATCCGACTTCGTGATTACGGCCCCCATGAAAACCTGCTCGTTGAGCTTTCTCCCGGCCTGAACGTCATCACGGGTGACGTAGACCTTGGCAAGAGCAAGGTGATTCAGGCTGTAGCGGATCTTCTTGAAAACAATGGAGAGGAGCGCCGAATCCGCCATAACCGCCCCTTCTTCAATGTCGAGATTGGCCTGGAAGAGGGTATGAGCCTGAGCTGGGATTATCAGCGCAAGGGCTCTAAGCGAACCCGTATGGTGCTCAAGGATGCGCAGGGTCAGGAGATCGAAACCTCTGACTCAGGTACTGGCGTGCCTGAGTGGCTGGATATGTATCTTTCGATGCCGCTGGTGAGCGGCGAGAGCATTCATGTTCACGATCAGAAACACCCGCATTACCTGCTGTCCGAGACCGAGTACACCTCCATCAAGCGGGCTGAAATGTTGCCGCTTGGTCGAGAGTCCAGGGATGTTCAGCGCATGATTCAGCTGTTTAACAGCAAGCTCGCTTCCGCCCGACAGGATTTCACCCGGCTGCAAAAAGAGCTCAATCAGGTCAAGAACACGCTGGCCATCCTGGCGCCCGTCCTCGATGAGCCGATGGATCTGGATGGTCTGCATGAAGGGATGGTGGGCATCCGTGCGATGGTGGCTGATCATGCGAAGCTGCAACAGAGCATTCAGCGTATCGAAAGCCTGGTGTCGATCTCCGAAGACATGAAGACACTGATGGGCGATCTCAAGGCGCAAGCGCCCGCTGACGTAGCGCTCAAGGCCACACCAGAGATGAGAAAGACCATTGTCGACTTGCAGTCAGCAAGTGCGCGCAGGGATATTCTGGCCGAACTTGCAGGCATCCCGAAGGCTGTTGATGCGCCAACGCTCAAGGATGTGGAAGGCGTGAAGTCAATTGGGATCCGCCTTGGCAGCCTAAGCAAGATTTCGGAAATGATGAAGGGCCTCAAAACACTTGAGAAGGCCCCAGTCATTGAGCTTAAGGCATCTGCTGAAATGGTTGCCACCCTGGCGAGTCTTGAGTCAAAAACCACCCGGCGCAAGGAGTTGGTTGATCAGCTTGGCATCTGCAAGCTGACGGCAGAAAAAGTCGCCTCGGCCAAGTCAGTCCTCTTTACCAAAATGGGTGGCATTTGCCCCACCTGCGAAAAACCACTGGAAGGTCACAACCATGATTGAATTCAGCCCCCAGAATGTCGATTTGCAGGTCGTCAGCGGCTTCAAGGGTATCCTGGTAATCGGGGATCCTCTTTTAGGCCCCCACAAGCGTGTTGGGCGTGTTGATGACGTCTGGCAGGCAGGCCTTGCCAAGCTCGAAAGTGCATTGGCGCTTGCTGAGTCCAATCAATGGATGCCGCTTATCGTTGGTGATGTGCTGCATGACGCGCGTGACATTGGTCAGCTACTTCCGCTGATCCAGCTACTCAAGGGCAAGCGAGCAGTGCTTCTGCCTCGCAATGCTCGATGGGCAGAGCGCAACCAGGGCCATTTGGCCGCCATTCTTCAAGCCTCGGGGGTGGCTTCTGTCGCAGGGTTCTCAGCCAAGAGATTCCAGATTCCGATTGCCCATGAAGGGGCCTGGATCAACCTGACGCTTGAGGCCAACACCTCGTGGGGCGGTCATGTTCGATTGGAGCCTGGCAGCAAGCCGAAAATGGTGATTCCTGAGTTGGGTCTGTCCATCGAGACGAGCTCGGGTCTTCCGACCATTGAAGGTGATGCAAAAGGTAGCCGGATCGAAGCAGGGCGCCTGCTGCGCCTTTCAAACGCAGAAGAGGGGCAGACTGTTTGCGTGTTTTCCTTGACGGTGGATGGTGTTCAGCAACACCAGCTTGAAATCACCCCTATCGTTTTCTCTGATAGCGCAAACAATGCGCTGGTCAAGAATATCGAGCTCAACCGCGATAGCCTGTTTGTAGACAAATTACGTGCTTCAACCGAAGAGGCTCTGGAGGAAGAGGGTAAGGGCAGCCTTGTTGCATTGATTGGAGACGTCTGCAAGGAGCTGGAGTCTGACAGCTGGATTGAGGAAACTCTTCTGTCACTCGCAAACGAAGTTGCAGCATGAATCGATGTCGAGGTGAAACCATGCACTACTTGAGCGCGGAATTTATGACGGCCAAAAGGCTCTCTCCAAAGCAGGTTCCAGCCAAAATCAAGGCGGGATGGGTGTGGAGGAAATTAGTTCCTGGCTTTGGTACGGCAGGTGGGGCAGGAAGCTATCGCCGAGCACTGGTATCACCGGATGGCGTTGTTGCGTTTGTCAGTGACAGGGCCCCTGGGATTGAATTGCTGGACACGTTGCCCGAGCTATTGGTTGACTATCACCTGGTAGCCTTGGAAGTGCCATATGAGCAGCGCGCTGAGGCATCGGCGAGAGGCGCGGTGTGGATTGGGCACAAGAAGGTCTGGGCATGCGCGCCTGATCGCTCCATCGAGTTTTCGCAGTGGATATCGGGCGAGCCGCTCATATTCGATCTAATGAGCGACTAGGCGGGTGCCTTCGCAAAAAATCGTCAAATTCGCCCGCTTGCGGGCGGCTTGTCTTAAGCTGATGACGTGTTGGCGAGTGGGTCGATGAATACTCCCACTCATCATGCTGCGCATGATAAGGGGTATCTGCTCTTCGTTCCCCAGAGGGTCGAGAGCGTCACCGGTATTCTCGGTGCTGCGCAGGAACTTTGGCCTTTCGCAGCCTGCTCATCCTTTCGGTGAGTCAGTTTTAACACCATGGCCCAGTATCGGGCCGCAATGTTGTAACTGGCATTCAGATCACAGTTGTATTTCTTGCCTGTGCTGAAGGTTGCCAGTTCGTACTGTTTAGGATCGCGCTTGAGTTTTCCAGATCCGTCATAGGCCCAGGAAGACGTTCCTCTGGCATACATGTACACCACTTTCCCGCCCATCTCGACAAACTTCATCTCGATCAGGTTGGCGAGCCTGCGGTGCAGCCATTGATGGAACTTTTGCTTCAGCGCTGAACGCTTGCGCCCGCCTTGCGGGCGCCAGCCTTTCAAGTGCTCCAGCACTATCGTGTCAGCCTGGTGTTCACGGGCAAAGTCGACCAGCTGACGGGAAGTCAGCTGCGCGATCTGCTCGTTAATATGCCGGGCCTTACGGTAATGGCCTTTGCAGAATCCCTTGCTCAGTACAGCGGTTTTACGCGCTTTTTGGCGAATGGTATTCGCCCGTTGGTTACGCCGGTCTATGTCGGCTGCGGGGTGGAAAAATCCACGCGCAGTCACAGTGCCGGATGAAGTCACCACGCTGGCCGTTGCCAGGGTGTTGATGCCGATATCCACCGCCAATACCCGTTGACGGTTGGTCAGACGTGCCGGTGTCAACGACACTGGCACCGAGAGATGAATCGATTTCCCGATGATCAGCGAAGGGGATTTTAATTCACCCTGGGTATGGCGCTGACGCGTTGCTTTAATAGGGATCTGGTGCCACAACCACTCTTTACCATCCCACAGCTTGAGTGAGGCAGTTTTGAACGTGTCGTCGAGCTTGTACAGCTGACCTCGGTACAACGCTGGATAACAGCCAGAAACGGGGTTGAATACAGGCGGCTTGGCGTGTGCATGCTTACGCTTACCATCGAGCCAATCGCTATAGCGGCTCATGTACGACGAGACCTGGCCATACGCAAAATTAATGGCAGCACGACGCAGATAAGATGGGAATTTGTAAAAGCGATTATTGAAATACTGATGCTTGGGCTGAGGGTTTTTCGTGGTCGGATGCATCAGCCGCTCAACGGCAGGCATGAACGCAGGCTCATTGGCCAACTTGGGCCAGTTGTTGAGGATGACAATGCACAGGGCGCGGCAATAAGCACGGTACTCATTGACCGTGAGCTGCGCCAATCTCTGCTGTTCGGCGGTGGCTTGAAGCGGCCACTTATCCGTGCGTATAATTGCCTTTGCCATAGTTGAATTATGGGTGGAGTGCGTGGAGATTTCAAGCCTTAAAACCGTCAATCACAGTGCTTACAGGCTCTATTACCATTTGGTGTTGGTAATGAAGTATCGGCACAAGTGCCTGAACTCAGCCATGCTAATGCGCATGGAGGAGTTATTTGGCGACCTGCTGGTCAAATGGGATGGTCGCCTGGTGGAATTTGGTGGTGAAGGTGACCACGTACACCTACTGTTCGAAACAGCGCCGACCACCAAATTGTCAGACCTGGTGAAGAACCTGAAATCGGTGACGGCACGCAAAATGCGGCAGGAGTTTGCGGAAGAGCTAGCGCCCTATTATTGGAAGCCCTATTTCTGGAATCACGCCTACGCGTTAATCAGTGTCGGCGGCAGAGCCAATATCGAAACCTTGCTGAAGTACATCGAAAACCAAGATGATCCTCGCAAGCTCGGATAGCGCCTAGACTAGCGTATCATGCTGCGCATGAAACGTAGTATGCGGCGCTAAAATCTTGATCAAAATCCCATCGCCATCGCATGGCCTTCCTGTTGAGGTTGTGCGCGCGTTTGCTGGCTCCTTCCAAGGTGCATCTCAAGGCACTTCCAGCCAGCATGCCGGGTATCGACCAATAACTGACTTTCATAACCTCGCATAAAAAATCCTTTATCCACCAGCCTTTCGGCGTTGACGAGCTGCTTGATGGGAACATCAACCGCCACCATGTTTACGCCGGAGCGCTGAGCGCCCTTTGCTTGACGGTGAATATGCTTGAACAAATCAAGCATGTCGGCAGAAGGTGTCTCCATCATGTCAGCATAGACTTTTAATCCCTGGTTCAGCGCGTCCTTTTCGTGGCGAGCAAAAACCCTGAAGACCAGGAAATCGTCAGGGTATGAGGGCGCAATGGGTTGCACCTCCCAGAGTTTAAGCTGTGGGTCAAAACCCACGTAGTACGTTTCTCTCATGTTGTTCTCACTTATGGAGTGCTTGGGCTTGGGCTTGCACCGCCAAAGAGGTTTTGCAGCATCTTGAGCAGCTCTGAAACCATTTTGGTTATGCTTTCCATTGCCTCCTTGCATTGGTTTGCAATCTCGGAAATGGCTTTGTTGTTCATAATTGAATCCCTGAACAGGCCTGCGGCTTTTTTCATTTCTCGCCCGATGCCCTTGAGTCGTTCAGAGGCGCCTGGTTTGTTTGGGTTTTGTGCAATATTGCTTACCTCGTCGCCGAGGTTGTCCAGCGATTTCTTGTAGTCATTCCAGCTACCTGGTTTTGCGTCCAGTCCTTCGCGCGCCTGCTTGGTGGCTTCAAGTGCATCATTACCCCCATTATAAATGGTGTCGCCTCCCTGCCAGGAGAATCCGATTGAGGGCATCCCACCACCGCCTCCGCCACGTCTTGGCTTTTTCTGAATGGGTAGTTCACCTGGCTTCTTGCCTTTCTTGAGCCGGCGATTGAAGTCATTCAGCGGGTTGCGTGGTCTATTGCGACGCCTGTGCTCTGGCCCATCGATATCCATTTCTGCCACGTCTCTTCCGAGTGGGGGCGTTATCTGTCCGGTATGCTCGTTGTATTCCCTTCGCGCCCTGTGAGCCCTCGCGCGCCGTGCTTCGTCTTCCGTTGGCTCATCGTCACGCGATGACTCCACCATGTGCTTGGCCTGCGCGATCTGCTGGTCAGACGTCAGCGCTGGCGCATGGAGCTTGAAGTCAATGATGTCCTCGTCAGGCTTCTGCTGCACTGCTGCCTGCTTGATGCTGTCGAGTATCGGCAGCACTTCGTCAGGATGAAATATCTCAACCTTTTCATTATTCAGGACGAGGTAGTAATTGCCTGTCCCATCGTTGAGCGGCTCGATTCTGGCTGGAAAGTTAAGCTTCTTAAGCAGGCCATCACTCATTTCATCGCGAACGGCTTCGGCAAAAAGAATTGGGATATCCTCCCTGCGCATGCGGGCCAGCTCGCCACGGTTGATACCTGACATGAAGTAGTCACGCAGGATCCAGTCCTGAATGGCGCAAAATCGCTCAGGGATCAGCGGCCACTGGTTCGCAAGAAAGTCGTCACGCAACATGGCGAAGCGGGCCTTATTGTACAGTTTTTTAGAAACCAGGTTTGGCCGCATTTTCTTGAGCTCATCCTCTGTGGGCTCATCGTTCGAACAGCTCTTGAAGCTGTCGTGTCCGATGTAAACCTTTGCCCAATGCGAATCATCACGCATGTGGCGATTCATTTCCATATCCCACGTCATGCCTCTTGAACCCATGTTTTCATCACAGGCGTGAAATGCCGCAGGGTCACTCAGAAACTCATGACTTACGTACTTCTCTTTGGCTATCGCCAATTTCTCACGCTCATCTTGTTTGAGCATTTCTATTTTTTGCAGGATGGTCTGCGATTCAAAACTGGATTCGAACTCATCATTGAACGCCTTGAGTTCATGATCGTTATCATCAAGGGTGATGTTATTCAGCTTGGCCTGCTCGATAGTTCGCTGGGTTTCCTCAGGGCTCATACCTTCGCTGCCGCACACCTTGTCAACCAGCTCAAAGAATCGCTCCGAGACCTCTGACTCCATGAACCGATCTTTCCACAACAGGTTGTGCTTGAATCGCAGCTCCTCGATGGTCTTTCGATTGTCAGGCACCTCGCCAGGCGCGGCCATCATTCTGGCCATGTGCTCGCGGCACTCTTCTTTTCTGTCCTGTGACCATGTTTCGAAATGCAGGTTATCCACCACATAAGGTGCGGAGTATTCCATGAGAAAATGACGCTTATTATCAATGTCGTAGACACCCTCGATTCCACAAAAGGCGAAAAATTCCTTTACCTTCAAAAAGTCGATGGTTGCAGCATCTTTGTTGACATGGTAGTCAAGATGATAAAACAGCTCGTTCTCTATTTCTTGTGGAAGATTTGCGCTATAAACCATGCGCTGAATCTGATCGTAGTAAACCTCCGTGGGGGCTTGCGGACTGCGCGCCAAAGCCTTTCCTGTATCATAATCGTAAAAGTCGCGAATATTTTCCTGGTCGAACTTGGCAATCCATTGATGAAAGAAGCGCTCGCGAATTGGGTTACCCTTCAGAATATCTCTGAAGGTAAAGTTAATGCCCAAGTCATACGAAGGGGATAGGTTGTAGCCCGAGTCGCTTGTAATTTTCTTTGCCATAATCACTTCCTAATTATTTATTATTATTGACACGGGCTCGGGCTTTGTTTCAACTTACTTTTTCGGATTATCAAGCTTGTTAGCCGCAATCATGAGCAAATGATGCTCAAGGGCAAGTGTCTGCTTGTAACGCTCAATGGCGCCGCTGAGTTGGACGGATCTCATGATGATTTTTTCGCGACTGGTTGCGCCCTCGCCAGGATTCTTCATGGCTATCTTTTGCATAAAGGATTCCTCGCTCTTGTCAAAGCTGCCATCTGGCATCAGGCGAACCTTTGATGCAATCTGCATTGCCCCGAGTCGGGATGGAAAGCCCTCCTTGACCGGTGCTTTCAGCGCAATATGCTTGGCGACCACCTGCGCGGACATCTCCTGGGCCAGCACCTTGCGCCTTTCCAGAACGCTCACCCGGTCAGTGGCCGGATCGTCACCGGATAGGTTGACGTAGGGTGGATACTCAAGAAAAAGGCGGCTCTTGGCGATATCTAGCTCTTCTGGGGTAAAGGTAAATGGAGAGCTGTCATGAATAAGAAATAGCTCAGGATTTGTAACCTGCTCGTCTCGACCAGCCGCAGTGTGAGCCTTTAGTTTTGCAAACTCGCCCAGGGTGTTCTTTTCAAACTCTTCAACAGCTAGCTGGGCAGCTGTTTTTACAGGTGTATTCGATTTTGATCCACCCGTGCTTTGAGCCAGACTCATTTCACCAATCTGATGGTCTTGTAGGGTCACGGCATCAACATAGCCTGATACGGATGAGTATATCTTCGTGCGCAAACTGTTTATTTGCGAGAAAATGCTCTGTTCTTTACATAGCGCATCCTCAAGACTTACGCTAACCAGCGTAGTGCTACAGGTCTCTGGTGCGGGCATTGAACGCTCCATCTGAAGAAGATTTTGAATATCTGTCTTTGCCTGGTTGATTCGAACTATTGCATTGTTTGCCGCGTTATTCATTTCATCCATCTTGTCAGCGGATGTTTGGTTGGCTAGCAGCATTTCTTTTTGAGACATCGCAAAATCAGCCGCATGCTGCATGGCGGATTCCATTCTCTGATAAACCTGCTTTGCGATTTTCAGTACATCGGTTTGTGGAAAGCCAAAGGCATGACTCTGACTGGTTACGCCCATGGTCAGGCAGATCACTGTGGCAATAACTGTCTTTCTAAACATATCAATCTCCCGGCAAATTCTCTTTGCGCGCTGCGATAAGTGAATCCGAAACGCCCCACATCCATGCCAGGTGTTTTTTGGCCTTGTTGGTCACTTCGGTAAAATCAATCTGAATCATGCGTCCTGGCCTATCAAGGGTTGAGAGGCGCTCAATAACCCTGACTTCGAATCGTGAGAAATCCATAACGTCATGCGTCTCAACGTAAATGGTGCGATCCTCCTCGGACATCTCTTCTATCTCTTCAAGAAGATCGCTAGAAGCCTCCTCCCAGGCTGAGGCCATGGCCTTGTCAATATCCTCAAGCATCGCATTGCGCCAGATGATCAGCTCATCCTGGCGCAGCGCTGGTGTCTTGGCGTGACGGATGTATTGCGCTGCCATGCGGCTTACGCGCTGCTTCAGCTCAACCATGCCTTCATCGACATACCCCATGTACATCTCATCAGCCGTGTCTTCGAAGTAGGCAAGAGTGGGCTGGTCACTCAAGCTATTGTAATTTTCACCATTCATCAGACTCAGGGCGATTTCCTTGTAGGCCATCTCTGCAATCTTGAGACAGTGGGGTAGTGCACTGGAAAACAAGTTCTCGCGGTCTGAAACCTGGGATCGCTTACTCCAGCTAAACGCGACTTCCTTTGCTAGCAAAATGGCGATTCTTTGCAGCTCAAGCATGACTTCTGAAGGCTGGTGCCCGCACCACATGCCATCTAGCGACTGATAATACTTAAGCGTTGCCGTGAAAAGAGAAAGCTTGACGCTGAGCCATCCGTCTCCCGTCCCGCTATCGGATCCTGAGTTTTCGAAATCCTTGCTTTGCGCCGCCCAGTTTCTGGCAACATCAATCAGGCCATCGAGCTCGTCAATGGAGTAGTGCTCGTAGAGTTCGGCAAGATTTTTTGCCAGGGATCGGCGCTGATAACGCAGCATGATGTCCTGCGTATTGGCGTTATTGATTTCCAGGCACTTCTCAACCAGGCTCAGATGCTTTCCGCATAGGGTTCCAACATTTTGCCTTATGTCAGCTTCAGGCACATCGGGGTTTCTTGACTTTTCACCCAGGTAAATAGGCGCAGCTTCGCTCATCGCTTGCAGAAAGCCTTGCAGTGAGCGATAGAATTGGATCCGGCTCCCGCCTTGATCGGAGGAGGGTGCAGGAGTGGGTTCGGACTTGCTTGTCCTTTCGCTGTCTTGAGCGGGTGCCTGGCTGGCGAAAACGTGATTCGGCCTTACGGGACGGTTGATCGTCTCGCGCGCTGGTGCCTTTGGCTCTTCGAACGGGTCATCATCAAACAGCGAATCGAAGTCATCGTCATCCAAGTCGTCATCATCGTCTTCTTCAAGGGCGTCTACGATGTCGAGCGCATCGTCATCATCGAGAATGCCTCGCACACTTCTGTTATCACGTGTTGTCGACATCGTAGCCCGCCTCTTTTATTGCCGCATTTCTTTCTTTCGCCAATTGTTTGCGCAGCATAATGTCCCTGAGCAATTCGTCTGCCTTGGCTCGCGCCTTGTTGAGCGCCTTGATTGGTGCATCTTCCAGCAGCAGGCCCTGAAGATCGTTGATGGCAATCATCTCTGGACTCATCAGTGGCAAGCCCATTCCGTTTTCGAATTTCGGGCCATTGCGATACAGATTGTGCATGATGAAGGCATGGGGTTTGATTCGGACAACCTGCATCTCCTTGTCAATTTCCAGTGTATCGGAAATGGCTGATTCGAGAATCAGCTCCCTATGCCCAACAGTCATGTCATCAAGGGTTGCAACCTCCAGTTCGCGAGATTCCTGGATATTCTTGTCCAGCATCTGGTTTTGCATAAGGTCATCGAAATGATCAATGATTATTCCTGTTGGGGTTTCGTTATTGACCACATAGCACGCATTCGGGAAAAGTCGCACGCCAAAAATCAGAATGGATGTCTCTTCGGCCTTCATTGCCATGCGCGCCAACAGCACGTAGGGATGTGTGATAAGGTCAATCGGATGCCGTTCACCCTCGACTTCTAAGGAGAACTGGCTGAGCCCAAGTCGAGAGATCGCGTTATTGAACGCTCCCTGGATTTCTTCGATACGCTCGATGGTTATAGTTCTTTGGGTCATGCCGACACCTTGCATTGTTGTTTTTTTAATCATATTATTGACAAAGCATTTTAACAAGAAGAAAACATCAATGTCTTCATCTAAGAACAAGAATAACCCCTTTGCGGGGGAGACGCCGGAAGAAACGCTGCTTATCAACCTTGGTCATGAAATCATGAATTTCAGGCCGGGATTTCCAAAGAGCTCGCTTAAGCACACATTTATACTTAGTCTTTACGGCTCAGCGATGTTTGGGCTCATGCCTAAGGACGGCCAGGTATACCTTGGCATTCCAAAGAGGTTCTATGAGCGATTCAGGGCAGCCAAATGGCTTTTTGCCTCCAGGATCAAAGGGCAGCCGGGTCTTTTTCTGGTGATGCAAATAGGCAATGGGTCAAATTCCCAGCCCATTGCCATCAGGATATTTGTGAGAAGCCGTCGCTTGAGCGCCATGAGCGATAGTCTGACAAGCCTAAGGGCTGTACCAATGAGTCGCGAAGGCATTACCCGAGAAGATGACCTTCTTCAGGGGTTCAACCTCAGATATGTTGTGAGTGACGAATATACCTGGGAAAACCAAAATAAAAAGAATGATTTCTAAGGTGAAATATGACTAATTTAATTATAGGGCTTATTGCAATTGCGCTAAGTATTCTAATTGGCGTTGTAACGATGAGCTATTTGGGTGAGGAGTCCTCGAACAAGGGCGCAAAAGCTGAGTTCATGAAATACATGAACGAATCTCAGCAGATCGCTGGAGCCATCACAATCTATAAGAATGATGGTAATTTCATTACCAAGGAATTCAAGCTACAGGATTTGCAGCGTGACAAATACTTGTCGTCCATTCCAAAGGGTGATTGGCGTATCGAGCCATTTAAAGTTTTCACCCCTGTAAACATCAACATTTGTTATGAGACAAATAAAGAACTGGGTGAAACCTACGAAATAACGGACACGGATATTTATATCGATCCAGAATACCCAACAAAGCCGATCCCTTATTGCAGCAAGGAAGGTCTGGCCAATGCCACCATCTGCTGCTACTCGCCCGAGATTGAAGCGCCTGAGGCTAGCACTGGGACGTAACCGGCACCTTGAAGGATTCTTCAGATCCCCCAATGTTGGCAACGTAAAATGCGGTTCCAGACTGAATCGCATCAGCCAGTATTGTAGGGATGGTGAATGTTATTGACTGAGTCCGGCTTGTTATAGTGATTTGATTATCTTCAGCATGCGCGCTAAGTGGCGCATCTTCGCAATCGAAGTACGAGGTTATCAGGCCGCAGATGGGTGTATCGTCATCAGGATGACTCCCAACGAAAGTAAGCGTGGCTTTCTGGGGGCGATTCATGGAAACCTCATTTGAACGTAGCCATTGGGACGCTGCATACTAACAAGAAAGAGCATTCCATGAAAACATTTGATCTTATTAAGAACGCATATATTCTCCAGAGTGGCGAATCTTCTGCACAAGAGCCAGCGGTGCAAGGCCTGATTGCCAAGGCTCGTGGATTGTCAATTAGTCGATCAATTATGTATACCGCGTCTTACTTCTTGGCAAAAAGAGACCCGATCAGCAAATCGTTTCTTACCGAAAGACCGGCTCCTACGCTAAAAGAAGCCTTGTCTAGCGCCTCTCAGCTAACAAGAAACTTGAATAATCGTTTTGGTCGATCTGGGCTAGTAATTCTAAATGCCGATGATGAAGAATTCCTAAAGACAATGGCCAGGATTCCAGAGCCCTATTTCAAAAACACTTTGATGGGCTTTGAGGGTTATATTCGGCCAATCAAAAAAGCACACGAAAGCGCCTTGATTGGCGCCCTCCAGGATTCACTTGCCAAACTTGGTCGCCTTGTCCTTCATTATGGCGCATCACTTGATACCTTCATTCGCTCGGGGCATGGTGACCAGTACAACAGCTACTCTCGGGTGGCGTTCAGCCACAACATTATGACCAATGATGAGCCTGTTGCCTATTTTCTGAACAACAAAGAGCAATATGGCGTATCTGTAATTAACCTTTGTGAGAAAGGCGGAAATAAAGCCTCCAACATCCATTCCTTCCCTTTTGCTCAAACACTGAGCGAGCAAAAATGGTTTTATATTTTCTCTCATGAGCTTGGACATTGTTTAACCCCGCTTCCTGACTACAAGGCTATCGAGGGTGAGTGCCTGGCTGATCACCAGATGAGTAAGGGGTGGATTCTTGAGTGCTTTGCCGACACTTTTTCGGCTTGCCTGTGCGCCAAGTTGACTGGAAACTGGGATCTTCTGCGAACAACCATTCTGCCATTGAGGGCTTACGCAGAAAATGAGCACAACACCTTTTCGGTTTTGGAGCCCCTGCTTAAAGAAGATCCTATGCTGTTCATGCAAGTCGATGAGTCGAGGCTATTTGAGGTCGTTGACGGGTTAACCAGGCGCAATGTTCAAGCCTACCTGGACAAGGGGCTGGTCTCTCAAGATCATGCAGCATCCCGTTATGCGGCAAGTCTTATGCGAGGAGACGCTGAGCATGCAGTGTCTGATCTCGATCCGGAAACCTATCGGAATTTATTGAATAGAACCCAGTCTGTTATCGACGCGGTTGCGATTGAGTCAGTTGCTTCTGAGCGCGTAGACATCAAGGCGCTTGACGCCATCGTCACATGGGTATCGAAGATCGGTCAGGAGAAGGTGGCGGCGCAGCTATCTCAGGCTCGCACTCTAGGTAAGGAGGGCATGAAGTCTCATCTGCTCTCTTTTGCAAGCAAAGACTCACTGCATCTGGCGAATCGCGTCGCCAGCAATGAGTTTCAATTGGCAGACTATGTCCAGGGTTTGAAGGACGATTCACCAATGAATGCATCACCTGATGGTGGTTTAGAAATGGCTGAGATCGGAATGGAATATGAGAAAGAGGTTTATTGCCCTCGACAGTGACTGGCGAGGGCATAAACGTTCTACTTATGACTCAAGAAGCTCCATTGCTTCATCAAGAGACCTGGCGGCTTGCTTAAGACTCTCGGAGGCGCTCCGGATTTTGAGAGCCATCTCGCTTATGTTCGCCTGCTGGTTCGATTGCTGCTCATTAAGCTGGCGCTGAACCAGTTTTTTGACCAGCGATGAAATTTGCTCCATCACAGCTGAATCATTCAAGCCGCCAAAGCTCTGCTCTGACTCATCCTGGGCGTACTCCTCACGCACCACAACCGGCTCAGGAAGAATGTCGTGAGATGGCTCAGGGTGTTTCTTGGCCACCTTCTCAACGGGAGCGGGCTCTACTTTACGTTCGAGAACCTCAGGCTCTTTCGCAGCCACCTGGTCGGCTTTTGGAGACTCTGCCTCCTGCTTCTGTAGTGGTGCCTCCACTTTTGCTTGAACCGCTGGCTCTGCCTTTGGCGGCTCGGTTTGCGCCTCGGGCTTAGGCTCAGCGAGGATCTGCTTTGCCTTTTCTTCGTCTTTGAGCTCAGGGTATTTCTTCAGCACGTTATCGTGATTCAACATGAACACATACTGATCAATGATGTAGGTTGATTCAACCAGATCCTGGCTCTTGAGCGCCTCGATGTCCTCCTCGCACTTACCAAACGTGGCGTTAAGGTCATCCATGGATCGAGCCTGCAAGCGCAGGAAGGCAAGGATTTTCAGCTCGTTACTGTACTCAGCGGCATTTGACACAAGGTTTTGTGTCGGGACACTCTTAGGCTCGGTTTGCGCTTTCGGTGCATCGGCTGGCTTGTGTGCAGCCTTTGTGTTTTCTGTGCTTACGCGCTTGGTGACGTTCAGGCGAGAGACATTCGGAGGAAGGTTGGCCTGATCCTGCTTTTTGGCTTGAGGTTCAGCATCAACCACGTGCGAGTCGACCAGCTTGAAAAGCGGGATGCCCTGAGTGTTGTCAATCTCTTTGGATAGAATCCCTCGGTTAAGCATGCTGCCTATAACCGGATTTAGCGTATGACGCAAAACACCCAGGTTGTTGGCAATAGCATCAATGCTTAACGCAGCATGATTGCTGCTGATAACACTGATGACCTCATTATCGGTCACTGAATTCTTCATGATCTAACTCCATATCCTGTTTACAGAGCGGCGCGAAACGTCTTCGTGCCATGAATATGGAGCAAATCACGCAGGTTTTCAAGTGCTGGAAAGCTTATTTCGCAGCTTCAACCTTCTTTTTATTCTTTTTCTTGCCCATTAGCCGCTGACGGTTCTGCAAAACGACAGCCACAAACCCCTCTTCAGGCACCTGGGTTCGCAATTGCGGGTTCAATTCCTTATAAAGCTCTTTGGCAAAAGCGGTCATGCCTTCATCTGACTCAAGCGCGGTTGCAACCTGATCTTTGCTTCTCTTTTTTACAAGCCGTGAAACCTCTGGAACAAGCTTGGCGGCCAGCATTAGGTTGGAACCGCGCCCACCGAGGAATTTGATAGTACTCATAACGCCCATGGAAAACTCCTGTCCTAAATTGGGTTAGAAGAGTATGTTCACAGACGCTTATGATGTCAATATAAACTAATCAAAACTAAACGAAGGTGGTTCGTTTCCGATATCCTGCTCTTTGTGCGCCTCAGCATGATCATTGTTCAATTTCTCGGGCTGCTGGGGCGTGACACTCGGCTTAACGTCGGTCGTTTCGCGAAGCGGCTTTTGACGCAGGAGCTGCCAAGCAAGCGACAGTCTGTCGGCCACTGACCTCTTTGCTCCGTCAGCAATTAACGCCTGTTCCACCTTTTGTGCGACGCCATTTTTCAGAAGCTCCGGGCAGCGCTCGTTGACCTTGTGCAGCATGAGTTTCCCTCGACCATTGACCTGGCCATTTTCATCAAGGTAGTTCTTTGCGGCTTTGCCAGCTATCTGGCTTATCGTTGAGGGCCTGCCCAGGCCCATCTCGATCATCCGCTTTGCTGCGGTCAATGCAGGACTGTCCTTCCACATTCTGACCCTTGTGGATTCGAAATTTGGCTTTTTCTTGGTAATAACCCTTGCTCTTGGAAGTATCGCGCCATCTTCACTGCGAACCCTTTCAATCGAGAGGTGAGGAATGAAATTCTTTACGACCTTCGCCCACTGCTGAGAGGCCTGATCATTGCCAAATTTTCCCCGCTCAAGCTTGAGCGTGGTGGTGGGGCTGCCTATATGCGCACAATGTCTGGAAATCGTGGCTAAAACCGCATCCTCGGTACTTAGGTGCTCGGATGAGATCGTCCTGGACGCCATGTAGTCGGTTAGGGGAGTCAGAGCCTCGTGCGCATCGAAGGATCTTTCGCAGGCCTCGTTTTGCCTTTTCTCCAGATGATCCAAGGAGAATGGGATGCCCTGCGCCTCGGCCATTCGTTTAGCCCATTTTGTGGAGATTTCTCCCATTCGCCTGCTGTCAGTTCTTGGATAGGATAGTCTTCCCTCCATGTAGTTGGACTGTAGAGATGCCATGATTTCATCAATGGGCTTATTTATTTCGTTTGAGCAGAGCAATATAGCCTCTGGCCCGGTTAAGGGCTTCTTTTCCTCGGTGACGGTTTCAACACTCTCAAGGATTGGCTCGACCGGCTTTAGGTCACTCAGGATAGAGCACAGGATCTGAGCCTGGGAGCCAAGATGACTCGGTAGCGAAAAAACCGCTTTCCATCCATCTTTCAAGTCGCACTCGACTCGGGTTGTTATCGCAGGCTGCTCCAAAAGACTCTGCACCAGCGGAGAAACCACGCGCCCCATGCTCATTCGAAAGTGATCTTCTTCAGAAATGAGCTGATAGCCAAGGTGGCGATCAAATAATCGCCTGGCAATCGCTGAGAACACACGGTTGGTGTCAATAGCCCTCCTGGCTTGGGTCGCTTCACTGACGTGCTCGGCAGTAAACCCCATAAGGTAGGCACGCGAGAAAGCAACCCCTGGTCGTGCGAATGCCTTGACGAAGTGGTGTGCTATCAACTCGCCCTCAAGATCTGCGTCTGTTGCAATGACAATCTCAGATGCATTTCGAGTGAGATCCATCAGTTGATTGATCTGCTCCTTGCGAAGAGGCTCCCACCTGATGGTATTTAAGTCTTTCAGAATCTCGTTGCTAACCCTGTGCAGGTCGTCCGCCAGATCATAAAGTCGACCATGGGTTGCCAGCACCCTATCGGAAGGGTGCCCGGCATCAGCCAGCGCACGCTTGAGTGACTTGACTTTACCAGCCGCCTCTATGATCCATATTCTGCTCATGCTTAATAGGGTACGTAGCTAGGCGTTGCGCCCTGGGCTGCCTGATTGGTTTTTTGCTGAAGGATCGTGGAGAGATCCACTTCATTATTAAGCACATTTGTACCAATGGCATCCTGTGCAGTTTTGTTAATGGTTCCCACAGCTTGATCCATTTTGTTTCTGGCCTCAGTGTTTACAGCATCAACCATGCCACCAAACACGGTTTTCGCAAGGTTACAGAGGTTCAAGCCATCTCCAACTTTTGCCCCGAACGTTGGAAGCCCAGGCATCTGAAGGCCAATGTCGCACCCTGCGTCAGGATTGACATAAATAAAAGGACTATTGGCTTTAACGCTGGTATCAACACCCGCGCACACTGTTCCTAGACCCTTGTTGAAGATTCGGTTGCTGGCCTCATTGATTGCATTTCGGCATGTTCCCGCCTGCGAATAGTCGGCTACGAATGGAAGTGCTAATAGCACAGATAGGGCAAGAATTTTTTTCATGGTAAATACCTCAAGCTGATTTAAGCGGCCACTGAGAAAACAGGCCAATAATTTTACGTGTTCGCATGACGGTTGCCATCCGCTCAACCATGGCTTTGGCCATTCCATAATATTCATGGTCAGGAATATTATTGGTGATGTTTACCGCTTCCAGGTAACAAAGTGCTCCCCATCCAATCGGGCTTTCGCCTGCCTGGTGGTTGAGCCAATGAATAGCGAAAATACACTGTCTGAATGGCATGCTGGCCAGAAGAGGAATCAGCTTGACCAGTACGCTCTGGCTGCCTTCATCGACAGGAAGCCCGGCGACTCGTGGCAGGGCTTCAGCCATTTTCACGAACAATTCAGGAAATTCTGTGTATTGATAAGACCAGCGCTCTTTGTTCTCAAACATATCGAGACAAGCCCTGGCATCAGGCTGCATCTCCTCCCAGAAAGCATTTTGAGCCTCTGGGGTAAATAGCAGCGCATCAACAGGCGGCGTATTCAAAAGGGGCGTCCTCATTTTGTTTTTTATATATTGACCGATTGACGCAAAAATTGCTAGCCCGTATCATCGAGTTATAGAACAATAATTGCCGGTGTTACGCATGAGCGCATTGACCTTTTCAAGCAATCCAGCTTTCCCGTTCACTCTGGAAGAATCATTATCGAGAGGTGCGTCTTATCAACGGACGTCGCCAGGTATCGATGTGATCGCACATACCGTATCCAGTCTTAAGCGATATTTCGAGATCGAGCATCGACAGTCATTGGGTCGAAATCGAGACCATGCGCCATCGCCAAGCCCAAAATTCTGATTCAGAGGTTCATATGAGGCCATTTATAAAAAGCAAACTTGCCGCAGCCACAAGCGCCCTGGCGTTATCTGTCGCTCTGCTAGGGTCTGCCACCCTTTTCACGCAAAGAGCCGAGGCGCAAATCCCTGTAACGGATGCAGGCTCTCTAATGCAGATGATTCAGGACGGCATCATGCGCGCCATGGAGTCTGAGATCATGCAGACCATTGAGGAAACCAAGCTTGATCTTATGTCACTGTTTTCCGAGCTCGAAATCGACAACGTCAATAATGCCATTGGCAACATGATCGTTCGTACCGGCAAGGCCATGCAGGACATCCAGAACACTGAGCAGCTTGAAAAATCCATGCCTGCACAAGACGTCTGCGACACGCTAAGCATGGCGGCCAACCTTGATGATCTTCTGTGTGGGATGGAGTCTCAATCCTATGCGGAAAACGTCAAAAAGGCTGGTGCACGAGCTATGGCAAGCGGCAAGTCAACCGTTGTATGCCCGCCTGGCGTCACGGATACCAAGCTTTGCACCGTTGTTAACAGGGCGCCAAGCGTAGAAGAGGTATCCAAATACAATGCGACCAAATCAAGCGAAATCGTCAACAAATGTAAGGCGATTGCAGATGCGGTAGGCAGCGATGCCTGTTCAGATCCAAGTATTTTGATATCGCCTCCGCCTCAAGGGGCTACCGATCAGCAATACATGGCAATGAAAAAGCAAATCGAGTTAGCAGTCAATCCAATCATCAAGGCCCCATACGCCGACAACACCATGGATAGCCTGAAGGGTACTGCTGCGCACGACAAGGCGCTGGTAATTGACCAGAGGGCTACAAATTTCAGGGCTGGAATCGAGAGTGCCTTGAACCACAATTTGATGCTTCAGCACGGCACCTACAACGAGGCGACCAAAGAGCGCGCGCCTGGTGAAGTCTTCTTGCTGGATAAATACCTCGCTGAGCGCCTCGGTAGCGAGAACTGGATGTGTGAGGTGACCAACACCTGTAAGGGTGGTGACAAGGCGCCCTATGTTGCCCCAGCCGAACTTGAGAAGCGCAAAATTCAGATGGATGCAGTCATGCTGTACATCAATTTGCAGCAATATAAATCTTCACTGAGGATTGAGAAGACGCTGGCTGATATCGCGCTACTGGAGCTTGATCATCCGACAAAATAATCTACAATAAAGACCAATCAAAAATAACAATAAGAAAGGCAGTATGAAAAAGATCGCTTTCAGCATCGGGGCAATGCTGCTCTTTGCAGCAACCCCATCCTTTGCCGACACGGTAGATGTTGCCGCTAATTTCACTCAAATGATTGATGTGGCACGCGTCTTTGCCGTGTTCATCGGCTTTCTGCTGTTTGCCAATGCTCTGTACGGATTTTATACCTGGTCTAAAACAGGTGGCTCCCAAGGATCTACGCCTGGCAAAAGTGTCACCAAACTCATCATTGGTTCGATGCTCGTAATTACGCCCTGGGTTTATGAATTTTTCAAGGCGAGCCTTGGTGTAGAAACGAATAGCACATCAGTCAGTGGTGACAGTACTCGCATGATCTTGGCTATCGACGCCAACCTTGGCTCTGACGTTGCGGCTGCGGCAGGAAAGGGATTTCTGGCCTTCATGCCATCTGGAACGCTGAAAGCCATCATTGCCTTTGTCATGTTCATTGGGTTTGTTGCATTCGTTTCAGGCATTTACACCCTAAAAGATGCTCATGATCCACATGGTGGTGGTAAAGCACCATTCCTTGCGCCCGCTCTAAAAATTCTGGGCGGGATTGTTTGCATGAACCTCATGTGGTTCAGCTGTTTTGTTTCCGCCCTTATCGGTATTTCAATGCTTTGCATTAAGTGAGTCAGCATGATTAGTCAATTTATACAAGTGCTAAAAAGTTCCGTGAGACCAGTCTACCGATGGGGATCTCTTGTTCAAAGCATAAAACATGGAAGGGAAGGGGCGGAGCCTCTTGTTGTCGTTGGTGAAGACACGGATAGAAAGGAATTTTCGGTTCGTTACCGAAACGTAAGATTCACAGCCTGCGTGTCGATGCTGTGTTCATTTCTATCACTATTATTTCTAGCGTTTGCAAGCAACATGAATGAATTCATATTCTGCTTGTCGGGAGTGGTTTTATTTGGCCTGTTCTATATCAGGTATTCAATGCTCCTATGGGTTTCAAGAAAATGCTGGAACAACTGGGACAAGAGGCACAATAAAATTAGTATTAATGGAAAAACATTCTTCCGGGTAGTGGCTAACAACCCTGAAGAGTTGCTTCCATTACCGTTATCGGCCATTGGGGGCGAAAAAAGATGAGATATATAAAAGGCCTATTATTAGCCTGGGTAGCTGTTATGACATTGGGCATGGCTAACATTGCCATGGCGCAGTCTACAGCGCCCTCTGACGCTCAGGCAAAAAGCTACCTGAATGAAATTCTGGCAATTGAATACCGAGACACTGATCTTGCCCATGCAAGTTTTGGGAGACTGTTCGGTACATTCATCTTCAAGCCATTTGGAGGGGTTGAGCAAAGCACGTCGCCAACTGTGCTTGCCCATGTGCTTGGCTATACCAACGTAATCGCCATGATCCTGGGCAGCGTGATCATGGGTTACGTCATTCTGGGCGGTGCTGTAAACACGGCTGCCTCTGGTGAGTTGCTGGGTAGAAGCTGGTCAAGCGTTTGGCTTCCAATGCGGACAACCATCGCGTTCGGCGCCATCATGCCGGCCTCGGATGGGGAGAGTGTGTTTTCGGTGGCGCAAAGTCTTGTTATCTGGATGGTAATCCTTGGCTCAAACTCAGGAACCTGGATATGGGAGAAAGGCGCTGCTGAACTTAAGGTAGGGGGTGCGGTAATCAGCGGTACATCCTTCTATGACGCCGAGCAGTATCGAAAGGTTGTGGAGGTTATGAATTGCGCGATTGCTCGCCGTAATATGTATATCGACGTGGGAGATAGTGATGAGGTTGCCTATGGGATTGGTATGGCATCGTCTCCTTCCGGGTTTAAACAGGTAGACATTACTGCTGACGGAATTACTAACTTACCTGGCGACTTTATTAAAGTTGATTTCTATGATTGTGGAACCATCACCTCACCACTGAATACGAGCGCAAATCGAAGTGAGGGTGAGGCGACAGATAATGCAGCGACTTCCACAGGCGAATCATTTTGGTTCAGTCGGACGCCGACAGAATGGGAACGCAAGGTTGTAAGTGACTTCAGGTCAAAGATTAAAACAGCCCTGCCTATCTACTTAAACGCGACGGCTTCAGCGATCCATTCGCTTCATTCTTCAGGTTTTAGCGCTAAATCTATTGACGCTGTACTGACCGAAACGGCTGAGAAAAGAGGCGAAAAGGGCAAAGAAATAATCAAAGATCTAAATGAAATGGCAATTGCCTATAGGAGTCTTGAGGACAGTTACACCAAATACTACGAAGACGTATCCAAATCCATTTCAGAAAATAAAGCGGCGCAGAAGTATTTTGAGGATCAGTTGAAAACTGGCGGATGGATGCGTGCCGGTGCATGGTTCTTTGAAGCATCGCGCTTCCAGGGCTTATCCATGACATTGATGAGTGAAGTTGGGAACGTCGGCGCATTGTCTTCTAATAAGGGCGTTGGGTTGGTTTGTAACTTCTCGGAAAACGCGCCTGGAATCTTTTTTGTTCAAAAATATGTAGCAAAGAAACTGGGTGGCTGCGAAGAAAAAATGCAAAAGCTTGCGGAGCATTTGGCCCTTCTTCCTGCGGTTGAGAAATATGCACAGAAGCATGGTGTTCAATCCAGCGGTGCGATTTCTTCAACAGTTGGAAAGGCTGTCAAAATATCAGGGAAAACGGAAACAGGGGATCTCGATCCAAAGATCATCAACACACTGGCAATGAGTGGCGGACAAGTTGTCATGAATGCCCTGGCCTGGCTCGGTTGTGACAACGCAACAGGTGGTGGAAATGTCACAAAGTGTACAGCCATGACGACAGACACGTCTGGCATGACATCGCCATTCACGATGCTCTCATCAATTGGTCATGGTTTGATTCAGCTTTCCACGACCATGTGGTGGATCTGTCTTGGTCTTGTCGCTGTGGCTGGTGGAGTAGGCGGCTCCGTATTGTCATTGGGTGGAGGTGGTGCGGTAAGCGCTGCTGGCTACTACATAGTTGCTAGTGTAACGGCGGCACTTGGAGGATTCATCGCCATGGGCTTCATGTTTGCCTATGTGCTGCCGTTCATGCCAGTTATGGCCTGGATCATGATCATCATCGGCTATCTGATTACGGTTGTGGAGGCCGTCGCTGCGGCACCCCTCGCAGTCATCATGATGGCCACACCTGAAGGAGAAGGGTTGAGTGGGGCAAACATGCAAAGGGCGATTCAGCTGATCAATGCGATCATTCTCAAGCCATCCTTGGCGATTGTGGGATTGTTCGCGGCGATGACGATGGGCTATGTGGCCTTTGCATTGATTAACAACCTTTTCTGGACGGTTGCGTCGATGCAGAACAGCGGGGCCATGATTGGCTTCCTTGCCACCATGAGCATCTACACAGCACTCTGCTACAAATGCGTTCAGGCCATGATTGATATCATGCATAGAATCCCTAACGATATTCTTGAGTGGATGGCTGGTGGTGTGTCTCGCGAGTTTGGCTCAAACATCTCCGAAAGCATCAATGGAATGCGCGGTGTTGGTCAAGGTGTTGGTGAAGTAGGTGCCGCATCGGCAGGAAGCAAAGTGCTGAACGCGCTACAGCGCGAAAAGATGGCCAGAGGAAATGATGACGACAAGGACAAGGGCGGCGATAAAAGCCCTAGCCCTAAGGGAGGCACCAACTAAAGGTTGATGTCTGACCATCAAAAGACCCCGGATCTCTCCGGGGTCTTTTTTTTGCCATTGCATGGATTGCCTTCATAGCCCTCTTCGAGCGAATGAGGCATCGGCAGGCCACAGCCATCTGCCTTCACTGCCGCTCTGCCAGGAGTGATCTGAACCATTCGGCTTTCGCTGTTAACGCCGAATCTTCAGCGGCGGCAAACCAGGTGATAGCCCTCTTCGAGTGAAGGAGAAGTGTCTCGACAAGGTTTGCAGGCCGTGCACAATCGCCATGAAGAGCTAGCCCTCTTCGAGCGAATGATGTGCGCACCGCACAGGATCCAGGATACTCAGGTACAAAAAACCCCGGACTAGCCGGGGTTCTTTATGTGGATCGCCTTAAGCGTATTCGGCTGCTCTTCTGCGCGCCAGGTTAGGCAGCTTGGGCGCCCTGGTGGTGAAGAAGAACAGGACAAGCATCAGGAAAACCAAGTCCTTATCAATCATCAGGCCGAACAGGTAGGCGTTTGCGGTAAATCCTGCTGGCATCAGGTAGCCGATTGCGGCAGGGATCAGTGTAATCGCTTTGCAGAGCGCATAGAGATCCATGGACATGTAGATCATGGACGGGTACTTGACCACAAAGTTGGTGAGCATGGTGTGCGTTTGCCCAAACGACTCCCCATTGAAAAAGATCCCGGCGTATACCGCAAGCGGCAGAATGACCAACTGAATGATTCGCCACACAAGAGTATTGATCTTTTTCATGACTTCACCTTTTTATGCGAGAGTTTCGCTTCCATGGCCTCATTATAGTAACCTTTGACGTCTTGTCAATACTAGGTTAACGGATTCTGCTTGATTTATATCAAAACAGGATGTGCATAATGAGTTAGATATTATAGGAGTGGCAAAATGCAATCAACTGACTATGGGCTTTCTGATAGCCATGAAAGATATAGTATCAAAGAATGGTCTGACTCACTTAAGGCTGAAGAGGTTGTGGCCACTTTTACTTTTGGTGCTGACAACATCCTGCACATCCAGGCAGGGGAGCGCTATGCAGCAAAGCTGAGAAAAATTGGAGCAATAAGCGCTGGTGGCAATAGCTTCGAATTAGATATGCTCGAAGCCCCTTACGAGGTAATTGCGTCTGCCATTGGTCTGCCAGGTCAGAATCCAGAGTTCCGTGCTGAGTGCTCACGTCGATTCAATGGCTACGTTACAGCTGCAAATATGTTGGAAATTGCATTTGAAGGGCACCCCATGCAGTCTGGTCGCATTGATATGGGAGGCCCATCAAGACTTGTAATCATGAACATGGCGCAACTCGTGAATCTGGAGAAGAGTCTGCCAACGGTGCCAACGCTTCCGGGTTATCTTGGTGCTGTCCGTGAGCAATACAGCGGCCTTCTTGTTAAGAATGTGGTCTGCATCAAGGGGTCAGCCCTGCTACCTGGCTACATCATGACAGCATGCCCTGGTGAATCATTCGAGAGTGCTGTAGATCGTATTGCCTTGTCATCAGCCTATGCCGAGCAGGTTGCAAAAATAACCGGGGCAAAGGGAGATCGAGCCCTTAAGGTCGGGGTACTTGAGGATGGTCGTCCCTACGCTGTTTTCAGTGACTCAACGAGAAATGCAGCGAAGATAGTTTCTCAAGGTGTAAGCAAAAAAGATCCAGGTTTGACAATGGTATATGCAAAGTTCGAGGATCTTCGTGCAAAACGTGGCGTTTCATATTCGGCTACCGAGTTAGGGGCGGAACCTGATAAATTTCCGACATACTATCAAGTCTGCACACTTCGCCAAGCAATGGAGGATCGAATGCACACGATGCCATCAGCAATGGGCTTCATGGGCCAAGAGCGACAACTTCATGCCGACGTACCGCGTCTAGGTTTAAACGCCTCCATTGAGGGAATTAAAGTCGCTATAAGTGACTATTCAGCACAAGCAGAGCAAACAATTAAGATAGCTAAAATGCATGCTAGAACTCAGCTTTCAGGTGGGATGGATCTAGTGCTGCAAGTCAAAGGCCATATCAGGTCAGTTGGTCAGCAAGCGGCAATGGTGAAGGAGCTTCTGACAGTGGAGCATGCAAAGCAAAAATATAGCCAAAGCAGGCCTGATCGCTTTTACAGTAATACGATTTCACTGGAGCCTTAAGAGAGCAAAGGAGTTGGTGGGCAGCGCATAAAGACGCCCAGCCTAGCGTCTTTTACCGCAGTCACCATATATGCGGCATAGTCGGCTTGAAATTCTGCGCGGAACTCCTCTGTCACAATGACTGGCATTGTCACCTGCGCTGGTATTGGGTGAAGTCCATGAAACTTCACTGCTGCTTTAAAGAGATGATAGAGGCGAAGGTCGAGGGTGAGTGCGCCCAGGCGAGAAAGATAATGCTCAACCGAGTAGAGTTCACAGTCTGAAAACGGAAGGTGAAGGCAGTAGGAGTGTCTACTCTGCACTGCCTTGTAGTTTCGTCCAAGGTAGTTCTGTATCGGCGCGCCATCTTCGAATGAAGTATTATTGAGATAGTCAACCATCAGCTTCATGCAGACTGATCTGTAGAAATCCCGGCTAACAGGTCGATTCACATCACCAAACAGATCAAGGCAATGATGATAGGACAGAAACTCTTGATAATCTATTTTCAGTATGTGAATTGCCATGACCAGACCATCCCCGGTTAGGAGATAGTATAGTCAGGCATTTGCAGATTGTCAATTAAACCGCAATGGGTAACTTGAACGATGGGTGTGGGTCATACCCGCAAATCTCAAAGTCACTCAGTTTGTAATCAAAGATTGAATCAGCCTTTTTAAGCTTAAGCTGTGCTTGCGGCCTTGGGGCTCTATTGAGCTGTTTTTCCTGAATGATCTCGATGTGGTTCGTATAGAGATGCGTATCGCCGCCAACCCAAATCATTTCACCAACATCCAGACCAGCCTGCTGAGCAAACATGTGTGTCAATAATGCCGTTTCAAGAAGATTCCATGGCAGCCCAAGCCCAACATCAACACTGCGCTGATACATCTGGCAATTTAACTTTCCGCTCGACACGCTGTATTGATATGTCATGTGGCAGGGTGGAAGCGCCATTTCATCCAACTGAGCAACATTCCATCCGGTAAACAGAATGCGCCTGCTGGCAGGATTGTTGATTAACAAATCAAGCACATTGGCAATTTGATCGGTGTGGCTTCCATCAGCGTGTTCCCAGTGACGCCATTGGTGACCGTACCCTTTGCCGATATGCCCCCACTTTGATTCAAAGGCTGGATCCGAAAGAACCATCTGCTCAAATTCCTTGAGCGTCACCTCGCAACCCGTTTGGGTGCAGTAGTTCTTATGCGGCCACTCTGTCCAGATGTGAACATCATTTTCCAGCAGTGGCTTAATGGATGTGTTACCCGAGAGAAACCAGATAAGCTCGTGTATGGGCTTGTCTACGGCGATTTTCTTTGTCGTTAGCAGGGGAAGTCCATCAGCCAGGTTGAAGCGCATGCGGGTTCCAAAAAGCGCGCACGTGCCTACTCCGGTGCGATCCATGCGGTAGTCTCCGTGCGCGATAATATCGCGCACCAAGCTAAGGTACTGCTCATCAATATGCTCGTATTGCATTACTTCCTCACGTAAATTCAATGCTTGAAGCGTTTGCTCTCGCTTCGCGGCTCTTGCGCTGCGCATCGAGACTTCCCACGCTCAGGCTAATGTGCTCTTCGGCCTCTGCCGAGTCAGCGAGTTTAGCACAAATGTTTTGCATGCTTTCTCTCATCATCGTATTGGCTTGAACATAGCACTCCAGCTCATCAAGTGCTTTCTCTTGCTCAGCGGTCAGAGCAAAGGTGGCGCGAACCTCTTTCAGGCTTTCTGTGTACTTTTCGAGATTAAGACCATGCTTACCGCGAGGCTCACCCTCCCAGCATTTATCCAGATAGGTCGACCACTCCTTGATCTCGGCAGGGGTATAGCTTCCTGATGCAAGCACTTCTTCCCCAAAGTTTGACCATTTCGCCCTAAGCGTGAGCTCGAACATCCTTAGTCCGTCTTTGACTTGCGCGGTTGAAAGCGTAAAAGGATCTGCCTTGATGATTTCTGGCATTGGTTTTTCCATCCCTTCAATCTCGGTCATGCGCCTTGTTCTGCTGCGAAGACCCTGCTCGTCCTTTCCAATTAGGCCAAGACTGTAGATGCCCTGGTACACATCCTTGCAGGGTTCGAATTCACTTTTGAACGCATCTTGCAATCGAGCGCGGAATCCTTTGTCGTTCTTGATAATCTCAGCATGAGCAAGGCATTTTTCGATATCCAGGGCGCTTCTTTGCACCAGATCCTGCCGACCGTTCAGAACGCTAAGCTCAGAAATCATGGGTTGCTTGTTCATCGTGATGTCACGAATGCAGCTAATTGATTGACCCTCTGGCAAATCGCTGATGGATGTGAACAGGCGGCGCCTGATCTCATCTGAAGAAAGTTCCAGTATTTCTGATGGATCACTGCGAAGGTCAACGCAAAGCATTTTGCTTGGGGTTTTCGCATCATAGATGATCGGCAAAACAACCGACATGTGGCCTTGCTCTCGGGGCAGATAGCGATCAACCAAGACCAGGGGTTTGAGCTGTTCTGCCAGACGCTTGCTGAAATCTTTGGTGGTGAGCTTAAGGTAGTAGTCCCACAATCGCGGGCTCTTGTCCTTAACGAGGCGCATCAGCTCGATGGTGGCAATGACATCAAAGCGCGCATCGTGCGCGTGCTTGAGCTCAATGCCATTTGCAGCGCAAAGGTCTCCAAGCTTGAGAGAAATTTTACCCTCGGCATTTACGGGCCAGCGCATGAGCTCTGGGCGAAGGGCGTAGACCATTTGAATCAGGCGAAAAACGTCCATTCGGCCATTGCTGTTTTTCCACTCATGCTCATAGGGGTCGAGCATTGTGCGGTAGAACATGTTGCGAATGACTTCATCGTCAAAGCTTAGGCTATTGAAGCCAGTAATCATCGCATTCGGTGTTGACATGAACCAATTGCGGATATGCGAAGCCGCCTCGAACTCGGTAATCCCGCTGTCCATAAGCCTGTTGATGGAAATCCCATGGACAGCAAACGCATACGGGGAGGGCACTACATCAGGGCGTAAAGTGATATCCAGGTGAATCTCATCCCCTGGGATGTATTGCAGATCTGCATCCACTCCGATTCCAGCAAACTGGATGACTTGATCATGAAATGCCGACAGGCCGGTGGTTTCGGTGTCGTATACGCGGAAGGAGCTTGGCTTGTCTGACATGTTGCCCTCGTTTTCTTTGAAATAGTAGATGTAAGGTATGGTCAATAAACGTAATACATATAGAATACTAGGTGCGCATCATTTTTGGGGAGAGTAAAATGCAAGTAATTCCATTAAAAAACAAATATCAGCTCCAAGAGCAAGACATCGATGATCTCAGCAGACTATTGGCTGAAGGTTCATCGCTTGCACATATGGCCTTTTTCTTCAAGGACAGGCTGACCGCAGAGCAGATCTACATTGCCTCCGGGATCCTCGCCAGAGAAATGTATGACATGCCATTGGCAGAATTGTGTCCTCATCTGATTGAGGAGCGCAAGGCCATGAACGAAGGAAAAGGCTCTGTCTGGCAAAAGCAGAAGCAGGAAACAAATGTACTTTCCTTGCTCAAGGAGATCATTGAAGACTTGAGCCTTTATGAGTTTGAATTGCTGACTCGTGGAAAATAGGGCCTCCTAGGAGGCCATTACTTTCGATGCATCGATCCAGTCACCCATCTCTGGGTGATTGACTAGCCACTGCACGTAATCACGAGCGCCAAAGCAATCGTCTCCAGCGCGATTCTCTTTCCAGAATTCCATGATGCAGTGATCTTTGTGCTCACAGGAAAGGCATTCGCTGTTCATGTTGCCAGTGTACTGACGACGAATGTACCTTCTTCGCTCAGGTGATGTCAGAACCTCTTGAAAGGTTTGGTTTAAAATATTACCAAATGGCTGCATGTATTCGAGCCAGCCATCGCGGTAATCGGGTAGAACGAAATCACCGTTTGGCAGTAAGAACAAGGTTTGGCCTGCAATGTTGGCCTCTTTCTCCATTTTCAGCCGTGAAAGAATAAAACATGCCTGCCCAATCATGGGTGGCTCTTTTCCGGCCTTCTTCAATTCAAGCCATCTTTCAGTCAGCTTGATCATAAATTGAGAATACTCCCGCATTGGCGGGGCGAACTTCTCGTACTTATCGCCCTTATTCTGCTCATTAAGCATGAACGGAAGAAATGATGCCTCCTGGATGCCGAGATCTGTCAAATAATCTATTACCGCCTCTGGGCCGTCCTTGAATAGCTCGTGGTTAACTACACTTATGGTTGAAACCCGGAGGTCTTTAGAAAGGGCTTCCTTTACCCGCTTATCCCATCGCTTAACATATCCGCGTCCGCGCATAAGACCATCAAAACTCGTCTGAAACTGGCCGCGACCATAGGTCTTGAACACGTCATACCAGTGATCTTCGATTGCTACCAGACTCGTTAAAATATCATGACGAACAAAAAATCCTTTATCCTCTGGAAAGTATTGATCAATTAGTCTGAAAGCTGACAGAAAGTAGGGGAGTCCCATTTCAGTCGGCTCTCCACCATACCAGTAGAAAATAATAATTTTTGGTTTATCGGCCAAATGCTCATTAAAGTAGGTGCTCACCTTAGAGAAAGCTATCTCCATGTCAGCCATGCTCATAATGGTGCTGTTTCTGCGCTGATCAAGTGTCAGGTAACAGTGAGGGCAATTGAGCGAGCAGCGAAGCGAGGGCATCATGGTAAAAACAAAGTATCCCTGTTCAATACTGTTCTGCTCAATATGCTGTATCCCCTCAATACTTCTGCTCCAGCTCTCGCGCTCGGGAAATCGATGTATGCCGGGATTGGGGGTAAACATTAAATTACTATTCATTTAAGAACCTTCGCCTCCAGGCGCTCCTCAATTCCAATCTTTGTATCTACGGGCTCTACCTTCTGCTCCAGGCTTGCAAGCCTGCTTAGCGACCAGTTTTTAGGCCCTAGCGTGGCGATAAAGCGCAATGCAAGCTTGATCATAAGCCAGATACCTTTCCAAAACCCCGAGTTCTTCTTGAGGTGCTCATCAATAAGCTCTCTTGAATGAATTGCCATTAGCACGCTCTCCAGAATGGCCTCTCGAAATTCATCTCGGATTTAGGAGTAACGCCATGGTTCTCAACCTGGTCGCGGATGAACTTAATAAACCCTTTAAAGCCTGGGCACTCACCCTTGCCATTCCAGAATCCATGCAGAACGCCACAGGCGCTCTGGCAATTCACGAGCTCATCGCATCCCATGCAGTGCTTCTTTGGCACAATTGCCCTGGTTCGCTCGCGACGATAAGCGCGACCATTTAAAATGTTGGTGATCCCTTCATTAAATACATTGCCAAGCGAAGTCATGTCTACTTCGCCGCCCGCTTCAATACAAGTAACGGTTTCACCATCATGGTCGATATCCAGTGAGCCTGGAATGATCGGACAGACAATGTCATCCATAGGCTCTTTTCGGAAAATAGATTCGATCATGGATTCAACTGGGTTGACATACAAATCAGGTATATCAATTCGTCGCTCCAAATACCACTTGGCAGCCTCAATCATGAAGTCAGATGTGCTTTTAAAGGGAGGGAAAACGCTCTCCATGTTGACTAGCCCATCGCCAGATGGAATGAAAAAGCCTAAATGAACGTTTCTAAAGCCGTTGTCGAGAAATCGATTTAGCAAATTTTCTGCACCAAAAGCGATAACCTGCTTTGTAACTGCCGTAGTCACATTTACCTGCACACCTTCAGCCTGTAACTTTCGGACATTGTCGGCCCATAGCTTTTCAAGCCTTGGTAGCGGCCTGCCTTTGGCTGAAACAAAGCGCGTGTCAATCTCATAAGAGGTTGAAACAAAATCAAAAAGCTTGCAAATCTCCAGGGCTTCATGAGTTACGAGATTGGTCACGATAGACAGCTTTATTTGCTGCTGAGCAGACGAAAGAGCTTGTCTCGCCAAGGGAATGAGTCGATTGTAAAAATCAAACCCAAGCATCGTAGGCTCGCCGCCGATAATATGGATATCGGCAAGGGAGTATTCTTCCTTTGCAAATGGAGTGTTCAAGAACTCGGCAAATTGAGTAAACACCGATGTGAAATGAGCTTCATCCATGAATCTGGAGAGCTCTTTCTTCTCTGTCGAAATGTAGCAGTGAGTGCATCGAAGGTTGCAGTCACGCGTTGTGTTGATTTGCAGTAGAAAAGTCTTGCTCATGAATGATCGCCCTAATCGCCTCAAGAAGCTCCCGCAAACGATCACTGCCCCGATAGTACTCAAAATCTGAGAGGGGGGTTTTCGCGTCACCTAGCGCAACAGTCGGGATATCGATGCCAGTGAGCCTAGAGTATTGGCAGTAAGACGTCAATATAATCCTTTTGAAAACGGCGCGGTATTGAGGGCACTTGCCGACCTCAGTCCCGAAAATCGCCAGTTTCTCCGTATCCCAGAAGCGGAATCGGTCAACTTCCAGATCGAAAGACACCTGATCAGTCGGCTCAGCCCAAAAACCATGCAGCGACGAATCGCCTTGCTCATGCATCAGCGTCGAGCGATCAAGCTGGTGCACCAACGGATTGCCATCAGCATCAAGGCACGCTCTGATTTTTTGCGCGAGTGTATTTATCAGGGGGAGTCGTTCATCGTGCTCAATTCCTAGCGAGGCACATAGCAATGCATCCATCCCAGGATATATCATGCCAAATCTCAACTCTAGCACTGGATCCGGCGATGTATATTCATCAATTATGAGAGCGGAAAAACCTCTAGTGGCCACCAAATAAGCAGCCAAAATATTCATAAGGTGATCATTTCCCATGATGATTACATCTTTTTCCAACACCCCATACTTATCCTGCCAGCACGCATGGAATGCTGCATCAAGATAGCTAAGTAGTTTTCCCGGCACTCCGCATTTGCTGCCTTTGTTCTCTAGGTATCTCTGCTTATGTCTCAGGGCCTCGCGTACATTGAAACGATGAGCCAAATGCAAGCCGCTGTAGACTTTTCGAGTCGATCCGGTCTGGCTCATTTGTGAATAATTCCACGGTCTCGGAGGAGGCTTTCAAAGGTTACAAACTCTTTCAATTTATTCATGTAAATCATCGACTGCTGGCTTATTGCCTGCAACCCATTTCGATTAGCAATTGCCCTGATGCTGCTTGGCACACTATTGAGCAGAACGAATCGAAACAATTCATCATTTCTGTCATCGATAACAAGTCCGGAAGATGAAACAGTAGCACCAGACCCATGGTTAATATCAATAAGCTCACTGGCTGTGGTGGCTGAAATTGCATCAATGATACGTAATGAAAATATATGATCAGCATGCTGCTCAACAAAGTCCCATACAACCTCAGGCTCTAATCCTAAACAGGCATAGTTTTCACATGCTGCATTTCTAGCAATCATGAATTGATGCTTAACGCTTAACGAGCGGAGCAGGGCGTCTTCAATTTCAACACTGGCGCCTATGGAGTCATAGAACCACAAACGCTGTACGATATTGAGACCAAACGCCTTCTTTTGGTCTATGACTAGGTGATTAATACTAAAATCAATCTCAGAGATCTTTTCAAAATAAGCTTGATAGTCCAGACCAAGACTTGATTCACTAATGCCTATAGTAATTTGGTTGTAATTGGACGATTTGTTTTTACGCAGACTCTCCCGAACCCTCTGGTGGTTCAGATCAGCAACTGGGATCTTACAGTCCTTCACTCTTTCGTCCACATACTTCCAGTACTTTTTGTAACCCGGACAGTCGCCTGACGAATATTTTTCCAATTGCTCTGAAGTTAGATATTTGTAATGGTAGTAACCACCATTGCAATATCGAATATACTCACACTGATCACAGCCTTCCTGCTCAATGTCAAACTTTACATGCATCTGCGAAGCGTTTTCGAATAAGAGCTTCAGGCCCCACAATGGGTCGCTGACATGAAGGGTTCTGCTTGGCAACGGCGCCTCAGTTCCAGTCATGCTTGAGTTGAGTACAACCGTGCCGTCTGGCTCAACGGTAACATCAAAAACGTCATTACCGTTCAAGTTGAATGCGCTACCCTGTTGTAAGCAACCTCTCACCTCATCCCATGGTGATATTGTAAGATTCTCAATGGTTGAAAATGATTCTGTCATTCTTATATAGAAATCAGAAACTTCTTCGAATGTCGGCTGATGCTCATCGAAGAATGCCTTGCCTGATCCATATGGGTATAGCATGTCACAACTGATATCATTAAACTGACCATCAATAACAAACTTTCTTAGCTCATCAATTGGCATGTTTACCAATGTATTTGTAGGAATAAGATTAAGCGTTTTAGGCGCATGAACTGCTTTTACATTTTGCATATAGCGAGGGAAAAGCTTATTTCTCGATCCAAATCTTTTGGTTTCTGGCTCCCATGGAATGAATACTCCCCAATCCTTTCCGCGCGGCTGGCTGTTAAGCAGGTCAACATATCTCTCATCCTGAAAAATCATGTTGGTGCACCATGCCATGCTGTTCGGCTTACCAAGCATTTGAGCAATGTCTTCGTGCTGCCTGATGGCAAATGGAAGCATCTTTTCCCAAAACTCATACGGCATCGTGGAGATTTCGCCGCCTAGAATTTCAACATTAAGATACGTCAAGTGTTTTGACAAAGCAAACACTTCTGCCATACGTTTATACGTGAGCATAAACGTTTCTTCACTCATTCCATAAGTGCTTCGTAAAAGTTCTGGTTCTATATAGCAGTGCGTGCAGCGCAAATTACAGCCACGATTAGTGACTAGGCACATATTAAGAAAATCAACCAGACGTTTCATTTACACCTCAGAATGGAGAGCATTCAGCCTTGCAAGCAGCCTAGATTGCCCCGTAGTTTCTATAAGATCATCCATGACCCTGAATAGCATTTTCCATGCTTTGCACCACTGTGTTTTACCGTACATCCCCGTGCCGGCTTCGACGCTTTGTTGCATGCAGCCACCCTGGCAGCTGCTGAAATAAGGACACTCGAAACAACCTTTTTCGAGCATGGACTCGCGGCTTGCCAATTGGTTGTGAAGCGCATGGTCAAATTCTTTACGAATCAAATTTCCTAGCCGGTAGGATGACATATCAGCCAATTCCTGGCAAACATAAAGGTCGCCATTGGGCTCTATTGACAGCGACCTAACCGCACAGTCTCTTTGCCAAGCGCAAAAGGGGGATGGCGATTCCGAATTCAGGCGCCTCCTTAGCAGGCTTACAAAGGGCTCCACTCTTGTTCTCATGCCACGACCATTCCAGTGAGCAAAACCCTTCACGAGCGCCTCACCGAGCGCCTCAGGGGTAATCCCGCCGATTACACTCCCACCCTGGAAGACGGGCCTGATCGTAAGATCTCGACCTTCCTCGATGGCAATAGTGATCTCATCGTTGAGATACTCAAGTGTTTGGTTGTCTAGTGTTAAAACAGCAGGATGAGTCTTTCCAGCTTTACTTCGCTCATTGTTTGATGAAGTCATAAAAAAGGTTCGATACCTTCCAGCCTTCTGTGCAGGACTACCTTTGCTTCCAAGCTGGCGCTGATTTGTGAAATGGTCAACAGAAGTCCCAATCCTGCCATCGAACAATTGGCTTAAGGCATCTATTTTCCTCTGACTTCCAATAAGATTTGATTGGGCGCCGTCTCTGACAGTCATGGTCTTGCCAAAACGCTCTCTGGCCATCATGACCATGGAGCGCAATTCCGATTCTGGAACCAGGAGTATCTCGCCGCCAACGTACTCTATATTAAGAAAGCTCGGATTTATATTTGCGAGTTTCCAGAAATCTTCTACCCCATCTAGACATGCCGAGAAACTGTCAGGCTTCATTCGCTCATCTGGATCTTTTTGCCATGATGAACAATAAGTACAGCTGGCATTGCAGGCGTGTGTAAGTCTAATGTGCAGAGTGAAATGATAAGGAGCTGAATTAAGTTGGCTCATATTTTCCGATCCAGCATGGCTTCCAACTTTAGATTGTCCTCAAGGATCTCAAGATATGATTCAACATCCATGGCTGTATTTATGCCAGGTATGTGATTAAAGCCGGTGCGAGATATCCAGGCAATAAGTGAGCGGAAAACCTCTTCATTGCGGCCATCCACAATCAGCCCAGACTCAATATTGCGGACTGGCGCGATTTGCCCTTTGTGCACAAGGTACAGTCCACAAAACTCACGGCATCGATCTGCGAATAAGCCCCTATGACCAGTTATAAATCGATGCAGCTGATCATCCGTCAAGTGTATATATCGCATGTTGTGAGATAAAACGTGTTCCACAATCAGATCAATAGCCTGATCTGAAAACAGGACTTCATCTTCAATCGAAACAGCGATAGACAAATCATCATAGAACCAGAGTCTCTCAAGCAGTTTTTTGCCGAATGATATCTTTTTGTCGATAATTACCGATTTCACACATTTTATGCGTGAAAAAAAATCCTTATAGCGCAGACCTATCGCAGACTCACTTACAGTGTTAGATATATTTTCATATTTGTCGCTGTTTCGCATTAAGCGCATAACAGCTTGGCGATGCAAATGTCCGCTTCTATTGGAAACCTGAGTGCCTAGTATTTCTTTATTAAACTCCCAAAATTTCTTATACCCAGAGCAATCATGTTTCCGATATTTATCAATTACTTTGGCATCATGAATTTTGTAGTGATACCAGCCAGCATTGCAATGCATCATGAATTCGCACTGGTCGCACTCTGGATGACTAATAGATAGCTTATTGTTTTCCTCGACTTTGTTTTCAAAACAAATCTTGTAAGCCCAATCAGGATCTTCAATAACTATTCGCCTAAACCCAAGCGCGGCCTCATCTGCTGTCTGATTGGCATTGAAATGACAAACCCCATCGGGCTCAATGGACAAATCGTATTTGAAGTTACCATTGCATTGAAAACTTGTCTCTTTCATTAAGCTCGATAGCATCTCCTCTTGAGGAGTAAAGGTGACGCCCGCTGGCTTCATGCGATGCATGTCCATGAAAAACTGCGTCATTTCGTGAAATTCCGCCATATTGGGGTCAAAAAAAGCCTTCCCCGATCCATAGGGACTAATCATTTTCATGGAGAAGTCAGTTATCCCTGCGGGAATAAACATGTCTAGAATTTTCTCGGCACCCATGGCAATGACTTCTTTAGTCAAAATGATGTCAAGGATTTTCTGCTTGCTGTCGATTGACTTAAGTGTTTGGTAAAATCGGTTGAACAATTGGTTGCGCTTTCCAAATCTCTCGGTATCTGGCTCCCAGCTTGTATATAAACAAAAAGCCGGGTGGTGGCCATATTGATTCAATAGATCTGTATAGCGCTTGTCAGAATAGATTAGGTTGGTCAGGAAGTTGAGTGAGCCAGGAGTCTTTAATGTCTTGTTGAATTGTTCAATTCGTTCAAGTGTCCATGGCAATTGGCGCTCCCACCATTCAAAAGGCATCATGGTGGTTTCACCACCAATAACCTCCCACTCAATTTCATGCAAATTCCTATCTATGGACTTGAGACTCTCAACTTTGTCGAAAATTGACCTATAGACCTCTTCGGTCATTTGCGTTTTGTCTTTAAATAAGTGGGGAGCAATATAACAGTGAGTACACTGCAATGTGCATGTTCTGTTCGTAGTAATTGAGACATTTATTTGATTTATCACACGCTTCATTTGCTTGTACCTTGAAGATCGATGCGCAACTGCTTCATACCTGCACACTCACCACTTCCGTCGAAAGTGGCGGCATGCGATGGGCCTCCAGCGCATAGATCGAAAAATTGGCAATCCATGCAGCCCAGTGTTTTCCGAATTTCATGCCTGACAAACCTTGAGCGCTTTTGGCAGCTCAGAATGGCCTCAATATCTTCGTGCTTGACATTCCCAAGATAGGTTGGCCTCAAGTCTGAAAAAAGAGGATTGGTGGTTATGTTCCCGTCCGGATTAATTGTTAAGAAATCTGAACTTCTTTGGATGCCAAACATGCTACTTTTCAACCCATCTCGCATTTCTTCTATAATTGAAGATGTGATCTGAAGACCCAGTTCGCGCTTAACGATCTCCTGATCAAAATTCCTTACAAAGCTGGAAAAATTAGCATAACTTGTAGTTAACGGAAGTATTGGGTAACTGTGTAACGTATATGCGGGTTCCGCAAGAAATTGCTCGAAGTCAACAGATACGTCGAACTCCACTCGACAGTCGCCGAGTGGTGTTAAAAAGTCAACTAAAGCGGAAGCGCCAAGCTTAACAGTGTGATCATTAAGCTCAAGATTGATCGGGCAAAATAAATTAGCTTTCCTGGCCTTTATGAAGTTGTCTTTGAATTTCTTAAGAAAATTATCTCGATTCTTTGAAAGATCATATTTTCCATCTAATGATAATGTTGTTTCGATTTTGCCATTGAAATATTCATGCGACAGTTTAATGAGCCAATTCGGCAGACTAAATAAATTGCTTACCATTGTCTGTTTTGCGCCAGGGCAAATTACGCTGGCCTTTTTAACCATCTCCCGGAAATGTTCGCGCCCAGCTAATGAAGCTTCGCCACCTTCCCATATCAATGTAAGGTTGCAATCACGCGCCCAGGAAGAGGTAAGAATCGTTTCAAGGGTGGTGAATTCAAGAATTTCACCATTTTTTCGACTGGATTCAGTCAGATAGCAGCGATCACAATGCATATTGCATTGTTTGATGATGTTGATAAATAAAACGCGCTCGGTGATCATCGCTGAACCCTGTCAATAAACGACATACATAATATGAGGTTTGACAGGGTGAGGCAAGCAGGCTGTTACCCGATGAGAGCTTTTACTACCCGAAGTACTGCCGACAAGGCTTCAAGTTCACGCTCGCTGAGCTCTGCTGATTCGCTAAGCAGCTTTTTCTCGATTACCACATAATCCTTGTGCTCAATAAGCACTTCTGCTATTCCATCTGCTATGCCGTCTTGCTCGGATTCATAACCTAGATCGCATAGCAGCGCCTTCACGAAATCAGTGAGTTCCTGGGTGTTATTGCCATTGATTGCGTTACGCAGGTATTCCATACGCTCCTTCCCTTCATTCAGGACGACATCCGACAGGGCATCTGCGGTACTTTGAACCAATGATTCAAACGCTTCGTGTCCGCCGCTGCCTTCTATGATGATGACGTCAAGATCCTTTTTAAGGAGATCCATGGTCATCTCATCCATGTCTTTTTCGAAGTAATGATGCATCATTTCATCGTCTGTCAGCCCCTTTGGAGTAAAGCCAATGACTCGCATCGCCATGTACTGGACATAGGATGTAACCGGCAGAATTTCTTTTGAAAATGCTTGCACCCCAAACATCGCACGGGCGTACTGCTTTACCTGCTCTGCCCATGCAGCCCAGTTTTCTGCTGTTTTTTCCGCAGGCGGTGCAAGCAGTACGCCTGCGCCAATACTGTTACATAGGATGAGCACGTCAGAAGCCGGAAGGGGGAAGTTGAACGGAACCTCAAGGATTACGTCTGCCTTAGCCTGGCGGTACTGGATGAGCGTATCCATGACATCAAAAGAGAATTCGCCTGATTCATCCACATCCGCGATGATCGATATTCTTGTGACATCCTTTATGCGGTTAGCACAAAATTTATCCAGCACTACCCCGTAATAAGCACAAGAACCTTGCCCTTCAGCTGCAACCGCATCAGATAGGTTCTGTGGGCCAAATTTAATACCGTCTAGCATCGAATGCTCTCCTGAGTTAAAAATTTACCGCCACCCGCGAGATCCGTGGCAGTTTGAATAGCAGTTGCTGTAGCACTGCCAGGTGGTGCCTGTCCTACTTGAGCGAACCCGTATTCCGGTGGAGTCGCTGGCGCTGGCAATGAGACTTCTCACGTCCAGTGGAATTTCTGCGTAATCCTGATCCACAGAAGAAATCATTGAGTTGAACAATTCATCTGCCAGTTTTTCATCGTATTGATCAATGAACTGCTTGGCAGCGGATTTGGCCTCCGGTGTTACCTTGGACTTGTCCACGGAAATGGGATGGCTTGCATGGGCTGCCGTCGTAACGGCTGAAGCGATAGCGGCGGTGATCGCTAGTATTGTTTTCATGGTAATCACCCTAATTTAATTTAATTGATGTCATTACAATACAATTGCCGCTGTTCTGTCAATAAAAACTATCAGACTATTTCCTCAATGCCCTTGAACAGTATTGATCCACCCGAACACTCCCCAGACTCGTCCCATTTGTCCGTTGCCATGCACCCAGATGAGCAAATACTTAAATAAGGGCAACCTACACACGTATGCTGCCTTAGTTTTCTTGCAAACCGAAGATCCGCAATTTGTATTACTTGCTCTCCAGCATTTTTATTATCGACCTCACTGGTAAGAGCTGTGCAGCCTTTCTTATAACCACTGGCATCAAATGTGTGAAATCTCGTATCGCAAACGCCTGATAGGCATCCAGAGCCGCCAGAGCCTCCGAGACGCATACGCTCAATGGAGGATACAAGACCATCGAACGGGGAGAGGTGAATTGGCTTACTGTCAGGCATTCTGGGCTTGCTCAAGTAATCAATATAGCTCCTTGCAAATCTAAGCATATAACGACTATGTTCTTTATTACTAAGACCAATTTCATCCCAATATTGGCGCGCTACACCTGTTTTTGTTAGTCGCTCAATATGCCCATTCGGAATGCCCCTGGACTCCATCATTTCAAAGAAATCGTGCGGGTTTTGAAATTTTTCAAAAAACTTTCGTGTACCCGTCACAACCAAGTACGGTTCAATGCCGTCAGAAACAAGCTGCTCAACCTTGGCCCAAAACTGATTTTCAAATTCCGCGTTGGTTTCAGGCCTTCCTTTGCGAGTCAGTCTTATCTCGGGATCCCATGATATTCCGACCTGTCCATCAAAGTGTTCTTTGTATACTCTTTCCCACTCTGAGTTATATGTCAGAAGATTGGTTTGTATTCCAAATTTGAATTTATAATCTGTGTACTCCGACTTCCAGTGTTCAATCGCTTTTTCAATTACATCATGTCCAAGCATAGTGGGCTCACCGCCGTGCCATTGTACAAGTATAGTTTGGCCTGGTTGTGCAAATTTCGAAAAATCAGAAGGAAGCTTCTTAAGCTGTTCTTCTGTCATTTTCTTTGGGTTAGCCGGGATAAAGCAGTGTTGGCACGCGAGATTGCAGCCTTCAAATAGTCTTACGTAGACGAGATGGTCAAAGCCTTCAGCCCCTAAAGCGCGAGGATCGTTAGTACTCATTTACTAATACTCATATCAATGTTGCTGGCTTGCATGATCGTGTAGTCAAGCAGCAATTTTTTCTGTTCGGGATTGCGTTCTACATAGTCTGCGACATGGAGAAGGTAGCTCTTATAGCCGGAGCACTCAGCCTGACCGTTTCGGGGCCCATTGGGGGTTACAGGGCAGCCAGACTTGCAGAAGTGCCTGAATTCGCACGTGTGGCAATGGCTTTCTTTGTGCGTTACATCGTTAACTCTAATCCATTTGCGACGCTCTGGTGATTCTATGAACGCTTCCACTCCATCATTGGTGTTGGAGTAAGCAGCTTCATGTCTTGCCCTATCGGGACAGGTATTCATCGAACCATCAGGCTCTACTACAACAAACTCACCTTGGCAGCGAGTACCCCACCTATCGCCCGGAAGTCCAAGAATGACACCACGAATAGCGCCAATAACCACGTTGATTGCAGGAGCATGCCCCTGCTTTTCCAAGTCCGATACAACTTCATTAAAAAGCCCAATGAGGAATTGGCTATGCTCTTTATTGCTTGGCCAATCTATTAGTTTGCCACCAAATTTTGAATATCTTTCGACATTGAAAGCTTTAAAGCCGTTATCAACAAACCATTGATAGATTTCTTTTGATCTGGGTATCTCGAATCGAGTTGGCACCATTCCGGGGTGGACGAAGTGGCCATGGCTACGCGCAAGATTCACCTTGTCCATCCATAGATCAAGATACGCAGTACTTGAGCTTTTTACTTTACGCTGACTGAAATCAACTGAAGAGCCAATGTGATAATTAAAAACCTCGGCAACCAATCGACTCCACTCCTCACGGTAGGGGATTAGGGAGGTCTGAAGTGATTGGCTGTATTTAAAGTCGCCAAGAGCATCCTTCAATACGCTCTGGGCCTTGAAGTAATATTCAGGAGACAATACAAGTGGCTCTCCACCATGCCAAATGAAATGAACCTCATCATGGCCCTCGCGCACGGCAAGCTCCTTTGCAAGCCTTGCAGTGGCGTGTAGTGTCTGTGCAGACATTGTGTGCTTGTCGGCCCTGGTTTCTTCAGGCAGGTAGCAATGATCACAACCAACATTGCAATAGTTCGTGGGTTTAAGGTAGATACTTAGCATATTCCTGATCCCATCGAGCTAGATCAACATTGGCATGACTTGATCTTAGGCGAATACGTGTTTCGTCAGGATCGACGCCCATTGACCTCAGCATTCTGTCAGCCTCTTTGCTGAAAATACTTTCTTTCATGCGGTCAAATACCATTTTCCAGCTTCTGCAATACATGAATTTGCCCCCAATGCCTTGCTCATAAAGCACAACATCGCGAGCGCACCCGCCCTGGCACTCAGCAAAATGACGACAGCTTTGGCAGTCAAGCGGCTGAAGCACGGCGCGGCGCTTAATGGTTGTCGCAGCGTTTGACGCCAGCATTCCTGTGATCAACCCTTCGCGATCCGATTTACGATATATGTTTACGGCGCCACGATGCGGTAGATAGCTGCCATCGAATATATTGCCATATTTCCATTTCTCGGAAACATCTGAAAATTCACCGCAATTGTAGACATCGCCATTTGGCATGATGCCAAGGAAAGCCCCGCCGCATTTGCGCGTCCAAGGGCATCGCTCCCCTTCGATGCCAGCGATTTTGCCAAGCATTTGGTTGAGTGGTGTAACCATGAATCCAGGAACTTCCTTGATCCATCGGTCGTAAACCTCGATAAGTGTTCGACCATAGGTTTCTGGCTCGATTAGCAATCCACCGCCACGCTCACGCCCTACCGGTGAGCAATAGTTCAGCCTTATGTTGTATGCCCTGTCTCCTCGTGCTAACGATTTTTCGTACATGGCATGCATCAGGTTGGCTGTTGATTCAGTAAAGGTGCCTATGACTAGCGGGCTAAAACCATCTTCCATGACCTCATTGAGCTTCTGAAAGAACACCCTGGAGTACTTGACCGGATCTCCTTTGATTGTCCGCTCTTTTTCATCTGGCTCATAGCTTGTGGAGCAAGACCCTCGAAAAATATCCTTAAAAACGGATTTCCAGCGACTGCTTTTGTACAGAAGGAGGTTTGATTGAACTGAAAACCCAATTTCAGGGGTTAACTCCTTGGCAATAGAGGAGGCCATGCGATAGAAATCAGGCCCCATCAGCAAGGGCTCGCCACCGTGCCATAGGAATGTCGAGTGCGGTTCAAGGTTTCCCTTGAGCGCTGAAAAAATCTTCCTTAGCTCGTCTTCAGACCAGGACGCCTCCCCATCGGGAGGCGATGAACAGTAGCTGCAATCTGCGTTGCAGGCTTTTGTCGGTTTCGCGATGACGACGCCTATCATGGGAATTCCTTAATGATTAGGTCGTCAATTTATACCTATTGCATTGATAAATCAATACAAGCAGTACGTCATCGCTATCGCGGTTCCGCCGCCCTCAACTGACTCAACACGGACTGTCCAATAGGTGCCGTTGTCCGTTGCGTAGGCAACTATGTTCGAGTGAAGCACGACGAACTGAGAATCACTGAATGAACTGTATACGTTATCTGGCATATCCTGAGGCGTTACGATTATCTTAGGCGTTCCATTCGGGCATGATGGTTTAGGCACGCGATTTCCGTTCGCCGCGATCCATCCCCCTTTTGCAACGAAATTTGGCAGGAGTTCTGACATGGGGACGTATTTACCATTTTTCCATACGTTCCAGTTATCCACGCCAACATTGCCAACCAGGTCTGTTCTGCTGGTGCTGTTCGACCAGTAGTTTATTCTATTGGTTCGGAGATTTAGCTCTGTATTGCCTCCTACATTTCCCTGGGTATCCATGGACTCAATGGTGTTAGTTGCAACCCTGTTTTGTTTCGAGGTCTTGTCTGGGTCAAGATAAAAAGATCCATTGTCACCATCGTAATATATTTGAGCGAAGGCATTACGCTTTGCTGTAACGTCCTGGCCTGCAACAACAAATCTACCAGCATTTACATCCGCTCCAGCGTTTACATCCTCTCCGGCACGCACATTCCTGCTTGCGATTACATCTCCATTCGCGGCACGAATATCACCACTAAGCGATGTAATTGCGCCTGATGTTCTGAGTGAGCCAAGAATGCGCGCATTGGCATCAATGACAACTTTTTCGTTTGCGGCGATAAGTGAAGAACTCGGATATGTATCAGTTCCCGCGCTCGCGTTACCAATGTAAAGCGCCTGGGATGCTATATTTTGTATTCGGCTCACGCCCTTGACCTGGCGTAAGGCGGCAGTATTGTCCTCATTGAAGCGGATGTTGTTATCCATGGTGTTTCCACCATCGGTTCTTAGCCAAGAGTCTCTGGCAGCCATATTGCTTGCAATGATTGTAATTACCCCTGTCTCTGGATCTGATGTAAAGCTCGCATCAGTCGTGACCGGGGCCGGTGTGAGCATGGTCATCGAGCCAGAGGCAGCTGTAAGGGCTGATAGCCCAGCAAGGTCAGCTCTCACATTTCCATTTACGAGAGTAAATGGAGTGGTCGTGGTAGTGGCTTTAATTTCAACGCCCGTAGCTTCCGAATACGTTCTAACAACCTCAGTAGTCAAACTAATATTGGAAAACGGCATTGGGGATGTCGGCGTTGAATCAGGAAAGCTGCAAGGCAGATACCCGGCCACATTGCCCGAGGATCCTCCGCAACTATTGGGTTTTAGCCATGTAGCTCCAATGCGCGTCATCGTCAGCGGTGTTACTTCGTGATTATCCGAAATCCAATTTCGCACGGCATTGTTGTAAGCGAAAAGCTGCCCGCCAATTTGCCTGGCTCTGGTTTGATCCATTTCAAGTTGCTTTTGAGTAAAAGCAAGTATAGTCATGAATGAAATTAAGCCAATGACCAAAATCAGCTCAATGAGCGTCACGCCTTTTTGTTGTTTTTTTAGCATAGCAATGCCCTAATCAATAGGCCTAAGCTCAACAGGTATATTAAGCTTCAGGCAATTTTGCTGCATCATAATATCATTTTTTAAGCTATCCAGCGAAACGTTGCGCTGTCTAATTGTTCCAGCAGCCTGCAATGTGTCAAGTAACACACTCACCTTCAGATGGTTTTTACCATTTGGTGCCTGGACAAGATTTTGGTGAAGTGCAAGCCTGAAGCTTGAAGCAAGTAGCTCCCTGACTTCTTCCAGGGAAATGATCTTTGACGCCATCGAACACAATCTTTGAATCGATTGAACAATATTGCCAGCATGCATGGTCACCATGACCAGTCGACCATCCACAGAAGATCTCAAGGCGAGGGCGGCAGTTTCAGCATCTCTCACTTCGCCGATCATCATCATTGCTGCGGTTTTGGCAGGATATGCCCGCAGGGCGTCTCTAATGGCTCCCGAGAAGGCTTCTTCACCTAAAACACCGCGCTGTAAGCACATTCCATTACCATGATTGCCCTGGAGCGGCATTTCGATGGGATCCTCTACCGTAATGCAGATCCCTGCAAATTTTTTAAGTCTTTCAACAATAATCGACGCAAGTGTTGTGGACTTACCATTGCCTGGCAGGCCGGATACGATGATCAGTCCACCCTTGAGTAGGCGAGGGGATACCAGATGGTTAGCCACAACCACGGGCAATCCGAGCTCACGCATAGACAAGATTGTGGAGGGCATTTTCCTGAAAATGTAAAAGTCACCCATCGCCGTAGGCATGTAGTGGCACCGGAACGACACACCCTCAAAGCTCAGTGTGCAGTCACTTTGCCGCTTCTTCTTGGCCATTTCAGCTAAATAAATGGCGCCTTCGTACATCTCTGGCTTCAATGGCAACCGATCAGGGTAGGAAAACCCATTGCGCGGATTATCAATTGGAAGATAAAGGTCGGTAATGCTGTCAAAGACTTGACCCTTGAATGTCATCATGAGGCTCACATAAATAATGGGCGAAAAGAAGGGCGATGAGTGCATCGCCCTTAGGTTGTATCAGCGCTGAGTAAAGGAAATATCAGCCGTTGTAGTGTTGCCGATGCCGCATGCAGTTGTGGCTGTCGAGACGTTAGTTACGGTCGTTGACCCAACGACAACTTTCTGGAAGTGGCGATACGTTTTGGTAACCAGGTCAGTGCAGAGCTTGGCAGGAACTTTGGTGAGCGTGATCTTAAACGCATCGTTCGCGATGTTAATGGTGTCTACACCAATTGCCACAGCACCATTGGCATTATTCCATGGGTGCTTGAGATGGGTTGGTGCGCCAGATGATGCTCCGCCCGTCCGAACAAGCATGTTTTCAGGGACGTTACCAAAGCGCATAACAACATCTTGGGAGATACCCGAATAGTCCCCTTGCGTCGAGTATTGGTTGCGCACCACCGCGCTCATCGCTGTTAGCCCGGAAACCGCCTCGGACACGTTGCTCGCATCTTGCGCACTATTGAAGTAAACCAGAGCACCAACCGTAATGATCGCGATCAAAGCGACGACCATGATGATTTCGATAAGTGTTGCACCGGCCTGGCGTTGGAAGTTGAGTTTCATTGGGTATACCCTCATTATTTTTATTATGGTTCAACAGGACTGACAATAACACGCAATTGGAAAGTCGACAATAGTTTTGATTGATATAAATTTAAACTTGAGCGGCCATTGCATTGGATACCGTAAAGAAACAGTAATATACCCAGGCTACGTAGCCCGTTACGCCAAGCAATGCCAGACCATTGAGCATTCCCGAGATGGTTGAAATCTTATCAACGCTTTTTTGCACGGCTTGTTTACCAATTGCATAAATTGCAGATTGGAAGTTTGCGTTGTGGCTCATCATGTGAACGCTTACCATCATTTCAGCAGAAAGCAGCCCTGTATCAAGCGCTTCTCCAAGCGAAGATCCTTCAGACATCTTGATAATCATTTTATCAAGATGACTGCGAATATATGGTGTTGACATCTTCTTCAGCTCATAAAGCGAGTCCACAAGAGGGATGCCTGATCTCATGAGTGCTGCAAGTGATATCAGTAGATTGGCGCCATGGAATGCCTTGTAAAAGCTATAGGGTGGAAAGATATCCATGATTCGCCTAGGGCCACCTACAATCCGTGGCAGAGTCCAGACCACCAAGACAATCATGACAATCATGCCAATGAAGACAGTAAACCATTGATTTTGAACGAAGGTGGCCATCGTATACAAAGGCTGAGCAGAGTCTGGCCACCTTGAAGGATCCAAGACATCAGCAATCTTTGGAATGATAGTGGTGGAAAAGAAGTAGATCAGCATAACCAGTGCTGACAAAAGTACGCCAGGGTAAGTCAATTTCGAGAACAAGGTGCTCTTCATCACCGAGGCCGACCCAAGTGCATCAATCGTGTTCATCATTCCATTAACAGGGTCGCCACTTTTCATGCCTGCACGAATAGACATGGCTTCGTTCATTGGAATCCATACGCTTATGGCTTCCGCAAAATCAATACCTGTAGACATTTGTAGCGCAATGTCATCAAGAATTTTGGCCTGGAACATTTGGCTTTTGGCGTTAGCCTTCCGGATGGATTCCGAAAGCAACTTGACTACATCGTTGATTGGGATGCCCTGCCCAAGATAATCAACAAAACTTTGGTACATATTCTTTCGAACAGAACCCGTAAATTGTAGCCTGGTAAGGAAGCGACTCATAATACACCTTTATTGTTTTTGTTGGCATGCAGCCACCTGGCTGCATGCATTCTCTTATTCTTTTTATTCAGACGATCCTTCGTCATCCTCATCGTCTGGTTTTGCTGGAGGATTTCTGCGAGCCCTGGCTGCATCAAGACTTTGAACATTCTTGGTTGATCTAGTCTTTTTTACTTTCCCTTCCTCGTCTTCACCCCCGAGTAACCTTGACTTGAAGCGAGGTTTCTCAGCAGCATTTGGCGCTGTAGGTGTTTTTCTGACCCTTTCAAAAAGCTCGTCAGCGGTCATGCCCTCAATAGCTTTCATAACACCTTTATTGTCATGGCCCTCTTGAATTATAGTCCTTAGCTTTTCATCAAGAAGTTTGTCGTTTGACATCGCAATCAGGGAGGCTTCCGAGAGCCTTGCTGAAAGGAAGCGGGGCGTTAGCTCAAGCCCATTGCGTGCAAGTTCAACTCCAAGAGATGAAGAGACTGCCATGAGAAGATCATCAACAGCTGAAACGAGATCTGAATGTGCATCCTTGCTAATACTTACCTCATTTTGGCCTTTCTCTTCATGTTTCTCATCGGGTGTAACTGCTCTGCTTACGGCTTTTGCTTTCACGCTCTTTCTTGGAGCCCTTCTAGTTGCTGGCTTCTTTTCCTCAGCTTTTTCAGTTAGTGCTGGCTTTTCGCTTACGTCTGGCGAATTATTACTAGTGATCTTCTTTTCTGGAGATTTCTCAGGAACTTCAAGTTTCACACTGTTTTCAGACTTCTCTTCCCGACTTGTTTTTTCGAGAGACACTGCTTCTTTAGCGATATCTTGCCCAGTAAGATACGTCTGGAACGATTGAATAAATTGTTGTTTGCGCTCCATTTCCTTGCTTTCGTCAAGCACGGTGTCATTGTCACCGATGGTATTGGAGTCAATCTTGTATGCAGCGTCCGCGTAGACGTCTAGCCCCTTAAAGACCTTCACTGCCGTGTCCAGTTCTTCAAGGAGCGTGATTTGATCCAGCTTGTGCTCAACATCCCTAAGGTCGCACTGACCCTGGAGAGCTTTCAACAGGCCATGTTCAAGGGCAATTTTGCCGCCTTTGTGGCGATAATGAAGCAGAGCATTTGCATCTTGACGATCTCTAAAGCACTGAAGCATATAGGGATCGGGTAATAATACCTCTGAAGCCACGGTTCTGCCTGTTACGCCTTGCTCGCAGTGCTCGCAACCGCCTTCGTTTTTAAATTTAAGCAGTGATGCATCGCGTGGTTTCATGTATTTAAAAGCGCGCTGCAATAGCTCGAAATCTTGCTCGGAGCTTGCTTTTTTAGCAAATTCAGCTATTCCAAAACTGCAATGCTTGCAAATAACTGGCAGCAGCGTTTGGTACATTAATGATGAGAAAAAGTTCTGGCCACCCAATACATCATCAGGTATCCCATTAGAGCGCATCCTCGCAACAATATCGATGGCACTCGATGCGTGGATGGTGGTGAACACCTGATGACCAGACTGTACCGCGTGAATAAGCAGTTCTGCTGACGAATGATCTCGAACCTCGCCCACCATCAGGATGTCTGGGTCGCTTCTCATTGCGGCTCTAACAACAGACGCGAATGGGTTAACAGCACCCTCAGTCGATTTCGCTTGAGAGCGAGAACGAACCACGGGTACTTGTGTAGCGCCATCCAGCAAATACTCAGGCGGATCTTCTACGGTGATTACTTTGATGCGGCCCTTGTATATCTCAATTTTCTCGCCCAGCATTGAGTTAAGCGAGGTGGATTTACCAGAACCTGTAGTACCAGCCATGACAACGGCACCAACCGGCTTTGCAACGGCTCGCCTGAGATTTGAGAGCTGAGTTCTGTTATACCCGAGCGACTCCAGGGAGCGTCTTTTGCCTGACACACCCATTTTCAAGATGCGCATGATCATGTCGAATCCAGCTGGATAAGCCGGAATAGTGGCAAGGCGCAATCTGACACGACCTAATTGACCGAGGTCACGGTCAATAATGGCATCTTGAGGCTTTTGCTCATCGAAAGTCGTATCTTTTTCGTCGGCAATAACCTGGTAGATCACACCAGCCATTGTTCTTGCATAGCGAACTGTCCACTGTGTATGAACGTACATGTCGCCATTTGCCCTGAAACGAACCTCTGCCTGATCACGCCTGACCTGGATGTGAATATCTGATACATCACTATTGATAGCCGTTTGAATCAGATCATCGAACTCTATTTGGATTTTGGTTGCAGTCCGCTGCTGATCTTCAAGCGATTTTTGATTTTCTATGGACTCGTAGATAATGGAAATTATATCCGGCTTGGCCATCCACTTGCGGGTACGTGTATAGCCGCCGCGCTTGATTTGCTCAACAATGGTAAGCAAATCGTCATTGACGCCGCTCTTTTTGATTAGTTCGGTTGAGCAAATGATCTCAACCTCTTTCTTTTCGCGGTTGGTTAGCAAAATGGCATAGCTTTTTTGCCATTCTTCAGGCAAAGCTAAGGCGCCACCTGTATTGGATAAAACCGACACATGAAAAGGGATTTCTTCACGCCGGGATATAAGCTGAAGAGATCTATTGGGTTGTTGGTTCTGATTTCTTACAGGGGTTGTTTTGCGAGCCGCACTTGGGCTTGGTGCCCCTGCATCGGGTGCTTTAACCGCAGGCGTTTTGCTGCCAAAAATTTTCATTAACCAGCTCTCTTATTGTTATGTTGCTGGGCGCAATTTGTTTCTACAGGTGAATATACATCAGAAACTAATAAAGAAAAAGCCCTGATCGCTACATGATTCAGGGCTTAAAATACAGTGTAACTTTGATGCGACGATTTAGCGCATCATTTGATTTGGCCCAATGTTGAATGGGCGCGCCATTCCATTCTGATTCATGGCTGCGTCGTCTTCATCATCTTCATCATCTTCAGATTCGAACGTTTTGGCATAAGCATTGAAACCAGTTGTTAAGCTAACCCGCTTGGTCTCTTTCTTGTGTGCGAAAATAGCCCCGCCTTTTACAAACTTGAGCAAATGAATGCCATCGTCGATCTGATCACCAGCCTCAACCTGGGTAATCATTCCCTTATAGTACACGGTCGCTTTCAGGTCGCTATCTAAGCCGTAGATCTTTGTAATATAGATGCTGTCGAGAGGCGAAGTGGATTCCACATCTCTATCGCTTTCTAATGATTTTTGGCTTACCTGGTCGATCTCTGTCTGTTTTGGGCCATTAATAATTTCATCGCGCTCTTTTTCGGCTTTAGCTTTCTCAAGCTTCAGCTTCTCAAGCTTCGCCTCAAGCTCTAGAATCTTTTCCTGATGAGATAGTTCATTAATCTCGTTGTTGCGGGTAATAAAGCCATTAACCATTTTTTGTTGGTCGGCGGTTAGATTGCTGGTAGCGGTTTGCCTTGCCTCGGATTCAGCCATTACTGGTAATGCCAGCGAAACGGAAGCGCCTACAAGCATAGCGAGAATTGTTTTTTTCATCATCGAACCCTTATTCATATAGTTTTCCAGACAGTTCCCAGTTATAAGTGCCGTCTTGCTGGATTGTAAAATTGATTTTTTCGAGTAGGAAGTTATTTGCATCTTGCATAACGCTCATCAAATTCGCAAATGACTCAGCTTCCCCACCACTTAGCTTAAACACTCTATTTCCGACCTCAAGCTGCGGCATATTTTCAAGCGTTCTATCCTTTAGGCCTGCAATTGTTTGCTTTCTAGCCGAATTGTCACTAACCGAAGAATCAAATGAAACAGAGGCCTCAATCAATGCACTCGCAAAATCTTGGTGTTTAACGCCCCCATCTCTGATAATGGCGAGAACATCTTCAATCCCAGGCTGGCCCGGATCAATTTTAATCGACGTACTTCCTCTGTCAAAACTAGGGGTGAATCCTGTTCTACCAAAACCGCCCATGAACGACTTAAGGCTATCTGGAGATCCTCCATTTCTTTTCCATACAACCGAAAGCTGTGTCGGATTCTCTGTGGAATACTGGACACCCTCCAGGCTCCAGCCATTAAAGTAAGTTGGTGTTGCACTTACGGTCAAAAGTACATGCTTCATAACGGGTAGCAAGCTGGCTTTATTGAAGTCATCTCTTAACCAGCTGATTTCCTCTTGCCGTGCTTGCCTTAGAATATCAGCATCTGTTGGGCCTTTTTCGATTACCTTGTCAACGGTAATTTCCTTTTCAATTTCTTCGAGGTTTACAGCCTCTTCAGCCATGAGTGCTTCAAGTTCTTTTTGCTTTTGGATCTCTTGATACTTAACAAGTCCAAACAGAACGGTTCCCGCCAAGACGATCCCAACGCCCATAAAGGCCGTCTTGGGTATTCCAGCCATCTTCTTAAGACGCATGCTTTCGTCAACGCCATTTGCAAGAATAAGACTTAATGGACTTTGATCGTAAGCATCCTCGATGCCAAATACTTCTGCAACCTCTGGCGCCATGAAAAATTGCATATAGTCCAGCTGGGTATCAATCGCCAGTTCTTGCAATTTCTTTTTGACTTCCGCCTCGCTTGTTACCGCATCATAACCAGGAAGAACGCGTCCATTTTCGGTAACTGCCATCCAGTAAAGGTCGTCGTCAATACGCTCGATTCCAATCACACTGACGTGCGAGCGCGCAAGTGCTGCTGCCGCAGAGTAGACGGCACCCTTGAATTTTGTGTGCGAAAGAGCAACGCTATGACTGATCTGACTGGCTGAATCCTGACCTGGCTCATCAGCGTCATCAACCGAAACAGACCAGAGTAGCCCCATGGGGCTTTTGCGAGACTGGGAGATCTTTTTGGCCGCCTCAACAGGATTAGAACCTGTCAATTTGCTCCATTCAAGACCTATCACCAGGTTCTTGCCATTAACCTCAACAATACGCTCCATGGGTCTAACCTTATTTCGACATGATGTAAGGAGTCAGGATGATCATCGTCATCACTTTGCGTTTTCCGCCCTTTTGAGAGCCACCAAGCATCCACGAGGCCCTTCCGAACTTGGAATTGATCTGGGCATGGTTCTCGGTTCGCTCAAGGCCTGCGATCATCAACGGCTTGCCAGAGGCAACCCGTACCATTTGCTGATATTTGTTCAGTGACCTGTTAGGAAGCTGAATCTGCGCGCCCCCTTCCTCACCATAGCTATCAATGGCGTTGATCCGCGAGGAGTCTACAGCGAAGTTCATCATGACATGGCCATCAGACATGATTCTTGGCATGATCATCATTGATATCCCCTGACTGGTACGGCCTGGCGTCAACGCAACAGAGTAAGATGTTACTTCTTCTTCACCTTGACCCTGGCCCTGGCCCTGGCCCCTGGTTGGAATTTCAACCGCTGCAAGGTAGCCTACTTCGTCAAGCTGTTGGAACGGTGTTGGCTGGCCATTCATTGCATACATAATAGAGGATGTCTTTAAGCTGACATTCTTGTTTTGGCGTAGTAGATCAAGGCTTGCAGATGAGCTGTCAGACCATTTGTTTTCCATGTTGGTGTTGCCGTTACGGTCACTTCCAACGCCAAAGCTGATTTTTTGAGTGCTATCAACGGAGAGATTCAGATCCCCTTTCCAGTCGAAAGCGCCCATGATTCCAGTATCAAAATTTCCGTTTTCATCCGAAGATATTTCAAGTACTTCAGTTTTGATGGCGATCTGCTTGCTTGAGATGGCGTTAAGGCGCTTGATGTATTCCGCAACCCGGCGCTGAACCTGTGGCGTGTCAGTAACAGTCAGCGTACCCACTTGCTCGGCAATCGCCATCTTGCCGCCCTTGGAAAGCATTGACTCGATAGCCGACGTCATTGCTTCCCAGTTGCTCTTGGGCTTATTAGTTGATTTCACTTGGTGATACGAATCGGAACTGCCGAGCGCACCATCTTCACCGGAGCTGATGCTTGAAAGATCTGACTTCATGGTGCTTTGGAATTCAACGCTGCCCGGTGTCACGTCAACCAGATAGGACTTCGTTTCGTACCGTCGCATGATAATTTCGCCATGCTCATACTTCCAGAACAAGCCAGACTTAACCGCAACGATATCCAGCAAGCCTGAAACACTGCCGCTGTAATCAAGGGTAAATCGAATATTGGCCGCTGGGGAAACAGAGACTTGGCTGCTAAAGTCCATAGGCGACTGACCACCCATTGGGATTGCCATGTTTTCATCTTCGCCACCCTGAGCCTGATTGCTCTCGTTCTCGCTAACCCCTTCTGTATGCTCAATGGCATCCTGGGTTAGCACAATACGAACACCAAGATCGCGGCTGAGATCACCAATCAGGTCTGATGCCGAGATGGGCTCAAGTTGTTGAATCTTGACGTTACGCTTGAGCAGGGAAGGAGCGTTAAGCTCTTCAGAGACGCGAAATGCTTCACCGCCTAGCCATATTCCATCAACTTCTTCGATGGCAGTTGGCTTCAGCTGCTCGTTACGATTGACCTCGCGCTTAGTAGACCCAAGATCCGTGCGAACCTGGTCATAGGAGGTGTCAACGATAGTGCAACCTGCACCGGCTGCCGCAGTGGCTACGGCCACCACGAGCTTCGAAACTGTATTTATGCGGGTCATCTTGTTTCCTCGAAATTAGTACGATTCGCTATCGATAACAGGGGTCACAGGAACTTCTGGCTTGTAACCGGCTTCCTGAAGAACAACCACCTTGTTGCCGTGGTAAAACTTTGCGGTAAGAGGCGTTTCTCGGCCCTGTGTGGCACTCAACAAGCGATCCACAACACCTCCACGTCCAGCAAATTTGCCAACAAGTGTGGCGCTATGATCGATTGGGTAATCAATCTGGGTATCGCCTCTACTGATCGTCCAGCCAGCCTTCTTGGCCCATGTTTCAAGATTCACGCGAAGGCTCTTGTCTGTTTCCAGAACCCATACATCTTGACCTGGCTGAGCTAGCTGCTTTGCCATGTTCGCGGTTCTGGCCACAGAAATACGTTTGGAGGGTTCGTTGATAGCAATCACGAGACCGTGATTTTTTGAGATCTGGGTTACTGCATCACGCCAGTCGGTTGCGCCTTTCCAGGAGACCGAAACATTTTCTGTGCCGGGCTGAAATACAAAAGTCCAGGACTTAGCGTTTGGAACAAGATTTTCCATGGCAACAAACAGCGGAACGTTCTTACCAAATAGAGAGCCTTCTTTTGGTTTTGCCTTCATCTCAAAGGCGCCATGGACAGAGGAGTTGCCTTTGATGACGGCTCCTGTATTAGCAGGCTTAACCGCGACCGGTGCTGCCTTTGTTACGGCGGATGGTGCGGCTGGCTTGGCTGGAGTGGCGTCGGCTTGACTGTAGGTCACAGTGTCACGCAGCACTGGTGAAATGTAGAGCTCGGCCAGCGCTGTATGTGAGACGGTAAGTCCCATGATTGCGGCGGCCATGATTGATAGGCGGCGGGGCATTGTGATGTCCTCTTTTTAAGGTAGATAAATAGTAATAGGTTAATTGACAACTGTGAAGCCTTTTTTAAAGAGAAATATGCTTTCTCCAGGGTGATCTTATTTCACGCCTATTGCCGATGACCCAGCGTCTCAATATTCGCATCATCATCATCAGGTTTACGCCCTTCTTCGTGAGATACCACATGGTGATGACCACGACGAATAGGACACCTGTACTCCATGGTCTAATATGAAGCATCCAGACCAGTAGCGGGTAAACAACCTGAGCATCGATGGGGCCAAATCTGGCGCGCCGAGTGATGTAGTGTGAAGTTAAAAAATTCATTTGAGTGAGTCCTGAAGGGCTGCATAGTTGGCCTTGATCCGGTTGTACCATTGTTCGGAAATAATCCCATCACGGTACTTTTCTGTAGCATCCTCAATCATTGGACGGCCTTCGTTATGCACAATTTTGAAAGCTGTAGCGGCAAAATTGCCGTTTTCAAGCATCATTTCTTTGTGCTTTTGCTCAAAAACCATATATTCACGAATTGCCGTCCTTCCGCCATCAACGGTTGGAATAAGGCGTTGAGCGACAATCATTTTCATTGGCTGAAGAATATCGATCTTGGCCTGATTCTGCATATCCTCTGGAAATACATAAACCAGGCGCTGAAACGTTTCAGGCACATTATTTGCGTGAACGGTTGAGAATACCCCGTGTCCCGTCATTGATGCCTCAAGTGATGCCTGAGTGGTTTCAAGGTCTCGCGTCTCGCCTACGAGAATCACATTCGGCGCCATGCGAAGCGAGTTAACAACGCCATCATGAAAGCTGCCAACATCTGTTCCAACTTGCATCTGGGTAACGAAAGAGGTTGGCTTATCAATATCGTCATACACGAACTCAATGGGTTTTTCGATAGTGACAAGATTGGTGTGACTATCAACTGTCTCGATACGATCCCTAAGGATCGATGCAAGCAAGGTTGATTTTCCGTTTCCTGTTGCTCCTACTACAAGGATCAGGCCCTGATCCAGGTTGCGAGAAGTCTCCATGATCAGTGGCTCAATGCCTAGCTTTTGCCAGTGAGGCGGCTCAGATGGAATTGAGCGCATAGTGATGGTTAGGCTTTTTCTTCCTCCACGTAGGCAACCAATTGCGTTTACTCGAAATCTGAATCGCTGACGATCATGATTGAACCCATCGCCTGTTTCGCGATAGAACTCGTGAGACGTATCGATGGGCTGTCCAGCGCCCAGCATTGAAGGCGCATTCTGGTTATAGATGACTGAAATGAGGTTTTTTACTTCAGAATCACTCAATCTTCGATTGGTTATCTTAACTTTCCGCCCATAGCGAGAAACCCAAACTTCACCAGATCCCAAAAGGAACAGATCAGACCCTCCAATATTGACCATGTGCTCAAGGAGTTGGTTGACCACATTGATATTGTCAGCTCTGGGTGGAATGTTTGTGATGAACTCAGTTGTCATGCCTGTGCCTTATTATTTTTGTTTTCGCGGCTTTACGGCTATTCAGCTATTGAGGCGCTCTTTTATTCAGCGCCGGTTAATTTCACGAATCTCATCAGGCGTTCTGTAACTTCCACGCGGATCAAGATTCAAGGGAAGCCACTGATCAGAATTTCCATTGAACGCGGCCTTGCCTGTAATGGCGAACGTTCTCTGGTCAACATGCATGCTATTGCCTTGATTCACGCTACCCCTGTACTGAGAGGCAACATAAGAAGGCGTGACCTTGCCTTCTTTGACCAATCGCAAATACTTAACCATGCCAATAAAATCAGATCCAAGATTTCTCACCCTGGCGCTCATTTCAGCATTTGCTTGCAGCACGCCAGTCTCCCATCCTTCTGCTACCCAATCTGACCACAGCGCTTGCTCGGCAGGTGTTTTGGGGAGTAGGGCGCCAACTGGCTGTGAGACATCAACTGGAATATCAATTAACAAATATTCGCGCCAGTCAGGCGGGTTTGTTACCAAACGCTCCTTTTTAATGATCTGGTAGTACTTGCCGGATACTAAAATACGATTATTATCGGGCGAATGGGCTGTCACTTCGTTTGATTCATGAATAACAGCCGGAAGAAAGTAAAGTGATTTCTCTCCGGGTGTCGCGATCCTCATCAGATCTTTGAATGCAAAAAAACCATCGAGCGTGACGGCTTCAGCATTAATGTCCTTTCGTAGCCTGTTCATCTCAGAAACGTAACCATTCTGAGCGCCTACTGATAGCGCAGCATCTCGCATTGCCTGGTTTCGCTTCTCAGCAAGATCATTATCACCCGAGAGCGTCATGCCCTTGAGGTACTGAAGCTCTTGTAGCTCCTGAAGGGACTTGTTGTCATATTGAACGCCGGGCGTAAGCTCTGCGTGCGCATGCGCACATGCTACGGACAAGGCGATTAGGCTAACCCAACGCTTAAGCATGGTCGAGCTCCATTAGTTCTTGTAAACCAAAACCATCAGCTGGTTATGAATTTCAACGCGCATGGCGGATCCTGTTTGAACACCCAGCTCTTTGAGCGCCTCATTCAGGGGTTGATTGTCGATGTTGATGGAAACCCAGGGTTCATTTGGCATTACCTTGCCATGTGTCTTGAATTTGTACCCCGCAACCTTGGCAATCGCTTCAGCAGCCTTTGATGCCTTTCCCGTATAAGAGAATTTCGCATTACGCTCAAAACCTTTAGGCACAAAGGTGGCCTGGAACGCTTTCTGTGCATGCTGATCTTTGGTGAGAGTGGGCGCTGCCTGAGCGTCGGCGATCTTGGCAAGCAAGCGCAGCTCATCTCTCGCCTCAACCGCAACACTTCTAAGCTCATTCAACGGGTGCGATGGGGGTGTAACCATTACATTCGTGGATCTGGCGGTATGCTGCGAGGCACACCCACCCAGGCTCACGGCTGTAGCGAGTACCGATAGAGCAATGAGTCGCTTCATATGAAATCACCTTGTGAGGGCCTCACGGCCCTTGTCAATAAAAAGTATATTAATTTAAGAACTTTCTGCCTGCAACCTATATCTTGCTGTGATCGATGAGATCCATGTGTTCCTTCATCAGCCTGTCGACAATAAAGTCGAATAGGTTTTGGTTCGACTCAAGTTCTTCAACAGGAACCGAGTTGTCGGCAAGAATCTTCTGAATGTCCGCCTTTGCTGATCCATTCGGATACGCTTTGGCAAGAACCCTTAGCGCATTACCAAAACCTACTCGGTCGGAGAGTCTCTTCCTCAGAGACACGTCTTCAGGTGTGGTGGAATAAGCCCAAATCTCGATTGGGCCGAGAGTAAGCCTCAAGACCTGCTCGATCCTTGGTGCCGTCTCAGCTTTGAGTTGCCCAATATAGAGCATGCTCGAACCCTCTTTTCCGGGGCCGGTTAGCCACCGGTTCATCTGACGAACGGCATCAGGTGAAGGATTGAACTTTTCCTTAATTTCATTGAGGGACATTTCGGAAACGCCTTTCGACAAGATGATTACGTTGTTAACCATCTTGATCATCGTTTCATCAAAGTCCTCAAGCAGCTGAGAGAGTAATGTCACATGAACGCCATACTTACGGCCTTCACGAATATCGACAATCGCTTGTTTTCTTACGCTTGGAACCGCCGAAGTTCTGTGAAATTCATCCATGCAAAATTTCTTTGGAATAGCCTCATCCTTCTCCATCATTTTGCGATGGTAGGCTTGGAATTCCTGAGGGATCTCTGGAAGTGTCTGGTCAGCCTTTCGGTAGAACTCGCGGCAGATGATTTGCCTTCCGAGCAAATACATGACAGCTGTTTTCTTTTCGGCCTGCGCTGAGCCTTCGCGCGCCACACTCATCAGGTCGATTGAAACGATTCGTGCATCACCGATGCTGAAAACGGTTGGCATGCTGAGAATCGGGTAGTCATTGACCGCCGAGATAATCATGGTCTTCAAGTAGTCAATCAGCGTTTCGTTGCCCTGGCCTGTCGCAGACGTGCCGTACACATCCCTCAGTGATGAAGACTGAGAAAGCACGGTGGTGGCATCATTAAGCGTAGGAACCGCAAAACGCTGGGCTTGAATGGCTGCGTGGCTGTATCCGGCATTATGGAGCAATCTTACGATCTTCCACCAGGAGATCCCATTCTTGGCGCCAGAGAATCCGTTTTCTTCGAGAACTTTGTCAATCTCAGTATCCATGCCTGGTTCATACATGTTGGGGTTCTGTTCTTCAGAGAAGTACAGGTACATTGCATCAACAAGGTTCGATACAAGCTCAGCCAGGCGAGGAAGTGGCTCACTGGCGCCAGCAGGCGTGCAGATAAGCGTCATCATATTTACAACGAATTCACGGTCTACCTTAAGCGGAAATTGGCAGCCCAATGGCGTATCAAAGAAGTTGACAGCATACCGTGCATCCATCTCAAGCTTGAATGACTGAGCATAGTGCTTTAAATGATTGGGCAGGCTGTCCTTGACCATTTGCACGAACATGGCCGATGAAAAGCCGATATCAAGAATACCAATGCGGGGAAGCACTTCATTACCGGGCCTGGTAATCAGGCCCATGTTAGCGGCAGCAAGGTAAAACGACTTACCAAAACCAGGGGGTGCAAAAACGAGTTCCATTTGAGCGTTCTGAAGATCAGAGCCTGGCATGTAAGGGAATGCTTTCTCATCAATTGTTCGATAGAGCATTGTCCCCTCTGACCATGGAGATACTGGTCGAGTAATTGGGCTCATTGTGAGTGCTTCACTCATGATCATTGGAATTGGGGTTGCAAGGTGTTTTGCAGAGAATCCCGGAAGCGTATTGAACCAGGCCTCGACAGCATCCCCGCGCTCTTCTACCACCTGGAGTTGCCCCCAGGCTTCCACGGCTGTTTTTAATTTGGACTTATTGCGGCGCGCTGATTCTAGGTCACGGCCCCAGGTCGAGAAGCTGATTTGAGCTGATACCATTGTATTGTTGATTGCGGCAGCCAATAACTCTTCACCAGCATCTCTAATGAGCTTGTTTTCACTTGATATGAATGCAATAAAGGACGCAAACCCCTTTTTCCTTGAAATCAGCTGAGTGACTCGGTCATGACCGGAGTCGATAACCAGGGACATCTGCCACGGAACATTGCGGTCGATGGATGAGAACAAATAGCCGAATGAGCGAACCTCCTGTGGTCTCTGATCAACCAAAATTGGAGCAATTTTCCAATCTCCAATATCAACGATGGTTGTGTCGGTCTCCTCGGTCTTGGGCTCTCTCGAAAAAAGCTGCTGAGCAATGCTTGGCCAGAGCAAATGAGAGATGTCATTGCTTCGTGGAACCTCTTCAACAAGCCTGGCGGGAACCCTGTCACCTGGAAGATAGGGTCTCCATTGCTCACTGGAATCATATTGAGTGATTTGCCTACGCAGTACGTTTAAATACTCGTGGGCTGTCAGCTTCCTGATGGAAAGCGTTTCTTGTAGGCGAGAAACAACCTGGGACACAAATCCTGAGTGGATCATGTCAATACCTGGTATTTCCATTGCTGGCGATTGCGACATATCGCCAGGACGAAGCCCTCCTGACTTAACGGATTTTTCTGCCCGCTCTTTCATTGCAGAGCTCAAGATGTCAGGGTGTACGGCTCGCGTCCCCGTAGAGATGATCATATAGCATGATTCAAGAACGGTCTTGTTTTGAAGCAAATTGCCCCGCTCATTGATCATATCCACCAAATCAATATTCAAGTGGTTGAGTGTGCGAATTGCGCCATTGATAGAACGCTTAAGCGCATCCTTTGAGTTGAGTGGATCTCGCCTGAATACCAGTTGTACCCGATGACCCGGCCTGCGGAATGCGGATGACAGGCTGTCTGTCAGGGACTCAATCATTGGCCCGAAAGAGTGGTCACCAACTACGCCAAAAGTACCCTTGATCTCGAAAGCGGTGAGAATGCCGCCCTCTGTTGTAACAAGGTCAAATTCATTATTCGCAGTTTCCAGCTGGCTGTAATAATGCACATTGGTCTTGAAAACCTTGTTAATCATGCTGGAAATGGAGTAGCTGATGCTCATGAATCACCTTTATTTTTATTGTTCTACCAGGATTTCTTGGACTTGACTAACAAACTTTGTGAAGTGCTCATCAGAGGACTGCTCTGATAATATCTGGTCACAATCAAGCAGAGCGAATTGATCGCATATCCTGAAGATGCGGATCAATTTATCATGGGATATTGTTTCATTCAAGTCGTCTTTACCCATTGCCTCTTTAAACCTCTGTATTGTGAAGGCAATGGCGGGGTTTTGGGCGGTACTCAATCTGTTAAATAGACTTTCCACCTCAGGAAGGTATGACTCATATGATGGAATTGACATTTTTACTCCTAGATAAATGGAACAAGACCAAAGCTTACGGCAACCTTTTGAACATGCACTCTTTGACTTTCGTCTGCCATCAATACAATTCTACCCATGCTGTACGACCCAACACGAATCCCGGCCTGGTAGAATTTTTCAGCCGCAACAAGACATGCTGCCCTGTCGTATGCTCTCAGATAAGCGCCGACAGCCGTTTCCTTCTTGTTAACCGGGCTCATTACGGCTGCGGCTAGATTCTCCATAAAAAGCCCGTGCGACACGGAAATGTCTTTGATATTTGAAAGATCATCAATTAGCTCAATGTGATCTGAAACCTTGCCAGCGGGCAACTCATATATCTCATGGATTTTAACCATGGCATACCGGGATAATGACATGAGCTCGGGTAGCGTCACCCAGCTCCTGCTTTCTGACTTTCCAACGCCAAAAGCGCCAAATGTTGCATATTCCTTATTTTGCGAAAGGACAGTAATTCTAAAGAATGGCAACGAATTGTTTTTTATGGAAATCCTGTGTAGGCCCATAAGCATTTTTTCGTTACTGATCTGACCGCCTTTGTATCCAACAATTTTTCCGTCATCGAAGGTTCTCAGATGCGTCCAGTCCATCGAGCTCGGAACGCGCTGGCTAAGCAGCCATCTAAAGTAGGTGAGTCTGGGGAAATAGCAATGCATCGTTGTAGTCTTGACACCACGGGAACCCATCATTCCTTGATTTTGCTGAGTTGCATTTTCAATTATGAAATCTGAAAGCGCTTCCGGCATTCCGCGAGGAGATTGCTTCCAGATGGGCAGGCTAATGTTGTTTGCAATCAACTGTGAGTATCTATAGTTATTGCGAGAGATTACTGGATTTATGCCAAGAAAATTAAGCCCAGTAATGCCTGTAAGATTAAAATGATTGGCAAGAAATTCTGATGCAGCCTTATTCCCACCCTGCTTGAAGCCATAATCAGTAAGAAAGAAGTCAAGTGACTGCCTGAAGTACTGCGACTGGCAGATATGCTTGAGATGAGAAAGGTTGTTTGCCATGAACGCGTTGTATTCCAGGTTTGTCACCCAGCATATGTCGTTAGCTAAATCATGCACACCGGTTATTCTTTCGGGTGCTTCATCTGGTCTGCAAGACCAACCCTCGCCAGGGATCTTTTTGTCATCAAAAATGCAAACACCAAATAAAGCCTTCATCAAACTACGCCTCCCCACTCACCAAACTTTGCCTTTGCTGTTTCAACCCAGTCCTCAGGCACAAAGTTGCGTGACTCTTCTGCCCACATTTTTATATAGGGTGCATAAGCGTCCTTTCGGGGCAGTAGATAAAGACCCTTTAATGCGGATTCGCGCTTAGCGTATTCATCATCAGAAAGAGAGGAAAGATGGTCTCCAAATATTGAGGCACTGGATGTGCCAATAATGGCGTTCGCGTGAATATCTGCCTTGTCTAAGCGTGCCAATAATTGACTTGCTGTATTTTTTAGATCACCCGTGCCAATAACTTCAGCAATCCATAGGTGTCGGCACAGTTGATTGATTCCAGCCTGAGTGATAGATGTTTCTGGCAAGTAGATCAATTTGCCTCTGTTCTGAATTCCGGCAAAGGAAACATGGAAACACATATGACAGAGGACGCATGCGGTCACAAGATTTGTAAGCGAGTGATCCTCGTGATCATCATTGATATGATGCACTTCATTTTTTGTGCTTCTGTGGCCGCAAAATTGACAGGTATGGTTATCCCTTTGAAACACTTGTTTTCTAGCGCCCTGATAAACCTTATCTGCTGCGCTTGGATTGGGTGAGTCAGCCCTGAATGCCTTGCGCTTGACTGACAGTACAATGGGTGTGTATTTCATATTTAACCGCTCAATAAAAAAGGGGGCCAAGCCCCCTTTATTGTATGTCAATTGACATGAATATCAATCACATGGTCACTGCGGGCTTATTAAACAGAGCCAGCCGTAACCGTAGTGGCCTGGGTGCCCTGCCCCTGTGCAACGGACTCGGTGAACAGGGCGAGCAACCACGGGATGCACATCAGGCCAGTACCGACAAACAGGGCAATAACACCCGTTTTAACGTGGCCTTGACCCGGCTGCTTATTGTCCTTATAGAAATAAAACAACCCGCCAGCGAACATGAAGAAACCAATGAGGCCAAGAACCAGCTTGGCGAGACCGAGCATGGCCGCAATTTGCAATTTCCACTTTCCAGCGGTGTCTGCGATTGATGGTGCGGTTTGGGCAAATGTATCAGTAGAGAAAGCCCCTACTAGTAATGCAACGCCAAGAATTGGAGCGACGCGTTTGATAGTGGAAAGATGCATGGAACAACCCTCTTTTTTGTTTTGGTTATGCCATTAACATAAACCAAAACATTACACCTGGCAATAGATATGTATCAAAAATATCTAGAAAGTGCACAGAGGCCGATGGCCGTCAAAATCGATCAATGGTTGTTGGTTGACTTGTCTCTATTGGGCTCGGCTTAGTATTGTTTAAGCCCGCGTAAATAAGTAAGAGCGTTACAATAAGCATTGAGCACATTAGAAGCGCGAGCTTAAATAAACGATCAGCGCTAGCCGCATCGTCGAGCCTCATGTAGTCAATAAAATACGCCAAAAAAGCACCAATTACATATAGATGTAGAGGGAGTAAGGCAATGGATATGAGTATCAGCATAAGCGAGGCACCAAATAAAATGGGCCCATTCAGGCCCATTATTACCAACTACTTGTCAATAGATCGACTTGATTACGTAATCTCCAACACGGAGATTACCATCCTTATCCAGACCCTTGACGCGAGCCCCACCCAGCTCTGGAACTGACTGTCCAACCTTGTACGACTTGAAGTTACCGCTCGAATCAACGACTCCAAATGAACTGTCAGAATCATACACCGCATTAAGGGTGAAGTTATCGGCGTCCTTCACCACTGACCTTTTTACGGCTTTTTGAGTGTTGACTGAGGGGGTGCTGCGATTAGCTGGCTTAGCTGCTACAGGCTTGGGAGCCAGGGTCTTGTCGATATAAAGCTTGTCCCCAACAAGAACCAGGTTGCCCTTATCCTCAACTGAAGAGACAGTTAGGCGCTTTCCGCCTATGATGAGAACCTCCCCCTTGAAAACAGTGAAAACACGGCCTGATGATTCCTTCTTGATGATTGCCATTTCACCTGATGCTGAGGAGTCAATCACCCTGAAGTCGCCAATGCGAGTTCTGCCAGAAGCTAGGGTATTTTCGATATTGACCACTGGCACGGCCTGGGTTGAATTTTTATCACCCATAGATGCAGTCTCAATCACCGAGGTTGCTTTTACTTCAGTCGTTTTGACACCGCTCTTGATAGCCTTGCGAATCTTATCAAGATCTTTTCTGATCTCGATCTGCTCAAGCGTCACCTTCTCGGCGTTTTCTTTCAGCTCCTCAAGCTCACTGGCTATAACCGTTACAACTTCCTTTACCTCTTTGAGGTCTTCTCTCTGACCCTTGATCTCATCCAGGACTTGAGTCAATACATCTGTTTCTCCAGCGCTTACCTGAGGCAAGGCAATTGGGCTGCTTGCACCAGGAATGGTAGCAGTCTGGGTTGCAACCTCAGGAGTAAGAGGTGCCTGCAACACCTGATTTTGAGCAGCAGGGGCCTGAGCGGCAGCACTTTCCACGCCCTGCATTTGCATCTGAAGCGGCGATTGTGGAGCTTGTTCGTTAAATGACCCGGCCACAGGTGTCTGGGAAAAATCAGGCTCCGACGCTGGTGCAATGATTTCTTGCGCCAGCGGTTGATTCATGACTGGATCATCACCGCCCACAATTGAGGTATAGCCAACGGTGCCAACCACGCCAACGGCCACGACAGCCAATCCCGCTGAAACCATTCCAATAGGTGTTTTAAGGAAAGGTTTTGGGCCTTGCTGAGGCTGTGGATTCGATGGTGCGGGGGCTGGGTTGCTCGGAACGCCTTGTGTCGGATTGCTTTCGAACTCATCATCCTCAGGAGATGCCTCGGGAAGATCATCCGGCAAACCATCTTCAATCTCTGGAAAAGACTCGTCGAGGCCATCCAGGTTATCAAATTGGTCAAAAGGATCGTTGAAGTCCTGTTGGTTACTCATACAAATCTCCGGGTTGTCAATTAAGTGGATACTAAAATGAGAATGAAAAGAAAGCAAGCGAAACCTGGCTTGCTTTCCTTTAGAGCTGTCAATTAACCTTTTTCAACTTAAGCTCTTCCATGAACATCAGAACAACTGTCTTGTTGGGCTCGACGGTAACAGTTGGCGGTCTATCAAATTCTCTTTGAAAAATTGGGGCGAATCTTTCGCCAACCTTGCCAAGGCCAACCAGCGCCTGATCGCTCGCATTAGGTAGTGCGTCTACTATCGTTGATGAGCTTCCATCTGTGTTCGTTGTGGTCTGGCCCCCGGTAAGACTGCTTGCAAAACCCTCAATAAAAGAGGCCGCAAAAAGCTTGCTGTAGCGCTCAGCGGTATGACGATCAACACCATCCGCAATGCCTGTCCTCATTGAATCTGGATCCAGTGCGATGGCGTTTACCGTGTACGACTCACCTTTTATGCTGAGGCGATCAAATGCAAGAACAGCCTTTTCACCAACTCTACTTGGCTTCCCAACGAGCAGTCCGCCCTCAAGAGGCCCCTTTTCAACGATCACAAGTCTTATCGGGCTAATTTCATCTGTATTAACCCCAATTTGCAACACGGAGTAAAATGCCTCACCAGGAAGGATTTTGGCCGCCACCACATCTTTCGACTGAGTCATGGCAGCAAGGCGTTCACTAGGGTAATCATATGAGGCAAATTCCTGCTCATCCTCTTGGTAATCTTCTTCGACATACTCCTGAGTGGGTTGGCTGGATTGATCAATTTGCGAACCTGCACGCGCCTTGCTCTGGGTTGCTTCGGCCAGGTAGCGCTGATAACCAGAAGGTGCTGCTACCTGCTGTTGTCCATTTTTAGCGCCATTGTTGTTCGAGCCTTCATTTGAAGAATCGACTAAAGGCTTCGCTACCCGCAGATTTTGCATTTTTAGGTCATCAATGGCTTGGCTATAGGCAGAAACGTAGTTTTTCGCAAAGTTTTTTTCCTGGTCGATGTACATCTGCCAGGGGTTGTTTTGAACCACGGCCTGATTTTGCGCAACGCTCGCCTGTTGCTCAACTCGTCGGCTTTCCTGCTGAGCCCTGCGCTCTTCAAGAAGCTTTTGCAGATCGGTTTTTACAGGCTCGACAGGCTCAGGATCTTCCTTGGTCTTTTCTTCAGCTTCAAGCCTAATCCTGAGTGCGTCAAGATGGCTTTTTCCGCTGTTCGGGGCGGAGGCTTCCTCGGCTGCTTTTTTCTCCTGATCCCGATAAATTTTACCAACCTCAGACTCATCCGAATAAAGTGGTTTATCCAGAGGGCTATCTTTGCCTATTTCCATTGAATTAGGGGGGAGGGCAATGTCAGCCCCCCCTTCAGAAATGACCTCCTTGTCACCAGTGATTCTGGATATGGAAACAAATGCCGCTGACAAAACGATCACAAGGGTCAAAACAATCATAAGCCTGGCTTTGACTGGGATATTTCCCGAAATGTTGCTGATAACACTAGCCATTTTTATTTAGCCTCTTCAAAAACAGTTTTAGCCCGACGAATTTCGGTCTGGTAAAGACCTTCAATGGTGCCAGAGCGTCTTTCTCCATTGAGGCTTATCGAGATATAGGTTGCTGGAGCGGTTTTATATAAAAACCGACCTGTTGGCGATACAGAGCTATTCTGAGGTGGTGGCAAAAGAAGTCTGCCGGGTAAAGACAGATACAATGATTCACCGTCATACCAGGCTTCTGCATTCTCAATGCCGGCTACCCTAAGCGGCTTTGAGCCCACTGGAGCATCCCCGCCTTGCAGCTTTACCAGCTCAGGTGAGACGTTTTCTATTTCATGGGTAAAAATAGGCTGGATATCAGCATTCGGCCCCATCTTTGGGATCGTAACAGAAACTCTTCCATCAACTGTGGAGTCTGAGCCTTTCAGTAATATTGGAATTGAAGACGATAGGCCATCAAGCACAACTGCGGCATTGGACTGGCGGTATCGACTTGAAAGAGAGAAGGAGCTGATGTGCCTTTGCTCTCCCATTACTTTTTTGCTAAAACTTTCGGCGTCGCCTACAACACCATCCTTGCGGATAGACCATGGTTTTCCGCTTGCGTCATAAAATTCCACCTGAGCTGCAAAACCGTCTGCAACATAAATAACCAGCGGTTTATTAGAGTCTGGCTGGTAGGTAACATTGCGGATTCTAAAATCGATCCCACCAAGCGGTTCATTTTGGGCTTTTTCGATCTCGGATAGTTTTTTGCGAAGAGAAGTAATCTCGGAAGGCTGCAACGGAAGCCGGATTCTTTCTTCCTCTTGTTTTCTAGCCTTGATTTCACCCTCTGACAGCATCTTGCGAAGCTCTCTCAGCTGGTCTTCTTCGTAGAGAGCCCCTGCAATTGCCCCTTTACGGGCTTGCGTGACATTCCTGTCGTAGTCGTTGACGTGTTCTTCATATCCATTGCCCTGAGCGCCTGTCGGCTCAGCGCTGGCTACCTGGCTTTCTTCGATCATTTGTTGATCAAAGGATTCTGCTGCCCATGCTTGTGTGCCAAGCAGGGCAAGAGAAAGCGCTAGGGCTATAGGCGATCTGCGCATTGTTATCTCCGGTGCGTTAAATACTGTCAATATAAACCAATTAGGATGGAATGCAAAGTTTAGCGTCTTTGCATGATCACTTTTGTGATGCCAAGACCCTCTGCATTGTCCATAATGCTACGCCTGTCGACCTTCACCATGAACTTGACCTTATTGGTCAGCTCTTGTGTCTGTGTTCTATAGGTAAGAATCGCATTTGCCTGGAACGTCCAGCTGTATACGCCGTTATCATTAGGGCCTTGAGCAACCAAAATCGGCGTGTGCTCAAGCGTGAGGGACACGATCATCTTTCTTTCTTTGATTGCCTGGATAACGCCGACTGAATCCAATGCCTGGAGAAGACCCTCGCCACCCTCCTTGGTAAACCATTCCATTGTTGTCTTGTTTAGACGATCAAAGTAATTTGTGTAGTTGAAGGAAAAAGTGTCAACCAGAGCAGTTTGCACCCATTGAGCAACAACGGCATCTTTTTGATTTGGCTGCCCCAGCGCAACAAGCTGAATAAGTGAGCCATTTTTGTCAGTGGCAAAATAAACCCTCTCGCTTTTTGCCGTAAACACGCTGAAAGCGATGGCTGACTGCAAGCCAAGACCAACCAGGGAGACAATCGCGGCAATAAACAGCTTCTTGTTGCCGTGGTTGTAATAGCTGTTTCGATGCTCAACCTTGGAAAGACCTTCCTCTGCTTTCGCATGTGCACCAGCAAGCTGACGTCTAGCATTAGTGCCTGGGTTCTTGGTTTGCTTCTTGTTGCTTGTAGGTGTGGTCATATAATGCCTTCTTATTTTTCTATTCGGGCTGGCTCAAGCGAATACAATTTCCCATCCTGCGTGGAAACGTATGAATGTGGCCTTGGTAGTGTGGTGTAGTATGCTGCGCAGACCGCTAATACAAGCGTCGCAACGATGCTACAAATCATGATAATGGTGCATGAAAAATCATATCTATCTTGGACGTCACTTATAGGCACGGCGGGCTCACCCCAGGCAATGGCCTTCTCGTCCATGTCCTTTAGCACCTGTTCTATTGCCTTCTTTCGTTCTTCGGGGTCTTCGATTGCAAGAATGTCTGGTTTCTTATTTTTGTTCATGGTCATTCTTTTCTATCAGGGTAACGAATGCGCTCAAAGAATATACCACCGCAAATCTGAACGATCAATAAATGCCTATCAAATATAAAGAAATATGCAGAAAACCTTAAAATCACGCGTCTACTTGTTGCACGATCATTTTGCGGACACCGCTCCCACGTCTTGCGGAATCAGCAGTCACTCCATTTTTGCAGCAGGCGTTGAGTGCGGTTTGAGGCGGATGTCGCAAGGCATGAGTGCGGTAAAATAATTCAAAAAACGCGCTCCGCTGAGCGATAGTGCGGATAATTCGACACACGCGGGCCTTTTTTTAAAGGCGAAATGATGAAAAATCGACACCCTAACTTAAATATGTCGACATCAGATTCAGCCAAAAAGAAGTAAATTCGAAAATGAAATTGGGCAAACATTTGCTCAAATTTTCCAGCTTTAATCACTAAATGTAGTGGTCAACCCATCCCGGACAGTGGGTTAAGTTTTTCTTCGGCCACCGCAGGCGGCAGCCCGTCGTTGAATTGATGCGGTCTGATCCAGTTGTAGCGATGCATCAGGTAATGGCTGATGTCTCGCTGAGCCTCCAAGGCTGTCAGATATCCAGTTGCTGGGATCCATTCCGACTTCAGGCTGCGGAACAGGCGCTCCATCGGCGAGTTGTCCCAGCAATTTCCTCGGCGGCTCATGCTCTGCTGCATCCGGTAGCGCCATAGCCGTTGCCGGAAGAGGCGGCTGGCGTACTGGCTGCCCTGATCCGAATGGAATAGCACCTGTTGTGGCTGGCCGCGTTGTTCGTAAGCCATGTCGAGAGCCTTAATCACTAGCTCAGCATCCGGCTTCGTGGAAAACGCCCAGCCAATCGTCCGTCGTGTGTACAGATCCAGCACTGCGGCCAGGTAATGCCAGCGACCTTGTGCCCAGACGTAGGTAATGTCGCCGCACCACACCTGGTTCGGGCGCTGGACTGCGAACTTGCGGTTTAACCGATTCGGGATATCCGGGCGCTCAACTGTGGCCTGCTTGTAAGCGTGCGAGCCCGGCTGCTTGCTGACGAGGCCCAGCTCACGCATCAACCGACGCACACGGAAACGGCCAATCGTCACGCCGTCCACGCGCAACATGCCCAGGATGCTTCGGCTGCCAGCCGAGCCTCGACTTTGGCTAAACAACTCGTTGACCCGGCTACGTAGCGCAACGCGACGAGCATCGACACGGCGACGTCGAAGGCGATGGGCGTAGTAGCACGACCGCGCCACATCGAAAGCTGAACAGACCACTTCTACCGGCTCCTGCTCACTCAACTGGTCTATCAGCGCGTACGATCGAGTTCGTCCGACATCAAGAGAGCGGTAGCCTTTTTTAATATCGCTTTCTCCCGTTCCAGCCGGTTGATCCGGGCTTCTAGCTCCTGAATCTTCTGCTGCTCGGGTGTCAGCGCCTTGCTCTTCGGCGTGACGCCCTGACGCTCGTCCTGAAGCTGTTTCACCCAGCGGCGCAATGCCGAATCCACGATGCCCAGCGAACGGCAGGCCTCGATATGGCTATAGCCTTGATCCAGAACCAAGGCAGCAGCCTCGCGTTTGAACTCGGCGGAAAACGTACGTCGTTGCTTGCTCATCGAACACCTCTTGATGGCGAGGATTTTCGCCTAAATCGGTGTCCGGGATCAGTAGACCACTACAAAAGTCCCATGCGAAATTTTTAGATTCCGCATTAAACCTAAGCGAAAATTCTGATTTTCGCACTATCGCATTGCCCAAAAAGACACTCATAGTGTCTTGAGTGGCATCATTAGTGCCAATTTTGACCATGAATAAGCCCAAAATGGCACGCGATGAAATCGAAAATCAGAAAGTGTTTGTCTAGGTCTTTGGAGGCGGTGGCTTGGGCCTTATTTTAAATACAATTCTATAATTATATAAAATTACAATGATTATAGAATAATCAAAGTTAGCCAATCGTCAAGCGTTTGGCATCATGCTTTTCCGCTTATCCGTTGCTTGTTTAATCGCCTCATCAAGACCGAGTAATTTAATTGAATATCGTGTTCGGACAGGCTTGTCATTTTCTTGATGGCTTACCACTACATACCGCAGCAAACCCTTGTGAAAGCCATATGAAATTCCAGGCATGAGATATGGAAGTAGCTCTCCTGTCTCAGGGTTGACGTGTTGCCTTCTGTTCTTCCTGGGGGCGATGTGGATTACATTCTTGGGAACCTCCATGCCAAACAGTTCTAGATGCTTTTCGTCACGCCACTTGATAGCAGCCTGAAGAGCATCAGCAAAACTATTGTAATGTCTGATCTTGAAATGCCCGATAAGAATTGTTTCTCCACGCTCAAGCTTTACCCTGATGCTTCCCTCACAAACGCGAATGTACTTCTCATAAACCTTTTCATTCGAGAGAATAGAAGGCATCACTTCACGTCCCCGATGACTAACTTGAGCGCAACAACCGGGAAATCGATGTAGGTTACTGCGCCACCAAGTGTAATGGAGGATGTTCCATTCACCAGCATGGCTGGAACTCCTTGGATCTTTGAGGCTTCAGCTACTTTTGAACCTTCACTCATTTTTCGATTCACGTAAGAGGAATCTAGCTCAGAAAGGATGTCTTTAGTTGTTGATTTGAATTTCTCATTGCGAGCCTTTTCATCAGCAATGACACGATCAATGACTTTTGGCAGATCCTTTTCCTTGTTTGCCCCCATGTCTTGAATTAGCTGCATGACCTGACCGTGCCCCTCCGATGAAAGCCCGGCTTTATCCAGGGCATAGAACAACTTTGCGTGCAAAGCCCAAGTCTCATTAGCCGCTACCGGAATTTTTCTTAGCTTTTTGCCACTTGCCGCAAGGCTTTCCTCGAAGCCAGTAAACTCCATGACTTCATAGGCCTTTTTACAATGTGGACAGCCATACCAAAAAAATAAAACCACATCATCTTTGACAAGAGGTTCTTCGGAAACATTGGTGTAATGGGTTCCTTGAATAGGACTGGAGATATCGGAACTCGAAGGTGTGCCGGGCAGGAGGGATAAACCGAATAAGGCAATCGCGCCAAGTACGCCAGCAATTAGCAGTTTGTCAATTTTTTTCATGGGAAGCCTCGTTATCAATTGCAAAAATAATATAATCCAATAAACACAAATTGACAAGTGAATAGGTTGCACGATCTCAAGCTTTCCTTTGAGCATGGGCTGGCGGTTACCGATTCGGCGCGATAGCGCGGCTAGCTTTGATTCACAGCGAAGCTGTGGCTTTGCTTTTCGACCCGAAGGGGCGTTCGGCGCGAAGCGCGGCTAAGCAATAAGGCCGAGGATGAGGCAGGGGAGAGCGGTGAGAGAAACGAGGTCTGGTAGGGAAGGTGGGAGTGACACAGCAAAAACACAATATAAGGGTATTGACTTTGAAGCTAAGCCCAACATGTTGGGTTTTTTGCCAAAAAAAATGAGCGTTGCATAGTTTATTTGTTTTCAAATCTTAAGCCGCAGCCTATCGGCTGCAAAGAAAGCGATCTCTAGGGCAGGGGGGAGGCGGCAGCTCATCCATTCCCTCTATTCACGATAAATGTAGATCACCGAATCCTCAGCAAATGTGTTTTCATTTCACCGAATGAGGGGGTATGCACTTCACTCGCTTTTTATTGTTCTCAAATATAAAGATCCGTCGCGCGAATTTTTTTTCAACCCCCACCCCTTTCAAAAGCCGACGAACGGTCACTATTGACAAATTGTAAATGCGTGGTCATCATGTGATAATCCTGCTAGAACCCGCGCCAGGCGTGGGCTCAGCCTTTTTCAACGAAGGATTTCTGATTTATGCCTATTTTTCGTATGACTGTGCGAGATGGCGACCCGGAATGTGATCTCTGGGGGCAGGTCGACATCGAGGCGGACTCGCCCGAGCTCGCTGATGAAAAGCTGCGAGGCTATCTCAAGGAGATGGTCGATGAGGGGTCGACGGATCTTGATTTGTCATCTGTTCAGATCGAAACCTCGTGCATCGAGCCATAGGGCTGACCCAGAGGTATTGATGTGATTTAGCGGTTGCTCCTGAAGGCGAACCGATGTTTTTGTTCTGTTGCAAACTCAACGACCAGGTCGATGAGTGTGAGGTCAATTGAATGTCTATGGATCCTGCCTACGTAGCCAGGCGACTGAGCGCATGTCGCGAGCACCTGACGGTGAGAAGCCTTGTCTACGACAAACCGGTGCTTCAGGGTGAAGATCCTGATGATGAGGCTGTATTTTCAATGCGCCTTACGGGTAAACTGGATATCTTCGATATTGCCTTATTGAACAATGGCATGACGGCGCTTCGACAGATCGATCCTGACGATGAGACTCGCCAGGTGATTTTCCAGCAAGCCATTCCAGAGTTCATTGTCGATATCGCCAAAGATCTGGAGCTCGGATATTCATGCAGTCATCTCTAAAAACACCTTCACCGTCAGACATAAACACATTGCTGTTAGACGATTTCGCCGTCAGAACAGCACACGCCGCCAATTTCCTTGGGCTTGATGATCCGGACGAGCAGCTGTTGTGGCGTTATCTGGCGCTTCGCAAGAAAGATGCAGAACCTTCCGTTATCGCGTGCCTCAAGGAACACGCCGAACTGACGGCTTTTGAGATCAAAAGGGCGAAGGCAGACGTTTCCATCGCGGCGCAGTGGGTCAAGCCATCTGGACTGTTCAGTGCTCAGAAGCCACTCATGGCCAAGCTTAATTTTGACAGCCTTATCAATCAGGTCGACTTCCGCTCAAGAGAAGAAATCCTCAAGGCCGCGACAGATGAAGCCTGCGACACGGCATTCAAGCTGTGGTACGAAAAGCTTTCGTCTCGCCAAATCAATGGCAAGCTCGTGGAGGTTTCCGCTTCTGACATCATCGTGGAGCTCGATCTGGAGATTGTGGAGCTCAGGCAGTTGCTTGAGTCATTTTAACGACCACCAGTCCGCTTCAGCTTGTTCCAAGATTTCGAATTGGTATTATTGCCGCTCCAGGCCTAAACTAGATGTACGGGCGTTTTGCGCCGTCAATTTTTATAGAGGTGTTTTTGATGTTGAATTGGGATCATGACGACACAGCCCGCCAGGGTGATGTGGATGCAGTTGAGAAGGCCAGGGCCAGGCTCAAAGCGATGGACGTCAGCGCGGGCCAGGACGAGATTGAAGGAATGGCCAAGAGCCGTGTTCAGGTCGGGCAAAAGCAGATGATCAACGCTCGCGCTGACCTTAACCAGCTGGTGCCTTTCAAGTACGACTGGGCTTGGCAGAAGTATCTAGATGGTTGCGCCAACCACTGGATGCCACAAGAAGTGAACATGAACGCCGACATCGCGCTCTGGAAAAGTCGTGACGGCCTCTCGGAAGATGAGCGGCGGATCATCAAGCGCAACCTGGGCTACTTCTCCTCGGCGGATTCACTCGTGGCCAATAATCTGGTGCTGGCGATCTACCGACTGATCACCAACCCGGAGTGCCGTCAGTACATTCTGCGACAAGCCTTTGAAGAGGCCATCCATACGCATGCGTATCAGTATTGCGTTGAGTCCCTTGGGCTTGATGAGGGTGAGATCTTCAATATGTACCATGAGGTGGAGTCTGTTGCTCGCAAAGCCGCCTGGAGCATTGCCCATACTCACCATATCAGTGACCCGACGTTCAACACAGGCACGCGCGAGACGGATCAGCGCCTCCTGGAGAACCTCATTGGCTTCTATGTGGTCACCGAAGGCATCTTCTTCTACTGTGGATTCACTCAGATCTTGTCCATGGGTCGTCGCAACAAGATGATGGGTGTTTCCGAGCAGTTCCAATACATCCTTCGAGATGAATCGATGCACCTGAACTTCGGGATCGACATGATCAACCAGATCAAGTTCGAAAATCCCGAGCTCTGGAGCCCGGAATTTCAAGAAAAGGCTCGCGGAATGGTCATTGAGGGCACCCTGCTCGAAATCGACTACGCGAAAGACACCATGCCACGCGGCGTGCTGGGCATGAATGCAGAGATGATGGAGGAGTACCTCAAGTTCATTGCAAACCGACGTCTCACCCAGATCGGTCTGAAGGAGGCGTTCCCAGGTGCTGAAAATCCGTTCCCCTGGATGAGTGAAGTGATGGATCTCAAAAAGGAGAAGAATTTCTTCGAGACTCGTGTGATCGAGTACCAAACTGGCGGGGCCCTGAGCTGGGATTGATTTAAACCAGGGTATGGCATTACAAAAGGCGATCCGAGAGGGTCGCTTTTTTATTTGGTGTAAATGACCCACCTACTTGGATTGACAGTTTGTCAATATAATCCAATAATATGAATATTACTGGAGAGGTTGATATGTCTGGAATCCAAACAGAAGTGCTTTCTCGCGGAAAGGCCCGCTTTGACATGGTGGGCCAAAAGCTGCCCTATCAGCTCACCACTGTCGATGAGTGCATCTCAGCAGGCCTAGCCAAGCGATTGGTCAGGTACGCCCTTGAGCGGCTTGATGACGCAGGATTCAAAGCCATGGTGAATGGCTGGAGCACGCTGGTCTACACCTGCGATGCTGAAGATTCACCCGCTGACCGGTCGTATTGCGTGCGCTGGAAAAATGAGCAGGGTGGCTATATTGAGTTAATCGGCATTCTGACTCGCAAGGGGTGGCCTTCACTGGATCATGGGTATGAGATCGGTCATGAATAAGAAGATGCTGATGCGCTGGGCCCTCTGGCCCTCCATGGGTGTGCTGATGATTGGTCTCAGCCAGCTTTTGTACGGCAGTGATTACATGACGGAGCGAACCTGGGACGCTGAAGTGATGGGTAAATACATCACATACTCAAAGCATGGGCGGGAGCGATACCATGTGAAGTACAAGCTCCTTGAGGGTCATGGGCTCATCGAGAAAGGGCATCGATTCGATCTCATCAGCAGCGAGGGTGCCTACCGAACAAGCCATAATGGCCAGGTCAATTCGGTCGAGCGCAGGCAGATGGACATCAAGCAAACGGGAAATCAGAACCTGTTGTTCTTTTTTCTGCCTGCATTGTGTGGCTCGATTGGCTTCACACTCTTGCTGGTGCCATTTATTTCCGCTTTCTTCAGGATTTCGGATCCTGAATATGATCTGGATCTGCCGGGTGTTAAAAGAAAAGCACGCTAAGGCGTGCTTTTTAACGAGTGAAGTATGGCGAGAGCTTTGCTCCGCAGCCGGGTGAGTGATCGTCATGGCGCCAGATTGCGGAGATCGTCTTCGAGCACTCAGGGCAAGTCACAGGGCCTTCTTCCAGGCGGCCATCCGATGGAACCAGGCGAGTGATCCCATGGCCGTAATGATCAAATGTCCTCACCTGTCTAACCATGCCTTTTTTGATCAGGCGCTGGATGAGCGGGTGGCGGGTGTTCCAGCAGTGGCGTCGGTTAACTGGAACCCCATCGGCTGAATAGGGGCGCCTGATGAACTGAAGCAAGAGATGGCGTTGTGCGGTGGCGTTTCTCATGGGGATGCCTTGTTCGAAATCGACCGACTACATTAGTGACGAGATCCGAATGGTCTCGCCGCAGCTCAATGACCTTCTGGTAATCAGAAGTCATCTCTGTTGCGATGCTTGGAATTGCGCGTATATTGCTTTGCGCTCTTGACAACCCGTACGCGAAACAGGGGTGTCATGACCATGGACTTTGCCTGGCTTTTGTCCTTGGGTGCCTTCATATCAGCCTCCAGATAAAACGAAAGGGCCCTAAAGCCCTTTGTGCGAAACCGGATGGAAACCCGATTTTATTTTTCATTATATAGGCATGCAGAAACTTGTCAATATCAAAGATTCAATTCCGACCCTAGTTTTGACAAGATCCCGTTTTCAATTTTCTGATTTGGAATAATGTCGCAGAGCACCATTTCACCAAAAGTGTCGAGCTCCATCAGTAGCGAGATTGTCTGATCGCCCGACCTTGCTGGCGACACCTTCAATGTGACAAGTGCCTGATTGGATCCTTCAAGGCCTTTGGTGGTTGTTCCCACAAGCTGAAGCTGTGCGCTGGGTCTTGATAACAGGGATCCAAAAGTACGCTCAAGCCTAGAGCCAACGACGGCTTCAGTTTCTGCCCTGGCTCGTTCAAACCCGGTGTCCTGAAGACCGACCAGGCTTCGATAACCGCAAAATGAATCCAGTGTTTTAGGGGCGTGATCACGCAAAACCTGGCTCCATGTATTTCCGGCTGTGCGCGCTTCAATCCACTTTCCGATGACATCTCTGGCAGAGGACTGCGCATGCCGCTCTAGCGCAGCGCTGAAGTCACTGGCGTGAACAAATAGGCAGGTCGATGAAATAAGACCACCCATGATGAATTTTAAAAAAGTGTTCATAAGTGTTCCGATTGACAATATGTGCTCATCAATTTATACTCACCCACACGATAATTCAACCTTTAGGGGTTTGCCATGCGTATTTCTCTTGCAGCTGGACTCATGTCTGCCGTCGCACTCCTTTCTGGGTGTGTTCAGGGCGGGGGTGCCTATCAGCAGCCTACTCGAATTGACACTGGCCGAATCATCAGCGTTCAACAGGTGACCAACAATGGTGGGTGGGGAGCTGGCGCTGCAATTGGTGGTGCGGCAGGTGTTCTGACTGGTGGCGGACACTCGACAGAATCGAAGCTGATTCGGGGTGCACTGGGCGCGCTTGCAGGTGCTGCCGTGCAGAAGGGTCTGACCACAGGTGGCCAGGACACTTACGTTACCGTACAGACTCGCTACGGACAGGCCTATAACGTCAAGCATTCCTCGCGAGACCTGGTTCCAGGCGACTGCGTTCAGGTAGAAACGCGCTACAATGGTGATATTCGCCTTTATCGCACCAGCAACACGCAGTGCAATTTTTAACCGGATAACAAGTCATGACATCAACCCTTCACTGTAAAATCATACCTAACGACGCGATCCCCGCTGATTGCGAGGCTGTTTTCGATACGACCGGTCGCTTGCTGGTGGCGATGACCGCCCCTGGCTTCAAGCTTCCAGAAACGTTCGAGGTCGAGGCGGAAGACGGTGTGGTGTTCACTGTGGTCAGTGAAGGTGAGGGTCATGCGATCCATGAGGATGACATGGATATCTTCGTTCCCATGGTATTTGGATAACCCAATGAATAAAGACCTGTCCATGCATGTTTCAGAGCTTGCGCAAAACCTGATGTTGATCGGTTTTGAGACATCGAGTTCGCGCGTTTCGGCGCATGACAATGTCCTGACCTACAAGGGTTTTTCAGGGCAAATTGAATATTTCACAGAGGCTGGTTCAATCCGACTAACGGTTGATGGCACTGTCGTTTATGACAGTACGATCCATGCCTCGACTAAGCACCCCGATGATGTAGTTGAGGTCGCAAAACGCCTCAACGCTGAAATGCTGCGCGTATATGAGCATCACGTGCTGGCTGGAGACTGAGCAATGCGGGTTTTTCTGTCTATCATTGCAATCGGATCAGTTCTGTTCTGTGTACTGAATACTGACGCCAGGGAGTTTGTTGGCAGGTACGCTAAAATGGGAATTTCTGGCGTATCGGCAATGGTGGACATGGCCAAGGGCGTTGCTGCTTCAGATATCGAGCGTTGCCAGTCAGGCAATGAAGGTGAGCGCCGCGAGTGCCTGAAGGCTCATGAGGCTCCGCTGGACAAATTCGATAGCCGAATGGACACCGCAGGCCAACAAGACGCCCTATACAGGGCTATGAAATAAGGGTGAATCGAAATGAGCAGCATGAGTCGCCATCACGCAAGCATCATTCGTAGTCAGCTCATTGACTCCTTTACTGAGATCTCGTGCGCCAGCGCCCCTCTCGCCAATGAGCTTCTTGTCTCTTTTCCTCAATACCGTGAGGCCAAGAGCGATCCTGACCATGCCTTTTGGTCTTCGGTATCCGCTCGGCAGATGCTCAGGCAATCTCGCGAGATCGAGCATAGCCTGGCACCAGCCATGGTTTTCTTGCCTCACTGTGCCTAAGTCAATTTAAAAAGCAATTTGCCAACAAAAAAGGGGTTGTCATGATTTTTCGGGCACTGATTGCCGGGTTTCTGGCATTGGTAAGTATTTCTGCATCGGCGGATTACCCGCCAAGCTTCGACGCGGCCAAGCGACAGGTATGGCAGATCTACAAGGACAACAGGTTTGATCAGTACTGCGGTTGCGCACTTGGCTCACGAAATGCCCCAGATCTTGCTAGTTGTGGGTACACACCCCGCAAGAACGCCAAGCGAGCCAGTCGCACAGAGATCGAGCACGTCGTGCCAGCCGAAAACCTTGGTCGGCAATTCGCGTGCTGGAGGCAAGGGGGGCGAGATCATTGCAACGCCACGGATCCGGCCTTCAGAGATGCCCACAACGATCTGGTTAACCTGATCCCGGTAGTTGGCGAGGTCAATGGTGATCGATCAAATTTCAGATTCGATGAATTGCCTGGTGGGTATGGGCAGTACGGGCAATGCCAATTCAAGGTTGATTTTGCTACGCGCCGAGCAGAACCGCCACCAAGCATGAAGGGCGACATTGCGCGCATTCATTTCTATATGCGAGACCGGCACGGGCTCAAGCTTTCCTCGCAGCAGGAGCGCCTGTTGTCGATCTGGGATCGCCAGGATCCAGTCAGCGAGTGGGAGAAAATTCGGGATTCCCGAATTTACAAGCTACAAGGGTTCAGCAATAACTATGTCTCCGGAAGGCGTGCTGAGCAGGTGTTTCATAACTCATCCCCTGAGCAACCTGCTTTTTCCGCAGGCCCTGTGGTCGCTCAGGGCTCGGGCGATTTCAGCTGCGAGCGAAAAACCTGCAAGGCAATGACTACATGCGCTGAGGCCAGGCATCAGCTTCAGGTGTGTGGCAATCGATCACTGGATCGAGACGGTGATGGAACGCCTTGTGAGGCGCTTTGCCGCTAAATTGAGGCCAGCCGCGTTCGATTTAACGTGGTTATAAAGCGCATATATTGACACCATAACCTCAATATGGTGTCATGCTTAGTCAGGACACTCTTTTTGGCGCGCCAGTCGTGCCGACCAAACATGAGGACTGCCATGTGCAATTGTTGTCATTCGCGAAAAAAACGCTGCCATTAGCGATTCTGGCGGTTGCATTTGCTGGGTGCGTAGGTACTACCGAGCACCAGCAATACAGTCAGGCCGTACAGGACTCGGCGACTGAGCCGCATAAAACCGCAGGGCAGGCTGTTAGCGCAATCGAAGCAAGCTTGAAGGTTGGCTACATGGAGCGACTATCTAGGGAGATCAGGCGGATCGTTGACATTGGAAGCCGGTCTACAGAGCCTGAGGCCACCCAGGCGCCAGCACAGATAGCCAAAAAGCACATCCCCCTAGGCGCTGCGATCTCTGCGGCAATCGGCCATGATAGAAAGAAAATCCAACCAGTCGTAAGCGAGATCAAGAAAAGTGCCGTTGATCACGGTGTCCCCGCAACACTCTTGGCGGCACTGATCCAGAGAGAGTCGAGCTTCAGTCAAAGCGCAGTATCAAAGAGCGGGGCAATTGGCCTATCTCAAATCATGCCCAAGATCTGGGGCAGACATTGCAAGAGCATTACAACCATCTCAGGAAATGTCGACTGCGGTGCCAAGGTCTTGTCGATTTACTACCAAGAAACGGGGAGCTGGGAAAAGGCGCTAGCCTTTTACAATGTGGGGCCAGGCAACTACAACAAATCGCAGAGGATGAGAAGCATTGGTTATCGGTATGCCAATGACATCCTGAAGAGTCAGAAGGGGATCGAACGAGAGCTTGCGCTCCTTACCGAGTAGGTGGGGGCATTGCCATCCTTGGCAAAAAAGAGGTTTTAGTCTTTTTTCATGATGTCCGGGATGGCTCTCAAGCGCACCACTTTGCCAGAGGTCTGGGAAAGTTCGGCTTGCTGCTTGATCATGGCATTGCTGCGCTGCTTGTTGATAGCAACCTTGCGCTCATAGAGGGCTTCAGCAAGATCAATCATGGGGCGTACGTGAGCCTGCAAGCAGTTTCCTGCCTCAACGATCACGATCATGGCCTGCTGAAGCAGGTCGACAACCGACCGGTAGTCATTGGCATCAACGACACGGCTGGCAAGCTCTTTGCTGAGACCGACATGGTTGTACCCTGGATCGCGAAGCAATTCGGAGATCGGAATCTTGCACAGAATCTCCTCATCGTTCTCGTATGCAAGGAAGATGTCTTGCTCGATTTCGTCGCATTCGTGCTCAAGGCGAACATTTTCAAGCGTTTTGCACATGCGCTCGGCGCAGCTAAGCATGCCTTCGGCAAATTCAAAACCGCTCGTCGTTGAGCTGCAAACGAATTGCAAAACCTTGAGCACGTGAGAGAGTGAGTCGGGGTTGATGACCAGGCTGATTTGCCCGGATTCTGTCATCTCAAGGCCCTGGAATAGGGGGCCCATGATTTTTTCGAGGGATTTGATGTTGTCTTTCTGGACGGCCAGAGGGTCGTCACTTTCTTTGGCATTGCGGCTGTTGCGCTGCATGAATTCAACGTGGTGCGTGAGATCTTCAGCCATTCGCCCGATTTGCTGACAGTGAATGCTCACTTCAGCCGTCTGGAATTTCCAAGTCTGCTCAGCGATCAGGGCGTTATCAGAGTACCCTTTGGCGCTGTTGTTGGCAGCCCACATGGATTCGACTTGCTCGTAGTCGATGTGGTATTTGTATCCGTGTCCGTAATCCATTTGCTCTCCCCTGGCACTACATCTGTTCAGCGCCAACGGAAGAAATATACGGCGACAAAATGAAGGCGTCAAGGTTCCGTTTGTCGCATCAAAAAAAATGTATGGATAGCATTCAGAAAGTTTGCAGAAGATAAACTTGTCAATTGGCTCCATTCAATGCGATCATGAGGTGATTCAACATTCTAATGCGAGAGCACTGCACATGACCAACAAGCTTGAAATCGCCGTTTCTGGCAATACTTTCCAAATCGAAATCCGCGCCAATGAGGGCAGCTACCGCGCCTTCATCAAGGAAACTGTGGATGGCGTCGCCCTACCGGTGCGCATGGGCTTCATTGACTTCGTTGGCAATGAGGGTAATCAGTTCATGGTGCTCAAGGCACCGATTCGCCAGAAAGACGCTGATGGCCAGTTCTTGACGCGTGCACGCCAGAAGGATGGCAAGTTCGTCGATGGCAATGGCAAGGAAGTCGCAACCGAATCCGAAGCTGCCCGCGAGTTCGTGTACCTCACTCAGCGAAATGACGAATCCAAGCTGGTCTACGCCCAGATCGGAACACTGAACGTCAAGAACACCAAGGCCGACAACACGCCGACCGCCATGACGCTGATCAGCGCCAAGATCTACAGCGACGACGAAGCGCTGAGCGCTGAACGCATCAGCTATAAGATGTCGGCTGCTGGCAAGGATCATCCGGACTACGCCAAGCTGGCTGCCGAGATCAAAGAGGTTCGCCGCAGCACTGGCACCTGGCACAATTTCTTCATCAACTCAGGCGCAGAGATTCTTCGCGAAAAAGGCTTTGAGGTGCGAGTGAAGGAGCGCAACGACTCGCCGTCGCCACAGGCGTGATCGCCTGGAATGTGGAAAGGCCCGCGTAAGCGGGCTTTTTTGTGTGCAAACAATGGAAAACAAGGCTCTGCAAGACCCAGTGTTTAAGAAAACCCTTCAGAATCAACGGGTTGGGCATTCAGGAAAAACTTTTTTAAGTATTTAAATAAAAGTAATTGACACGGGAGTATAGGATCCTTATACTGTGACACATGGAGAGGGCAATGACCCTTCCAGATGTAAACCGAATCCAACGCGAGGAAATACCTGTATGAACCGTCAAATCGCTCAAGGCAATCTGGTCTCTGCCGCTTCCGTCACCACTGGCAAAAATGGTCGCGATATGCTGGCCCTCACCATCGCCTGCAACCAGGGCAAAACCGCAGCTGGCGATGATATCGTCGAATACTTCCCGGTCTTCGTGCACGGCAAGAAAGGCTTTGCCGACAACATGAAGGAATACCTGGGCAAGGGCGCTGCTGTCACCGCCATCGGCAAGCTGAAGCTGAGCCGTAGCGAGAAGGACGTCAACGTCTACACCAACAGCCGCATCGAAGTGCAAAAGCTGTCCGACGTGCGCCTGTCCGGCTCCAAGACCACCACTCCGGCTGCTGCCGCTGCTGCTGGCCAAGTCGATCAGTCGGTGCACGAAGCTGCTGCCGCTGCAACGGATGCCGCCGCGAGCGCTGATCCGCTGCCGACTCCGGACTACGACAGCTTCGACGATGACATTCCGTTCTAACGAATGATAATCATTCTCATCATTGGTGGGGGTGACGGGATAGAAAGGGCCTTCGGGCCCTTTTTTTGTGCGTGATGATTAATTCCAATCACGAACTATTGACAGAATGTCAAAGCTGAGTAAACTGGCTGGCATTCGACACGGAGTTCAGCATGAGCCAGACCAAAAGTTTTACGTTCTCCCTTTCTCGCGCCATGAAGGTGAGCGAGCGCCTTATTCGCGAAGCCGACAAGCATGCCTCCGAGGCTTCTCGCATGGCTGTGCCGCTGGCCATTAGTCTGCCTGAGCAGGTTAGCCAGGTTGAGCGCCAATCCGAGCAGCTCAAGTCGGCATTGAGCCGGATCGCTGTTTGCGAGCAGGCAATCACGGATATCCGTATTGCGATTGCAAAGGAAAATGACAATATCGGCATCCATCCGCTGCTGACTCGGCACAAATTGATGATTCGAGAGCGCCAGCGCTTGGAAGGCGTGCTCAATTTCGTTGAGTCAAGTCGCAACCGCGCATCACTCACAGCTGATCAGGCCGTGGCAGTGCTTGGTCGCGCTGCTGGTGGCGATGCTGTTGAAAGTGTTTCGGTCAATATCGCGCCGGATGTGTTGCGCGATGAACTCAAAGCCAAGATCGACAGTCTGAGCGCGCAAATCGATGCGCTGCTTGATCAGCAGAACGATCTGAATACCAAGGCGCGAGTCACTGTAGAGCTGGATACCGATCTGGCCGCTGCGGTAGGCTTGGTCTAAAGGCTTGTCCACCTGGGGTGATCCGAAAGCCCGATAAGGGTCATCCCGCCCTCGCGGGGGTGGACAGTGGAGACGGGCGGTTGCCTTACTAACTGGCGCTCGCAAGAGCATCTTAAAGCTGTTTTACGACCCAAAAACCCAAAGCCTAGTATGGCTGTCGTCAGTTATGGGGTCGAAACGCAACCATATCTGTTTTTGGTCTTGAGTGATTTGTCAATACTAAAGGCACCAGCCGCCCTCGGGCGGCTTCTTCATTTATGAGTTATGGTTTTTCCTCTTATCAAAACAAAAACATGGCAAACAAAAGATTTTAAGTAAATCGAAAAATAGTTATTGACACGAGAGTATAGGATCCATATACTGTGACACATGGAGAGGGCAATGACCCTTCCAGATACGAACCGAATCCAACGCGAGGAAACACCTGATGAACAAGACTCTCCTGACCGGCAACCTGACCGCCGCTGCCCGTATCAACGCGGTAAACGAAAAGCTGGACGCCGTGAGCTTCACCGTGGCCTGCAACGATGGCTACATGGGCGCTGACAACAACTGGGTTGACCAGGTCGAATACGTCGACTGCACCCGCTTCGTCGAGTCCGGCAAGGGCCAGAAGCTGGCTGACCTGCTGACCAAGGGCCGTGAAGTCGAAGTCGAGGGCGCTCTGCAATCGGCCAAGCCTCGCACTGGCACCGATGGCAAGGTGTACCACAACAAGTTCGTCCGCGTCGAAGAAGTCAAGCTGGGCCGCAAGCCTGCGCCGAAGGAAGCGCCCGCTGCCGAGTAATCGCAACGGTGTGAACAAGAAGGGGTGACTTAGGTCGCCCCTTTTTATGGGACAAGGGAAAGGATTTGAAAATGGGTCAAAAGCAAATCAATCAACTGGCCACAGAGTGGCTTGAAGGTGACAAGGACAAGCGCACCAGCATTCAGCATAAGCTGCGTGGCTCAACGGGGCTCAATGCTCTGCTCGACGCGATTGCCGCCAAACTCCCGACAAAGGCCTGATCATGTCAAACACCCTCGTAATTCGCGTAATGAGCACAATGCTGCTCAATGGTCGTGCTGAAGGCCCTGTTGTCGTCACAGCCAGCGATGCGTACGGAAGCGCATATCGGGACAACTGGTCGGGGGATAAGGACTTCCTTGAGGCGTTCCCGACGCAGCAAAGCCTGATCAATGAAGTCGCTGGCTGGGAAGAGTTGAGCTTCGAAGGCACCAATGACAGCGACAATGAGTTTGGGATCGCTATCGAGGGTGTCACCAATATCATCATTGAGGGCTACCCCGTTGATGGGGTGTTCGCCAGCTAGTGGATCGCATGCATGCAGCTCTAGGGAATCGTCACTTCCCCCTGGGGCTGCTTTCATGTATTTAGAGTGGTTGGAAGACTGAGCGCAGCATCATCAATGATCTCTACTGAAGGGCATCACCATGAGCCGTCATGCTTATTTTAAAAGCCAACTGATCGGCTTTTACTTCACGATCAATGATTGTGCGGCTGACGTGGACGTTGAGTCTGATGTCTATGCTGCTGCCTCAAAGATTCATCACCAGGCCTACCAGCTGCTGGAAAAGACGCTGCCAAATCAGCCTTTCTGGGTCAAGCGGGATGCCGATAATCCAGAATTTGAGCATTTTCCTTACGAGCTCTGTGAGGAGTCGTACGAAACTGATTCACACAAGGATCTGATGACATTCAGCTACTGGCTGTATAGCGTTCAGCCTGTGGAACAAGAGGATGCGAAAGCGATGCTGATGGAGATCAGGACAGCTTACCTGGCAACGGCTGCCGTGCTCGGCGGGTCAGTGCGCCTCGTCGGCGTTGAAGCTCAAGTAACAGAGCAGGTAGTGACGACCAGCGCATATCATATCGACTTGGAAGCAGATGAGGCGCCTTGCACAGATAGCAATGGCAATTAATTGTTGACTTGAGAGTATAGGATTAATATACTCAAGATAGCTTAAAAGGAATCACCCTCGCGTCTTCTGGCGCACGATCAAGTCCTCCGCGTTGGACTGGTCTTTAGAGCCCTCCGGGGCTCTTTTTTTTGGGCACAAAAAAGCGTGGAAAAAAATCATAGGAAACTGAAATATTTTATTGACAAGTATCTCAAGTATAATTATATTACACATGCACTGGCGGAACAGCCAAAGTCAAAACCCAACGCATTAAAGGATGGATCTTATGAATATCAAGAAAATCGCTGAGTACCGTGAACTCCAGGCCAAGCTGGAGCAGATGCAAAAAGATCGCGACCAACTGGCTCCGGAAGTTTCCGTGGCAATCCAGTTCCTGGAGAAGGTCGAGGCTGAAGCCAAGGAATTGGGTCTGAGCCTGGTCGAAGTGGCTCTGTATCTGGCTCCGGAACTCAAGGTCGGCGCTCCGGAAAAGACCGCCAAGCAGCGCAAGCCGCACAAGCCGCGCGAGATGAAGGTGTACGTCAACCCGAACACCCAGGAGCGCATCGAGACCAAGGGCGGCAACCACAAGCTGCTCAAGCAGTGGAAAGCCGAGCACGGCGGTGATGTAGTCGAAGGCTGGCGCGAAGTCGACACCGAAGGCGAAAAAGAAGTCGCCTGACGGCATGACGGAAAGCCCCTTTCGAGGGGCTTTCTGCTTTGTGGGGTTGCTGTTAGGTTTTAGAAATTTCAATAAAGGAAAAAAATCATGGGCAGACAGGAATCTATTCAAGAAGAATTCCCGATCTGGCGATTTTCTTTTGCAGTGATGATGCTTGCTCTGACAGCTGCCGCGACAGTTTTTTTTACAACAGCATATCTGCGTGGTAGCAGCTTGAGTGGTCACATTGCGTTGCTGTCGGGATATCTTGCCTGCAATTGTTTTGTGGGCGTGCGCACCTTGTACCAAAAGCATCTTGCCGATGCGATTCAGCCGGGCTTTTCCTCGCACCATTAATTAGAAGGGCGGGTGAAAGCCCGTTTCTCTGTGGGGGTTCTCATGAATTCTTTACGCTCAATCCACGCTCTTTTTGTGCTGTTATTCTCACTGATTTTCTTGGTATTCGTTGTCAAGGCGGGGCCTCTCGTTTATCAGGTCTACGCCGTTCGCAATTCCTACCTGCTCGTGATCTCTGTGGCCTTGTGTCTGTCGGTCGTTGCAAGCTTTGCGCTAGTCATTGGCGTTCTACTTACCAGTTTTGGCTCCAGCCGCGAGCAGGCTTCTGATGAAGCGCGTGTTTAAGCGAGTCGAGCAATTGCTCACCTGGCTCATGATCATTTTGGTCGTATGCCTGGTGTGTGCCTGGGAGCGTATTTTCCCGCCTATCGGCTCGGACAAGCCCAGGGCCTACGAGTGAGTAAGTGGTACTGGATCACTCATGACGGCCTGGGTTAGACTAAAACCTGTGCTGAGATGAACAGGCGCATGGTGCGCATTGTTTGATCATATGAGGTGATTACATGAGTGCTGAAGCAAAACCCGTAATGAGCTGGGACGAGTCGGTTAACGATGAGATGGATGGTGATGATTTCCTGAGTGACACAGAAGCTCAGGATGTACCGAAGGCATGCTCGCTTGACAATCCTGATTGTGAAGCCTGTCAATAAATGCGTATCGAAATGATGGTCATCCGCACCAGCATTTAAGGGGATAAGAGATGCAAAAGCTTTCTAATACCGAGCGATTGATCGCAGACCTTGAAAATGCTGAAAAGCTTGGCCATCAGTCAGTGCATTTCATGACCGGCAAGAATACGGGCAATGGCCCCTCGGTTGTAGCAGCGCTGGCAAGGCGCGGTTTCGATGTAACGCGCTCGGGGTCAGGCTATCTGCTTCGTCGTGGATCTGTGCAAGCCTGATGTCTAAATCAAAATATTGACAGCGGCAACAATGCCTAGTAAGCTCTAATTTTGATTGGGCAATTTTACTTGCTATTCCACCTGACGCGTGAGGTGTTCTATGCGTGATGACTACCAAGGCTTTTAGGTCTTCATAAAAACCGCTCCGAAAGGGGCGGTTTTTGTTTGTATCGGATTGACATTCTAAATTGTTGTGCTACAATAATTGGAAATCGGGATCAAGGGGTTCATCATGGCCTACGTCGTACAGCGCAGCTACAACAAGCATGGCCGAGATTACCTTCATGCCTGGTGCGATGAATGGGGCACCTCGTGCATGATTTCGAAGAAGATGGCCATGACGTTTGATACCGAGGCTGAGGCCGCAGCGGCAGCAGAGAAGGCTCAGGCGGTATGCAAGGGCGCTGATGGCAAGCCAGCAATTGGCTACACCTTCACCCCGGTCGCACTTTAATCCTGTCAGCAAGAGGGCTTCATAATGAGCCACCTGACCGATGAGGTCTTGATTTCCATGGCGCTGTCTCAGTGGGCCAACCACATCGAGACAGGCAACCGGACTGTTTCGGCAGAAAATGCCAAACTCATGGGGCATGAGGAGCAGGCGCTGACCGATCAGCAGCGCAAATTTGCCCAGCGTCTCCGCGATCTGGCCAAGACGGCGTTAAGGGCAGAGAATGGGCGATAGGTCGAAGTCTGCTGTATCCATTGTCTTTCTGCTGATCGTAGCGCTAGCGAGCGCTCTGGGGCCTGAAACGGGAAGCAATCCTGCGACTGGCGTCATTGATCAGCAAAGCTATCTTCCGTAGCATCTCAACGCGCATCCGCTAAGGTGAATTTCATGTCAAATGATGTGATCAGTATCCACGAGGAAAGCTCCTGCAACTGCAATCATGCTTGCAGTTGCCCGGCTTACGACTCGCTGGTGTTCAGGGTCAATGGTATTGGCGGTTATGGGTCGGGAGAATGGGTTGAGTCCATGGGCACTCCCTCGCGCCGTTTCTTCGCCTGCAAGTTCATGGGCCTGGAGTTCGAGGCAAGGAACAAGGCCGATGCGCAGCGCCAGCTCGCTGAGCGCTTCAGTGGATTCAATCATGTAAAGGTAAAGGATTGAGCCGATAATGTGGCGCCAGGTGATACCTTATACAGGATAAGGTGTTACCGGATAAGCGCTTATGAACATCGCCCAAAGGCCACACGACTAAAATACTCGCTTCGGCGGGTATTTTTTTTGGATGCAAAAATATTCTTCAAATATGTAGCACAACTATTGACGATATTAAGATACCTGGTATACTAGGCACCAGATTCAGGAGCATACCTGAGCAGCTTTCTCTGACCAGTCATTCTAGGTGCAACCATGAGCAAAACCACTTCTACTGTCGCCAAACCTTATGCAATGAGCCATCTGAATATCATCCTCGATGACAACCAGGGTGGTCATGCTGTCAAATGCATCCGCATCAAGGGCCATCCGATGAGCCAGAGTGGGTACGCTCGCGCGGTGAAAGAGATCTCCAAGACGGTCAGCAACGGAAACAAGATCCTTGCGGCCAGCATGAGCCTGATCAGTGAGCAGCTCAAAGAGCAGTGCTGCCGAGTATTCCAGCCAGACGTATTCAAATCGATCTGATCCTGGCGATAGAAGAGCCCGCGCCTGCGGGCTTTTTGCGATTATCGTTTAATTTCAATTGGCACGATTTAATTTTAAAATGTTGTGCCACAAGTATTGACGGGTTACGGTATGCTGAGTATACTAGAACCCATAGCCGCAAGATAGCGGCCACAACCAACGCGAGGATGATCGAATGAGCCAGACTGACCTGATGGACAACGTAGGTGTCGCCGAGCAATACGGGCTTTCCACCACCCTGGAACTCAACTATGTGGCTGGCGCTGGCAAGGCTGCCATGAAGAAGATCGGCACTGCAAACGACCTGTTCATGGTCGATGCGCGCAAGCTCAAGATCAAAGAGGGCTTCAACACCCGAATCAAGGATGCAACCTATTGGGAAAAGGTTGAAAAGCTGGCGCTGTCGATGAAGGAAAACGGCTTCTACCGCGATAAGCCTCTGGCTTGCATCGTGGCCAAGGAGGGCGGTGAAGATGTGATTTACGTCGTCGAGGGTGGCCGTCGCCGTGATGCGGTGCTCATGCTCATGTCCTGGATGAAGCCCGATGGCGCCGACCTGTTCCGTGTTCCGGCAGTAATCAAGGATCGCGAAACCTCCGAAGTCGATCTGGTGTACGGGCTGGCGCAGGGCAATAACGCCGAACCGTTCCGCCCTTATGAGATGGCAGTGCTGGTCAAGCGTCTCAAGCAGGTTTACGGTCAGACCGAGCAGCAGATTCTGACCAAACTCGATGGCATCGTGTCGGCCAGCTACCTGAACCACTTGCTGATCGTCTCCGGCGCCCCTCGCAAGATTGCTGACTTGATCATCAGTGAAAAGCTGTCCGTGACCCAGGCCGCTCAACTGATGCTCAAGCACGGAAGTGATGCGGTGTCGATCCTTGAGCAGGCAGAGGCCAATGCCAAGGCTGAAGGCAAGGAAAAGATTACCAACCGCTTCATGCCTGGCAAGCGTCTTGAGGCTGCGTTGAAGAAAGAGGCTGGCGAGCTTTACAAGTCTGCCAAGCAGGTCATGGAAGACCCAGGTTTCGCCGGTCTTTCCGAGGGCACCCGCGCGCTGCTGGAGGATCTGATGAAGGATCTGGCCAAGGCTGAGGATGCTCAGCTGCCACTGGATCAGGCGAACGATGCAAGCATGGGCGATACAGACGCAAACGTGGCCTAAGGGGATGTGCCGAGGGGAAACCCTCGGTCTCTTTATTTGTCAATACCTTCTGTATATAATAAAGCAAAAAGAGGTTTATATGTCTTTCGTGCAAAAATTCAAAAAATTCTTGGCCAATGCCTTCGATCAAGGCGTTGCTCAGGCTCAACCGTTGACCGAGGTTCAGCTTTCAGGCTTGCTGGCGCAGATTTCAGCGGCTGGCGCCGGTCATACCTCTGCAACGCTTGCGCAGGCACGCGGCATCCAGAACATTCGCCAGGGTGACTGCCGTCGCGCGGCAAAGGCTGCATCCCGTGCGATCAAGCAGCGCCGGCAAGGCAGGACGGCGAAACGGGGAAGAAATCTGGATATCTCAAGTTTTCTTCCGATCCATCGAGCGATCTAAACTCTAAGACAAGGCCTAAGGGCCTTGTTTCGGTTATTCAGGAGCTACTTCATGAATGTCACTCAAAAACAGATTCTCCAGAACGTTTTGGATAAGGATCAGGGGCACTGGGTGATGGTCGGTCACAAGCGAGAGTGGCAGGCAGGGGCGAAACTGGTTGAGGCCGGCATTCTGAAGGTGGTGGTCGTAAAGCGCCGCGATTCTGATGGTGAGGTATGCGGCCACTTGCTACAGTTCAATATCTAGGGTGTATCAGGTGGGGGACGCATGGAACTCAAGCAGGATGAGGTAAAGACGCTCGGCGGCAACGTGTTCCGAAAGTTGCGTGAGCAGGCGGGGTGTCAGGAGCTTGAATGCACGCACTTTGCCGGGCTTGAAGATCTTGGTGACGGTATTTGCGTTGGGCATTTGGGGCAAAAGCTCTGGGTTGCCAATTATTTCGCCAGGCACTTCAAGGGCGAGGGTGAGCATTTTAGATCGGAGGTGCTATGAACTTTTGGGGCCTGTGGGGATGAGTATTGAACTTGATGAGGGTGATGTCTCACTCCAGAAAACATTTACCCTGGAAGGCAAAACGCCTGAGGGGGTAGTCACCGCAATGTTTAAGCCACCGAAAGGTGAACGCTTTGTCGTCATGCTGCTGGGATCAATTCCCAATGGTCAGGAGCTTACACGCGAAGGCGTGGAGCGCATGCTTGATGACATCGGCTTCAAGCGCAAGGATGCCGAGTAATGGCGCGGCGGTCAGCCTCAGGGTTGGCCGTTAGGGGATCGCCCCTTCAATCGTAGATTGGCTCGCTCGTTTCGTTTCCTCCGGGCTTTGAAATGTAATACCTGCCCTCTGTCGACATGATCCCGGTTGGCTTTCGCAGCATTCTCTGATCAAAACCACCAGGAGCGAAGCTTCCGTCTCATTTCGGCCTTCAGGCGGCTAGTGTGAATGCCTGGCGCCTGGGCTATCCATATGCATCAACTAAAATAGTGGTTGCATTAAATAATTGTTGTGCTACAATAAATAAAACGAATCCAGGGGCTGGTATGGACATTCTTCCGCTTTTTGTTGATCACTACATCAAGACACTTTTGTGGTCTACGTCTGGTGAAAACTCCGAAGACCTCAGTGCTTATGAGCTAAGTGAGTCGGCGAAAATGGAGATTGCTGAAGAGTGTCAGCAATTTATTTTTGACAATATTGAAAACATCAAGAAAGCCGAAGCCGTTTACGGCCTTCAAATGGTTGCCCATGATTTTTGTCTGACCCGAAATGGTCACGGAGCTGGTTTTTGGGATGGGGATCTTCCGAGTGAGCTTGGGGAGGCACTTACCAAGGCAACAAAGGCATTCGAGCAACAGGATGCCTACGTGGGCGACGATGGGCTGGTTTACGTTTAAGCCGCGTGCGTGGCGAGATAACAGTCGGGCGAACGAGCCTGCTTAAGGTGATTGAAGTGGACAGAGCGACATCAGATAAATCAACGCGGGGCCGTAAGGCGTTACCCGAACAATTGCGCCAGAGCGGGATGATTCGTGAGCGTGTAACGCCGGGTGTTGAAGAGTTGTACACCAAGCTTGGCGGGAAGCTCTTTATGCTTGAGGTGCTTAAGCTGCGGGCAAGGGATTACCGTCAGGGGCGTCGCGTAAAGGCGACATTTGTGCCTCAGGCGTGGGTTAATGATCATGCTGTCGATGTCGATGCAGAGGGGCCAACAACATTCGATGTCACCCATATCGTTCTTGCCATGGGCAAGGAGGCCGCGCTCCAGATTCAGGATAACCGCGATTCGAGTGACGTGCTGCGGGAAAGTGACACGGCGCCCAGCTGGATCGGGAATTGGCAAGGGCCTTTTATTGTCCAAGTTGAAGAGTCAATTAAGGACTATTTTGAGGAGTGACGCATGTGCGATGAGATCTGTAACGTTGTTAAGAGCAGTATGCGAAGCGTGATGGATGTGCTGGATTCGGTAAAGCCTCTGGAGGAGGCCGCATCGAGCGATTATGAGGCGTTGCTGGAGTCGGTGATCAAGGAGGCAACCCAGCGGCTTAAAGCCCATCGTGGGCAAGCTGGAGAGGCCTACGAACCCAATGCGCTGGCTTCTCATGGCCTTCAGCTTCGCAGCATTCTCCCGATTCAAGAGATGGCCTACGATTGCGTCGAAAAGGGTCGCTATGATGAAGCATTGCTTCACCTGGGCATGATGGGCGTCTATCTTGGGCGGCTATCGAAAATGCCATTCATGCAGCTTACAGATGCCGATCTGTCAAAGATCAATGAGTCACTCGAACATGAGTGCCGAGACTCGGTTAGTCAAGAGATGCAGAACAAGTGCATGGCGCTGCTGAACAAGCTCAATGCCGTGGTGCAGTCCTAGCTTTTCGCTCGGTCGCAAAAGGCAGACGTGAGAGATCATGGTCTGCCTTTTTTGTTACCAAAATCGAGTAGTCTGGTATAAAAAATAACCCCTAAAGCCGTCAGGCTAGAGGGGTTGTGTGGTGATGTCAGGGGCGGTTAGAAGTCAGGATCCGGCAGGCAATTGCTCATACGGCAATGGGTAATAGCCTCTTCCTCTGAGGTAAACCCTGCGTGCGAGTGAGATTCTGGCGAAAGAATACTTTCCCAGCGCCAGCTGCCGTCATGACCTCGGGTCACTGAGTAGCCTTCTGGAATCATGTCTCGGCTGTTACGCGGGGGCTCTGTGTCATCCAGTTGCAATGGTTCGCCGACCTTTGCCGGGATGGGCTTGTGTTCTGGGTAAAGAGCGCTTCTGATGTCCGCCTCTGGTGCCGACAGGGGGATGATCGCAAGGCAGTCAAATTCTCCAGAATCAGAATATTTTTTGAATTCGCTCTGGAGGTAGTCAGGGTTATCCGACTGTCCGTTTTCATCCATGCAGCTGAGCGCCTCAAGGGCATATTGACCAGGGTAGCGGCACTTGCGCTGGCCAAATAGTACATATACTTCCATTTCGATATCTCCCTTGAGATGGGTTCAATCCAGTGTCAATAGATTGGTTTCGTTCAATTCCGATCTGTATCGAGATACAAAAGGGGCGTAATTGAGGTTGTATTTACAAGCCAAGGCTTTGGCATGCTCAATCGCATCAAGGTGATCGGAAAAGTTCTGATCATTGACGGGCGAGAATTCGTCTCGCTCGTAGGAAACGCAGTGATCGAGGTCGATCACGGTGATCGTCGTGCGATCCATCCCCTTGAATGAAACGAAATAGAACTGGGTCATGACAAATACCTGTCAATACCTATGGGCAATATGGGGTTTTAGCATCTGGAGGTAATCCACGCGAATCCCGAAATTCCTTCGCCATGGCCGCACGACGCATGTCCGAGAGAATATCGAATTCTCGCTCGTATTCGGGGTTAAGGCCGTTGGTTTTGGCGTATGCCGCGTTGACCTTTTTGGCCTGTGCTTGGATCTCTGGGCTTTCAGTCTTCATGGTTCGTCCTTCAGCCTCCAGTCGGCTGGTAGCTGCAAGGGCTTTCGAGCTCTTGCTCTCGATCATAGAGATCCGCGAGCTCGCGACAGCGTGCGCGCAGCTCTTCAAGCTCGGTTTTAGGATCATCCACAACCGGATTATAGCCAACATTTTCAACGTACCAGGCGCAGAGATCAGCCATCGTCATCTCTTCAAAATCAGGCCCGGTGTGACTCAGTGTAGTTGGCATGAAAATGATCCTGTGTGAGCGTGTTAGCGCTTTTGCTTCAGGGTTGATAGCTTGATCAGATTGTAAAGGCATACCAGCATACAGCCGGCATTAAGTGCCCCTAGCACCCAAAATTCAATAAATGCATGACTGTCAGCAAACTCCGAAACCATCGGGATAAATGCTGCTACCAGCGCCAGCAAAAACAGGCATTTCAGAAAAACTCGCCTTGAGCACCTGAATTCGCTCAGGTGCTCAATCGGCAATCCTTTGGTGGAAAACAGCATCTAACCTCACAGCTTTGTTATGTAGAACTTGTTTTCATGTAGAGGGTGGGGTTGTTCTCGGTCGCCTTGAACATCTCGATGGAGTCCAGTCCGTTAAAGGTAGATCCATCGCCTTTTCTTACTTTTTGATCGACCCATGCCCGATGTTTCGCCTGTTCATCAGGAAATCCAAGGGGGAAGGTTTCGCAAAGCTGTTCAAGGGTGAACGGCTCACCCTCTTTTCTGGATGGCGAATGATACATGGCATGCAGATACATGACCAGCTCGGCAGGCGTCGTGCTCAGTGTACAGGCGAGCAGAGTTGCTGCTGGATCCACTTCAAAGCCGGCCCATTCGCAGCGTAGTGACAGCATGCGATAGCTCTGTTCATCCTTGACCTGATCGGTAAGCTCGGCGATGTCGCCATTTTTGGTAGCCATCAGAAGGCTCAGCAGCACCTTGCTCTCTGTCTCACTCATTGGCTTGACTGGGTAGAGAAAAAGAGGTTTGAAGAAGATTTTTTGAGCAATCTGCGTCATGACATTGAGCTTCAGTGGCCGCTTTGTGCTGTCAATTATAACTGTTCACAACCAAATGTCAAGTATTTCTGAAATTTATGTAGCACAACAATAAAAGAATGGGTACAATGACCAGAAACCAAGCGCTGGAGGCATTATGGAGAGCATCAGTATCAGTCTTGAGGCAGAAGGCTATCTGGAGTACGGACGAGATCCGAAAGCCTTTACTCATGTCACCTACATGTATACCTGTGGTGCTAATTACAAGCATGTGAATGATGTTCAAATTCAGGGCGTAATCAGGCCAGAGGTGTTTGCTCATCTGGATTCCGTCCTCTTTGATGGCGAGTGCTTTCTGCCAAGGCAGCTTGGTCTACCTGCACTGTCTCCTGAGCCCTTTGGCGAGGGATACGACGATGAAGTTGACCACTCGCTACACACGGTTGAGCTGGTGTCGTGGGGGCTTAAAAAGGAAGGCGTCAAAATGGCGGCGGTTGATGCGAAGGCGTTCACTGAGAAAGTGATGGCCGTCACCCGAGAGGCTGACTGGGATTTCGTCAATTATGGCTGATAAGCAAGAAAATGATCCGGTGAGAATTCTTATTATTGGCGATTCAGACAATCTGCACACGAAGGCCATGGTCGGGAGGTTGAAAGAAAGTTTTGGCGCAAGGGTTGTCGTCGCAGAGCATGATTGCCGCGCTACTGGTGATCACAGGCAATACATGATCACTCACTCAGAATGTTCACGGGTGAGGGAGATTTCAACAGACCTGTCACCCAAGATGGGCAAGGGGCAGCGCAAGAGAAATCGCAAAAACCGCTGGCGCTGATGGTTTTGCAAACAAATGATTATACCTGTATTGACATTCCTTAATTTATGTGGCACAATAATTAAAAATCGAGGGAGCCATTATGGGCGTAGCATTTGAGGCATTCAGGGATACCCATCATCCCGTGACTGGCGAGGCGGGCTATGATCGCATGGTCGTCAAGGCAAAAACGGCAAAGGAGCTGATTGGCTTTGCGGTAAGCGCTAAAGACAAGCAGTGGCATCTTGAGTCGGTGAACGAAGAATCCAATTCGCTGGTATTGTACAAGCCAAGCGGCAAACAGATTGGCTGGCACGACCCGGATGCTCCGCAAGTGCCTGGAGCGTTGGCGAGCGAGATTCGTAGCGCGATCAGCAGTGCCGAGTTCGTTCAGCGAACCAAGCATCGAATTGCAATGGGTGAGGTGTATGTCATCTGTTCAGATTGCGGCGGAAAAATTGGTAGCGATGATGCAAGGCCCGGAGAAACCGAGGATCGGGTGGTAAGTTGCCCGAAAAAAGATCGGCTTACCGGAAAATGTGGTTATGACGGGTGATAAAACATGGAGCTGTTGATGTATTTTGTGGCGATGGTTGGTGGCTCGATGGATTACGAGCCACAGTTTTTGCTCAAACTGCTGGGGGTGGTTATCCTTGTGACAGTGGTATTGAGTGGTGTGCTTGATTACGTGGGCAAGCGCATGGACAAGAGCAAGTCCCGTGTAGGGTAGCGGGCATTGAAGAGGGTGAGTGCGTGGCCCTAGGGTAGCGCGTATCGCTTGGTGGCCAATCGGTAGCCAGTAGCTGGGGATTAGCGCCAGCCACCTTCTTGAATGCCCGTAATGATTTCAAAATTAAACCCGGTTTTCCGGGTTTTTTTGTAGCACAACTATTGTAAATTAAGCATGTGCTGGTATACTCCAGATACTTAACGAAGAGATCTGATTATGTCTTCCTTGGTTCAAGCTCTGAAAAAACTAGAATCATCGTGCCGCGTGATTCTTTGTGATGGCACGCAATCTTCGTGGATGCTTGCTTTTGTGGCTGGGCGAGATTTTGATCTGTACGACGATGTGCTTGAGCATGCCGATGAGCTAAAGATCGAACAAATGGCGAACCAAGAACTGATCGATGAGGGTGTCTGCTTCATCGCCGTGAAGGATGGCGTACTGGGCATTATTTTCGAAAGTGAGAATCCCGTTATCGAGAGTGATCAGGATAATGAAGATTTCGAGGGGATTGAGCTGGTAACTCGTGCTGAGATGGGTGAGCGCCTGCGAGGGCAAATCAAGCAGGTAAGCGCCATTTATCCGCAGGTCGAGTTCTGCGTGGTGCTTGAGGGCATGTGGGACAATCGATCCGGGGCATGGGGATTCATGCCGTCCGGTGCGCTTGATCACCAACAGCAAGTCGCCCTCGCCAAGGTATTTGGTTACTTGGGCCAAAAGGACTTCGGTCTCTGAGGGTGTTATGAAAAATTCAATCAGCTGCGCCTTCTCAGAGCCTGCGACATCCCTGAAGGGGGTCAAGGGCGAGGCCTGCAATGTCACTCATTGTCAGGCGCCGAAGAGTGCTCATCATTACAATCGGATCACTCAGGCGTGGTACTGCCTTGATTGCGCCACTCGCATCGAGCGCGCAGCAAAGTCAGACGGTATGTCGTTTTACAGTGACCTTGGTGAGGCCTGCGATGAATAAGCATGAGCGCGCTTTGTTCGAGCTATGGCACAACGAGGCGGTAGAGTTGCTGATTCTCAGGGGTCAGACTGAGCAAGCCAGCAGCCTGGAGGCGGCAAAGGAGGATCGCTGGGCGCTCTGGAAGTCGATCAGGGCAGTCGCGGCAATCGAAGATCCAAGTGTCAAAGTCGGGCCAAATGGATTGCCGGAAACCTTTGAGCAGCATTTCGAGCTCGAATATGCCGGTGGCGTACATGCGTTCGAGCGCCTTGGTGATAGCGCAAGGGTCGTCATCTTCCATGCCAGAAGGGCATGGGACGCTGCTGTTGAGTCGATGAAGCCTCGGGCAAGCGTTCACCAGTACAAGGGCTGGGATGTCGGTGACAAGGTGCGTTGGACGCTTAATGTGGAGGCCTGCAATAAACACTTCGCAACGCCGGGTGAGGCCATCGCATGGGGCATGAAGCGTGGTTACCATATCAGCAACGGTAAAGAATTTGGTGCCGCTGCTTAATGGCGGTATCGCTGATCATTGCCAACAAGGTGAGCTAAATGACGACTCGAAAAATTATCATCAATGGGCATACTCTGAATAATTCAGAAGTCGAAATTCTTCTGGGCGCTTTTGCGTCAAGCAAGGCGGCTATTGTCTCCGGGCCCTCGCGCAACAAGCCCGGCGCGGACGCGATGGTTAAAGCCATCGAAAAACTTGAGGAAATCGCACTCAAGCCGTTGGCTGCCGTGGAAAGAAAAATTCCTGATGTAGCTACATCTCCCACCGGCTTCAATGCGCTTGGCCACCCAGTGCCAGCCACGCGCAAGCAGGCCGGTTACGAGCTTTGCCTCAAGATGGGCATTCAAGATAAGGATGTCGCTTGGCACCTGATTGAAGACATGGCGCGGCTAATCGAGCGTGACAAGCCTTTCGAGGCTCAGGAGCTAGGGCTCAAGCACCTGGATCTCACGGGGCACTATCGGCTAATGGCGGTACTGATGAGTGCCTAAATAGTGACTGCAAGCCCTGCGCAAGGGCTTCACTTCCCATAATAGGGAATGAGAAACTATACGGTTTAAATTGACAGATTCGTGCATTTCGATATCATCGAATTAAACGAATAACGAGGTGTTTTATGTTCTTGAAGAAGTTGGCTTCAGTTCTTGTTCAGGCCGATGATCTATGCAACAAGGTAGTGGATCTGGTCGATCAGGCAAAAGCCCATGTCCGCTTTGAGCGAATGGATGTGGTTTGTGATGGAAAGCGCTGGGTAGGGCGCAACCTTGAGGTATGCCGGGAATGGCGTACTGTGGATGCGGATGATTTTACGGTTACCGTTTTCCACGTTTTTCTCTGCAAAACCAAAGCAGGCGCATTTGCTCGGGTGACTATCGATCACTTGGGGGACGTCAGTGTCGACGAGCTTTCGCGCGAGCAGTTTGATGATCAGATTTTGAAATGCGATGAGAGACCTTCAGCTCAAGAGGCGTAGGTTCGAAAGGGAATGAAAAAGCCGGATGATCTCCGGCTTTTTTATTGTCCCGCCACACTCTCAGGGATGGCGGCGAGCAATGCATGTTGTGTGGTTGACGTAATAATCTGCACCGCTCCGGCGCTTATTGCGGGCGCGTTCTTTTGCAACATCCTCCTCGTCTGCGCAGGAGTCATAGAGTTCTGCGACAAGGTGCTCTTTGGCCTGTTCGGAGTCGCGAGCCTGCACGATGACGAGGGTGTCATCGTCATCAAATGGAATTCGTCCCGTCAAGACGTAGATGTCACCTTCTGGGTCAAGCACGGTGACGTTGCCATTCACGATACTGAAGAGAGTCTGTTCTGTTTGCATTGCCTTGCTCCTGTTCAGACGATCAGCGCGCTAACATTGACATACCCAACCGAATAGGTGTCATAGTATTCGGTGCTTTGAGAAGTGAAAAAAGCCTCAAACTTGGCCGATGCTTCCTCCTCGGTTTCAGCCTGAACCATTCGGATTTCATCGGTTGTGGACATAATGTCCGACCTGTACGCGGTGACGGTTACATTGGCCCGACAAAGAAAAATGCTTGGCATTTTAAACCTCCTGCTTTAATTGCTATCTATTATACCAGGGATAATAGATTAGGCAATATAAATTTTCTTATTTGAAAATTATTTAAAAAGTTGCGATGAGGTAGCTGCCCGAGGGGATCGCCCCTTCGGCATCGCCGGATGTCTCAAGCAGACTTCAATGTCTCGGTCTTGGGTAGGCTATCTCATCATGCCTGGCCAGCTGGGTTGCCATGGAGATAAGTACGGATTCGAGCAGAAGCATTGCGGCATCACCCATGCCTTTTGCAATAACGTTGATTTCCTGCCTGACAATGGATTGCTCATCGTGGATTTTTGAAAACCGCGCGTCATTTGGATTGCTGTCGAAGTTGGCAATAATCTCCTTGAGACCGCTGGAAAAGCCTGCATGCAGCAGCGCAATGACACGATTTACACCCTTGTCATCCAGGATGCACACGTTCCTTAAGTGCTCGATCAGAAGAGGGCGGTAGCGATTTTCAAAAATGCTTGCGGCAACTTTCGGATCTATATCCTGGAGTGTTGGCCTAATATTCATTTGCGGCTCCATATGTCAATAAGAGCAAATTAAATCACTTGCAAATAATTGGCAAGAGAAACTTGACGGCAGGTCGTTGTTCGTTATTATCAACGCATCTTGGGTAGGATCAGCACACATGGAAGCGAGACTGAAGCAACGAGCAACCAGGGAAGAACTCTTCGAGGCGGATGAATATGCGCCAGACTGGAAAACGCATCAGCGCTTTAGGTTGCATAGGATCACCGAGATCAAAGCCAGGGCGTTGTCAGTTCCAGCAGAGTCCATCAGGCTTGGATACCGCGACAAGCTCAAGCTTGAACTGATGAACAAGCATGGTGCGACCATTCGCTACCGACCAGAAGGCGTCATCCTTTATCACGAGCAGGCCGACGACGCCCTTGGGATGATGGAGTTCGAGGTCTGCTGGGTAGACCCATGGGGATATGCGCACAGTGCACAGAGGAGCTTCCTCGATATTGTGATCAACCCGGTTGATGAAATCAGTTACATGCGCATGCTTCGAGAATATCGCAATGCCGTGGCCAAGCATTGGCTAGGCAGCCATTCATCGGTCTAGAAAAACGTCCGGTCTGCACCCCTGCGTCAGGATGCCGTTCGGCGCGAAAGCGCGGCTATCTTGAGCCCGTAGGGCGAGCTGATTTTGATCTCAAACCAGCTTTGCTTTGAGAACAAAAAAGGCTTCAAAGGCACTTGGTGGGGTGCTCCCAGCGTCTGGCACTTGCCCAGCGTTTTGTGGCTTTCAGGCATTGCTTGCAGGTTACCTGGGGCACATAGGAGTCATCGGCACCAATACTGATCGCCGTAGGATTCACCCAGCGCTTACCGTCACTGCCGGATGCAGCTGTGCACAGAAGAGAGCCTTCAGATCTTACGAGGCGGCCATCTCTTAGATCTTCTAGCAGTAGAACGTGCATGACCGTGCGGCTATTGAACCCTTCGCTGAATGAATGCTCTTGCAGGCCGCTAAGGACGGCCTTATACCCTGATGTCCAAGCCACGGGGATGTGGAGTGAAGCATTCACAGCGTTCGCCTCCCTCTCAAGTTGGCGGCGCTGCTCTTGATCTCTGGCAAACTGCTCAGCCTCACGGGTCTTGCGGTGTGCAGCAAGGGCTGCAAGTTCGGCCTCGTGTTCTTCGCGAGTCTTGGCGATCAGATGATGGTCGCCAGCGAAGATCAGCAGCTCCGTGCCAGCCTTGGGCATCACCCCTTCAATCACATGGTCAAGCCGATCCCATGCTGCAACCGTGCCATCGTCCTGGACGATGGCCGAGTGAAGCTCACCACGCTGAACAAACCAGCGTGGGTGAGGAAATGATGGGTACTTGAGGGTGATCATCGCAAGTTCTCAGCTATCGAGCAGCCAGTTTTTGCTGTCGTTTTTGAGGTTCCAGATGCAGCCGCTTGGATCATTTTTGACACGTGCATAGCACTCGTCTGTAACGATGCCGATGCGGATCTCTTCTGTCCTGGAGAACTCTGCCCCGGTATGGCGGTTGATCATTTCAGCCCTTTTCTCAATGGAGGGCCTGTCCACGGCGATAAGGTATCCATCGGGGCGATTTCCCCACCCGCTCTCGTATTCGGTTACGGCGCAGAAGTAAACGGTATTCATGGATGCCTCTCTTCGATGCTTTGGCTTTGCTTTACTGGATTTGGGAGCTTTGTTTTTAACGACCCTGCTTTTGCTTCTGGATTTGCATGTATGCTTACTATACTAGAGTAACTAGTATAAGTCAATTGGAACAATTGATAAGGTTAAACCGTTGCAAGGCAATCGGATGATTGAATCATCGAAGCGCTTCAAAAAGCATGCAATCGTTTTAGAAATGCCGGGGAGGGCAAGCTGAACAATGTGTTTGGTGGGGTGCCGGGGAGCGAAGGGAGAGAGGCTGGAAAGAGCATAAAAGAGGAAAGGGCCAAGACGCTCATCCATCATTTCTTCGGTCGGTTTCGCACAACATGTGAGGATGTCGTATGTGGCAGTGCTTACAGGGCTAGACCCTTCTCACTTAAACCCTGGGGCGGTTTCGAACAAAATACCACGTAAAATGTTCATACATAGGGTGAAGATGCTCAATTGATCACGTTCTGTGTTGATTGCGATGGCGTGGCTCGTTAGAATCACAGTCTTCTCCATGCACTTGGTGTCTTATGGTCAATCAGTCTGGTAGCGAATTTGAGGCTGTGGTCAGCCGACTTGGGCACTTACTCAAAACCAGCAAGGATGCCGATATCCATCGCTTTCTTGGCATGTCTCAGTCGTCGTACAGTAACCGTAAGAAGCGCGGCACAATCCCCTACGAGGAGATTATTCATGCCTGTATTCGTCAGGGTTTTTCGCTTGATTACGTGCTTGCCGCACGCGATCCGTATGACACATCTCGTGTGGCCCCCATCAGCACGGATTTCGCTATCGGCTTCATGATGAATGAGGGTGGCACATCAGAGCGCAAGGCGGGCAAGGCCTTCCGTGGGATATATGCGCACCTGGTCAGTGACGAGGGCAATCTTACCCATCAGCGGATTTCCGATGCGGTTGGGGCGGTCAATCAAGTTCTTTGCGCGCAGCAGGAAGATCAAGACTCCTTTCCTGTCTAACCTTGGGCGCTTTTCAGGTGGTTCCATGGTGAGAATGCCGCGTCCTGCTGGATGATGCGGCTATCGCTTAACGGGCACTTTGGGCCACGCTGGATGAGAAATTCAAAAACTCCTGGATCTTGGCTTCGCTTTTCCTGGCGATTTCTTGACCAAGTGGGAAGCTCGACAAATGCTCCCACCCAAATGGGGCATGGGCATAGGGCATCCTGCCTGCGTCCAGCATATTGACCTGCCAGAGGCGGATGTCTGCGGCAACCTTGTTTTGACCTTCATCGTTGTAGCTTGCAAGGTCGCGCGCCGCAGCCGAAATGGCGGAGGGCATGGCCCAGGCGTCCATCAGCAGATCTGTCGAGCTGGCAAAGCTTACCTTGAACATCTCGCGCGACAAGAGCTCGCGTGACAGGTGAGGGTTGATGCCTTGCGTGATCAAGTACTCTCTTGCCCTCTCCGGGAAGCACTGGATCATCAGCAGCTCACCAAGGTTGTACATCAGGCCTGCGAGGTAAGCTGCGTGCGTCGCCTCATCATCGGTCTGGTGCAGGCTCGAAACAGCCTTGGCACCATGAGCTGAATGAAGCGAGTTGAAGCAAGCAAATTGAATCAGTGGAGCCAGGGCCCTTTCAGTCCTGAACGACTTCATCATGGATGCCTGGAGCGCATAGTCCATGGTGGCGCGTGTACCTAGCCGCTGAATGGCGCCGGTCAACGAGCTGACTTCACCCCTGGCGCCCTTGACGGCTACTGCGTTTGCCCAAGACAGAAGACTGGAGACAATGGGGGAGTCGCGGTCGACAATCCTGACAAGTTCATCAATATCGAATTCTGACTTTTGGCTTAGCTCAATGATGCCTCTAGCAGTCACCGGGAAGGGTGGAATCGATGAAATGTTGTTCATTGCCTGGCGAACCCGAGCTCGACTGAAATCAGATCCGTCAAGCAAGTCGTCAGGCGTGATTTCAAGCGCTGGTAGTTCAATAACCTTAAGCTTTTCACCCAGAATGCTGATCAGATCCTTGGTCAATACACTGAGGTAACGGGTTTTATCACCGACAGGCAGTGTAAGTCTTGGTTCGCTGAGTAGCTTGGCATCGAAATAAACCTGTGCCTTGCCACACAGCAGGGTCATTTTCTCAAGCCCAAGGTTCTTCGAGAGCTTGCGCTGGTCTTCGGCATTGAATGTCTCAAGTTTACCGATTCCATGCGGAGCATTCCTGAGCGTAAGAATGGAATCTTTGGCCATCAGGAAGAAGCTGATCGTTCCAGCGACCTTGGCCAGTACAGGAAAGGATGGTTTGGCAAAAGGTGCGCGCGGCAAGCCCTCGCCAAGTAGTTGATAGTCAACACCGAGAGCATCGAGTTGCGCGTCAAGCCTAGACGTCTGCATGGGCCTCATCCAAATATGTTGCGATGGTTATTTATAACCATTTAATAGCAATTTGTCAAGTTGTGATTGCTTTTAAGCCCTTGAAAAACACATGGATTTGTGACATCGGAATGATTCCATCAAATGATATGAAAAAATTGACAAAAAAGCGTGCAATGCCTAAATCTCCACTGGTAATGTAAAACCATAAGCCTGGTGGGCGGCGCTGATCTCTGCTACCCTTTTCCGATCCCACTGGCGACCAAAAAGACACATAGAGGCTAATTTCCATGTCGCACAAACACCTTAATGCTATTCCTCGCCAGGAAAACGGTCGATTCAGGGGAGTCATCCTGACTGGTCGCGCCGGTATCGGTAAAACCAGTTGCCTGATGGGCATGGTTGAACCAGGAGACGAATTCTGCCGTATCCCAATGGCCTCGCGTACGGCTGAGGACTTTGGTGTGTATCCGGTGCCAGATAAAGTGGGTATCTATAAAGACCCAGAAACTGGTGTTGAAAGAAATATGTGGGAGATCGCCCAGCCGCTCATTGAGGCTCAGCTCAAGCCGTTTCTCCATGATGCGATTGGTGACAAGTACGGCGTTGTTCTACTCGACGACGTGACACTGGGTGATCCACGCTTGCAATCTGGCTTGCTTGAGCTGGTGCAGTTTGGTCGGATCGGTGATTTCCAGTTGGGCAAGAACGTTGTGATCGCCATGACCGGTAACGGTATCGATGATGGCTGTTCGGCTGTTGAGTGGAACAAGGCACTTCTCGGTCGTTCGATGCTGGTCGAATACGAGCCAGATTTCGAAACCTGGATGGATCTTGATTGCAACAAGAACATCGACCCTTCCGTGGCAGGTTTCCTTAAGGCTTTCATTGGCAACTTCGCGCCAAAATCCGATGATGACAAATTCGCTGACGAGAATGGCAAGTGCCCATCTCCCCGTGACTGGACGTCCCTGGGTATCGAGCTTGCTCAGAAGCATGGCGGTGGACGTAGCTACCAGAAGAGCCTTCTGTGGCCAACGCTGTCCAGCTTTGTTTCCTCGATGGTGGGCAAGAAGGCAGGTTCGGCTTTCATCAGCTATGCCAATATCATCATGAACTACCCAACTGCCGAAGAGATCCTCAACGATCCTAAGAAGTGGGCGAACCTGGAGCCGGAAAAGAAGAACAACAAGGCAGCCGTTTACGCAATTGCGCACGCGATTCGCTCGCACGTTCTGATGGCCAACGAGAAGTTCAACAACGAGCACGGCGTGGCAGCAAAGGGGAAGAAGGCCGAGGAGTTCAAGAGCAAGCTGGTGGGTCAGTTCTCTCACGCTGTGGCGGCTCTGATGCAGAACGACCGTGAAATGGGCGCCTTCTGCTTCCGCTTCCTGTTGTCCAAGACCGATGACAAGGACATCATCGGTGGCGTTATCGCTGACTACTGCTACAACATCAACGATATCGATCCAGTCCTGAAGAATGCTGGCATGGACAAGGTGCTGGATGACATCAAGAAGATGAGTGCTACCCTATCGCGTTAATCACGCGTGAGACGAAAGAGCCCCTGCAAAGGGGCTTTTTTGTAGGCAAAAATAACTCCAAGGAACTTGGTAGATCTCCATCATTGCTGTTACCTACGAGTGCTGATTTGCGCGCTAAATATCCATGTCGTAGGAGAGCATCAGGCGTTTCATGCCTGGATTGTAAGCAATGGCCTTATCGGCTCCAAAAACCTCCTTGAAGACCAGCCAGTCATCTTCAGTTAAGCATGAGCCGGCAATCACATCGCTTCCATAATATTTAAGTAGCATGGTTTGCTTTCTGCTATTTAGCATCTGGCTTCTGTTGCCATATAGAAACGATCTAAATGCATTCAACTTATCGGCTGGAATGTTAAAAGTATTTATACTGCTATGTCTGGAATATAGATTTAATAATGCACGAGGCGTTCCAGCGTCACCCAATTGTTTAATTAGTAGCCTGTACCCGTCAATATTGCTCGTCTGTTCAATGTAATCCAGAAGATGGTTTTCAAGAATAGCTGGGAGCGGTTTTATGCTTGTGGCAACAGTTTCATGCGCTAAAAGTGAAATTTCGTGGTTGAGTAATATCTCCCCAGTGTTTTCGATGTTAACTATTTGTCTTTCAGTTCTTATGCTTACCGCATGGTGCATTAGACTTGGCGTGCAGGCTGAGTCAGGAATGTAATCAAGCATCTGTAGTGATTTTGTTAGAGCGATCAGACACAGTGATTCCGTTAGCCTGTCTTCAGGAATAAATGCAATGTCCTTTGGACTCTGTTCAATGAGGTTAGGCCATGTATACTCGGGGCAAAAAATAATATCAATTGGTCTTTTTTTGACCGCCGCCTGGCAAAGATCAAGCGTAACTTTATCTTCTGGAATCAGCCCAAATGCGCCACGTGCAACCATACACTCAATCACTCGATGATCGAGCCATGGCGATTCAAGCTTGCCAAATGAAGCCATGTCCCCAAAAACAATCTCGTCATTGGCTTCTTTAAGCCATCGGTTGACCTGAGATATTTGTTTTAATGCAGATGGGTGATGTTCTTTATCCGGCGAGTCATATACCGGATCTTTGATGTATATCGATAATAAACAGGCACTAAGATCAGATTGTGCGGCGAACCAGTAGCACATTTCTTTGGTTATAAGGTGGGGCGGCACTGAGTGGAAATTGAGAGGGTCAGCGAGAACGAACGCCTCACAAATCGTTGGGCTGCGCAAAGAAGAGGGCACCCAGTGCAGAGCGATGCCTATTGCTGCGAGCTTATTCGCAATTGAGCGCATGACCCATAGCCTGCGGTGCAATGTAGATAGGAGATTTATATACAAAACCTTGCGCGCTGTCAATAAGTCTAGCTTCTATAGCACTTGCTGGGTGCCCCTCTCCTTGCAGATAATAAAAAAAAGGTGAAACCAATGAACTACGAAATCCATGCGCTAAAAAATTTCTTCCGACTGCTTCGGCTCGACAATTTCGATGATGTTGAAGCCTTGCGCTGGAAGGATCGCTACCTTTCAGACCTTTCTCGTGGGCAGGCGCCAGATCCTGTCGGCCTCGCGGCAAGTGTTCTGCATGAAATGTATCTCAGTGGTGATAATTCAGATCGAACTAATCGGGGTGTGGCTAGATTTCTTGATATGGTTGATGAGGCACCCATGGCAAATGGACAACGGGCTGCTCTTCTTCTCAAGCTGGGCCCCGTGTGTGATAGAGATACCCTGTCATCTTATTTTTCCGGGAATGGATGCTTTGCGGTAGAGGCTCAAGCGCTAAACGATGCGCATGATGCCCCGGCGCCATTCTTCTACACTGAATTCATGCGACGCAGAGTGAATTCGAGCGGTTTTGGCTTCATGGCCTCAAGCCTGTGTCAGTGGGATCGTTTCATGGACGCCCTGGTCGATAGGCTAGGTTTTATAAGGGATGCTGATCTTGTTGCCTCCGTCCTGGAAGATCCTTTGATCGCCGCGCGGGCATCGCTGGCGCCGTTCGTGTTCAACGATGAGGCGTTAAGCTCCTTGCCTGTCATTGAGTTTGCTCTCAAACACGACAAGTTTAGACTGAGTGCGCATGGAAGAATGTTGAAACACCTGGTGGAAAATCAGGGTGGTGAATTAGTTACTGGCGCGGTTGATGGAATCTTCAAGCAAATCATGAGGATCAATGACAGCGATGCATTAAAGGCCAGCACGCTTGGCTCTGTAAGGCTTTGGTTTAATGACAAGGTTGATCAGGGCAATGCGGAAATGATTGAACTTGCAAGCCAGGTAAATGTATTGCTCGACGCCAAGCGCCATGCTCTGCTCGATAGAGATGCTAGTCCATCATTTAATCCATAAGAGATAATTGACAAAAAGCCGCTTTGCTTGTTAGCGTTGAGTTATAAAAATAATAATAACAAGTAAAGCGCCATGTCTCATAGCACACTCCATTCCAATGGTTGGATATCTCTGCCTGTTGATATACGTTTCGAAGAACATGCTAAACGAATACGCGCCGAGCGTGATGCGTTATATGGCAATATATTCCAAGAAAAAGATACTGATCTGCGCTGGGTTGGGGATCTAGGGGAGATGGTATTCAAAAGCTGGCTTTCTCACCAAAAGATTCAGGATTTCCAGTGGATCGTGGACGAGGCCAGTGGCAAGCCTGATTTCATTATTGCGGGCAGGCATAAGGTTGGAATCAAGACGGTCAAGCGAAAGGATGACCCGAAACCCAGCTACGCGGCAGGCATGACGGCGCGTCACACAGCTGAACCTGTAGATCATTTCTTCTTCATGACCTACGTTCATACCGAGCGCAGAATGTGGATGATTGGAGGAATTAGCCGTGAGGCTTTCATAAAAGGGTCAACTCACTACAAGGCTGGTGACTATGTTCACCCGCACTACCAGATTCGGGCTGGCCATGAGATCAACAATATTGACATGAAGGCGCTTACAGCGCCTGGGGCATGGCTTAACAGCCTATATCAGATAGATGCCAATGAGACGGCAGCATGAGCTTGCGCTCTGTGCTCTTATCAATTAACGTGTATCCAAATCGAAAGGTGAGCCTATGATCAAGATGAGCGAATACGTGACCTCTCGAACTTGACCTTAATGTCGAGGAGAGCGTCAACATGGCAAGAACATACCGAAGGGGCCCGAGGGGCCGCGACATCAATCACTATAAGTCCCTGGGCGTCATCTGGCATGAGAACGAAGGTTTCTCCTGCTACGATGGAACTTGGAAAGCGTATTGGGAGCACACCTATACGGGAGCTGACACCTACCAAAAGTACGTCGATACGGCGATTAGCGAGTACCACAGGGAAAAGCGTAAGCACGACGTGCCGAGGTATGTCAGAAAGCTTGATGTGAAACGGCAGAAGCGCCTGCATTTCGAAGCTATTCAGGCAGCGTTGGCGTCGGGTGAC